>NZ_JAFCXF010000010.1:0-184614 GCF_049898205.1 Pararhizobium sp. DWP3-4 | reverse complement strand
TGGTTCGAGCACTACAACACGCTTCACCCGCACAAGGCTTTGGGATATCGATCCCCGCGTGAGTTCTTAAACCGTCAAACAGAAATCTGATCCTGTCCGGTTTTTATGGGGCAACTCCAGTATCGTCAGGAAGCAATACCGGTGAGGAGATTTTTAAACCCCATGCCAAGATCAATATAAGATACATCCAACAGTAGTTGCGCCGAATGCGCAGAATAAGCGCCTCTCGGTAGCTGATAAGAAAAGTCGGCTTGCGAAGGCTCTGGGCAATTGCGGCCGCCCAATCCGAATTCAGCTCAGCCTGCGGGCTTAGAACCTGTGCAAAGTAGTAACGCTCTAGCTGGCGCACGCGACCCCTGTAAATGTCGAAGAACCGATAGCGCCGAGCTTCGATGATCAAGAGCAATGATACTAGTAGCATACCGAACAGAATGACGCCGTGGTGGGAAGTCGGCGTCGATAGCGAGATCGACAGCAATGCCGCAACAACCGTGATGGCCCAATTTGAGGTCCGGTCCAAGCGATCTCGCCAACCGGTCATGCGACCCATCTCCCCACGGTAGTAGTGGATGACCGCATTTATCTTTTCGGATGAGGTGGTCGGAAGTGGAGGCCCAACCTGATCTCCCAGCGCTTGCCCGGCCAGTGGCTTTTGGTTCAGTCCGATCAGCGGTTCCATATGTACCTCCTCCGATGTCAGTATGGGATTAAAATGTCGGAGCCAACTACGGCCTGCCAACATGCAGTATCATCCTGCTATATCGGCCAAACAAAGCAAGAGCATCGGCACGCTGACAAGCAGGACGATAATTGAAAGAGGGAGGCCCCACGGGGGTAATCCCCGAAGCGATAACCGCTTGGTCCCATAACCGCAGTGTTGCACTGGTGACCGACCGGGGTCGGGAAGTCGTAGCCGGCTCCGATGGCGACAGCCGTCAAGAACGCATCCGGTTGAAAGCCGAGGTTCTCCGCAAGAGGGGGCGGCGATCGGAAGCATGACCAGCACTGTTGCGGCGTTATTCAGGAATGGCGCAACTGCAAGGCGGCAACTAAGATACGTGCAAGAGCCCCATAAGGAGGCAGCATCTCCGCGGTTCGAGAAAGCAAGTTGGGCGATCACATCGGTTGTACCGGTCGTCTTCAGCGCGTCGCTGATCGGGATCAAAGCAGCGAGCATGATGAGCATAGGGGCGTCCAGATGACTGTAGATGTCGCGAAGTGAAACCGATCCAGTCACAAACATGAGGAAGGCTGCTCCGAACAACGCGGTCGCTAGTGGCACACAACCGAAGGCGTCGCAGCAACAAGATTAAGAAACGGAACTATGCCATTACGAACACTTCCAAATTTTAGATGCCCACCGACTGCAAGAATCCCCATCCGCGTAGCAAATCAAGCAATTTTTGCGGGTGTTTCTGCAATACAACGAGATCGCCGTTGCGGATCTTGATCTCGCCTAACGTACCGTAAACCGCTTGTCACGGCGGCTGATCGCCAAGAGATTCAAACCGGTATTCTCCAAGGGCGCGACGTCTTTGGCCACTCAAGGCGATCAACCGCGAGTGCTCGCCAACGACTGCTTCGACAGAACTTGCATTCTTGCCGTCCGGAATTTTTGTTTCGGTGAATTGAGAAATCGACATGGCTCGTGACCGCTCGCACGCTGGAAAGCGAAAAGATGCTTCCAAGTCTTATTCCAGGTGTAATTCGCTGAAAATGATATTGTCCACCCTTGAGAGCGCAACACTGACGGCTTGATTTGCGCGCCATGAACCTCTCTGTTATGCGGCTTTGCAATACGGGTACGCCTATATTTTGGTTGCCGTCTCGATAATGCTCGATGCTGCCGTATCTAAGCATGCATGTGTCAAATAGTCGTGGCATCCAAATCACAAGGAGGCGCCCATTGAGCGCGGAACCATCAAAGGCCATAGATAACCGCAGCGCGGTTCCAGGTCATGGTCCATTGGCAAACACGGCATTATCGGGGCGGATGATCCTCATTCTGGTTGGTGTTGCGGTCACCTTGCGGGTCGGCCAGGAAATATTCGTGCCACTGGCCCTCTCACTTCTCCTGACCTTTACGCTTGCGCCTATCGTTTCATTTCTCAGGAAGCGATACGTGCCGAAAATTGCAGCGGTCATTTTAGCGGTCGCTTCCGCATTCTTTATGATTGCTGCATTCAGTTTCGTCGTGGCCGGACAGGTTTCGAATTTGGCGGAGAATATTCCTACCTATCAGCGCAACATCGTCGACAAAGTGCATGCCCTCAGCCAAGCCGGATCGGGAAATGGAGTACTGGCGCACCTGAGCAAGGTAGTGGAGCGGGTCGGAACCGAGATGCAGAATAGGGCGGCGGAAAATAGAGATCCGTCTACGACCGCCCCGACAAATCCCGAACCCCTACCAGTTGAGATTGTTACGCGTTCCAAGCCAATCGAAACGCTTGTTAATGTCATTCTCCCGCTAATCAGCCCTTTCGCGACTGCCGGCCTCGTCATCGTTTTGGTCATTTTCATGTTGTTGGAACGAGAGGAGCTTCGGGACAGGTTCATCCGCTTGGTCGGTCTGGGCGATCTTCATCGAACAACGGCGGCACTTCAGGATGCAGGCAAGAGAGTAGGAAAGTATCTTTTAATGCAACTGGTAGTAAACGCCCTGTATGCTGTCCCGATTACTATTGGTCTATGGCTGCTTGGTATACCAAACGCTGTCCTGTGGGGACTGTTGACGCTGGTTTTACGATTCGTGCCGTATATCGGCCCGGTGATCGGCATGGTCCTGCCGCTGTTCCTGGCATTGGCGATCTCGCCGGGCTGGTCGCTCGTTGCTTGGGTCGCCGCGCTGTTCATCACGACCGAGCTGATCAGTAACAACGTGATCGAACCATGGCTCTACGGCAGCCATACAGGTCTGTCTCCGCTGGCAATCATCATCTCAGCAATCTTCTGGTCGTGGTTATGGGGTCCCCTTGGTCTGATGCTGTCGACGCCACTGACGGTCTGTCTGGTCGTCCTGGGAAGGTACGTTCCACAGTTCAGCTTTCTCGACGTTCTCCTTGGAAATGAACCTGTCCTCCAGCCTCAGGAGAAACTCTACCAGAGATTGCTTTCTGGTGACCCGAGCGAAGCCACGGACAACGCAGAGGAGTTCCTCGAGAACGAATATCTTGTCGACTATTACGAAAGGGTCGGCCTCCCGGCTTTAATGCTCGGCGAGTTGGATCGCCAGCGAGGAGTCATGACCGAACAGCAGATTGCCTTGGTTGCTTCCAGCACTCAAATACTGATCGGCAATCTCGCCGATATTGCGGAGGAAGAAGAGAACGAAGAAGAGGAAGAAAAGCTGGATGAAGGCAAGCCGGTTGGAGACGGCCTGGAACTTCCCGACGGCAAAGGCCGGTCGATAGTATGCCTCGGTGGAAGAGGCGTCTTGGACGATGCCGCAGCTGGGATGGTGGCACAGGTCTTGGCTGTTCAGGGTGCAGAAGTTGTTTTGGCCGAATACAGCGTGAGTGGTGGGCGCAATCTAAACGCTTTGACAACTAACGGAGTAGATACGGTGCTCGTCACATTTCTCAATGGGAACTCAAAATCGCATGCGCGGCAGATCGTCCGGCGGTTGAAGCGTTCCAAGCCATCCTTGCGGGTCGGGATATTCATGCCGATGGCAGATGGCGAACGGCAAATCCGAATCGAACCTGAGGAGATCAGTGCCGACTTCGTTTCCATCAACCTTACTGAAGCTGCCCGAAGCACTCTCGGTGAATCTGATGCGGTTATGCTAAAAACCGCAGCAAGGAAGTTGGCAAGACCGCGACCACGCAGCGGTCGGACAATCGCCGCCTGACCGACGAATTTCATTTGTTTACCTCAGCGCCCCGGTCACGCCTTGATCATGAGAAATTTGACTACGATACGAGCCGCCATGCATCTTGTGCTGCCGCAAGCAGACGCCCTTAATCAATCAGAGTCAGTTTCTCGACGGAAGCAATTTCGGGAAATGGTTGTCACGCGATAAGGACGAAGATTTATCAATTCAGATCTTTCCAAGAGCATAGACTGCGTCCGTACCTGTCGTGACGGGTTTTCGTGCCGGAACTTCCGACCGTGCAACCTTCCGCCAGGATCGTATATCCACAGCAGCTTTGTTCGCCTTACTACAGACGTCGCCTCGGCGTTACCCTCTCTCTCAGCTAGAACGTGAACCCGCTTGGTTTCGAAGCATCTAGTCGCGTGGAAGAAGGCTGTACCGTGCGCGCCCAAGTCCTGAAAAGCTGAGCGCCAGCCCGCGCTTGAACGGTGGCACATGATCGAGGACGCGCAGTACGAGGTTGCGCAGCCGGCGCAGTGGCACCGAATGGACCGTGGCAATCCGTGTCAGCCGCCCGGCCAATGCCAAGACGTCCGCTGCCGCAGGTCTGCGGATGCGGGCATAATCGTCGAGTAGGGTTTCGGGTTCATGGTCACGTACCACGCGTGTCAGCGCCTCGCCGAGCACGATCGCGTCGACCAGGCCGGTGGTCATACCTTGTCCGCCCGCCGGGCTGTGGACATGCGCGGCATCACCGATCAGCAGGAACGGCCCCTTGCGATAGGTCTCGGCGAGCCGGTGTTGGACACGGAAGCGCGAAGACCAGCCGATATCAGTGACGCGTAGGTTCTTAGCCGGTCCGCGGGCATCAAGCAGCTTTTGGATGTCGTCGATACTGGGCTTTTCTGGCGCATCGTCCAGTGTCGCGACGACGCGGAAGGAACCGCCTGGAAGCGGCGCGACAACCACAAGTCCCGCCGGCGAGAGGAACATCGAGACCTCGCGAGTGCCAAATGGCCAGTCCATCCGTACATCGGCGAGTATGAGGGACTCGCCCGATGTGCTGCCCTCGAAGCCGATCCCGGCCGCCTCGCGGATCACGCTGCGCATTCCATCGGCGGCGACAACGAAGCGCGCGTGGATGCTCTGTTCGCCCGTCTTAGTTTTGACGCGAACGGTTGCGCCGCCCGCTGTGGCCGTTGCGGCGAGCGCGGCGGTGCCGCGATGCACCACACCGCCAAGGTCTTTCAATCGTATTGCAAGCAGTCCTTCGGTAGCCGATTGCGGTATCATCAACAGGTGGCGGAAGTGCGAGGGCAGAGAATCGAAGGTTAGATCGAGCAGCGCCTGGCCGCGGTCACGCACCGTGAAGTGGGAGACTGGCAGCGCCTGTGCCTCCATCATGCTGGCGGCGTCGATCGTCTCCAGCATTTCCAGCGTATGTGCGTGTACGACCGCGGCGCGCGAGGTGTTCCGTGGGCCTTCCAGTGCATCGATCAACAGGTGATCCACGCCGGCCGCCTGCAGTCGGGCGGCAAGGGCGAGGCCGGTCGGACCGGCACCAACGATCAGGACTTGAATATCAACGGGCAGCATTGAACGGCTCCTTTAAATTTGCCAACAAGTGTTGACTAATTTAGCCACTTGATTTTGTCAACATCTGTTGGCAAATTAACTCCCATGACAGTACAACGCGCCACTCCCAAATCGATTCGTACCCGCAAGGCGATTGAAACCGCAGCCAGAGAACTGTTTTGCACCAACGGGTTTGAAAGGACCACGGTCCGCGACATAGGCGCCCGCGCCGGCATCGATCCGTCCATGATCATCCGATATTTCGGCAGCAAGGACGCATTGTTCGCGCAGGTCGCGGAGCCTAATCTTCAATTGCAAGATCTCGACATCATCGACATGGACGGGATCGGCGAGGCACTGGTCCGCCATTTTCTCGCACAATGGGAAGGAGAACAGGCGGGCAGAGGGCTGCCGGTTCTGTTGCGTTCGGCGGCGTCAAACGACGACGCGGCCGGCCGGATTCGCGATATTTTCCAGGAGCAGGTTTTCCCAGTGATCTCTCGCGCAGGTCCGCCCGAAACGGCGCCAGATCGTGCTGGGCTGGTGGCGACCCAACTCCTTGGCCTTGCTTTGGCGCGGTACGTTCTCCGGATCCCGCCTGTGGTTGCCATGTCGTCCGACGTCATCGTCAAGACCATCGGCGAGACGGTACAGCGCTATGCAACCAAGGGATGATCGGGGACATCGAGCGTGTTTCCCTGTGTTTCGAGCTCGCGAAGAAGCTTGGGCGCGATCACGGTGCCAAGCGGGGGACAAGATCACTCGCGGACCGTCCTTCAGATGAGGATAATGCGTCTACGCATCGCCGGCTCCAGCTGTGGCGTTGAAGCCGATTAAGGCCGCTGTCCGTGTCAGGTATTCATACTATGAACGGCCCGGAAATTGATTGCCAGCCCCTTTGCCGGTGGTGTCGGTTGGCGGTCGGCTATTGAGACCGTATAGATTGCAAGGTTGTAGTCTACGCACCTCCGAAATCAATTGAAGCGGTACGACAGAGTAGTTCTGTCGATCGGCACTACGAGCGTGTAGGGGTGAATGGTTTCGTCCAGCTTCAAAATGCGGCACAGTGTTAGTGGAATTTTTGCAAGTGCATTGTCTCATGCAACTGAAGCGCCTCGAAGGAACTAAAGCTGTTGGCGGGCATTTTTCTCTTTTGCAGGGGAGACTACAGATGGCACCACGCTCGAACTGGAAAGGGTTTCTCAAGATCGGTCAGCTTACTTGCGCCGTCTCCCTCTACACTGCAGCTTCGACATCAGAACGAATTGCCTTCCACACCCTGAACCGTAAGACTGGAAACCGCGTCCGTCGTGAGTTCGTTGACAGCGAAACCGGTAAGGTGGTGGAGCGGGATGATCAGGTTAAGGGTTATGAAGATTCCAGCGGGCACTACGTCGTATTCGAGCCTGAAGAGGTCGCCGCAGCGGTCCCAGATGCTGACAAGACGCTCGACGCGGACATGTTCATCGGTTGCGATGAAATCGATGATGTCTACTTCGACAAGCCATACTACCTCTCTCCGTCGGATAAGCAGAGCCTTGAAGTCTACACTTTAATCCGCGACGGGCTCGAAAAAAAGAAGGTGGCCGCCATCGCGGAGACCGTGCTGTTCCGCCGTATTCGCAAGCTTTTGATCAGACCGCATGGAAAAGGGCTGGTCGCATCAACTCTCAATTTTGATTACGAGGTTCGCTCGGCAGAAGAGGCGTTTAGCGACACGCCGCATCTGAAAATCGAAAAGGAACTGCTCGATCTTGCCGACCACATTATTGGTAGCAAGATGGGCAAATTCGATCCCAGTAAGTTTGACGACCGCTATGAAGAAGCGCTTACGGAAGTCGTCAAGGCCAAGCTTGAGGGAAGGGAGATCAAGCCTCGCCCGGCTCCGGAACCCACGAAGGTCGTGAATCTGATGGATGCCTTGCGACAGAGTGCGGGTCTCAAGGCTGAAGCCAAAAAGCCGAGCAAGAAATCAACAAAGAGCGCTGACAGTCAACCAAAGAAAAAGGTTCCGACCCGGAAGGCGAGCTAACGGTTCATGACGTCATCTTTTCTTCTTTGACGCGTCCAAGCTCTTTTTAAGTGCATCCATGATGTTGATGACGTTGCTAGGCCCCAAGCTCTCGGCTTTGGGGGCGGCCTTCGTCTTCGGTTTGCCCTTTTTCTTGGCCGCGATCATATCCAGAATGCGGTCTTGTACCGGATCGTCAACGATGGAAGGGTCCCATGGCGTTGAGCGCGCCTCGATGAACTTTTCCATGAGCTGCATGTAGTCGGATTGGGATTTTTTGGGTCCGATCGCTTTAAAGTATTCCGTCGGGTCACGTACTTCGTCGCCATAACGAAGCGTCCATAGGACGATCCCATTGTCGCGGGGCTGGAGCATCACGGCACGTTCGCGCCGATACATAACAAGGCGAGCTATTCCGAAAACACCCTTGGTTGCCATCGCCTCCCGGATGACAGCGAACGTTTCCTCTCCGACCTTGTCGCTTGGGGTCAGATAATGTGGCGTGTCGTACCAGATCCATTCGATGGAATCTTTTGGGACGAAGGTCTCGATATCTATCGTGCGGGTGCTTTCTAGGGCGACGGCGTCAATCTCATCGTCTTCAAGCATCACGTATTCGTCTTCGTCGCGCTCAAAGCCTTTGACCTCGTCATCTTCATCAACCTCGCGGCCGGTCACGGAATCAACGTAGCGGCTGACGACACGATTCTCCGTGGCTCGGTTCAGGGTGTGAAACCGTACTTTTTCACTCTCGGTGGTCGCTGGGACCATGGAGACCGCGCAGTTCACCAGAGAAAGCTTGAGGTAGCCTTTCCAGAATGATCGAGGTGCCATGCAAGATACTCCGTGGGAATTCTTCGTGAACGGCGTGATGCCGCGTTTGTTCCTCTTTGGGGGCACTTTCGATTTATTGGGAAGGATGCGAGGAAAAGGGAGACAGCCGCATCTGCCTCGGCTCCGGGCGTTGAATAGGTTGGATGAACGACGACGGCTGCGTCATCTGCGATGAATGCCTCATTGCCTGATGTATTTCGCTTGGTCGTCGATGTACTTGCAATGCAACCGTCGTATCCCCCTGGACCTCCACAAATCTTCTGGCTGTCACCTGTTAAAGCAACCTGTGATGGATCGTCTACCAGCTTCGGTAAGGACCATGCTAGAATCGGCGCTGACAACAAGTATCAAAGCAACTGCGCAATGAGTTAGCTACTGCCACCAATGAATTACCCTGCCGGCTGGACCACCTGAAAAGGTGGCCTCAAGGAGGGACTATGCAGCGAAATTCTTCTTTGGGCGACCTCCCTTAAGCCATTAAGTCTCGATGAAGCGGCCTTCGCGCCGGACGTTACCTTCCCACCGGTCGAACCCAATTGGGCTGCATCCACTTCCTGGATCCCAAAATTTTGTCCATCAGAGATGGAACATAGAGATCGGCATCGATATCCGGCCAGTGAAGCCCAAGACCCTTGGCCTCGACAACGACGTTGTTCAATTGCGAAGCGGTGGCACCTTTAAGCCCTTGCAGTTCTCGACGGGAAAACCGACGAAAGATGCGTTGTTAAGCACCACAACGATGGCGTCATGCTCGGCATCGTAGCGGGCCGACGTGGTGTATGGCCCCAACTGCGACTTCATTCCGCTCATGTTGGCCATGTCGAACTCAAGATCAGAAATCTCCATATGCCGCGCCATGCTTCGCATGTACCTTGCGCGCATCGTCCAAACTCCTTGCCATCCTACCGGGTTCTGGTTTTCCGAACCCTCTGTTCTCTCTAATTCTGGCAGCCCATCAGGGCAGTTCATGAAAAAAACCGCGGAGCAGTCGTTGCCAATGAGGTGTACATGAGCAGGCCATGATCGTTGGGATAAACGACCGTTCGGGGTCTTCTTATAATCGCTGACGAATTGCCCTTCTACCGCGACGTTTTCGGTCTCACTGAGATTCCTTGCCCGAACTTCCCAGTAAAGGGTGCTGGCTCGCCTGCGGAAGGCTTCAAGTACACCTTGTCGTTTACCCGGAAGGCACCTTCCGGCGGAGCCCGACTATCGATCGAAACGAATGGCATTTCGCGTTCATCACCTCTGATTTCGATGGGGTGGTGGACAAGCTAAATTCCTTTGGCTTCAGCGCCAACCTCGCCGAGGGCTGTCGCTGTTCGGTTATTCAAAGCCTGCCGCACCTCCTCGCGCGGCAGGCTTTTTCGTTTGCATTTCCGCCAGCACAGGATTGCCTCCCAAGATGAACCGCTGATAGTTTCATGGATCAAGCGAATGCCTCAATGTGCGTTCGAAATGTTCGGCGCATATTGCAGGTGAAACTAAAAGTTGACCTCGTTCGCTATATGGGCTATCAGTGGTTTATCGATCTTTTGCTTGCTGAACTTTGGTTGCCGCGCGATTAGCACCGCGCCTGAACGAACTTCCCTATCAAAATCAATCGCTATCACCATCCGCAAGACACCAGTCCTGCGGTCGCTTAACATTGCTTTGAAAGAGTTCATCATGACCACAGGCCAGTAAAATGGTTCAATTCCACCAAGGGCTTCGGCTTCATCCAGCCTGACAATGGCGGCGCTGACGCGTTCGTTCATATCTCAGCCGTCGAACGCGCCGGAATGCGCGAAATCGTAGAAGGCCAAAAGATCGGCTACGAACTTGAGCGCGACAACAAGTCGGGCAAGATGTCAGCCTGTAATCTCCAGGCTGCTTAATTTGGACTGCTTCCGCTTTGACCACGGATGTACTGGCACTGCGGGAAGCTAGTTTTTTGAAGGCCGGACGTTTGTCCGGCCTTTTCATTTTCAGCCCACTCGATTGGAGGACAGATGTCCGGATATAACCACCGCGAACACGCCGAAGCCGCCTTCGGTCATATTCAGTCCCAATTTTTCGCGCGCGGAAACGCGTTCGAGGAGATTGATTATGTGACGACGGCCCGAGAAGAAAAGACACTCCGCCTACGCGAGGCGCGGCTTGCCAAAGAGGATCAGGATCGCCTGAGCGCCTCCACAAAGCCTGCCTTGAAAACCCGCAAGAGGGCCTGATCATGTCCGAGGATCACAGCTACGATCATTCCGATTGGTCGCCCCGCGAACTTCGCGGTGCGCTCGAGGCGGCGGGAGTGGCTCTTTGGTCCTGGCAGGTGGATACCGATGCACTTCTCATGGACAGTCATGGCTACACGCTTTGGGATGTCACCAAAAAGCAACCTCTGACCTTCGAGCGGCTTTCGGAGAAAATACATCCCGCCCGACCGAGACAGGGTTCGGGCGGCGTTTACGGCGACCAGGGGCGTCATCGGTCCGTACGAGATCGATTTCCGGATCATCGTCGACATGGAAGTCCGCTGGATATCCGCACGGGGACGCGGAAACGACGTTGGCATCAAAGACAGGAAGATGACAGGTATATTTCTGGACGTGACGGGCCGGAAAAACGCCGAGGAAAGGCATGAGCTTCCTGCAGGCGAAATGAGCCATCGGGTGAAGAACCTTTTGGCTATCGCCTCAGGCCTGACGCAGATCACTTCGCGGTCTTCGTCCTCTGTCGAAATCATGACTAGACAGCTTACTGGTCGTCTGACGGCACTCGGGCGCGCTCATGAACTGGTGCGACCGCTGTCAAACGGGCAGGGCAATGCGGCACTGCTCGGCGACATTTATACCGTTTGTTGGCACCATATGACGATGATGGAGCGTTCGCCGGGCGGATCAGGGTAGCGGTGCCTCGACTGGGGGTCGGTGAGACGGCCGCCACGGGGCTTGCGCTGGTTGTCCACGAGCTTGCGACAAACGCCGTAAAATACGGCGCGTTATCGTTGCTCGAAGGAACACTTGACGTATCGGGCACCATTGTCAGTGACAATGTGGAAATCCAGTGGACTAAACGCGGCGGACCCGAAGTGAATAGACCAGACGGTCCTGGCGGCTACGGTAGCAAACTTCTAAAGGTGACCGGCCGGATTGCTACCGCGCTGGCCTACGGGCCGCGGGTAGCTTACAAATCGGGACCTCGGCGAACCGGGCGGTTAAGCCCGACTCTCCAAGAAGTTCACAGTCACCACATTCCCATATGGCGTTCGGAATCCTATGAGCAAACCTATATTCGACACTCTGACTGGCATGTACTTCACGGTCGATGACCCCGATGGAAGTTATGGCACGGGGCAAATTATTCGCCTCGCTGCGGAGGGGGTCTACTTTATCCGCTTTGACGGCAACGAGGTGCCGCTCCCCTTGGAACTAGTGTCAATCGGCGAGATGCTGGAGGCCACCGATGAGGAGTACAAACGTTGGCGGTTCTTCGACACGGTCGAGGAACGAGACAAATGGATCGAGTGGCTGGATGCTCCATCGAAGCCTCGCGTGATTTCTCTCGTGAGGCCGACAAAATGAGGGATCAGTCTCGTTCGCTAGCAGTGAAGGCGCGGGGCTAATGGAACGTAATGAACGCCCACCAAGGCCTACATAAATACCCCGCGTGGAACGCAAGGCTTCGGCAAAGGCAGGCGATGCGTACAGGATGGAACGGTTGGGCATCCCCCAGCCTTCTCAGGCAACGACTGCCTGCCTTCCTGATCTTTGCCCTCTCGGACCCGAAGGCCAGGCGCTCACAAGGACTTCTCGCCACGCTTAACCGACTGGCAGGAAACGCGCATTAACCGGTCTGCGCTGAGTAGGTCTGTTTCGGTTGACCGTATCCTGGTTGATGCGCCCTAATGCCGGCCCAAGAGTTTACGAGGACCGATTTCAGGCAGCCGTCGCCCGATCTGCAATTCATCCGGTGATCATTGCCACCGGACCAGCCAACAGAGGGCTTCTATCCGCCCGCGTCTCTATGGCTGCACTCTGGTTGTGGGACAGACATTGAACCTGCGGCCTTCAGGTTATGAGCCTGACGTAATTAGCGGGCTGCTCTACTCAAGGCGCTCATCGACCGAGACCGAAGTGTAATTGGCCCACACGCTCCGAGATATTTCCTCCATCGTCGCATATTCGGCGTCGTCGTCGTCAAGCAGCGTCAGAAAACCGCTATTCGCCTCAATGTCACCAGGGGTGATGAATCCCCATTCACATTCTTCGCAGTGGCCGTAAATATCTTCTGTCGCCAAGTTGCGAAAGAGAAACAGTCGACCTTGGCGACATGATGGGCAGTTTCCGGCGTGGTACCTGAGCATACTCTTCAGTAGGGCAAAGATAATTCGATATCCACCGCTGAGACCCGTTTGGCTACGCAAAGCGAGGTGTCAGGCCACTCCACTCCGACTTGGCCGCCCCAAAGTGATCGGCGTTTACCATGTTGGTTAAACCGGTGGTAACCGCCACGGGCTGTGATGCTCGCAAACTGCGTTTGGAGGATTCACAAATGCCGTACGGTTGGATGTTCATTGGGGCGCTGGTCGCTTGCGCGCTAAGTCTCCTGGCGATCGAACATGATCCGCCGGACCTGACACCCTCGCCCTCGCTTGTCGTTGTCAAACAAACGCCCTAACCGTGCGACTTTCCAGCGTTTCGGAACTTTCGACGATCAATTGGGTTCCCCCGTGGAGGAGACCCACGATGGATGACGAAATTCTCGCAATCGGGCTGATTAACCTGGTTTTTGGCGTCGTGGCTCTGGCGCTTGGATACCTTTATACGCTTCCCCGAGACCACCTACCCGCAGAAATTTCAGCGCCGCTCGCTTTAGCGATAGGCAATCAATGACCGCGCGAAACGTGTTGTTCTTGATCGTCGCAGCGTTCTTCGCTGTTTCGATTCTGCTGATCTACAATGCCTACTACAAGCCCGTTTCGATGAGCGGCGTAGGCTTGCCAGCTGTCACCGATCAGAACTAAATTCCCTAACCAACGAAGGAGAGAGATGTGAGATATTTTGTCGGCTTTGCGCTGCAGGTGAAAGACCGCCCGCATCCAATTATCGAGACCGATGGCGCAGCTCCCGGCTTTTCTGCCGGTCAACTGGTTCGCGTGGAACAGCTGGGACAAGGCTGGTTTCAAGTTCAGCAGGTCTACACCGAGGTCCTACCTGAACAGATCAACACCACGGTTCTTCTTGGCACCCTTGCGCCTGCCGGCGCTTTATCTGCCGATGAGGCTGTTCCAATATTGGATGCGGATATTTGGAAATCCACGATCTAAATTCTGTGACAGCCGTACCTTGCATCGCCACCCAAATGGAGCTTTCCGGTTGATATCTGCACCCAACCGGCGGACAACGTCTGAATGCCCCACTTGAGACGATGGGGTTCGACTAGGGCAGATTGGTTGCGGAGCAGGATTCGAACCCTGCGACATCCAGCAGGTCTGGCGAGCTACCGGGCTGCTCTACTTCGAATGTGGATTGAAAATTCAACGCCGAGCTCCATTTCATTAATTGGAAATTACTTAGGAGGATCCAGCATGAACCGGAATACCCTTATTGGCCTTGCAGTTGCCGCCGTGGTTGTTGTCCTTGCGCTTATTTTCATGATGCCAGGGAGCAATGACACTGCGACAACAACAACTACACCGCCGGCTACGACGACCGAGCCGTCAACCACGACTACGACTCCGACGACAACTCAACCAACGACAACTCAACCGACAACAACACAACCGACAACAACGCAGCCTTCGACCACGACACCAGCTCAATAAAAGCAAATTGAACGCGACCATCCTACCGCGTATGACGGGGTGGTCGCATTTGCTGTCCCGCCGGATGCCTTGAGGAGGCCTGGGGTTCCAATCACGTCGGGCAAGGGCCCATGATTATGAAGCTTGGAGTTCGCCCTGGCACTCGGCAGCCGTCACAATCTCCGTTAAATGCGCAAAACCGATACGTGCTTTCGTGAGAATCGACGAACTGGCCATCGCCAGCATCATAACGTCGTCCAGCACCTCTTTGAGATATTCGGCCGCTCGCCGCTCCGACATAGTCGACGAGGAGCTGGCAACTATCATCACAACAAGACCAAACATGCGGCGGTAGCTGATGGGCTGGCGGGCCTCTCTCAGCCACTCGATACGATCGATGTCCATGCGTTTCCCCAATATTGCTGGTGGCAAACGCGATGGGCCCCCTAAAGTTTCAAGGGGATTCCTGCATGGTAAACACTCAGTTAACGCGCGCCAGGTGCCGAATGCGGTCCTAACAGGACACTGCGGGCGACCGACAAAGGCGAGCCGCCATCAACGCACCATTTTAGATTGAAAGAACCAGGGAACTTTTGCCGTAAGTCTGAGTTCGTTGTTTGAAGGATATCCCAATGCGCAACGGCAAACTAATAGCAGCCCTAATCGTCGCTCTCGCCGTCGTCCTTGCGCTTGCGCTAATTCTTCCCGGCCACGGCGATACAACGCCGGGACAACCATCGCCTCATGCAGTCGAACAGTCTCAGCAGAGACCGCACCTCGTATTCGAGCAGTTGCGCAGGACATGACTATGGAAAAGTCAGAAACGGGACTAGCCCCATCGAATGACACGCCCGCAAAGAACCGGCGCAAGGTTATTGCTGGTGGTGGTGTGGTTATGGTGATCGGCGGCATCGCAGTTGGCGCGTTTATTCTGTACGCGATCATCATGATGTACGGGATTTTCTATTCCCAGTAAGTGGCTCAAAAGGCATACCATCACCAGATGGAAGAACGCATATTTGCGTTCTCTGGATTTCGTCGGCGCCGAATTGACGCAAATCAGCCGAAGTCGCCCTGCCCAATTATACTTACGCAGCAACAAGTTGATCCAAAGCTATATTCACGGAACGTTCTTTGCCAAAGAGTGATATCAACACCTTTGCAACCGAACCCTGGCTGGGCATCTGGGCGGGGGCCTCGAATACGACTGATTGAGAGAGGGCTTGATTTTAAAGTTGCGGATGGATGGAAGCCGACTGTCGTCTTAGCAAACGGATGAGCCTACGCGAAGGCTTGGAAGCGCTTTACGATAATGTAGCCGTCATACGGCTTTGGTCAGCACTTCGCCGAGGGCGGCAGCTTGATCGTCCGGCCTGACGCGTCTTGAGGCGATAATGGATTCCGGCCTTGGAAAGCGAGTTGCCACCTCATGCGCGAGGTCGATACCTGAGTGCTGGCCGGGCATCTGGATATCCGTGAACAGGAAATGGATCGTCTGTTTTTCGATGATATCGAGGGCTTCATTGGCAGTTCCTGCCTCGATCACGACAAACCCAGCGTCTTCCAATGCGTCAATGACAGCCATTCGGATGAGAACTTCGTCGTCGTGTCGCGGCATTCCGGCGATCATCGGATAAAGCGCCTGTTCGTTGACGAGGCAAAGTCAAAGCTTGTCCGACCCGTTCACTGCCTCAGCTGCCTTGTAGGCCATCTGGGCACACCTGAACGGGATCTTATTTCGATGATACTGCGAGAGGTTCCAGATCGCGTTCACACCTTAGTTTCCGGCCGCCGCAAGCCGCTCGACTTACAAGAATTGTCACCAGAGCTTTTTTCGCGAAACGTCCGACTTCGGTCATCATTTCCATCACCCCCGGTATCCCGTCTCAACAAGGGGACATGGCTGCGACAGGTCGTCAACCAAGTAGACATTGCAAAGTTTCATGGTGCCAACATCGTCGGAATTGCTGGTATCCTATCATCGACAGTCCTCCGTGGCACGCCCCCAACTCCAGGAGCCGCTGGAGCCACGGTCTCATAAGGAAGGACTTGTATGTGGATCCGTGGTTGTCGGCGGAACTTGCGCAAGTCACACTCAACAAAGCCGCTCGCTACGAGCAAGCCGCGGCCCTATTTCCAGCTGGTATAGTCGGCGGCAACGCATCCGAACGGGGCTCGATCCTGACCGAAACGCTTCTTCAGCTGATCGCATCCCCATTCGTTCAATGGCGCCGGCATCAGGTTGTTAATGTCCATGCCCGGAGACTGAAACTGCGTTTCGGAGCTCGTCACATACCAAAGCCAGAAGCCGAGCACGCCGACGATAATGAGGAGCAGCACCCCGAAGACAGTTTGAAGTCGCCTCCAGAGCGAGATGGTTTTATTCGGCGTATCGACTAGAACCAGCCGCTGACCGTTGACATCGCGATCAGCAAACGGAGCCAGTGCAGCCACTCGCTCTTCATTTGCCAGCGAGACGCGGTGGAGACGATTATCGAGCAGCACCGGCAAGGCCGTTTTGCCGTGCCTGACGGCTAAGCCGATGGAATGGCCATTGGCCGACCCAATGATCAGCGGTTGTTCGCCGTGCTTCATGCGGGTGTAGGAGGACCGTCCGGTTTTATCGCTGGCAATCTTATCATTGTAGGTAATTGAGAGGACGTCGCGTTTGCGATCGAATGCAGTAATCTCAACCGGCACTGGCACTAGAGACGCCGGGTTGCGCAACTGCCCTTTGACCCGCCAGATGCGCAAGGCAAAAAATATCATTCCAACACCCATCCCGCCCAAAAGCACGGTCAAGACGGCCAGCGTGATGATCCGGTTCCAAAGCTTATCCAAGCCGAGGCTCATGGTCGCTAATTCCGGGTGTTCTGCGGAAATCACTAGGCCGGTTTCATAGTCGCCCATATGGAAATCGACGAACATGATCTCGACATCGGTATCGTAATTTTTGCCGTTGTGGCTGTAGACCAGACGCGCTTCGCAGTCGGTGAAGATAGCTTTGCGAGTGGTGCACTGGCCATTTTGAACGTCACCGCTTTCCAATACCAGCGGGTTTTGGCTGATTTGCAAGTCGCGGTAGACGCCCGGTGCTTCCCAAATAAATATGAACACTGTCAGCACCAGGATGATTGGCGTGGACCAGAAATAAGCCCGCGGTGTCGAGATCACGTCGCGTGCCAGGGAGAGGGGGCGTTTAGGGAGGTTAAGTGTGTGCGTCAACATTAGGGCCTTTCAATATTTCTGCTCATAAATCACGGAAGACCAAAGTTCGGCCACCAGGCTAGCGCCTTGGATGAGGGAGCATCTCGACGAACCTGTCGAACATTGCAACGTCGTATCGGAATGGGTTTGTTGCGCCGTCTGTCTGAGGGAGCCTCTGCGGCAATTCCCACCGGACAAGATCTTGCATGACCGCCGCGAGCGTTTCGTACCACAGCACCATGGAGTTGCTCAGTCTAAGGTGTAAGTCAAAGTTGGGCCGCGATCTGCTGGCGTCGTGGTCTCGTTGAGCCTGAGCGACGTCAGGATCAATTTTCTTGAACAGGTAGCGATCTGCAAAGCCCAGGCGCTGATGATAGAGCGCCAGCCGGGTAAACTTTAGCTGCGCGATCCAATGAGGCTCAGCGACCTCTCCCGTCTGCCACATCGCCCAGATGAAATGCAGCTTCAACGGATCAGTGTCACAAACAGCGACACCGTTAGCTCGCTCCATGGCAACTGCTTCCGACCAACGCCTGGAGTTCCAATCCGTCCATATCCGGGCGGCCTCTCCGGGTCCAGCTTGCCGATCGGGCCGCTTTGCGGGGTAGCTTTCCTTGACTAAATACTGTGCGGCGTGGTGTTGGCACCATGTTGTTTTGCCCGCAGCACTTATGCCTTCGACGACGATGATCATGTATGTTCAGCACTTATTTCAACGAGTGGTTTTCGGTCCGCGACGTTTTTGCCGTAAAAGGCATATTAATACAACGCCAACCAACCGGAAGTGACCTTCAATGCGACGAGGAGCGCCCCTGTTTGGAAACATGCGGCCTATTAGGAGCGACGCGAAATGAACGTTTCCGCGGCATTTCCGGTATACCTAAAACTCACTTATGAGCGCATCCCAGCCGTTTAGGACTCGTTAACCATAAACTCTTAAATTAACGGCTTCGGCAGGCTCTCCTCCCATGCTGTCGAAGTAAAAACTCGGGCCTGAGACTTGTTCTCGGGCCCTTTTTTCGTTCTGCGCCCTGGCGACGACCTCAACTAGCTTCGAGACGTACATCCAGCCATCGGGAACAACCGTCGCTTCATAAGTCTTTACATAAATTGGTAACCCGAAAAGAGGGTTGCATTGGTAAATTCCGCCTTCAGAAAAGAATTCATTTGTCATGACCCTGGAACTGCAGAACGTAATTCTGGAAATGATCGCCCGCGGCGAAGCTTTGCAGGCAACGATCGAACGACTGTGCCTTGAGGTAGAAGCTCTGGTCCCGGGCACCGTTTGTTCGGTATTGTCAGTGGACGCAGGACACCTTCATCCTCTTGGAGGGCCGTCTCTCCCTCACTCCTATTCGGCCGCGCTCGACAATCTACCCATCGGGCCGCTGGCGGGATCCTGTGGAGCCGCTGCATTCCGAGGGGAAGCTGTTTCCGTTACGGATATCGAGCACGATCCTCGCTGGGTAAACTTCAAGGATCTGGCTCTGCCGCTCGGCTTCAAGGCCTGCTGGTCTACGCCGATATTCAGTGGCGACCGTGTCGTCGCGACATTCGCCTTTTACTTTCGAGAATGCAGGAGGCCTAACGACCTTGAACGGCGCATCGTCGATGCCTGCATTCATCTTTGCTCTATTGCAATCGAGCGGGAGGAGCGGGTCTGCGAGCGCCAGCGTTTGACCTATACCGATGTCCTGACGGGCCTGCCGAACCGTGCGAAGTTCAATCAGGTTTTGTCTGAGCATGCAAAGCACGGGGAAGGCGGTTGGGGAGTTCTCCTCGCCGATCTGGACAATCTGAAGGTCGTCAACGACACGTTCGGACACGGCACTGGCGACGAACTCATCCAGGTCGTCGCAACAAGAATTGCCTTGGTGGCGGGCATTGGGCGAGCATTCAGGATCGGTGGCGACGAATTCGCAATCGTGGTTGACAAGGATCCGGCATCTTCATTGTCGATGCTGGCAACAAGGATACTCGAGGTCATCAAGGAGCACGCCCATTGCTGCGGCCACGTCATCGTTCCCGGCGCCACGCTGGGTGGGTGTCTTGCGGGCCCAGGTGAACCCCCCGACCAGGTTCGCCAATGCGCCGATGTCGCGTTGTACCACGCGAAAGAGCGGAGTCGGGGCCAATTCATCGAACACAGCTCGGGGCTCGGTACGACCTTCACGAGACGCTTCCGGGCTATTCGCGATGTCAGTCTTGCGCTTGCCGAACACCGTATACACGCTCATTACCAGCCAATTGTACGGCTCGATTCGGGCGAGGTGGTGGGTTTCGAGGCTCTGTGTCGTATGACGACGCGGTCCGGTGAAATCATCTCTGCTGCCAACTTTCACGAGGCAACTAAAGATGCCCATGTTGCCGCCGAACTGACGCATTGCATGCTCTCGCGTGTTGCCAGTGACATGCGCAGCTGGCTCGACAGCGGACTGCCTTTCCAGCATGTCGGCATCAATCTTTCGGCTGCGGACTTTCATGCCGGCCATCTGCAGGAACGGGTTTGTACGGTATTTGCGGAAGCTGGTGTTCCACTTAAGCACGTTATCCTGGAGGTGACAGAATCGGTTTATCTCGGCCAGCGTGATCATGTGGTCGCCGACGAGATCAAAGCGCTGCGTAACCGCGGGATGCGTGTTGCGCTTGACGACTTCGGAACAGGGTTTGCCTCGCTAACCCATCTCCTGACGGTCCCGGTCGATATCATAAAGATCGACAAGTCCTTCATCGAACGGCTGGTTCCAGGCGACGGCGCCGTCGTCATTGTCGAGGGTTTGCTCAACATTGCCAACAAGCTAGGCCTGCGTGTCGTGGCCGAAGGGATCGAAACTGATACACAGCTTGAGCAGCTGGTGTCTTTCGGATGCAAACTTGGACAGGGATATCTGTTTTCGAAAGCTGTCGATCGGGATGCGGCCACATCGCTACTAGCCCGCTACGGCCAGCATGCGGCGATTGATTGCCTTCCGCTCAGAGCTTGATGGCGATCAGGCGGCGCCAGTTCGGCCACCGCCCGTCTTAGGTGCTGGGCCGTTTCGTTCTACCGAATATGCCGGTCGCTGTTTCTCTTGCTGCGCTCTGCCATAAGTTTACCGATCTCCGGCGCCAGCAGATCATGTCTTTCAGCGAAGGCGACGAATATCCGCGCCAATCTGCTTGTCGATCTCAACCGATATTCCTTGAATGGCGCCCCGCCGGAACGCCAGGTCTTGTCGGGAAGGGAAAGTAGACAGCTCCGCTGTCACAAAACTCTATTGGGAAATTCAGACGCTGCCTTTGATAAAGATTTCCAGACGGAACGTTTTTGCCGGGGGCAGTCGGGTCCCGCCTTCCGCGTTGCGGCGCTTCTCTAATCGGCGGGTTGAGGTCAAGCGCTTTCGCGCTTACTCAAAGCGAAACGAGTTCGAGCAAAGTCCGGTTTCGGCCCAAAGCGGCCCTACCACATTCACTGCAGGCGATGGGGCGAGCAGTCCCTCGATCGCGTCTGCCCGCGCATCCCTCTCGACGGCTGTTCCAAGCCGTCGAGCGACATATTGAGAGCCAAGCTCTGCAGCATCACCGCGTCGGCCGTCAGTCCATGATCGATTGAAATTTGCGTCCGCACGGAGGTGGGCCGCTGCAGCGGTCAACAGGATTGTTGATGAGCGCGTATCGCAGGCGCTTACTTCATTGTTGCCGGATAACCCAGCAGTTTCAGGCACTCTTCCATGAGTTGACGAGCACTGGCTTCGTCGATGATAAGTCGAACCTGATCTCGTTCCGTTTGGATCGTAAGCATGCCCAACTCGGGCGTCTCCGAAATCGTAACAATTTTGGAGCGCAGAACTTTAATTGCCTTGGGCTTCTTCTTCTTCCAGAACATCGGTAGATTTTAGCGGTCCTGAGAAATCCTTCAAGACCGTTTCTATATTAGACTTCGGTTCCAAATTCTCTAAGGCTGGTGGTCTCCCGTAGTCACGGCCAATATCTGGCGTGGCTTGGCGCTCTCTGGTAACCTGCAGCTCATCGATAGAGGTGCTTTCGTGATCCGGCCATTTTTTAAGCTTGCGTTGATTTTGTCTGTTATCGCACCGTCCCTCGCGCACGCGATGTTCGTTGCCAACTATGCGAGTTGGAAAAAGGGCCCTCCAGAGGTCCAACAGGCCTATTTGGTTGGCGTGATCGATGACTGGGCGGGAACATCCACCCCCGGAGAGCCGCCGTGGATGAAAGCCCAACGCACGGGGGTTATCAAGTGCATTAGAGAGCGGGGAATCAGCGCCACCATGCTCGTGGACCTTGTGAATACCCATTACAAAAACTACACGGCCGATTGGCGCGTTCCCCCAGCAATTGTCGTGAAAGATGTTTTGATGGCCACATGTCTGGCTGACGTTAACATCGAGCGGGAGAAAGCCGGGTTCAGCCCATGGGAGCGAAAGAACGCCCAGATTTCCCGCGATAACTGACCGCGTAGGCATTTGAACTTAGGGTGGGGGGC
Source organism: Pararhizobium sp. DWP3-4 (assembly GCF_049898205.1). Classification (NCBI taxonomy): domain Bacteria; kingdom Pseudomonadati; phylum Pseudomonadota; class Alphaproteobacteria; order Hyphomicrobiales; family Rhizobiaceae; genus Pararhizobium; species Pararhizobium sp. DWP3-4. The sequence goes on along the minus strand of NZ_JAFCXF010000010.1, from coordinate 162,908 downwards.
TTGTAATAGGCCCGAAGCCGAATTGACTTGCAGCCAACACCACTTCACCACACGGGTCATCATCGACTGGGCGGCCTCGTACAGCAGCGTTCGCATCATCGCATCTCCGCGGTGAGAAACATGGCCAACTCGGCTGACTTCACCTGATTGATTAAGTACGGGTGTGAGCCCAAGCACGGCTCCGACCGATCGCGAATGGCGGAATCGACTGGGAATATCGACTGTCGGGACATAGGCGAGCGAGACGATAGGTCCGACACCAGGCGAAAGATTATGTGGCAGTATCCGAAGCATTGGTCACATCACAGAAGTGTCCGTTGCACTGGTTCGCTGAGCTGAGGCTGGTCAGGGTCTCCACGCCGCGTCAGTTCGGTTTGTGCGCTAAACCAGATTTCGACATCCCGATCATGAATGAATTCTCGCAGCGTCGTATCGCTCAGGCGATCCCAACCCTTGCCGCGATCCGGACCGGATGGAACGCGGGGCAAAAGGCCGGGCTCATTGCTCCACGCCAAAAGGTTTTCTAGCGATTCTCTGTTGAGAAGATCCCGCAGATGATGGGCCGTGACATAGGCGTCCGGCATTGCGCGGTGAGCGGGCAATCCAGTCTCGTGGTTCAGACCTTGTGGCATGCGTTGGTAGCGAAGCATCTGGTTGGAGAAGCGCGGAAGTTCCGGCCATACACGCATCGCACATTTCCAGGTGCAGATCCAAGGAGTGCCTCCGGTAAAGCGCGGGGTGCAGTACCGCTGCTCGAAGGATGCACGGTGGGCCGCCAACGCATCGATGCGCCCTGCCGGACGAAGAATGCGGGAGGCAACCTGTTTCCAGTAGGGTGCGTCCGCCACGTCTGCGTCTAGAATATGATGCACCGCCATCGTGTCCGGCGAGATCAATCGCCCGGGATTGATGAGCAGCGCGCCGCGCTCATCTGTTACCTGCCAACCGCCGTCCTCATCGGCGATGACGTCCTGCCATCCGATCTCGCAGACGTCGTTCGGTCCATTACCACCGGTCTCCAGATCGATGACGCGAACTCTTGCGTTAGAAAATTCGGCGATGCCTACCTGCCTTTCAAAACCGGGCACTGCTCAGAAATCGAGACCGAGCTGCGGTGATCTCTCGGCCACGGCAATTTCGTTGTTGGTCAGCGAGGAAAGAGTGACCCCAAGCAGTCGAACCGATCGCTTGAACGGAAAAACAGTCGCCAGCAGGCCAGACGCGGCTTCGAGAAGCTCGTGCATCCCTGCAAAGGGTAACGCGACCGACCGGCTTCGCGTTGCCTGGGTGAAATCGGAATATTTGATCTTCACGGTCACGGTCTTGCCCGCGATGCGGTTCGTATCGCAGTAGCGCCAGACTTTCTCTGCAAGCGCCGCTAACTCGGCCTTGGCCAGATCGAGGTTGTTGATGTCTTGGGCGAACGTGTCCTCGGCACCTACGGATTTTCGGATCCGATCCGAGCGGACCTGGCGTTGGTCGACACCGCGGGCAATGCCGTAAAAATAGGGACCCGACTTGCCGAAGTGCTCGGTGAGGAACTGCAGCGACTTATTCTTGAGATCGGCGCCGGTCTCGATCCCGTATTTCCTCATGCGTTCGGTTGTAGCCGGACCTACCCCATGAAATTTTTTGACCGGCAGGGACTCCACAAAGCCCGGTCCGTTCTTCGGGGTAATTACTGCCTGGCCATTGGGCTTGTTGAGATCGCTCGCCATCTTGGCGAGGAACTTGTTGTAGGAAATCCCGGCAGACGCATTCAGTCCGGTCGCCTGCCTGATCTTTGCGCGGATCTCCAGCGCAATCTCGGTGGCAATTTCCATGCCTTTCAGATTTTCAGTCACATCGAGATAGGCTTCGTCAAGCGAGAGAGGCTCGATCAACGGCGTGTATTCTGCAAAAATCCCGCGGATCTGTTGGGAGACGGCTTTGTATACATCAAAGCGTGGGGACACAAAGATAAGGTCGGGGCATTTGCGCTTGGCAGTGATCGACGGCATTGCCGAATGGACACCGAATACCCGCGCCTCATAACTGGCTGCGGCCACCACGCCACGAGCAGCCGACCCGCCTACTGCAAGCGGTTTCCCACGCAAATCGGGGTTATCCCGCTGTTCGACTGACGCGTAAAAAGCATCCATGTCGACGTGGATAATTTTTCGCACTGTGGTCTGCATCATTGCACTCATGGGTCAATCAATCGGTATGGAAACAAAAAGGGAACATAGCAGTTTTCGCAGAAGAATCCAACATTAATGCTGTTTGGACGCACGGACCGCGCAACCACCAGGGTGTTTGCGGCGTTTGTTGCCATAACGCTAGAAACAGGAGATAGGCACATGGCAGACGACAGCACCACGACAATCCGGGCGATTTTCGAGACGCGAGCAGCCGCCGACCTTGCCGTGGAACACTTGGTTCAGCAGCACGGCATCTCTAGACCGGATATTTTCATCCAGTCCGCGACGGACGAAAATACATCCGGTTCAAAGCCGTCGGGTGGTGATGTTTCCCATGAGGGCGGCGATCGCGACGACGCTGCACTTGAGGGGGAGATTGAGGTCTCAGCCGACATCTCAGCCAGCCAGATCGCTGCTGTCCAACGCAGCTTAGGTGAAGCTGGCGCGATCCGCGTCTCTGGTCGATGAGCATGTTCGCAGCCGGCACTGTTTCGGCTTCGAACTCGTATGCGTAGAGGACAATCACCAATGGCCGACAGCCTTTCGACTTACCGCGCCAAGCGCGACTTCAAGAAGACGGAGGAGCCGAGCGGCGAAGCCAAGGTCAACGCCTCGAGCCGCCGGCGGTTCGTTATCCAGAAGCATGATGCCACGCGCCTGCACTACGACTTGCGGCTTGAGCTTGATGGCGTTTTCAAATCCTGGGCCGTAACCAGAGGGCCCTCGCTCGATCCGCACGACAAGCGATTGGCCGTCGAGGTCGAAGACCATCCGCTCGACTACGGCGACTTCGAGGGCACTATTCCGAAAGGTCAATATGGCGGTGGTACTGTCATGCTGTGGGATCGCGGCTACTGGGAGCCGGTGGGTAACAAAACGCCAGAAGAAGCGTTGGCCAAAGGCGATTTCAAGTTTACCTTGGAGGGCGACCGCCTGCATGGCAGCTTCGTCCTGGTGCGCATGCGCCATGACCGCGACGGTGGCAAGCGCACCAACTGGCTTCTGATCAAACATCGCGATGAAGCAGCCGTAGAAGAGAGTGGCGCAGCAATCCTCGACGACAACGAAACTTCGGTCGCATCGGGCCGGACGATGGAAGCCATCGCTGCAGGCAAGGGGAGAAAACCGAAGCCGTTCATGCTCGAGGGTGGGGCCGTGGAAGCCGACGCTGTCTGGGACAGCAATCACGGCCTTGCGGCTGAAGAGCGCGAAACTGGTACAAAGTCCACACTGAAGACTAAGGCGACGAGGAAAAAGCCGACCATTTCGCGCAGTAAGAAATTCGCCATGCCCGACTTCGTTGCGCCACAGCTGTGCGACAACCTCGCGCGTCCACCATCGACCAGCGGCTGGATCCATGAAATCAAGTTCGACGGCTACCGCATTCAGATGCGCATCCAAGGCGGTGAGGTTACGCTCAAAACCCGCAAAGGCTTGGACTGGACGGCGAAATGGTCTGCCATCGCCAAGGCTGCCTTGGCACTCCCCGAGTGCATCATCGACGGCGAAATCTGCGCCCTCGATGAACGGGGCGCACCCGACTTTGCCGCGTTGCAGGCAGCACTGTCGGAGGGAAAAACCGAGGATCTGGTGTATTTCGCATTCGATTTGCTGTTCGTTGGAGAGGAAGACCTGCGGGATTTACCTCTGGCTGAGCGCAAGGACCGTCTGGCAGCACTGTTAGTCGATGCCGGGGAGGACCCGCGTCTGCGCTTCGTCGAGCATTTCGAGACGGGTGGCGACGCTGTGCTGAAATCAGCCTGCCGCCTATCGCTCGAGGGCATTGTCTCCAAGCAGGCTGACGCACCCTACCGGTCGGGCCGGACCGACACCTGGGCAAAGTCGAAATGCCGCGCCGGCCATGAAGTGGTGATCGGTGCCTATGCAAAGACCAACGGCAAATTCCGCTCGCTGCTTGTTGGCGTCAATCGCGGCGAGCATTTCGTCTACGTCGGGCGGGTCGGCACGGGATACGGTGCCAAAACCGTCAAAACGTTGCTACCTAAGCTCCAGGAGATGGAAACTGCCAAATCGCCGTTCACTGGGCTCGGCGCACCGAAGAAGACCGCGGATATCGTCTGGCTGAGGCCGGAGCTTGTGGCTGAAATTGAGTTCGCCGGCTGGACCGCCGATGGCCAGGTCCGACAAGGCGCGTTCAAAGGCTTGCGGGAGGACAAGCCGGCGGCGGAGGTCGAAGCTGATGAGCCTGCGTCTCCTTCACAAGCTGACGTGCCCAATCCGGAGACTGACAAGCCACCGGCCAAGCGGTTCCGCAAGGGCGCAAAAGAAGAGGTCATGGGGGTGATGATCTCTAGCCCGGAGAAGGTGCTTTGGCCTGACGCCGGTGACGGAGAACCGGTCACAAAAGTCGATCTAGCGCGCTACCATGAAGCCGTCGGATCCTGGCTGATCGACCATATCAAAGGCCGTCCGTGCTCGATTATTCGAACCCCCGATGGCATCAGCGGTGAGCAGTTTTTTCAGCGCCATGCCATGCCGGGCACCTCGAACCTGCTGGAGCTCGTGACAGTCTTCGGCGACAAAAAACCCTATCTTCAGATCGACCGGGTCGAAGGCCTTGCTGCCATTGCCCAGATCGGCGGGATCGAACTGCATCCCTGGAATTGCGAACCGGGCCAGCCGGAAGTGCCGGGCCGTCTGGTCTTTGACCTTGATCCCGGCCCCGATGTGGCATTTGATACGGTCGTCGAAGCCGCACGCGAAATCCGCGATAGGCTGGAAGAACTTGGCCTTGTCAGTTTCTGCAAGACGACGGGTGGCAAGGGCCTGCACGTGGTCACCCCGCTCACTGTACCCAAAGGCAAGAAGCTCAGCTGGGATGAGGCCAAGGGCTTTGCGCATGATGTCTGTCAGGAGATGGCACGCGATAACCCAGACCTCTATCTGATCAAGATGGCGAAGGCCCAGCGCGAGGGGCGGATCTTTCTCGACTATTTGCGCAATGACCGGATGGCGACAGCTGTGGCACCGTTATCGCCGCGGGCACGACCGGGGGCGACCGTGTCCATGCCGCTCAACTGGACGCAGGTTAAGGCCGGCCTTGATCCAACACGTTTTACCATCCGGACAGTACCCGGTTTCCTCAAGAAGAGCACGGCCTGGCAGGATTACTGTGACGGTCAAAGACCGCTGGAGCAGGCCATCAAGCGGCTGGCCAAGGCGAAGAAGGCGGTCGCCTGATCAGCGGTCGGACATATTGAAGACGGCGGCGTTATCCTGGGCTTCGCGAAGACCTTTGTAGGAAGCATGACGCAAATTGCCCTCGTCGGTCCACCCCCGAAACTCAATCTCTGCAATTAATGTCGGTTGCGAAAAGACAAGATTCTTGCCCTTCAGCGGCACGGCCGGCGTTTTGATCCGAAGCTTGTCGAGCGTCGCCTTCAGGTAGACCGCGTCCTTCTGCTTGAAGCCAGTGCCGACGGCCCCGACAGAGATCCAACCGGTGCCGCGGCGAGCGGCAAGCAGAAGGCTGCCCAGTCCGCCACGGGCAGATGCCGATTGCTCATAACCCACGACGATGAAACTTTCGCTCTGGATACATTTGATTTTCAGCCAATCGCCATGTCGGCCGGATCGGTAGGTGCTGTCCCGGCGCTTGGCGATAACGCCTTCAAGACCGAGGGAGCGGGCATTTTCAAGAAGTTCGCCGCCATCTCCGTCAACCTCCTCCGAGAGCCGGATCGTGGTGCCCGCGTCATCGAGTAGATCCTCCAGCAGATGGCGTCGGACCGAAAGCTCCGTGCCCGTCAGGTCATGGCCGTCGAAATAGAGGAGATCGAAGGCAAAGAGGACGGCCTCCGTTGACGCCCGCTTTCCACCGCGGCCGCCGAGCGACCGCTGCAACGCGCCGAAATCGGAGTGCCCATCATCGTTGAGCACCACGGCTTCACCGTCCAGAATTGCGGTTCCAACACCGAGCTTGCCGGCCGCGTCGGCAATTGCCGGAAAGCGATGTGTCCAGTCGTGGCCGCCGCGGGTGATGATCCGCACGCCCTTCGGCTCGATATGGATGGCAAGTCGATAGCCGTCCCACTTATTCTCAAACGCCCACTCTGGTCCTCCCGGCGCTGTTGGTTTCAACAAAGCCAGGCATGGCTCGACACGGTCCGGCATGAGATCGAAGGGTAGGTTGGGTTGCGCTGGATCGCGCTGTCGGCGAGGCTTTGACTTGGCGACCTGATTATTCTGCAGCAGCGGTTTGGCGCATTGCCTCATCTGGTAGCTCGTGTTTCGGCGGCGACGGATTTCTTTAGAGCATCCATGATGTTGATAACGTTGCTGGGTCCAGGGGACGACGCGGGTGTCTTGGTCGTGCCTTTTGCCGGTTTCTTCAGGGCTCTCTTCTTGGTCATGATGATATCGAGCAGACGATCTTGGACAGGATCGACCACCATCTTGGCATCCCAGTGCTGGGTCTTCTTCTTGATCAATTGCTGAATAAGGGGCATCAGGTCCGAATCTGCTTTCTCGTCGCCAACGATTTCGAAATAGCTGTCCTGGTCGCGGACCTCATCACCATAGCGCAGGGTCCACAGAACGATACCCTTGCCACGTGGCTCGAGCATGACGGCGCGTTCCCTCCTCGAAATCACCAGCCGTGAAATGCCGACCATGTTCTGCGATGCCATGGCGTCGCGGATAACCGAGAACGCTTCCTGGGCAACGGTCTCGTTCGGGGAGAGGTAGTACGGCGTATCGAGCCATATCCATTCAATCGTCTCACGTTTCGTAAAGGTTGAGATATCGATGGTGCGGGTGCTTTCGAGCGCGACGTTCTCAAGCTCGTCGTCCTCGAGAATGATGTATTCGTCCTCACCGCGCTGGTAGCCCTTGACCTCGTCATCTTCCTTGACGTCCTTGCCCGTAACCGAATCCACATAGTGGCTGACGACACGGTTCTGGGTTTCGCGATTGAGCGTGTGAAACCGGACTTTCTCGCTCTCGGATGTCGCCGGCATCATTTGCACCGGGCAGTTCACGAGTGAGAGTTTCAGGTAACCCTTCCAGTAGGGACGGACAGCCATTGGGTTCTCCTATCAGCCGGCGCGGCGGGTTGGTGCTGCTGCAGTTTTCGCGTTAGCGGGTTTGGCTTTCGCCCGACCGACACCCTTGTTGGCATTGGCTGCCGCCCGATTGGGCTTCTCTTCCTTGGCGCCGAGGCCAGCGCTTTCGCGCAATGCCTGGAGCAGATCGCTCGACTTCGAGACTATCGGAGCCTTCTTTTTTGGCAAGGATCGGCCCTCGATCTTCGCTTTGACGAGTTCAGCTACGGCCTCCTCGTAGCGGTCGTCGAAGGTGCTGGCGTCAAAGCTACCCTTCTTCTTGCCTATAATCAGTTCCGCGATTTCGAGCAGCTCCGGATCGCTTTTCATATCCGGCAGGTCTTCGAAGGCCTCCTCTGACGAGCGGACTTCATAGTCGAAGTTGAGGGTCGAAGCGATAAGCCCCTTTCCGTGCGCGCGGATGAGGACCGTGCGCAAGCGGCGGAAGAGCACCGTTTGGGCGATTGCCGCAACCTTAGCCGCTTTCATACCGTCGCGCAGAAGCACATAAGCATCGGTGCTCATCTTGTCCGGTGCCAGATAATAAGGCTTGTCGAAATAGACATTGTCAATTTCGGAGCAGGGGATGAAAGACTCGATTTTCAGGGTCTTGTCACTGTCTGGGACTGCGGCTGCGACTTCGCCCGGTTCGAGCACGATGTATTGGCCGTTCTCGACCTCGTAGCCCTTGACCTGATCATCACGCTCGACTGGATTTCCAGTCTCGCTATCGACGAATTCACGTTTGACCCGATTACCGGTCTCTCGGTTCAGGGTATTGAATGCAATGCGCTCAGACGATGAGGCCGCCGTATAGAGCGCCACAGCGCAAGACACCTCTCCGAACTTTATGAAACCTTTCCAATTTGCTCGTGGGGCAACCATGATACGCGTACTCCTGATACAACTGACGCGATTCAACGGAATCAAGAACCGAATCGTTCCGAGGCAAAATGAATCATTTTCAGTGACTTAGCTGGGAGCGAGTTCGCGTTTGACAAGTCTGGCCTAGCGTCCTGATTTGAATGCATCTTTTGTCGCTGACGCGCGTTTATCGAGACGACAACCACAAAGGAGTCCTGTCATGACAAAGCGCGAATTGATCGATACCGGCACTGATAAGCGTTATGTCCGCCGTGATGAAGACGGCAAGTTCAGTGAGAGCGTCGATGTCTCGCGTTCCCTCTCGGCGGATGCCCGACACGAAGCCAAGGATGACGCGAAACCCGGCAACGGTGACAAGGGCGATCGCAAGCGCGGATCTGGCCGGTGAAACTCGCCACCTACAATGTCAACGGCATCAATGGCCGCCTCGACGTGCTGATCCGCTGGCTCGCCGAGGCGGAGCCAGACGTTGTATGCCTGCAAGAATTAAAGACGCCAAATGACAAGTTCCCACGCAGGGAAATCGAGCGCGCAGGCTACGGCGGGATCTGGCACGGTCAGAAATCCTGGAATGGTGTGGCTATTCTTGCGCGAGACAGGGAACCAGTCGAGACGCGGCGTGGCCTGCCCGGCGATCTCCACGATAGCCACAGTCGCTATATTGAAGCCGCAATCGACGGAATGGTCGTTGGTTGCATCTATCTCCCCAACGGCAATCCGGCTCCAGGGCCCAAGTTCGAGTACAAATTGCGCTGGTTCGAGCGCCTGCAATCCTATGCTGCAGAGCTACTGGAGCTGGATGTCCCTGTCGCTCTCGTTGGCGACTTCAATGTCATGCCAACGGACCTCGACGTTTATAAGCCTGAGCGCTGGATTGACGACGCTCTGTTTCGTCCGGAAGTGAAGGCGGCCTATGCCGACCTGGTCGCACAAGGGTGGACTGACGCCATCCGGCATCTTCATCCCGATGAGCGCATCTATACTTTCTGGGCATATTTCCGCAATGCATTCGCGCGGGATTCCGGCCTTCGGATCGACCATTTCCTCTTGAGCCCACTCCTTGCTGGAGATTTAAAAGAGGCTGGCGTCGACAAATTTGTCAGAGGGTGGGACCACACCAGTGATCACGCTCCTGTATGGATCGAAATCTAGCCATGCGAAAAAGAGTTCTGTCGCTGCGCCCAAAGTCCGACGTAGCATCGATCGGTATCGTGCGATGAACAGCTCATTTCCCGGTAACAAGAGTTTCGACTGGCCTGGGTTCCACCCTCGGTCTTCAAACATCGATACCCCAAAATTATTTTAATCGCGCAAGGACTTGAATCATCTACTTACCGCTCTGATTCGGCTTATGAATCTTTCGACCTTTTAAATCTGAAGGACAAAATTCCTATAACCCACCCGCTTGACTCTGGCGCCGCTCGGGAACAGAACGTGAACTTCAGGAATTAAAGCGGCATGAAGTCGTCCTTAGTACACACGAACCGACAGGATTCCGTGAGCGATGATGGCTGCCCGCGAGCATGTCATAGCCGATCTACGCAGCCGCATCGCATCCCTCGCGAGTGGCCCTGCGAAGCAATTGGACTGTCTCCCGTTCGGTGTTGGCGAGATCGATGCAGTGCTGCCTGGAGGTGGCTTGGCGCGCGGTGCCCTTCATGAGTTCGCAGGGGGTGGCGCCGGTACGGTCGATGGAGCAGCGGCAGCCCTGTTTGTTGCCGGAGTCGCCGCGCGGACGAAAGGCAAGATCGTCTGGTGTCTGACGCGGCCGGATCTGTTTTTCCCAGCACTTGCACAGGCCGGCCTAAATGCAAACCGGGTCATATTTGTCGAGGGCGACAAGGAAGAGGACGTCCTCGCGTCCATGGAAGAAGCCTTGTCCTATGGGGGCCTCGGCGCGGTTGTGGGGGAACTCGTCCGGCTGCCGATGCTGGCAAGCAGGCGCCTGCAGCTCGCGGCGGAAAAGAAGGGAGGCCTTGCCCTCGTTGTTCGCAGATGGCGGCGGCAAACTGAAGCCAACGACTTTGGCCAACCCACCGCATCGACCACGAGATGGCGCGTCAGCGTGTTGCCATCGGCGGAGTTACCGGTGCCCGGCATCGGGCGGGCAAGATGGTTGCTGGAGTTGATGAGATCGCGTGCGGGCGAGTGTGCTGAGTTTATCGTTGGAGCGTGTGATGACCAGGGTCGTATCGATCTTTCTTCCCGATCTGTCGACGGATCGCATTCGTCGGGCCGATCCCGCCATTCCGGTTGAGCAGGCCATTGCCGTGATTGCAAAGAGCGGATCGAAACGCTGGGTCTCTTCGGCCGATGCTTCTGCAAAGAAGGCAGGTGTCCGCATTGGCATGCCAGCCGCAAAAGCCCAGGCCCTGTTCCAGGGACTGCTGATGATCGACGCAGATCCACGAGCCGACGCCGCAGCGCTCGAACGCATCACCCTTTGGGCGCTCACCCAATATTCCCCGATCGTCTCCGTCGATGCCCCCGACGGTATCGTCATGGACACGGAAGGTGCAGACCATCTCCAGGGCGGGGAGCTTGCGATGCTGACAGGCATCGCCAATCTGTTCAGAGGCAGGGGTCTGATGACACGTGTCGCCATCGCTGACACATGGGGTGCCGCTCATGCCTGCGCGCGCGCGATCAGCCGGGACACCGTCATCGTCCCCCGGGGCGAGACCGTGCGAGCCGTCGAGCGCTTGCCCGTCGCCCTGTTGCGGCTACCGGAAAAAATCGTCAGCGATCTCAGAACTCTCGGATTCCGCACAATCGGGGAGCTTTCGGCGACACCGCGGGCACCGCTGACACTGCGCTTCGGACCTGAGATCGGGCGCCGGCTGGACCAGATGTTTGGTCGCGCCAGGGAGCCCATCGACCCCATCCGCAGTCCCGAGCAGATTGAGGTCAGCCGCTCTTTCCAGGAACCGATCGGGGCCGCAGAGACGATCGATAAATATGTCGGGCGTCTTGTCATCCAGCTCTGCCACGAACTTCAAAGAAAAGGGCTCGGCGTTCGACGTGCCGACCTCATAGTCGATAAGGTCGACAACACCCGCCAGGCGATCCGCGCAGGAATGGCAAAGCCCGCAAGGGACGTAGCGTGGATGACCAAGCTGTTCAGGGACCGCACGGAAAAAATCGAGCCAGGTTTCGGCATCGAGAAGCTGACCCTCGTGGCCGTGATGTCGCAGCCGCTCACGGAGACACAGACGGCATCGTCGTTTATCGAGGATGTCGTCGAAGATATCACGCCCCTCGTCGACATCTTTGGGAACCGCGGCCAACGGGTCTACCGCCTTGCGCCAGTCGCGTCCGATGTCCCTGAGCGCAGCGTCCAGCGTATTGCTGCAACCGCTGATGATGTCGATGTCTTCTGGTCACATCAATGGCCGCGCCCGGTTCGTCTCCTTGCCCATCCGGAACTGGTCGAGGTCATCGCGCTGCTTCCCGACCATCCGCCCGTTTCCGTGACATGGCGCGGCAAACGCCGACGGGTCAAAAGCGCTGATGGTCCCGAAAGAATTTTTGGCGAATGGTGGCAGCGTACGTCTGAATGGGCTGCCGTTCGCGACTACTTCATCGTTGAGGACGACGCAGGCGAGCGGCTCTGGATCTTCCGGTCCGGCGATGGTGTCGATGGCGGGACGGGCTCTCACAAATGGTTCGTGCAGGGGATTTTCGCATGAGATATGCCGAGCTCCAGGCGACGACACATTTCAGTTTTCTAAGGGGCGCAAGTTCGGCGCAGGAGCTGTTTGTGACGGCGAAAGAACTGGGCATTGAAGCGATTGGAATTGTCGATCGCAATTCACTGGCCGGGATCGTCCGTGCTCTCGAAGCCTCCCGTGAAACCGGCGTACGGCTGGTCGTCGGTTGCCGCCTCGATTTGGCTGACGGTATGCCGATCCTGGTCTATCCGACCGACCGGGCAGCCTATTCCCGTTTGACCCGGCTGATCACACTTGGCAAAAGCCGCGGCGGCAAGAACAACTGCCTCCTGCATCTGGACGATGTTGCAGCCTATGCGGAAGGCCTTATCGGCATCTTAATCCCTGATCTCCCCGACGAAACCTGCGCTGTCCGTCTTCGCAAGATGGCCGACATTTTTGGAGATCGCGCCTACCTTTCATTGTCGCTCAGACGACGGCCAAACGATCAGTTGCGGCTGCATGAGCTGTCCAATACGGCCGCGCGTTTTAGGGTGAAGACCGTTATCACCAATGATGTGCTGTTTCACGAGCCGGGCAGACGGCAGCTTCAGGATATTGTCACCTGCATCCGCAACAATACCACGATCGACGAGGTCGGATTCGAACGCGAACGTCATGCTGACAGGTTTTTAAAGCCGCCGGAGGAAATGGAGCGTCTGTTTCCGCGCTATCCGGAAGCGCTGCGGCGAACGATGGAGATCGTTGATCGCTGCAAATTTTCGCTTGAGGAATTGACTTACCAATATCCGGAAGAAGCCATTGTTCCTGGGAAGTCGGCGCAGCAATCCCTCGAGCATTATGTCTGGGAAAGTGTACCGGATCGTTATCCGGAAGGCCTGCCGCCAAAGACCCTGCAGATCGTCCGCCACGAACTCGATCTGATCCAGAAGATGAAATACGCTCCATATTTCCTGACGGTGTTTTCGATCGTCCGTTTCGCCCGATCGCAAGGTATTCTCTGTCAGGGGCGCGGATCTGCGGCAAACTCTGCCGTCTGCTACATCCTCGGCGTCACCTCTATTGATCCGGAAACCAACGATCTTCTGTTCGAGCGCTTCGTCAGCCAAGAACGCGATGAGCCGCCCGATATCGATGTCGATTTCGAGCATGAGCGTCGCGAGGAAGTCATCCAATGGATCTACAAAACCTATGGCAAGGAAAAGGCAGCGCTGTGCGCCACGGTAACGCGCTACCGCGCCAAGGGTGCAATCCGCGACGTAGGCAAGGCGCTCGGCCTGCCGGAGGATTTGATCAAAGCGCTGTCGTCCGGCATGTGGTCCTGGTCAGAAGCGGTCAGCGACCGAAACGTCAAAGAGCTCAATCTCAATCCGGACGATCGCCGGCTGGTGCTAACTCTGCAACTGGCACAGCAATTGATGGGCGCACCACGTCACCTTGGACAGCATCCCGGCGGCTTTGTCCTTACGCATGACCGCCTCGACGATCTGGTTCCCATCGAGCCTGCGAGCATGAAGGACCGCCAGATCATCGAGTGGGACAAGGACGATGTCGAGGCGTTGAAGTTCATGAAGGTCGACGTGCTGGCGCTTGGCATGCTGACTTGCATGTCCAAGGCCTTTGATCTGATCCGCGAGCACAAGGACGACGACCTCGATCTGTCGAAGATCACACAGGAGGATCCCGCGACCTATGCGATGATCCGCAAGGCCGACACGCTCGGGACTTTTCAGATCGAGAGCCGTGCGCAGATGGCGATGCTGCCGCGCCTGAAGCCACGGACATTTTACGACCTGGTCGTTCAGGTGGCGATTGTGCGTCCAGGCCCAATCCAGGGCGACATGGTGCACCCCTATCTGCGGCGGCGCGAGGGCAAGGAAAAAGTCGAATATCCCACGCCGGAGCTGGAAGCCGTGCTTGGGAAGACGCTCGGCGTCCCCCTGTTTCAAGAGTCGGCCATGCGCGTTGCGATGGTCTGTGCCGGCTTTACCGGCGGCGAGGCTGATCAATTGCGCAAGAGTATGGCGACGTTCAAGTTCACCGGGGGCGTCAGCAGGTTCAAGGAAAAGCTGGTTTCCGGCATGGTGCGAAACGGCTATACCGCAGAGTTTGCGGAGAAGACGTTCAGCCAGCTCGAAGGCTTTGGCTCTTACGGCTTCCCGGAATCCCATGCGGCATCCTTCGCACTGATCGCCTATGCCTCCAGCTTTGTGAAATGCCACCACCCGGATGCGTTTTGCGCAGCCCTGATCAACAGTCAGCCCATGGGATTTTACGCCCCCGCCCAGATTGTCGGCTGCGCTCGTGCCCATGGCGTCGAAATTCGCCCGGTATGCGTCAACCAGTCACGCTGGGACTGCACCCTGGAGCGGATCGGCAATACCGGGGGTCATGCTGTCCGGTTGGGCATGCGGGTCGTGAGAGGCCTGGCTGTCGCTGACGCCGCCCGGATTGTCGCCGCACGCATGAACGGTGAGTTTGATTCCGTCGACGACATGTGGCGTCGGTCGGGCGTTCCCGCCGCCTCGCTGGTTGAACTTGCGCAAGCCGATGCGTTCCGGCCGACCCTGCAGCTCGAAAGACGCGACGCGCTGTGGGCAATCAAGGCATTGCGTGACGAGCCGCTGCCCTTGTTTGCCGCTGCTGCCGATCGCGAAATGCAACCCATCGCCGAGCAAAGGGAACCCGACGTCAAGCTCCGGCAGATGACCGAAGGCCACAACGTGGTTGAGGATTATGGCCATACCGGGCTCACGCTTCGCGACCACCCTATCGCCTTTTTGCGAAAAGATCTGGTGAAGCGCAGTATCGTGACCTGCGAAGAGGCCATGACCGCACGGGATGGTCGATGGGTCATGACCGCAGGCCTGGTGCTCGTGCGGCAAAAACCCGGCTCTGCGAAAGGTGTGATGTTCATCACGATCGAGGATGAGACCGGCCCCGCAAATATCGTCGTCTGGCCAAAACTATTCGAAAAGCGGCGGCGGATCGTGCTTGGAGCGTCGATGATGGCGATTAACGGACGCATCCAGCGGGAAGGCGACGTCGTCCATCTCGTCGCCCAACAGCTGTTCGACTTGACCCAGGACCTTTCCGGGCTCGCAGACAGGGACATGGAGTTCAGACTGCCATCCGGTCGCGGCGACGAGTTTGCGCATGGCTCGGTCGGCGGTGGCGATACACGCGATCGGGCACCTTCGCCTAAGCCCCGGGACATTTTTGTCCGTGACCTCCATATCGACACGTTGAAGGTCAAGGCGCGGAACTTCCAATGACGGTCATCTGCTTGTCTGTCGTTCGGTCGCACCCTATCGTGCGGCATGATGAATGATCCTGCACACGATGCCTTCGAGCGCGCAATGGAGCGGTTTGCCGATGGTTATACCCAAGGCCTGTTCGAGGGCCGGACATGGGGCGTGACCGTGAAACGGTCCGCAGATCGCAAACGCATCTGGCTCTACGCCGAACACTTGGCCGGATCCGACATTGTCAGCTTCAATCTCTATCGGCTGCAAGGTGCAGGCCTGGAACTAAAGCCGTGCGAAATGTCGTCCGAAAAGGCCGTCGCTTTCGTGGTCGGCTTCGACAGCGGGTCGTCGACAGCGACCTGATCAGCCGTCGATGCCGGCCCACCACTCAGCATAAGGCGTGTTTTTGGCAAGCTTGCGATTGTAGTCTGGTGCGGCGTCATCCCACCAGACAAGACCGCGCTCTCCGAGGGCGATTTTGGAGTCGTCGACCCGTTTGCGCGCAGCGGCCGTTGCGTCCTTGTCTCCCCTGGCATCCCGAACCGCCCGACGTGCCGCCATCAGTTCGCTTACCAGATTGACGCGTTTCGTCTCATCAAGGCCGGGATCGCTTTTACGCCAAAGCCTACCCCGGACCACGAAATATCGACCGTCGGGAGTGTCTGGATATGCTCGCTCGTCTTTTGTCATTCAAAGCTGCGCGGAGAATAGGTCCGCGGTCTGGCGGGGATGCCCGCCCAGGCCGCCAACCGCCGTGTATCGCGGCAACACCGTCATCCTCTCTTCCGGAAGTGGCCTCTGGAGATTCTTGGCCTCCTTCCAGTCCGCAGTCATCCAGATCTCGCATTCTTCGCGTGTCGTCAGCAGGACAGGCATGGCCTTGGGATGGATTGGTTTGACGATCTCGTTGGGATTGGTCGTCAGGAACGCGTAGATATCGTGCTCGCCCTCACGCGGCGCTTTGATCGGACCCCGGGCACCGGTCCATTTCGTGTGAATGCCTGCAAGCGCGAACACCGGTTGGTCTTCATTCACCACGAACCAGCGCAGGGGCTTCTTGCCAGTTTCAGGATCGGCCACCTGCTCGTACTCACTGAACGCTGTCGCCGGTACCAGGCAACGGTGCCCGACACCAAGCCATTGCTGCCAATGCGGGATCCATGTCTTACGAACATTGGTAACGCCCTTGTCCGGCTTCCCGTCAAGGTGCTCCTCCGGGGTTGGCATGCCCCAGACAGACATGGCCAGTTCGCGTTCACCATTTGCATCGACCCGAACGATCGGGCCGGGACGGTCGGGATGGACGTTCATGGAGGGTGGCAGATTGCCCTCGCGATATCTGGTGATATCGACGAAATCCCGGATGGCTTGCTGATTGCTCGTCAGATTGTAAAGGTTACACATAAAGCCCCTCCCGCTGGCACGAAGATAGACGATCCTGCTCGACTATCAACGCTCAGACGCCGAACGCGTTGCATCCAGTCGGGCGCCTGCAGTTCCTGCATTACAGGAACGGGCCGTCGCACGCCGATAGTAGAAACGTGCTGCGCGAAAAATCTGCCAATTACAGCAGACCAGCAAACGAATGGAGCGACCTTAACGCCTGAACGGCCTGCGCTTTTTCACACTATATTTACACATCAAAAACCCCCGAAGGTTGATATCCAACTTTCGGGGGGCATTTTACCGAGGCCGGGTCCTCGACTACAAGCGGCCGTTTAGCCCGCTAGTGCGTGGTGCTGGATATGAGTGCGTCGATGAGTTTAATCTGCGAGCGATTGCCGCGCTTATATTCGTTGATCAGTATCTTCGCTTCCGCAGTCGCATCCTTGCGCAGAATGTGGTGCTGAGTACACCAGGCATCGAGGACGGACTGGAGCATAGTAAGGTCCATTGGCGGTATTGCGATATCGGATTTATGCATCATTTTCCTCCCAAGGATTGACATCTTTTTGGTGAGAAACTGCCTCCCAGCAGCCTCCAGCGCATTCAACCGTAGTCTAATGTAATAGGCGCACAAGATAAAAATGTGACATTCAGGTTGAGGTACGTAACCGATTTTCTTTATGCAGTAATCACCTGAGCGTCCGGGGTTATGAGGGCGCAACCGTACCACGCACCTGATGCGCGGCAAGACGGAACATTGGTTCCGCCGATGGGTTGATACCACACAATTGCCCGGCTGTCGGTGCAATGTCCCAAGGAAACAATCCCATGGTTAAATTACTCGAAGAGCTGTTCCTGAACACACTCAAAGACGTCTATTTTGCGGAACAGAAGATTGTCGACACATTACCCGACATGGAGCAGGCAGCGACGAATACTCAGCTGAAGTCTGCTTTTCGCAAACACCTTGATGAGACCAAAATCCACGTAACGCGCCTGGAAGCCGTCTTCAATGTGATTGGCGAGGAGCCAGAGGCGAAGACGTGCGACGCCATCCTCGGCATTACCGACGAGGGTGCCGAAATCATGGAAGAATACGAAGGCTCACCTGCCCTTGATGCCGGCCTTCTGGCTGCTGCTCAGGCCGTCGAACATTACGAAATGTCACGCTACGGCACGCTACGCACGTGGGCGCTGGAACTTGGCTATGAAGAAGCCGCCGAGATTCTACAATCTACTCTCGATGAGGAACAAGCCACCGATCTTGCACTCACCGCGATCGCCACGTCCGTCGTAAACCAAAAAGCCGAAGGCTGATCATTCGTTGGGGTCTGACAGGTGTCAGTCCCCGACTTTTGCCAGATAATCGTTATGTCCATAGGTTTTACATATCTGCTCACAAGACTGCGGGGGACTGAGCTGTTGGTCGGCTCAGAGGCGCAGACTATTGACGAGATCAAGTCGTTGCTTGTCGAGAACGGCGTGCCAATTGAAAGCGGCTTGGCCGAGCTTCACCAGGTCGGGAAATTGAAAATCGGCAAACAGACCTCTGAAGGACTGATCGAGACGATTCTTTTGGTGAAGCCATGCAAAGGCGCTGAAAGATCGGCGGCGGACGATCCCGCAAGCCTGCCGCAGAACAAACAGGAAGCAAAATTATGAGCGCTCGTAAGGGAGAACTGACTGCGGCTGACATTGACCGCGGTTGGCCATTTCAAATCGCGCTGGATGGCGCTCTTTGCACGGGCCAACAGAGCGTGGTCCAGGCCGAATTCTGCAAGGGCCTTTCGCGGTGTGTGCGCGGCCATTCTCTGTTCCACGATGACAAAACGTTCGTCGTTCAGTGCTTTTCGCTGAAAGAGGATGCCGAAAAATTCATGAACCGTTTTGGTGGCGAGTGGTTTAATCCACGAGAGCGTGGTCGAGGAAACCAATGGAATAAATGCTCCTAGGTAAAATTTGCCGGACGATAAAAGTGAGCGGGAACGATCCTGTACTTAAGCAACTTGTACTGGAAACGAAGGCACGATCAGATCGTCGGAAGTATTTAGAGCCATCATATCGCAATGATGGAGGGCCCTTTATTAGCTCGCCCTAAATACGACTTGCGAGTGTGCAAAGTCCGACCTGCACAGAGGACGTCCCATGAAGAACTGGCTTTCAAACAGAGCATGCGCTCCCCGC
Organism: Pararhizobium sp. DWP3-4; assembly: GCF_049898205.1. Lineage (NCBI taxonomy): Bacteria > Pseudomonadati > Pseudomonadota > Alphaproteobacteria > Hyphomicrobiales > Rhizobiaceae > Pararhizobium > Pararhizobium sp. DWP3-4. Next base: position 144,291 of record NZ_JAFCXF010000010.1, on the reverse strand, counting down.
ATTTTTGCAGCAGCGACGTTTTCATTCGCCGTACCAGCCCAAGCTGAATGTCGCTCAGCCCTCAACAACCCCGAATGGCCCAGGATCGCACATTCAGTTGCCGCACTGCAACTGTGCGAACAAATACCGGTCGGCCCCAATCATACCGCCAGATTTCAAGTTATTTCGGTGGACATGTGCTCCTTTCCGAGTGGCATCGATTCCGTAACGGCCAGAGCGTTGCTGACCTGCGAATCCGGCGCGGACTCGCTGATCCAGATACCTTCACTTGACAGTGAGGTCTTGGCGACGGTGACTTTTGACACCAAAGCATGTCGTCTTGTGGATTCTGATCTTCAAATCAGCGGTGAGATTGGAGCACTCATGTCTGGCCTAGAAGACACGCAGCAAACTGCTCGCGCCTGGGCCCAGTCCGAATTATCGCACCTGTGCGCATTACAGCGATGAAGCGCAGTGTTCGGCCTATCGAAGGGTGATGCCTGAAAGTTCCTTGGGACCGGCTACCGTCTGGTGTCTTGGCGACAAATCGGTTAGCGCTGCGATTGTGTTTTTAGCCGCAAATCACACTTGAACCCCGACATTGGTTCGATTAACTCAGAATCGGGTTTGTCGAAAGGGATTAACCGGATGGGCACTGGGACAAATCGTACGCTGCTTATCCTTGAGGATGAGCCTTTCATCGCGCTCGATGTGGTGGACGCTCTCCGCAACACGGCCTATAATGTTGTGACGCTGAGATCATGCTCCGACGCGAAGAATTGGCTGCAATTTCAAACGCCTGCAGTGGCGATTTTAGATATCAGTCTGCAGGACGGCGAATGTGCCGAAGTCGCTGCGACCCTTGTTGAACGACAGGTGCCGTTTGTCGTCCACTCGGGTTACGTCGATGGGGCAAGCGAAGTGTTTTCGCATGGCAGATGGATCGATAAGCCGGCGCAGCCGCATGCCATATTGGATGCTGTGAATGCTTTGAATCCCGTACACTGAAATTCGCCGGCGTTTGATGCGATGGCAACCATTTGGCACGCGTACGCCATCTCTACACACGGAAACTGAGGGGATCAGACCGAACTCCTAGATGCAGTGGCCCTCAATGAAGCCGTTTGGCTTGCAGGATGATTTCGACCGATCCATTCAACGGCTGACTGGTTGAGTTCGAGCGCGCCAAACTGGGAAAGATGCGCTAGTCCTCCTCTACAGGAACATCCTCAAAGCTTTGGGGAAGCGATCAGATGGTGACTTCGCTGTTTTCGGTTCGTGTTAAGAGATACCGGATGCCCTTGGTGTTCATGACCTAAATGTCCTGACTTTTCTCAGTGACCACATTTCTCCCAGTTTTGGCGTCCCTGTCGGCGATTGCCCACTCAGTCCCCGTTTTGGTTTAAGCTGGCTCCGCCATCTCAATAATATCCATCTCAGCCGTAAAGTTCGTCCCGTCATTCCTTTGGTAGATGAACTCGCCCTGCAGTTGCGACACGACCCCCTTGATGAGACGAGAACCCATTCCCGAGTGCATGTTTTCGCGGTCGAACCCCACACCGTTGTCACTGATGACCAGGCATGCCCTGCGCTTGGACAACGCCTTCAACGTCACGGCGATTTTCCCGCCCTGGGTATTTGGGAACGCGTACTTGAGGCTGTTTGTGACGACTTCGTTGGCGAGAAGCGCCAAAGGCGTGGCCGTGTCGGCGGAGACATCGATGTCCTCAATGGCATATTCGACTTCGACTGATGCCCCGTAGGACTTGACGAGCATATCAACCACCGCAGTGAGGAGATGCTTAGCCGACACCTTTGCGTATTGATCACGACTGTAAATCTGCTCGTGGACAGCTATCATCGCAGCGATGCGGTCGAACAAGGACTTCTGCACTTCCGAAGGCAGCTGCTGCATCCTAATCAGCGACTGCACAGACTGGAGGTTGTTTTTGACGCGGTGATGGATTTCCCGGAGTAGTAGCTGGTTTTCTTCTAAAGCCACCGAAAGGGCCGTCGAACGGGCGATGTCTCGCGATAAAAGGTGCCTGATCCAGCTTGCAGCCGCGATTAGCCCGATCGCCGCGAGGCACAGCACTCCGACAGCGATCAACATGTCGTTCCAGAAGGACCGCATGCCCGCCTGATATCCGGCGGAACTTACGGCGATGAAATCTGTCCCCTCAACCGACCGATATCCTACGGTCCGGGCGACGCCGTCAGCCGGGGAAACCGCGAAATATGTTCCGGTGGGAGATTTGGGAAGATAGTCCGTGAACAGGACATAGCCGCTCATGTCGAGTGGCCCGCTTGCCAGCGGAAACCGAGCAACGAGCTGGCCATCGCGACGGATGATTCCAACCGTTGAATCTGGCCCCAAATCGGCCGACTCCAAAATGTCCGCGAAGATATCGACCTCGAAAGAAACCATCGCCGCGCCGACAAACGCGCCATTCCGTTCAATGCGGCGACTAAAGACGAAAATCTGCTGACCGTTCTGACGACTGACCAGCAAAGATGAAACGTGTTTCCGCGCGCCCTTTTTAAGCTCCGCAAAATACGGCCTGTCCGTGATCGGAACTGGCTTGACCACAGGATCGGTGGAAAGAAGCGTCGTTCCGTCCCGGTCAACGACATAAGCCTCCACCTGACCAGGAAGGTTTTCCACCGCCTCATTGATGTCCCTTACCTTAGATTTATCCCCGACGCGGACATCGGAACCGAGCGCCTCATCGATTCGCTGAAGGGCTTGCCAGGCGAGGGCGTCAATCCACTTCGCATTGGTAGCAACGATCTTGGAGGCGGCGACGGCTTGGTCCTCCGTCCGTTGCTGGGCGGAGGTCCAGCTTTCGTAAAGCCATAGTCCCAATAGCAGCAGCAACCCTACAAACATCGTCCCCATGACGGCGGTCGCGGCTTTCGACACGGTCGCCGTGTGTAGTCCCTCGAATTTCATAGTCGCCCATCACCCCTTGCGATGCGATCCGTCGCGCGCGTAACCACAGTAGCGAAGCTGTGACGACAGTTCTAGCGACGTGCCGAGGGCGGGAACTTAACCGTCGGCGATCACAAAGACAATCCAAGCCATGGGCGGATAGCGGACGCGGGGCGGTTCGACATAACGCGCGACGACCCGACGACTGGCTCACGTCGGGCACATGTCCCCATGGGCATTCCTCTCTCAGTTGCCTGGCCCCATGCGGGGTCACAAAAGACACCTTCAACTCAACCCCCGCTAATCATTGCCTTTACGCGAAGGGCAAGCGCTTCACTCGTGAAGGGCTTCGTCAACACCTGCATGCCACGGTCAAGGTGGCCGAAGTTGAGCACGGCGTTTTCAGCATACCCGGTAATGAAAAGAACTTTGAGCCCAGGCAACGTTCCGCGCATCGCATCAGCGAGTTGGCGACCGTTCATTCCGTTTGGAAGCCCCACATCAGTCAGAAGCAGATCGATGTCCGTTCTTGTGCGAAGCACCGCCATAGCGGTTGGGCCGTCTCCGGCCTCGATTATCTCGTACCCTAGTTCCTCGAGAGTCTCGACCGCGACCATCCGGACGAGGGGTTCGTCGTCGACGACAAGGATAGTTTCGCGCTCGGCCGCGCGTGGGGCAACGGTCGTCTCCAGCGTTTCGTCGTCAACGTGTTTACCGACAAAACGCGGTAGATAAAGGCTAATCGTCGTGCCTTTCCCGACCTCAGAGTGAATTTTCGCGGTGCCCCCAGACTGGCCCGCAAACCCATAAACCATCGACAGCCCAAGTCCCGTACCCTGACCCGTAGGCTTTGTGGTGTAAAAGGGGTCAAATGCGCGCGCGACCACGTCCTTTGTCATACCTGTCCCGGTATCGCTCACACCAAGCCAGACATACGCCCCAGCCGACAGTCCCGGTTCCCTCGCTCCTCGTTCGTCGAGCATTCGGTTTCCTGTCTCGATAGTGAGTTGCCCGCCGTCAGGCATGGCGTCCCTCGCGTTGATGCAGAGGTTCAGAAGGGCGTTTTCGAGTTGGCCGACATCGACGAAGGTGGTCCACAGCCCGTCCGTTGCAACGGTCTCGACTTGAACGGCCGGTCCAACGCTTCGGGATATCAGGTCGTACATGCCTGAGACGATCCGATTAAGGTCGGCCGCCTTGGGATCTAGCGTTTGCCGCCTTGAGAACGCGAGAAGCCGCTGGGTCAGACCCGCAGCTCGCTTAACAGCGGATTTCGCCCCGACCAGGTAGCGGTCAATATCGGCAATGCGTCCCTGCGTCAGCCGCGTCGTTATCAACTCGAGACTGCCGCCTATCCCTGCCAGAATATTATTGAAGTCGTGCGCGAGGCCGCCCGTGAGCTGGCCGACGGCTTCCATCTTCTGGGAGTGACGAAGAGCTTCCTGCGCGTTCAGGAGCGCCTTTGTCCGTTCTTCGACATGAGCTTCAAGGGAGGCGTTGAGCTCGGCCAGAGCCGCAGCGGTTTCACGCAGGTTGGCCTCTGACCTGACGCGCTGGATGTGCGCCCACGATCGCTCGGTCACCTCTCTGATCAATGCCAGTTCTTCGTTCGACCATACGTGCGGCACCTTGTCGTGGATTGCCATCAGCGCCGTTAGCCTGCCCTCCCTGATTAAGGGCATGCAGATCGTCGCCGCGATTCCGATATCCTGAAAGGTCTTGGCCTCCTCGGGCGCAATTTCAGCAATATTATCGTTGATGATCAGGGGGAATCCCCGGCTGAGGTTCCAGACAGCAAGCTTACCAAAATCAGCAAGGCTATAATGACCAACGATGGACGGCGAGCCCTCCGCCGCCCAGTCGCCCCGAATTGTGAAACCGTCCTCGTCCTCGTCCATGTCGGCGTAGGCGCAGTTTGAAAGTGAAAGATGCTGACCGACCATTTTTGTCGTAATAGCGAGGATGGCGTCGGCGTCGCGACGCATTCCAGTTTCTCGCGCCAGGTCGTCGAGAAACCGCAATCGGGATTCTGATTGCCGAAGGGCGAGGTCGGCCGCTGTGCGCTCGGTGACGTCCACGCCCGACAGGAAGATGTCCGTGACGTTCCCGGAACTGTCCTTAACTGGTTGACAGGCGAAATCGACAAAGCGGTTCTGGACAACGCCGCCTGGCATTGCATGAACAGAGAAGAGTGCTCCGTCAGCTGAATACGGCTCGCCAGTTTTTCTGATGTCGTCTAGTATTGCGAGATAGCCCTGTTCAGCTACTTCGGGCACTGCATCTCGCAACGACCTGCCGACAACATCCCGGTGGCTGACGAGTTCGAGATATGCCTGATTGGCGTACTGTATAATATGATCGGGCCCCGACAGCATTGCCATGAACCCCGGTGCGTTCGCGAACATCTGGCGATAGCGCTCGGTCTCGGACAGAAGCCGTTGCCGCCCCTCGACCGCTTCCGTCGTTTCCACGACGGTATCGATAATTCCGACGACTGCACCACTCTCGTCACGGATCGGGCTGTAGCAGAACGTGAAATACGCAGTCGCCACCCGACCGTTTATCGTCGTCTGTAGAGGGAAGTCCTCAAAATATACGGCGTCACCGCCCATAGCTTTTTCGGCGATCGGCTTAAGTTCGTCCCAGATTTCCCTCCAGCCGGCGCGCAAAGGCTTGCCGAACGCTTCTTCTTTGGCACCCAGCAACGGCAGGTAGCCGTCGTTACAGATCGCGATCAGATCAGGCCCCCAGAACAGGCACTGCGGAAACCTGCTGGCGATCATAGCGTCGACGGTGATCCTGAGGGCGGGAGACCATTTATCAATTGGTCCCAGCGACGTCTGGTCCCATGGAAACGCGCGCACCTTGTCAGCCATCACGCCAGTGGACGAAGGAAATGAATTCACCGGAATCGCGCCCCGATTAAATGATTGAGGCATTAAATAGAGAAGCTCGAGGCAAATGGAAGAGTGGACAGTTGGGGCATGCACCAATGGCTATGCAGTATTTCTTGCGGGTCCTCTCAGCACGGATGTTCAGTGCCGACGCCAACATATCTATCAGTAGTGCAAGCCTGACCGGGACGCGGCTGGAAATCTCACCGAAAACCGTGTGCCTTTGTTGCCCTCCGCGTTAGCAGCATTAAGCTGGCCACCGAGCTGCGCTGACAACGCCCGCACCACTCTCATACCAAGACCACTAAGCGATTGGGAGACATCGAAGTCGTCGGGCAACCCTTTACCTCGATCGGAAACCGCGAGTTCCTGCATTCCTGACTGCTCGTGGTAGGACACAGTAATCGGTCCCGCCCCGTGCTTGACGGCGTTCATCACGAGTTCATTGACGATCAATCCGATCGGTTGAATGAACGCATGCGATATCATGCCGTTACCGCAGACCAGCTGGACCGGTGCGCTAACAATACCGGAGATGTCTTCGCAAAGTCGCCCGAGGTATTCGGATGCCAACATGTCACCAGCGACGTCCTGAGCATATGCGTGACGGTGGACGCGGGCCACGGCAGCAACTCGGTTGGCCGCATCTTTGAGTTCGGCAACAGCTTGCGAAGCGTGCGGTAATTTCCCTTGCATGGTCAGCATCGACGAGACGAACTGCAAGCTGTTCATCACCCTATGGTCGATTTCCTTGGCCAGCATTTTCGAGGTCGCGATCGCCCGTTGTGCTGACAGTCGCAATTCAAGGTGATCCATGACGACAGATGCCAGGTCTTTCAGGTCGTCAATCTGCTTCTGGTCGATGGCCCGCACTTGCTTGTCGATGATGCAGAGGGTTCCAAGGTTGTAGCCATCAAGCGTCCGCAACGGCACGGCAGCATAGAAGCGCAAGCCGAATTCTCCGGCGACGAGGGGGTTGGCGAGCGACCGAACATCCTTGGCTGCGTTTTCCAAGATATATGGATCGTCACCAAGGATTGCGGAGGCGCAAAGTCCAGGATCGCGATCGATTTGTTTTACCGGAACACCGTGGTGCGATTTGAACCAGATGCGATCGGTATCAACGATGCTGACGATAGCAATCGGCACATCAAACAGACGAGCCGCCATTGCGGTGACCCGGTCGAACATTCCGTCTGGAGGCGTGTCCAGGATATCGTACCGGCGCACAGCGGCCATGCGCGAAGCCTCGTTGGATGGAACGATGCTCGGATCGACTTGGAATTGTACCACGCTTGAAGCTCCATTCACGCCTTCCGCCGGCGAAGTCCAAATTCGGTTCGAAGTTATTGCAATCATGACCAAACGTGCGGATTTCGAATGTGTTCCTAGCAGGTTCGCCGCAAACCACGGAAATGAACATTATCGAAGGCACAGATTGGCGTCCCCCGCATTCAAAGATATCGTCATCGGTTGGGACTGTACCGTTCGAAGTCAGTTAATCGATAGCCTTAGGGAGGTCGCGGCTTAGACGGCTTAGTATTTCGTCAGGCGAAAATCCTGTTCTCGCTGACAGATCGACACGCACCTCCGGTCCGAGTGCCTCCGACGACTGGCTATCGTTGATTTCGAACCCGGTTTCGACCCACGATTTCGCCGTTTGTCACGCGGTAGCGTCAGCGGCGGAGTCTTCAGGTATACGGGCTAAAGCCAGCCAGTCTTTTTAAAGCGGTAGAAGAGTACGCCGCACAGGGTAACGATGACCCCCAAGACCACGAAGTAGCCATACCTGCTCTGCAACTCGGGCATGTTTTGGAAGTTCATCCCGTAGATACCAGCGATTGCGGTGGGTACCGCAAGAATGGCGGCCCAAGCGGCGAGCTGTCTGGTGATCGTACCCTGCCGTTGTTGTTCGAGGAGATTACTGGCCTCGAACACTGAGGTAATGACGTCCCGGAGGCCGGACATCATCGTCTCGACGCGTTTTACGTGATCGAGGACGTCCCGAAAATACGGTTTGGCGTTATCGTCTACGCACGGCAGCTCAAGATGCGTCAGTTTTCCGACGACCTCCGCCATTGGTCCCAGTACACGCTGGAACAGGATGACCTGACGGCGCATCCGGAAAATTCGCCTGATCTGCTCACGTTCGAGAAAAGAAGCGAGCATGTGCTTTTCCATTGCGAGCACGTTGTCTTCCATTTTTTCGACCATGGGCAGGTAGCCGTCGACGATGAAGTCGATAATCGCATGCAGAATGTAATCGGGGCCATGGTTCAACAGGTTCGGCGACTGCTCGAGCTGTTCCCTCAATTCCTTGTGCGCGCGTGCCGATCCGTGACGGACGCTGACGATGTGATGCTTCCCGACGAAAATGCAGGTCTCTCCATAGACGATCTTGTCGCCCTCCAGATGCGCGGTCTTGGCTACGACAAAAATCTGCTCGCCGTAAACGTCAACCTTAGGGACCTGGCGGCCGTTGAGCGCATCTTCCACTGCCAACGGGTGCAGTCCGAACATTGCTTTGAGCTTGTGCATCTCATCTGCCGTCGGTTCGGCGACACCGATCCAGGCGAACTCGCCGTCTTTCGGTTTGAACGGCTTTTCACCCAAAGGCAGTTCGTCTGCGCGATTTCCGCCGCGGTAGATGTAGGAGGCAACGACTGTCATGAGATGCATGTGCTTTCATCGATTAGGGATCATGGCCAATTCCTGCGGCGGCGCGATGCCCGGCAAGAGGCTCGTGCGTGCCGAAACTTACAGGCAATTAACTTTGAGTTCTCAGGCGCTTAATCAAGGGAGCCGAAGCGCGAACGAGGACGATGGTGAAGCCGCCGATTACTATGGCGAGAGCCGCCTGAATCGCCGATGTCGTTGTCCAATGAAGGATTTCGCGAAAGTAAGCGGACACGGTACCAATTCCCGTTGCTATGCCTTCGATGAAATGCTCGGGGCCATGATAGCCGAGCTCGGCCATACCATGCACCAGAATGCTCCCTCCGACCCACAGCATTGCGGCCGTACCGATCATTGCCAGTATGCTGAGAAAGACAGGCACTCCCACGACGAGCCCGCGCCCGAACGACCTCAGTAGTCCGATGGGCGTGCCAGCAAGCGCCAGGCCCAGATCGTCGGCCTTCACGATGAGCGCGACGACGCCGTAGACGGCCAACGTGATCAGGATACCAACGGAAGCGAGCACCGCCGCCTGCGTATAGATATTGGACGCGGCAACGTTGGCCAGCGTCAATGCCATGATTTCGGCGGACAGGATGAAATCCGTCCTGATTGCGCCTGAGACCTTCTGGTTCTCCAGTGTGGTTGGGTCGGTTGTTCCCGATACGGCAGTTTCGTGGTCGTGAGTGTCATGAGGCACAAAGGCTTCGTAAAGCTTCTCAGCGCCTTCGTAGCAGAGATAGACGCCGCCAATCATGAGCAGCGGGGTGATAGCCCATGGCGCGAAATAACCGAGGAAAAGTCCGGCTGGCAGGAGGTAGAGAAGTTTGTTTTTTAGTGACCCGAGAGCAATCCTGGCGATGATCGGCAGCTCGCGCGCCGGGGAAAGGCCGACGACATATCGCGGCGTCACCGCCGCGTCGTCGATTACGACGCCTGCCGCTTTCGCGCCGGCCTTTGCAGTCTGCGCGGCAATGTCGTCCAGCGATGCTGCGGCCAGTTTGGCAATTGCAGCGATGTCGTCAAGGAGCGCGATAAGTCCTGTGGCCATGTGAGGTTCCGTTAGTTTTTGAAAGGAGATATTCTTTGGTCGCGCCCATGTCCAGATGGGTGACGCCTGCTCTCTGAGAACAGTCCTCGCCGACTTTGTTGCGAGATCCGAATTCAGATCGAAACTTGCTCCCCGATTTCAACCACGCGGTTTGCCGGAAGCTTGAAGTAGGCCGACGGATCGACACCCAAGCCAGCAAAAGCGATATAGAGGTTTTCCCGCCATCCCGGCAGACCGGAATTGGGATTACCGATCAACGTCCAACGCCCGAGGAACGAGGTCTGCATGAGGAACAGCACGTACTTGAAAGTGACAATGATCGTCAGCGTCCAGACCATCAGCGAAATCACACCAACGACTTCCTGCTGACTAATACCGTCGTGGGAGAACGGCCGAAGGGCTTCCCGAAAGGCATAGAGCGGGCTCGTACCGATATAGCCGAAAACCACCCTGAACCAAGAAGGAGAGACACTTTCACGTATCGGATTCTGGGAAGGGTCGGCGGTGATGGCTGTGATGAAAGCTCCAGCGGCGCTTGGCGCTTTGCAGTGCGTTCACGCTATATGGTGCACCGCAGCGTTCGCGGCAACTATCGCATCTGTCTGGGCTGAATGACGAATGCGCGCGGGTTGCCCTGATTAGCTTTCAGTGCTGTCACGTGTGTCCATGGCCATGTCATGGAGCGCTTGCGTGTCTTCGGGATCGTATTCCGCGGACAGGATGACACTCAAAAACGCCGCGCGGGCAATCTCCTTCTTCGTGGCTTCCGGATGCCGCTCCTTTACCGCGGCAATCAGCGCCTTGGGTTTCATACCCGGCGTCGCGAGTTGCCTGATCGTTTCGGCAATGCCTTCGATCTCACGAAGTTCTTTCTCGCGCATGAGCATCTCCGATGGACAGTTGCCTCGCACACATGCCATTTTTGAATGAGAGTTTCATGACTGTGCCAAAAAGGCGGCCCATCATATCGCACTGCCGCCCTGGAGGGCGTTGCCGCCGGATGCGGCGATCAGACATCCAAACAATCTGAGGAGGTCAACCACGTCCGCTTGGCCACGTGTCCTTCGATTTTTTGCCATACACCCGTGCTTGGCGCCAATGGAAAAGTTCTTGGCCTCTTCGGGGTGTGCGTCGAGACGACCGCGAGGGTCGCATCCGACCGGGCGGCACTGGCCACGGTGGATCGCGAGCGCTCCCGACTGTTCGAGATGACCCGCGACTTGTTCGGGGTCGCGACGATCGACGGCCGGTTGCTCTCGATCAACCCCGCCTGGTCGCGGCAGGCCGTTCGATCAGACGGGTTCCTTTTGAATACGCCCTTCTCGGAAATCATCCATCCTGACGATCTGGCGGCAACCGGGGAGGTCATCAATGCGATGATCGCGGGGAAGCCCGTCCATCAGTTCCATGTCCGCCTTCTCCGAACAGACGGAACGCCGATAGCCTTTGCATGGTCAGCGATGCCCGAGGGACCTGGCAGCGATCTTTTCCACACCGTCGGCCGGGACATCGCTGAGGAGGTGGCCTCCGCCTCCGCGCTCGCCAGAGCACACGCTCGCCGAAATTGCTTAAGGAAAGAACGGCGAGGAGTGCTACGGAAGGCTGATGGACCTGACTCGACAACTGCCCCTCCCGCTCCGACCCGCTGCACTTTTCCGCAGTCCCATCATGGCAGGCTTCGAATGCGGCCTCGTCCATCGCGGTCGCCACGACCTTCTAATCACGACCGGGCACACGGCGGATAGGCGGTTGGCCGATCATTTCCGTATTGTTTGCGAGCACGGACTTCTCACGATCCGTGACGGCCTTGTTCCTGGACATCACGCGCTTGAGCGCCTCGTCGCTGCACGGCACGCGGGCGTTCAGGCGATCTGGGATCTTTCCCACTATCATCGCAATCAGGATCCAGTGCGATGCGCTCGCATCGCGTCCGAGGCCGCCCTTTCGGCGAATGGCGATGAGAAGCTGTGGCTCTGTCCTGTGAACGAGCCTTCGCTCTACCCAATGATCACCGGAATGCCGCGCCACGATGCCATCGAGATGGCGGTCCTCATGGCCAGGGTAGCCCGCGACCATCATCCGGATGTCGGGATCCTAACGAACGACCCCATTACCGGGGTGGGCGAGCGTCAGTTCGAGGCGACGGACGCGATCGTCTCAGCGGTCGACGTGGACGTCGTCGGAGTAAACTATTACCCCCACACGGCGCGAACCTCGCTGGTGAAGGTCCTGCTCGCGACATGGAGGCGGTACCGCAAGCCGATCATGGTGTCGGAGACAAGCTGGCACGACGGCCATCCCGTCCACCACAGTCGGTATCCCGGCTTCAACAAGGGTGGGTGGCTCCGGCACGTGCTGGAGCAAGTCGATGTTGCAGCGTTTCATGGTGCAATCATAGCCGGGGTCTGCTGGCATCCCATCGTTGACTGCCCACCGTGGCACCGGCCATTCTCCGCAGACCGTTGGAGCCATGGTCTCATACGCTCGGACCTGTCGGTTGACCCGGACCTGTCGGTTGAGCTTGCCTCGCTACGCGTTCGCGCTGCGGCTTAGTTTGATTGGAAACCTGACCGGCAGACGCGCGTTATAATATCCATGAGCCACGAAGCTACACCAGACAACGTCGAGCGGACGACTGAAGACGACACTAAACCCGGTGCCGATGTCCGCTTTCTGTTCGACAGAATGACTGTGGAGCGGTTCCGGAAACGTTTTCCCCGCGCCCGGTGGAGTGACTCTCGTCAAACATGGTTTGTGCCAGGCCGCACTGCCTCCGGTCGGTTCACTCGATGGCTGGCAGAAATGGAGGCAGAAGCCGACGCGTTCGGTGACGCGAAGGGCAGGGACGCGTTCGATTTCGATCCGATCGCCAGCATATACTTGAAACTCGTAAGATCGGGCTTCCATATCAAGACTCCTTACTCGAGAACTGTCGTCGACAGGCTCCGAGAGGTTCCTTACTCACGATGGGACAGCGACCGCAAGCTATGGCACGTTCCCTTTCAATCGTTTCAAGATCTCAAAGATCGATGGCCGGAAATCGAGAAAGCAGCACGCCGGAACGAGCCTGAGCAACGCCGACGCCGCGCCGATGAGCGAAAGGGCACCGAGCAGGAAGCGAAGTCGAAAGCGCGGACGGCCGAAAGGAAGCGACGACGCTATCCATTGAACAGCGACGACCTGCCGCCCGTGGGCCGGGTCGTCGCGATCCAGTATGGGCTCGTGGTCTTTGAAGGAATGACCGGAGAGCTCGTTGATCCAGAAGTCGTCGGCGAATTCTACCTCAGCATCACCGACGACCATGTCTGGGGAATTTGGCGGAAACCTACCTTTGAAGAACTCTTGCAGGCGTGGCCGTCGAAAACGCCTCCGGCCCATGGAGCGGGATGGTGGCAGCCGACGATCGAGGAACTCCGGCCGGCTCGGCGGGCGGCAAGCCGGAAGAGGGCGCAACAACAAACGCTGTAGCTTCACCCGGTCGGGCTGATGGCGCTGTTATCGGCGCTTGAGGATCGCCAGGTCGCGGTCCAGGTCACGATTCACTATCATGCCAAGCATCAGATGGTCAGCCAGTTCGACCAAGGCGGCGGCTATCTCTTCTGGGTTCCATCCAGCCTCCACTGCAGAAAGTGCGACATCTGTAAACGGATCGGCCATGGCCTCTTGGCAGCGAAGAAACCGGTCGGGATGGTTGTCGGTCGACGGTGGGGTTATTTGCTTCATCAAAGGGAGATGTCGTTAAACCCCGCACCGTCAAGGCCCCGACCCGGTCTACGTTATAGAAACCGTGGCGAGAGACGTGGAACCTCTCAGTGGTCGTGCCGACTGTTAGAATCTCTTTTAGTGATATTGCCGGAGAGCCAGTAGCGTTTGTCTTCCTGGGAGACGACATTCGAACCAGGCGAGGGCCGGGCTTGGTAGGACGGACGTGGTCGTGATTGGCGAGATTTTTCGGAGCCTCCTGAGACACCGGCCTCTAGGACTTAACACACGCATTCGGTAGTTTTTTCGGCTGGTGAGTCGGTCGGTTTTGGAACTTAGTTGCGTCCGCAGTGTTCTGGGCATGGGACGGTTAACGATCCCGAAGCAGGAGAATCCCATGAACAAACTTCTTATCGCAACGGCTGTAATCGCCCTTTCCGCAACCTCGGTATTCGCACAGGAAACCAAGCCGGCCGCCAACCCCGACGGCGACACCCCGGCAGTCGCGACGCCTTCCGAGCAGAACTCGACCGCACCCGTCGAAGGCGCGAACAGTTTCACCGAAGAGCAGGCCAAAGAGCGCATTGCCGAAGCCGGATATGCCGACGTCACCGACCTGAAGCTCGACGACAAGGGTGTCTGGCAGGGCAAGGCTACCAAGGATGGCAAGCCTCTGATGGTGTCGATGGACTACCAGGGCAACATCGTCGCCAAGTAAGCGCAGTTCAAGAACAAACGAGGAGTAGCAATATGACGAAAACAGTGACCGGTCTTTTTGACACGTATTCAGATGCAAGCTCGGCGGTCGACCAGCTAAAGGCGGCCGGAATCGCCGACGGCGACATCAGCATCGTCTCCAATAATTCGGACGGACGTTACAACGACAACGATAATGACGCTGCCGAAGATGCGGGCACAGGCGCTGGCATTGGCGCTGCCGTCGGCGGCGTTGGCGGGCTGCTGACTGGCCTTGGTATCATGGCGATCCCAGGTGTCGGCCCGGTCGTCGCCGCAGGTTGGCTTGCGGCCACGGCTGCTGGTGCTGTTGCTGGCGCGGTCGTTGGTGGTGCTGCGGGTGGCATTGTCGGAGCATTGACGGACTCCGGTGTCGCTGAGCGCGACGCCCATGTTTATGCCGAGGGCGTCCGCCGCGGCGGTACTTTGGTGACTGCCAAGGTCGAAGATGCCCGCGCCCCGGAAGCCGAGGCGATCCTTCAGCGCTCGAACTGGGTCGATCTTCCTACCCGCCGGACGGCCTATGAGGGGCAGGGTTGGACCTCCTTCGACGACAAAGCCGATCCATACTCGCAGGCGGAAATCGATGCCGAGCGTGCGCGATATGCAGGTCGTGCCTCGTCTCTCTGACGGCTGGTCAACGCTTGTCATGGAACGGGGCCGATACGATATCGGCCCCGTTCGCACGTCACGCCGTCCTCCGATCAGGTCGCCTGCGGTCAAAATTCGTCCCAGTCCGACGCGACGGCGGCCGCTCACTGGTTACCAGCCAAACGGTCCCCCGGGGTACGGACGATATCACGTGGTTTTCCTGTTTAATTTCGCGCCGCAGCCGCATCCGCATGGTTGCTGCCCGTCTTGAACCGACCTCGCGATGCGCACCCAAGCGGCTCGGTTACCTGAAGATTTCGGCACCTGCGGTGATGGAGCGTGAAGCTTTCGCTCCGGGGCGCAGTTAAGAAGCCAGCAAGCGTCAGGGCGGCCACACGGTTGTCATTCAATGATTTGGACGGCATCGACGCGCAACTACTCTAAAATGTTAGACCCCGGCTCAAGGCCAGGCTGGGAATTACGAACAACCTCGCAACGATATTTGCCCAGCCAAACAAACCTCGTGAGCTCGCTACACTTTCTGTACTGGACGGATTTCCATTGAAGTCGCATAGTTTCGTCGCGGAGGTGATCCGAATGGCAAATGACGGCTATAACCATTTTTGTCCGGTGGCGAAGGCATGCGAAATGCTAGAACCCCGCTGGACGCTTCTTTTGTTGTGTGAACTTTGGTCAGGCTCGACCCGGTTTAACGAAATCCGGCGAGGCGTCCCTGGCATGTCACCGACGCTGATGGCCAAACGTCTGCGCGAGATGGAAACGCGCGGTCTCATCACCCGCATAGAAAATCGGGCCACGGGTGAGATCAACTACACGACAACCGCAGTCGCCGATGAACTCGAGCAGATTGTTCACGCGCTTGGCGAGTGGGCCCACCGGAATGTCGATGCCGAGGTGACGCTCGAGAACCTCGACGCGCGACTGCTCATGTGGAACATGCGTCGCAAGATCGACGCGAGGGCATTGCCAAGCACGAAACGAAGCGTCATCGAGTTCACGTACCCTGAATTGCCGGAAGATGAGCGAAACTACTGGCTGATCGCGAAACCCGGTGTTTTTGTCGACTTATGCTCAATGGATCCGGGCCACGACGTCGACCTTTTTGTTTCGGCTGATCTTAAATCCATGACGTCGGCCTGGATGGGGCTTTCCAGTCTGCAGTTAGAAATATCCGAAGGCAGAATCTCATTGATTGGAGATACGGCGATTGCAGCCTCCGTGGACAAATGGCTGGTGCGCAGTTCCTACGCGAGGTGTTAAACCACCTTGGCGTTTGATCCAGAAAGTGTATCAGGGCCGCTACACTTTCTACACTGGCACCTTACCACACGTGGGCGCAGTCTTATCTGGCGAACCAAAGAGCCTTGTGGCCCTATTTTTTCCAGAGGAGGAAGTCATGCAGCCAGCCGTTCCAGTTTCACCGGACTTAACGATCGTTGCGTCCCCTGATCTCAATGCCGTGAAAAATCGACAACAGGTCGCGTGGGCGTCGGGCGACTATGCCGTCATCGGAACCAGCCTTCAGATTGTCGGCGAATCCTTGTGCGAGGCCATCGATATCCGGGCAGGGCAGTCCGTGCTGGATGTCGCTGCTGGAAACGGTAACGCCACGCTGGCGGCCGCCCGACGCTGGTGCGACGTCACTTCAACCGACTACGTACCCGCACTTCTCGAGAAAGGGCGCGCAAGAGCCGCAGCAGAAGGATTGACTGTGACCTTCCAGACTGCCGACGCAGAAGCATTGCCGTTCGAGGACGCATCATTCGACGTCGTCCTTTCCACCTTTGGCGTGATGTTTACGCCGAACCAAGACACCGCCGCCGATGAGATGGTTAGGGTATGCAAACCTGGCGGAAAGATCGGCCTGGCCAACTGGACACCGGATGGATTCATCGGCCAGCTCTTCAAAACGATCGGCAAACACCTGCCGCCGCCAGCGGGTGTAAAGCCGCCATCGCTGTGGGGAACACAGCAGCGCCTTGAAGAGATGTTTTCCAAGAACGGCGCGATTGCGGCGTCGCCGAGGACGTTCACTTTTCGCTATCGATCGCCCGCGCATTGGATCGACGTCTTCCGTACATGGTACGGGCCCGTCCACAAGGCGTTCGCTGCGCTGCCGCAGGGACAGCAGGACATGCTTGAACGGGACCTTCTTGGCCTCATCGGCCAGTTCAATCGCGCCAACGATGGCACCATGGTCGTCGCAAGCGACTATCTCGAGGCCGTCGTGACACGACCGGCAACATAGAAAATCTGGAGGTCGGGGCGGGTGAGACGAGTGATGCAACTCACACCGGAGCTAGTCGAGAAGTGCCATCGGCGTGAGGTCGATCAAGACCGCCACACGGCCTCACCCCTCTGGAGGACGCCGACTATCTGCTATTGATCGACAAGCGTGTCGAACCGATCCCCGAATTCGTGAACCTCACCGGAGGCTTACCTTGACGATCTGAGAACCGGAACTGGAAGACTGACATGTCATTCCGGGCAGATCCCTAAGGCTGCTTTTTATTCCGTTATGGGACAATCTGCACCGCGCTGATAGTCGGCGGCCGGATGCGCCTGTAAGCGGCCTCGACAAACCCGTAGAGACCAAAAGCAAGCAGACCAACGGCAGCAACGGCATAAAGTATTGCACCGAATGGAAGCTGTCGGACCCATGCCAGGGCGTCCGATATTCCCCCCGCCTGATCGGGATCGACCGTGACGGCCGCATAGATGAAAAACACTCCTGTGATGACAAAGACTGAGCCGCGAGCGGCCAAACCGTAGACGCAGATCCAGTCGATCGCAGGTGCGGCCGTGGGCGGGATTTCAAGGTACTTTCGGTATCCATGCCCGACACCCTTGGTGATCTGAGCGATCCCTGCACCGATGACAGCCAGACCGACAACACCAAGTATATAGCGGCCGAACGGTTGTTCGACCAGCCAGGCACTGACACCCTCTTCACCATTTGATCCGCCTTGTCCGCCAAAACGCAAGGCCAGGCTCGCCGCGTAGAAAGCCAGGCTGCTGTAGACGGCAGCGCTGATCAGGAGACCGAAACGTATGCCGTAGCCTTTCAGCGTGTCCGGCTGGCAATCGGCGTTCGCGAAGGCCTGTGCCAGACGCCAGGCGATAAGACCAAGCAGGCCAACAGCGATCAACCCGAGCCAGATTCGGCCAAATGGCTGTTGAAGGACGACGTCGAGTGCTGATCTGGAGTCAGGTTTTCCGCCGCCGAAAGAAGAAAACAAGGCAAGCGCGGCAACAAGGATGTAGACGACGCCACGTCCCGCGTAGCCAGAGCGGGCAAGCCATTGGAACGGTGATTGGGTTTGCATGTTGCCTCGTCGGTGGAGGGGTCGGGGGAACTATCACGTAGCCACGCCTCAACTCCGCCGCAGCCAGCATGTTCCCCTCACTAAGGCAAATTCAGCTGTGGCAGAAACAGCGACTGTCTGTCGATTCAACTCCTAATATAAGAACCTGTTCATTCTTGTGGCAGCCAAAGTCCGCGCAACAGCGGATCGCGTCCGGCCTTGTGCGAAACGACAAGAGGGGCCGCTTTACTCTGGAGCGCGAGGCACGCTCTGCGCCATGCACCTTCCTCCGCTCCCAGCGCCGTCTGAAGCCAGGCAAGCGTCAGGCGTTTCGTTGCTTCCAGCGCGTCGGGTGCCTCGATTTCTGTTTCCTTTGCGTCAAGCCCGGCGATCCCGCCAAGACCGTGCCCAACGTCATGGATCATCAACAGTGCCTCTGCCCCGGGCGCATCGTGAAACGCGTCCGCATGCCATTCAGGCCCGCGGTGCGTGAAACGCGGATTATCCCGATCGCCACAGACTACAAGGCTGGGCGTCGTCAGCATGGCGAAATCCACGTCGAAGAACGGAAAGCGGGCAGCATTCTCGTCCGTCATATCCTTCCCGCCGCGGCCAGGAGCGGCGAGCAGAATGCCCGCCGAAATGCGAGGGTCGGCGAAATCCTCCCCATTCAACTGCGCACCCAACAGCAGCCCGACGGTGTGGCCGCCGAAAGAATGGCCGGCCGCTGCTATCCGTGAGTAATCCAGCCTGCCCTCAACCGCAGGCGCCTGGCGTTCCACCTCTGGCAGTTGGTCGAGGATCGCCTTCATCTCCTCCACACGCTCACGCCAGAAGAACGGCGCGCCGGGTGCGTCGCCGGGCAGTCCTCCGACGCGGGAGCTCGCATGCGTCGGCTGGATCACCGCGAAGCCGCGCTCGGCCCAAAATTGCGCGAGTGGAGCGTAACCGTCTTTTGACGGGATATAGTTGGAGGGTCCAAAGCCATGCGATAGCAGCACGATGGGCAAGTTGTCGCCCGCCGCAGGTGCAGTCAGACGCAGTTCCAGGGGTTGGCGACCGGGCATCGCAAGACGGATCGGGGTGTAGGCCACCGTAAGGGTAGCGTCAGGCGAGGGAATGTTGCCAGCTAGGTCGATCAGATTGTTCATTTGAGATGTCCTATGTAGGGCGGAGCAGGGGTCTACTCAGCGCAGTGGCACGCGTCGCGAAACCAGGCTTGCGCATCCGCACCAGCTGGGATTTTCATCGGCGCTTCCGGTTCGGTTATGGCACGCCACACGGCCTCGGCCACGTCCTCCGGCGTCGTGAATTCTGTGCCGGAACGCAGCGTTGTCAGGTAGTCGCGGACGAATGCATCGTATGGCTCGGGGATCTCCATCCCCATGCGCGCCACCGCATTTTTGCCAAACCCCGTGGTCGGCGCCGAACCCGGAAGGACAAGTTTCGCACGCACTCCGAACAGAGCGGCCTCCAAAGCGAGACTCTCGGTGAAAGCGTTCAGCGCTGCCTTGCTGGCGCTGTAGACGCAGAGTGCGGGCAGCGGCTTGAAGGTGACGCTGGAGCTGATGTTGACGATAACGCCTGACCGACGGATACGCATTTGTGGAAGAACGGCTTTGGTCATCGCCATTGCGCCGAACACGTTCGTTTCGAACAGCTCGCGGACCTTCGCTATCTCGGCGCCTTCCAGCACATTGAGCATGCCGACACCGGCATTGTTGACCAGCGCGTCGATCGGCCCCGCCGCTTCGACCGCATTCATGATGCTGTCCTCGCTGGTAATGTCCAACGCCAGGATTTTGAGTCTTTCATTTTGGGGCAACAGGTCGGTCTGCGGAGTGCGCATGGTCGCGACCACGTCCCATCCTGCAGTCACAAATGTTTGCGCTATGGCGAGACCGAAACCGGATGAGCAACCGGTGATGAGAATGTTTGGCATGTTCTGTCTCCCGACAATTGACTTGCCAAGAGATGGACCTGCGATCCCGGACTTGCTATATTTGATTGTCCGATATGTTTTAGCATGAGTCCGAAACCATGACCGATCCAATCGCCGAAGTCGTTTCCCTGCTCAAGCCAAGCCCGTCAATCTCAAAGCTTGTGACGGGCGGCGGTCAGTGGCTCGTCGAGCGCACGGAACTTGGAAACCCCTTTTATTGCGCCGTGGTCGAAGGCCATTGCCGGATGACGATCACCGGTCGTGAGCCAATGTTGCTGACGGCCGGCGACTTCGTGCTGGTTCCGAAAATCTTCTCGTTCACGATGAGCAGCCTGGAACCGCCGCCGCGCGGAGCGCTTGCCCAGCGTCTTGAGACCAGCCCGGGTGTCTTCCGGCTCGGAGACCCAGAAGCGCCCACGGAGATCAAGGCTATGGTCGGCCATTGTGCCTTTGGATCGGATGACAAGGCTCTTCTCGTCTCGCTGCTGCCAGAAGTCATCCATGTCCAGGGCGAGGGCCGGCTGATGATGCTGGTTGGGATGATAGACGACGAAACGAGAGCCGACCGTACCGCCCGTGAGATGGTGCTTCACCGGTTGCTGGAGGTGCTGTTGATCGAAGCGTTGCGCTCAACGGCAAGCGCAGCGGTCCCACCCGGTCTCCTGCGCGGCATGGCCGATCCGCTGCTGGCGCCGACCTTACGCCGGATTCACGCGGATTCGGGCCGCAGCATGACGGTGGAAACACTCGCGCGGGACGCCGCCATGTCTCGCTCGACCTTCTTTGATCGCTTCCGGAAAGAAGTTGGCGTGGCCCCGATGGAGTACGCGACCGGCTGGCGCATGGCGCTTGCGAAGGAGCTGCTTCGCAAGGATGTTGCCACGGCGCAGATTGCGCAACGCGTTGGCTATGGCTCTGCAAGCGCCTTCAGCGTCGCGTTCAGCCGGTATGTGGGGATGCCGCCCGGCGCATATTCTCGATCTAACGCTGCTGAATAGCGGGGCAGCGCGATGGCGAAAGCGGTCGCCAGACTATATTCCGGTTTTCACCTATCAATATAGGCGGCCAGTTCATCGGGCGTCCCGTTCGGAAAGGCCTGCTTTAGAAAATCCAGGAATGCCGACACGCGAGCGCTCAGCAGGCGTCGCGATGGGTAAAGTGCCCACAACGCGATCTCGGAACCATCTATATCGCCCCAGTGCAGCAAAGTGCCGTCCGCAAGGTCGTGGCTCACCAGCGAAATCGGCAGGCGTGCGGCGCCGACGCCGGCTCGTACCGCATCCCGCACCATGATAAGCGACGACAATGCGAGGATCGGCTCGATGCCGATCTTCCAAGCTCCCTTTGAAGTCGTCACCTTCCAAGTCTGCCGAATACCTGCCCCCCGGACCACGCCGGGCACTGGGTGGTCTCCCGCCGGACGGACGAGCTCGGGGCTTGCCACAACAACGAGCCGGTCGCGCAAAAATACTCGACCGACGAGTGCTTCGTCCGGATCTGGATTGACCCGGATGACCAGATCATAGGCCTCCTCGATCATATCGACGGCCCGGTCTTCCGTGGTGATTTCCAGCCTGACATCCGGATATTTCAGCGCAAAGCCCGCCGCGATCTTACCCATGGCGGTCTGTGACAGAAGAAGCGGTGCGCTGATGCGCAAGCGGCCACGCGGCTTCTCCGCGCCGGAAGCAATCGCCGCCGCTGTTTCGTCCAGCTCCGTTAGCAGAGCGGCTGTGCGCTCATGAAGGGCGCGCCCTTCCTCTGTGAGTTTCAGGTCTCGTGCGCCGCGCTCGAACAGCCGAAGATCGAGGGCAGCCTCCAACTCCGTAACTCGCCGGGACAGAGTGGCTTTGGGGCGACCTGTCGCTCGTGCGGCTTTGCCAAAGCCGCCATAACGCGCGACGAGATTGAAATCAGCGAGGGCAAGGAGGTCCATAAGCGTTCCAACTGTGGGACGGCGCGTCTAAAAAGATGGCCTATTGGACCAACCATGAACCATTCATATTCGGGGTGTCAAGCAACAGCAACCCTGGAGAAATTCCCATGACCATTCTCGTGACCGGTGCCTCAGGCAATGTCGGCGTCCAAGTTATCGAACATCTCATCAACCGCGGCGCTGATGTCCGCGCTCTCGTCCGCGATCCTTCAAAGGCCAATTTCCCGGCGGGTGTTGCCGTCGTAAAAGGCGACTTCCTGGACCCCGACTCCCTGCGCAGGGCCTTTGATGGCGTGTCTACGCTGTTTCTGTTGAATGCTGTTGTGTCCGACGAATTCACCCAGGCTTTGATCGCGCTCAATGTTGCCCGGTCGGCAGGCATCGAACGGATCGTCTATCTGTCGGTGATCCACCCGGACGTCTATGTGAACGTGCCGCACTTCGCCGGCAAGTTCGGCGTCGAGCGGATGATCGAACAGATGGACTTTCACGCCACCATTCTACGCCCGGCCTACTTCATCCAGAACGATCTGATGATTAAGGATGCCATCACCGGCTACGGCGTCTATCCGATGCCCGTGGGCGACAAGGGGCTCGCCATGATCGACGTGCGCGATATC
Source organism: Pararhizobium sp. DWP3-4 (assembly GCF_049898205.1). Lineage (NCBI taxonomy): Bacteria > Pseudomonadati > Pseudomonadota > Alphaproteobacteria > Hyphomicrobiales > Rhizobiaceae > Pararhizobium > Pararhizobium sp. DWP3-4. The sequence continues at coordinate 121,907 of NZ_JAFCXF010000010.1, read as the reverse complement.
GCGGAGATCGCAGCCCTTGAGCTTCTGCATCGCGAACACGCTGCACAGCCGCTTCCGATCAATCGCATCAACCTGGTCGGCCCACAGACGCTCACCGGCCGGGACATCGCCGCCATCTGGTCAGATGTTCTTGACCGTCCGATCAACTATGGCGGTAGCGATACTGCAGCCTTCGAGCAGAACCTCAAGCAGTTCATGCCGCCGTGGATGGCTTACGACATGCGCATGATGGGCGAGCGTTTCCTAACCGATGGAATGCTGCCTGAAGGCGGTGACGTCGAGCGACTGACAACGCTTCTCGGCCGCTCGCTCCGCTCTTATCGCGACTTTGCCTTCGAAACCGCTGCCTCTGCCTGATGCAAGCGCCGTCCACCACTTAAAACAAGGACCGTCATTATGATCTATTCGACCGCAACTATCCCGGTGAATCCGGAAGGCGAAACCAAGCTCTCCAGGGAACAGGTCTGGAAGGGCCTTGAGCTGAAGGCGCGCGATGCGCGCCTCTTTCTCCCGCCCGGCCTCTGCACCCGCTGCGACGTCGTCGAGGAAAGTGCTGCCCACTTCGTTCGCGAAGCCACCATCGCCGGCTCCGACATCAGGGAGATCATCACCCTCGAGCCGCACAGCAAGGTCACCTTCTTCCAGGCAACCGGCCCCCGTGAAGGCGCCATCATCAATGAGCTGTTCGAGGACGAAGCCGGCGCACTGCAGCTGAAGTTCTACTGCTACCTCGGCCTGCGCGGTAAACAACCTGATGGCCTAGAGGAACAGGCCGAGCAGAAGCAGTTCGACAGTGACCAGGGCTACAAATCGGCCCTCGTATCGACGCTGAAGCGAACCCGCGAGCTGCTCGCAGAAGGCCGGCTCTGATTAACGATCGCAACAACCAGTCCGGGCTGCCTCCTGAGAGGTGCCCAGCCTTTCAAACGGAGCATAGACATGACCACATCCACGACTGACAAAACTCTCGCCGCTGCGCCGAAGATCCTGGTGCTCGGTGCCACGGGGCCGACCGGCCGCCATATCGTCAGCCAGGCGCTCGCCCGCGGCTATGATGTTACTGTCCTGTTGCGCTCGCCGGACAAAGCCACCGATCTGATGGGCGCGAAGATCGTTGTCGGGGACGCTCGGGATGAGAAAGCATTGCGTCAGGCTGTTAAAGATCGAGATGCCGTGATCAGCGCGCTCGGCACACCCGCAAGCCCGTTTCGTGAAGTCACCCTTCTCTCAACCGCAGCCCGCGCGCTTGTCAATTCCATGAAGACGGAACACGTCTCGCGTCTCGTCACCATAACTGGTATGGGCGCTGGCGACAGCGCTGGACACGGCGGCTTCCTGTTTGACAATGTGATCTTCCCGCTGCTTCTGCGCAGGGTTTACGTCGACAAGAACCGACAGGAGGCGATCATCAAGGGCAGTGATGTCGACTGGACCATCGTCCGTCCTGCGATCCTCAACAACAAGCCCGGGCGCGGCACGGCCCGGACACTCACGGACCTGGGCGACTTCCATGGTGGATCGATCTCGCGGGTGGCAAAGTTCACTCTCGATCAGGTCAACAGTGATGCTTGGCTGCGCAAATCGCCGCTAATTACTTGGTGATGCACTGGGGCCGGCTGGATAGGCGTCGCCGGACTGAAGGCGGCGCCTCCTCACCTCGCAAGTGCCAGGCTAACTCTGATATAAGTCAACCCAATCAACACAGGTCGATCAGCATCGTCAGGAAAGCCCGAACAGCAGGATTGGCGCGACGGCTTACCGGCCAGAGCGCCGTGATGTTGTCGCGCTCAACAGCGAAATCGGGCAACACTGGGAACAGTTTTCCGCTCTTTACCCACGATTCGGCAACGAAACTCGTGCTCATGCCAATACCAGCGCCGGCCGCCATCGTTGCCATGACACCTTCGCTCGCATCGACGACGATACCTGAGGGCGGCACGATTTCGACTTCGCGATCGCCGATCCGGAAGGGCCATCGAAACATCTGGCCCGTGCTTTGATAGCGCAGGTTGACGGTTTCGTGTTCCGAAAGATCGTTAGGATGCATGGGAGCACCGTGTTGGGCCAGATAACCGGGCGACGCATAGCAGCAGAGCCGATGCGGTGAGAGCCGGCGCAATATAAGGCGAGAGTCGGCGAGATCACCGATCCGCACAGCCAAATCGACGCTTTCTTCAACCAGATCGACGATTTGGTCGCTCAGCTGCAGGTCAATCGTCACCTTGGGGTAGAGTTCGCGAAACCGCGGAAGTGCGGGCGCGATCACGTGCAGGCCAATCGGCAGCGATGCCGCAATGCGCAAGCTGCCCGACGGCTCCGCCCGTGCCGCCTTCGCCACCTGCTCGATCTCTTCGGCATCGCGCAGCAGACGAAGCGCACGTTCATGCAGATCGCGCCCCTCCGAGGTGAGCGTCATCGATCGTGTCGTGCGGTTGAAGAGCTGAACACCGAGATGCCGCTCGAGCCGCTGGACACTCTTGCTGATGGCCGAGGGCGAGACGGACAGGGAGCGCGCAGCGGCGGTGTAGCTGCCAAGTGACCCGGCACGGGCGAAGGCGATCAACCCGGTCAGGCGTTCGAATACTATTTGTTCCTTCATGGCACTATTAAACGGAATCACGCAGCCATTATCAACCCTGACAAACGGTCATATCTCTCTCTTTGAAACGACAGCTTTGAATGGAGGTTGAGATGACTGAGATGATGAAAGCAGTGCTCCTGCACAGATTTGGTGCTCCGGAGGTCTTGCGCTACGAGGACGCACCTCGACCAACGGCGGCAAGCGGCGAAGTTCTGGTCCGGGTACATGCGGCAAGTCTCAATCCGCCGGATCTCTATCTGCGTGACGGCTATCGTGCGCTGCCGCCAGAATGGCAGCCCGATCCTATATTTCCGTTGATCCTGGGCACCGATGTTTCGGGCGTGGTTGCGGCGGTTGGCGACGATGTTTCGGGATTCAGCGTCGGCGACGACGTGTATGCGATGGTGCGTTTCCCGGAGGATCTTATGAAAGGCAGCGGCGCCTATGCCGAATATGTCCGAGTGCCGGTATCTGAACTGGCGTTGAAGCCGGCAGGGATTGATCATGTTCAGGCGGCCGGGGCGCCCATGTCACTGCTGACGGCCTGGCAGTTTTTGGTTGACCTCGGCCATGACGCAGCAAACCCCTTCCAGCAGTTCCGTCATGCGCCAATCCCGCTCGATGGCAAAACGGTGTTGGTGAACGGCGCTGGAGGCGGCGTTGGACATCTGGTGGCCCAGGTGGCGAAGTGGAAAGGGGCGCGCGTAGTCGCTGTCGCGTCCGGCAAGCATGAGGCACTGCTGCGTGAACTGGGCGCAGACGCCTTCATCGATTACACCAGATCGGCCGCAGAAACGGTCGCAGAGGATGTCGATCTCGTAGTCGATGCCGTCGGCGGTGCGAACATGGAACGCTGGTTGACGGTCCTCAAGCCGGGCGGAGCTCTGTATCTCGTCAATCCTCTGGGGTTTTCGGGCCATGATAACGCGGCAATGCGCGGTATCACGGTTTCCTCGACACAGGTTCGCTCCAGCGGCGCGCAGTTGGCCGAGGCTGGTCTCTTGCTGGAGAACGGCACAATCCGTGTCGTCGTTGACAGCACCTATCCGTTGGCAGACACCGCGATTGCGCATCAGCGTGCCTCTCTCGGCGGCGTTCAGGGCAAGATCGTGCTCGTCGTTTCCTGATCACTGGGGCGCCGATTGCAAGCAAACCGACGATCAGGGCCACCATAAGGAATGCCTCATGCTCATCGTGACCGGATATGTGCAGGTCGAGCCCTCTGAGCTCTCGCAATTTTATAATGAGTTTCGCGTTCTCGCGACGGCTACGCGACAACGGACCGGCAACCTCTCCTATGATGGCGCTGTGGACGATCCGCAAGCCGGTCGGTTTCTCGTGATAGAGAGGTGGGAAGATCAGGCGTCGCTCGGCGCTCATCTGGAGGCCGCCGACACGGTGGCTTTCGTCAACCGATGGCGAGTCCGAATGTGGGGCGACATTCAAAAATATGACGCTTCAAAAGGGCGTGGCCTCATGGACTGACGGAGGACTGAACTGATGGGCAGATGCTCCTTCCGCCGGTATCGGAATAATGCCTGCTTCGTGCTGTGGTGGTGCCTACGGAGGCGGTCACTTCTCTTCTTGGGCAGGTTTACGATGGTGTAGCACAATTGGTGAATGCTTAGGAGGTCGGCTCCGGAACAGGAGGTTCCGGATTTCTTTAGTCATACCGCAATGCCGCAATTAGCGCTCTGAGTGCCGGTGGTGATTGTCGCCGGCTTGGATGGTAGAGACGAAACCCCGGAAAGCTCGGGCACCAGTCTTTGAGAACTTGTACCAGCGCACCCGAGGCGATGTCTCCTGCTACATCATGTTCCATGATATAGCCAAGCCCGACGCCGGCCCGCACGGCTGCCAATGGAAGATCGCCGTCATTGGCAATCAAAGGTCCGCTGGTGCGGATCTTGATATCCTTGCCGTTCTTTTCGAATTCCCACGGCAGCAACCCGCCCGATGTAGTCAGTCGATAGCCAATGCAGGCATGGCGATCGAGATCGTAGGGCGTTTGCGGCGGTGCAATCCCCTCGAAATAGGAGGGCGTTGCGACCACCACTGTTCGGAGGTCCGGGCCGATTTTGACAGCAATCATGTCTTTCTCAACGGTCTCGCCGAGCCGGATGCCGGCATCGAAGCCGGCCGCGACGATATCGGTGAAGCTGTCATCGATGTTAACCTCGACCCGAACCTCCGGATTGGCAAGCAGGAAAGCCGGCAGCTTTGGCACGAGCACCATCTTTGCGGCATAAGCAAACGTGGTCAACCGCACCGTGCCGGACGGATTATCGCGCCATTCCGCCAGCGCGCCCAATCCGCTCTCAATATCTGCAAAGGCAGGATTGAGAGATTGCAGCAGCCGTTCCCCGGCTTCGGTCGGCGATACGCTGCGGGTCGTACGCGCTAGAAGGCGCACTCCCAGCCGCTCCTCTAACCCGCGCATCGCATGGCTAAGCGCAGACGGCGACATGGCCAGGATGGCCGCAGCCCGCGTGAAGCTGCGTTCGCGTGCGACCGCAGCAAAAACCATGAGATCATTGAGGTCGTTTCGTTCCATTGCTGCATGATGCTCATAAGTTCATGCGGCGGGCAACGCTGATCCCTGCAGGTCATCAGCGGTGCATGTAGGCATACAAACGCTTTTGCTTCTGAACGGAAGCGAATGGGTTCAATGAAGATCATTTTCGGTGGTTGACACTGGTTTGATGCCGGGATAGTTATACGTATAAGTGATACGTATCAGCGAGGGACAGGTGAAGCGCGCAACGCAAAAGGATGTAGCGGTTCTGGCCAGAGTTTCTCAGGCTGCAGTATCAATGGTGCTGAGCGGGGGCGACGTCTCGTCTGTGTCGGCCGACACTCTTGTTCGTATCCGGCAAGCGGTGCGCGACCTAGATTATGTTCCAAACCGATCTGCCCAAGCATTGAAAACCAACCGCACCATGACGGTGGCGTGCATTGTTCCGGACATCACGAACCCGTTCTATCCGTCTCTGTTGCGAGGCGTCCAAACAATTTTGGAGGCGGAAAACTACGACGTCATCTCGATCAATACCGACGGATTGCGAGATCGCGAACAGCACTTTCTGGAGTGGCTGAGGCAGGGGCGGGTGGACGGAGTGATCGGCGTATTTTGGACTGTGCGTGCACCCGAATTTGCCCCACTGATTGAAGCAGGCTTACCTATCGTTCGCATCGAGTCCGCGAAAAAGACGGGCGGATCGCTGGCGATTGATGACATTTACGTCGATGGTCGTTCGGCCGCGCATGACGTCACCCGGTACCTTGTAGAAAAGGGGCATCGCCAAATTGGCATGATTGCGGGCCATGGCGGTCCGGAGTCGGTGCGTGTGGAGGGCTACAGGACGGCGCTTCAGGCCGCCGGACTCGACGCACAAATCGTGGTCGATGACGTTTTTACCGAGGAAGGTGGATTTCGCGCAGCACTGGCTCTTCTCGATGGCGTCCTTAGACCGACTGCGATTTTTGCCGCAAACGATCTGATGGCAATCGGAGCCATGCAGGCGATCCGCGAACGTGGCCTAAGCATACCTCACGATATTGCAGTCGTCGGCTTCGACGACATTTCCGCGTCCAAGCTTGTATCGCCGCCGCTGACTACCGTCGCCCAGTTTCAAAGCGGGATTGGCATGAAGGCGGCAGAAATCTTGATGGAACGCCTGTCCGGCAGAAAGACAGGTGCAGGAACGGTGCTGGAAATGCCGTTTCGATTAATTGAACGCGGATCAGCCTGATTGTCAGGCTGTTCAAAAATCCTTGGAGGAGGAAACTATGAACGCACGTACTCTCATAAAGACGTTTGCCGCGTTGTTGTCGGCGAGCGCGATTTGCAGCACTGCGCTTGCGCAGGACAAGAAGCCCGTATCCTGGTGGTATGAAAACGCTGCACCCGAAAACCAGCAGTTCCTCAAAGATCTACTTGTGAAGCCGTTCAACGAAGAAAGCTCGGATGCGGCGCTGTCGATTGATTTCCGTGGGGCTGAACTCGACAAGCAGTTGCGTATCGCGATGCTGTCGGGCAGCGGGCCGGATGTCGTCTACACTGCTGGCCCGAGTTACGTTGCCAGCATGGCGCAGGCCGGACAGCTTCTTCCACTGGACGACTATGCAGCAAAGATGGGATGGAACGATCGGATCCTGCCTGTGTTCCTTGAGCTCGGAAAATACGACGGCAAACTGTATGCACTGCCCAAGACGTACGAGACCCTCGGCCTTTTCTACAACAAGACGCTATTTGAGAAGAACGGCTGGACACCGCCCAAGACTATTGCCGAATTCGAGGCGCTCGCTGAGGCCATGAAAGCCAAGAACATCGTGCCGTTCGGCGCGGGAAATGCCGATTGGCGTCCCAGCAACGAGCACTACGTTTCCATCGTGCTCAACTCCGTTGCCGGGCCGGATAACATGTACAAAGCACTGAAGGGCGAGATTCCATGGACTTCTGAACCCTTCGTCAAAGCAGTTGATACCCTCAATAAATGGTGGCAGGCCGGATATTTCGGGCCAAATTATTTCTCGCTGACCGGTGAACAGGCCTTTGCCCAAATCGCAACGGGCGCAGCGGGCATGGCCCCCACAGGCACATGGAATTTCACGAACGTTCCTAAGTATTTCAAGGAAAACAATGCCGAACCTGGCTTCGTCGGCTTTCCAAGCGGGAAGGGCGTGGCCTATCCGATCTATGCTCTTGGAATCGGATCGACGTTTTCCATCGCGGCGGGCTCGAAGAACCCGGATGGTGCGGCGGAAGTCGTGAACTATGTATTTAGTGACAAGTTCTACGGGGACATGAATACAGTCTGGCAGGGCGAATGGAACACACCGCTCCGTGATCTTAGCAAGGTGAAGGTGGGCGACGCCGTGCTACCGCTTTACACCGAGACGATGAAAAACCTGGCGGACTCGGTTAACAAAAACCAGTACGGCTACACCACTTGGACGTTCCTGCCACCAGCGACTGATACATATCTTGTTAGCGGCATCGAGGAACTTTGGCTGGGTAAAACAACCACGGCCGAATTTCTTACGAAGCTCGATGCAACTTTCCAGCAGGAAAAGGCAGCGGGTAAAGTCCCTGCTATCCCAGCCCGCCAGTAAACCAAGACCCTTTCATAAAGCACGATCTGGAGACGGTAGCGGCAGATGCCGCTACCGTCAGCCTGGAGACGAGCATGCATAGACTCTACATTTTACCGACACTTGCCATCAACGCGATCATCATTCTGGTGCCCGCGATGCTCACCGTCACATTGGCGTTTTTCCAATGGGACGGAATTTCTGCCCCGGTCTTTGCCGGGCTCGATAATTTTCGCGCGTTATCCGATGACGGCGTGTTCTGGAACGCGCTTACCAACAACCTCATCTGGACAGCAATCTTCTTGATTGTGCCCGTGGCAATGGGGCTATTGGCGGCCACAATGCTGTTGCTTGTCGATCGAGGCCGGACATTTTTCCAGGTCGTCTACTTCCTGCCCGTTATCATCGCAACCGCGATCACAGCGCGGGTCTGGCAAGGGATGATCTATAGTCCGGTCACAGGCGTGTTCGGCCTGCTGCAACATACTGGGCTCCCGATCACCAACCCGTTATCGCAGCCGTCCATGGCGCTGTTCGGAGTGGCGGCCGTCGATCTTTGGCATTGGTGGGGTTTCCTGTGCGTCATCTTCTTTGCAGCGCTAAGGCAGGTGCCACAGGAGCAAATCGAAGCAGCCAGGCTCGAGGGTGCAACCTTCTGGCAGATGATGCGGTACGTTTTGCTGCCCGGAATCCGTCCCACCATAACGCTCATGATGATCATGACGGTCATATGGTCCTTCCTGGTTTTTGACTTTGTCTACATCCTCACCCAGGGCGGTCCGGCATTCTCAAGCGAAGTGCTTTCCACGCTCGCCTATCGCAAGGCTTTCTACGACCTGAACGTCGGCCAAGCTGCGGCAACATCGCTCGTCATCAGCGTATTTGGCCTGATCGCGACGTACTTCTACATCCGAATTCAGTCAAAGGAGACCGAACAATGAGACTGGTCGAAAGCCGTCGCACGTTGACGGTCACCTATATTTGCCTGGGAATCGCAGCGTTCATTGCGCTTTTCCCTATTGCCCTTCTGGTTCTGAACTCTCTCAAATCGGCGCAGGAGATCGTCCTCAATCCGCTATCGTTTCCAAAAACCATCCGATGGGACAATTTCAGCCGAGCGTGGGCTGACGCACACTTCAGCCAGACCTTCCTGAATTCCGTCATGCTGACTGCTACGACGATCATTATGGTCTGTACAACTGGATCCGCAGCGGCATACGTGCTGGCCCGCAAGAAAATCAGACGATGGAAGGCGGTTACAGGATACCTACTGGCGACTACGACTGCACCGATCCAGCTCTTCCTGTTCCCGTTGTATTTCGCCTTTGCACGGCTTGGATTGATCAACAACATTTTCGCGGTCGCTCTTGTGTACACCGCCATCTACAGCCCGTTCGCTATCATGCTTCTTAGGACCTACTTCCTGGCCGTGCCCAAGGAGCTGGAAGAAGCCGCGTTGATCGACGGTGCGACGCACTGGCAAGTGTTCACAAAGGTCATGCTGCCAATGGTCTCACCAGGCATCCTGACAGTCGCACTCATTATTGGGCTTTATTCCTGGAACGAGTTCCTGATCGCCACGACCTTTCTTCAGCAGCAGGACAGCACGACCGCCGTGGTTTCGTTCTTCCTCCTTAGCGGCCAGTACAGCTCCGACTGGGGCGAGATCATGGCCGCCGCTCTCATCATCGTACTGCCAATCGTCATCCTGTTCGTCTTTCTGCAGCGCCGCTTTATTGAGGGCATGGCAGGCGGATCGGTAAAGGGCTGATCCGCGACAACACTTTTAAGGTGAAATCTATGACAATCCCAAACGACTATCTGGAACGCGTCTACGCAGGCGTACTGGGCAAGCTGATCGGCGTTTATTTGGGCCGACCGTTCGAGCAATGGACCCACCAGCGCATTATGAGGGAGCTCGGCCCAATCGAGTATTACGTAAATGAGCAACTAAATGAACCCCTCGTCGTTACCGATGACGATGTAGCCGGGACTTTTACGTTCGTGCGAGCCCTTGAGGATTATGGCATCACGGCAGACCTCTCAGCTGAAGATATCGGCAAGGCGTGGTTGAATTACATTGTAGAGGAGAAGTCGATCCTGTGGTGGGGCGGCAATGGCAACTCGACCGAACATACCGCCTGGCTCAATCTCAAAAATGGGATTCCTGCACCTCACAGCGGGTCGATGGCAACCAACGGATCAACCGTCGCCGAACAAATCGGGGCGCAGATATTTGTCGACGGCTGGGCGCTTGTGTCACCTTGTCAACCACAATTGGCTGCACAACTGGCGCAAAAGGCTGGCAGCGTGAGCCACGATGGTGAGTCCGTATATGCGGCCATGCTGTGGGCGGCGATGGAGGCGGAGGCCTTTCGTTCCGCTGATATCAATCACCTCATCGATACTGGTCTATCGGTAATCCCGAAAGACAGTCTGATTGCAAAGCTGATTGCCGAAATTAGAGATTGGCGCAAAACTGACGACGACTGGATGGTGACGCGGCAGCGTATAGAAGACCAGTACGGGTACGCACAGTATCCGGGAAACTGCCACGTTGTGCCGAACCACGCCCTGATGATCATGTCTGTGCTATACGCCCCCGATGATTTCCAGCGCGCGCAGATGATCGTCAACACCTCGGGGTGGGACACAGACTGCAACGCGGGTAATGTCGGCTGTTTGATGGGAATTATGCTCGGCTTGGAGGGAATTGACGCTGGGCCTGACTGGCGCGGCCCCATCGCAGACCGTCTCCTGATTTCGTCTGCCGATGGTGGTAACTCCATCAACGATGCAGTCCGGATGGCCTACTATCTGGCCAACCTCGGACTGACGCTTGCAGGACATGCGCCACTCAGTGCTCCGAAGGCAGGTGCGCAGTTTCATTTCTCCCTACCGGGCAGCACGCAGGGCTTTAGGTCGCAGGATGGTCAGATTCGTTTGTCTGTCACAAACATTGCGACTGAGCACGGACGAGCGCTTGCCGCACGGTTCGAGGCTCTTGGCCCTGGCCAGGTTGCTGCGGTAACCACCCCGGTCTTTTCGCCCCGCGAAGTTTTGCAGATGAAGGTCTACGATCTCATGGCGACACCGTTGATCTATCCGGGGCAAGATCTCGAAGCGGCCGTCGCCGCAGACGTAAGCAACATAGGTGCGCTGTCAGTGACCTTGAGACTGCGGGTATACGATGAGTACGACAATCTCAGAACCCTCGATAGCGCTCCGGTCGCACTCCAACCCGGCGATAGTTCAGTGCTTCGATGGACGATTCCTGATTTGAGAGGTCAACCTATCGCCGAGATTGGCGTCGCCTTCACTGCATCAGGCAAGCGTGCCGACGGTTGCATCGTCATTGATCACGTTCGTTGGAGTGGAGCGCCGCAACTCACTCTGCAAAGGCCCGAAGAGGAGGGTACCTTTTGGCGCATGGCTTGGGTCAACGGAGTCAGTTTCTTCTCCAAACGTTTTCCGCCGAGCTTTCGCATCTCCCAGGATCGCGGTGATGGGATCATCATTCACGGAACCCGCCAATGGACGGACTACACCGTCGAAAGCGACGTCATGTTGCATCTTGGAACTGCAGGGGGACTTGCCGCTCGGGTTCAGGGCCTGCGCCGCTACTACGCGCTCCGACTTGTGCGCAAAGGAAGACTTCAGATTATCAAAGTCCGCGACGACGTCACCACCATTCTTGCGGAGGCAGCGTTCCCCGTAGAACTCGAAGTCACGGTGAGCATGAAACTGATGGTCCTCGGAACGCGGATACTAGGAGAGGCGGATGGAACTGCGATTGAGGCGTGCGACGACGGCGACCAAGCGTTCCTCGATGGTGGTATCGGTCTCGTTATTTCCGACGGCGCGATATCAACGCCCAGCATTACTATCGGTGCGGCGGAGACGATGATCGCAGACGTGGACACCGCAAAGGAGACTTCTGATGTCCTTCGTTGAGATCAACAATGTCAAAAAGTCCTATGGCGCACACCCGGTTTTGCATGGCATCGACGTCGCCATCGACGAGGGCGAGTTCGTGGTTCTGGTTGGACCTTCGGGCTGTGGAAAGTCCACTTTGCTGCGCATGATCGCCGGACTTGAAGATATTTCGGGAGGGACGATCGGGATCGCGGGGCGAGTGGTCAACCACCTTCCACCCAAAGAGCGAGACATCTCTATGGTGTTTCAAAACTACGCACTTTACCCACATATGACCGTCGCCGAAAACATGGCATTTTCGATGACATTGGCGGGAGCTGCGAAAGCTGAGAAGGCAAAAAGAGTTGGTGAGGCTGCCGAAATTCTTGGTCTCACACCGTTGCTCGATCGCTATCCGCGGCAGCTTTCCGGCGGACAGCGTCAGCGCGTCGCCATGGGGCGGTCAATCGTGCGGAAACCCCAGGTGTTTTTGTTCGATGAACCGCTATCGAATCTCGATGCCAAGCTCCGAGTAGCCATGCGCGCCGAAATCAAGGCGCTTCACCAGCGCCTTGGGACGACCATTGTCTATGTGACGCACGATCAGGTCGAGGCGCTAACAATGGCGGATAAAATCGTCGTCATGCGAGACGGCCACGTCGAGCAAATCGGCGCTCCGTTGGATCTGTATGATTTTCCGGACAACACATTCGTCGCAACATTTATCGGCTCCCCGTCGATGAACCTAATTGAAGGGACCATTCGCAGTGGCGACAAGGGAATGATCTTTGTTGCCGACAACGGTGATAAACTTCCGCTTGCAGATCGTAAACTTCCAGATGGAACCAGAGTAACTTATGGAATCCGGCCCGAACACCTCGCTCTCTCAGATGCGGAGCGCGGGATAGCAACCAAAATCGTCCTCGCCGAGCCGATGGGTTCGGAAACCCAGGTGCTACTGGCGCTGGGTGGTGTGAAGGTAGTCGGCGCCTTTCGGGAGCGAACATCGTACGTTTCCGGGGAAACCATGTACGTGGCGCCGGAATTGAACAAGATTTGCTTGTTCGCCGCCGATACCGGTAACCGCATTGCGTGACTGTATCGTACAAGGGCCGAAGTGAGAACGAAGTGTGGCTCAGGGAAAGCAAGCCGTTGACTCCCTTACGACGATACGAGGGGAAAGCAGGATCGGCCCGTCTACTGCTCCCCGCCCCAATACGGCTCGTATAGCGATTTCCGCAATTTCCTGGATGGGCTGTCTAACCGTTGTCAGTCTTGGCAGAACAAGGGATGCAAGCGGTATGTCGTCGAACCCGATGATCGATAAGTCCTCCGGCACTCGGATGCCCATATCCCGTGAGCATCTAAGAAGCCCGATAGCCTGCTGATCGTTGGCTGTAGCGATAGCCGTTGGCCTTATCTCGACCGGAACCGAAAGGAGTTTTCTGCCCATCTCCTCGCCGGACTTGTAGTCGAACTGACCCTCGACGACTGTGAGCTCAACGTCCTTTCCAAATCGTCCGGCGGCTGTTGCGATCGCATCGCTGAAACCTTTCAACCGCAACAGCGAGACCTCGGTTGTCCTTGGACCGCCAATGTAGCCGATGCGGATGTGCCCGAGCGTTAAAAGATGTTCGGCCGCCAGCCTCCCCCCTTCGATGTTGTCTACCGATACAAGCGAGTGTCCGGCAAGCGGGCGGTCAATCGTCACGCAGACCATGTCTTTGGACAACCGTTCACTGACGAGACTATTGCTGACGGGAGCAATCACAATTCCCGCAGGCACGCGTCCGAGGAGACTCTTGATCTGGGTCTTTTCTGCTTCTGGGTCATCGTGGGTATTGGCAAGCAATACGGAATACCCAACCGCGGACGCCAAGACTTCGAGATGCTTTGCAAGGTCCGCAAAAAACGGGTTGGTTATATCAGGTATCACCAAACCAATTATGTCTGATTTGTTCAGCCGCAGGCTGCGTCCAAGACTACTAGGACTGTAGCCCAGCTTCTCTATCACCTCTTCGACCCGGAGCCGAATGGCTCGGTTCACGGTGGCGTTCTTGCCAAGAACGCGAGACACGGTTCCAAGCGACACTCCGGCATCTCGTGCGACATCTTTAATTGTCGGCTTCAAATCTGTTCTCCATCATTCCCGGCAGGACGAATAACATATGTGATGAAAAGTACCAGTTCTCGCCATGAAACGTTTCATATTGACCTTCAAGATTTTTCCCATTACCAAAATGTAACGTTCTCATAGAATTTATGAAACGTTTCACCGATGGCTGGAGGGCTGTCGGACCAATGGAGGAATGGTCATGAAGATTTTCACTATCGCATCGATTCTTGCGCTCTCTATCACGACAGCGCTGCCAACACTTGCCCAGGCCGCCGACAAGCCCGTTGTCGGTCTCGTCATGAAGTCGTTGGCCAACGACTTTTTCAAGAACATGCTCGAGGGTGCAGAAGCCCATAACAAGAAGCGCGGTGACTACGAGCTCAAAGCTATCGGAATGCAGAACGAGACTGATTTCGAGAGCCAGGTGAACGGCGTCGAAAACTTCATCACGCAGGGTGTCGACGCAATCGTTATCGCCCCGGCGGATTCTCGTGCCATGGTCGCTCCTTTGAAAAAGGCTATGGATGCAGGCATCACCGTCATCAATTTCGACGTCTCGCTCGACGAACAGGCGAAAAAAGACGCTGGGATCGATCTGGCTTTCGTCGGACCTGATAATCGTGCCGGCGCCAAAATGGTTGGCGAGGCCCTGGCCAAAGAACTGGGTGAGGGCGGCAAGGTCGTAATCATCGAAGGCAACCCCGGTGCGGACAACGCCGCCCAGCGGAAACTCGGTTTTGAAGATGCGGTTGCGGCTGGCAAGTTGGAGCTCCTGGATTCGCGCACCGCGCATTGGGAAACCGAAGAAGCCAATTCGGTCTTCTCGAACATGCTGACTGCTCACCCGGACATCCAAGGCGTTCTCGCCGCAAATGACTCGATGGCCATCGGTGTTGTCAAAGCTCTGGATGCAGCGGGCCGCAAGGACATTAAGGTCGTCGGTTTCGATAACGTTCCAGCCGTGGCTCCTCTCCTGAAGGATGGCAAACTGCTTGCGACCGTTGATCAGTTTGGCTCGCAGATGGCAGCGAACGCCATCGACAAGGCGCTTGCAGTCGTCGCAGGCGGACCAAAGCTCGAGGGCTGGATCAAGACGGACATCGAATTGGTGACGAAGGCCAACGTGAAGTAACTCCTGCAAGCGCAGCCGTGCCGGACTGTTCCGGCGCGGCATTTTCCGGAGGTTCTTCGATGATCATCTCACAATCAAACTCGACGTCACCTTCCGCTCAGGGGGATATGACGACGAAGCCAGTTCTTGAGTTGCAAGACATCAAGAAGAGCTTCGGGGCTACAGTCGCGCTTAATGGCGTGAACCTGTCTGTAAACAGCGCGGAAGTTCACGGTCTCATCGGCGAAAACGGCGCAGGAAAGTCAACACTGATTAAAACGCTTTGCGGTATCGTCAAGCCAGACTCTGGCTCGATAAAGCTCGCGGGCGAGGCTTACACACCCCAGACCCCAAGGGACGCCAAAGCGAATGGGTTGCAGGTCGTACACCAGGAATTCAATCTGCTTCCCTACCTTTCCGTCGCAGAAAACATCTTCATCGAACATCTGCCTCGCAACATTTTGGGCGTGGTGAAGCGGCGTGAGATGAACGAGCGCGCTCGTGCAGCACTGGATGCGATCGGTCTCAGCGACATCGATGTGCGCTGGCCAGTTGAACGGCTAGGGATTGCTCACCGACAGCTTGTAGAGGTTGCGCGTGCTTTGATGACGGAAAGCCGAGTTCTAATTCTGGACGAACCAACTGCAACGTTGACGTCACGCGAGACCGAGCGGTTATTCGCCATCATTGGAGGCCTCCGTGCCCGCGGCGTCGCAATCATATTCGTTTCTCACCACCTCGACGAAATCTTCCGTATGTGTGACAGGGTGACAGTTCTGAGGAACGGCGAAACAGTATTTTCTAGTGCTATCGACGACACCGACCAGGATGAGCTCGTTCGCAGCATGGTTGGTAAGCAGCTACAAAAGGAAATGGCTAGTGACGTTGCTTCCAGCGCCGGAAGCGAAGTTGTCCTCTCCCTCAAAAATTTCCGGCATGTTCAATCTCCGCATCAGGACGGCGTATCCTTCGACTTGCATAAGGGCGAGATACTCGGGGTCGCTGGGCTTGTCGGCTCGGGCCGGACGGAACTGCTGCGTGCGATATCGGCAGCCGAGCTCCCTTTGTCCGGGCAATTGACACGGGATGGGAAGGTTGTTGCGTTTCGCTCGCCTAAAGATGCCATCGAAGCGGGAATTGGATTTGTTACCGAAGACCGGAAAGATCAGGGTCTCATCTTGTCCATGACGATCGCCGCAAACGTGACGCTAGCGTCTCTGCAGAAGGTGTCCAGCATGGGACTGCTCGACAGGAACGCCGAAAATCTGGTGACCCAGCGGTTGGGATCGGATCTTCAGCTTAAATATGGAGGAGCCGGCTACAACGTTTCTACGCTGTCTGGCGGAAATCAGCAGAAAGTCGTTCTTGCCAAGTGGTTGGCGCGCAACCCTCGCGTTCTCCTGTTGGACGAGCCAACTCGTGGCGTCGATGTTGGAGCGAAAGCGGAAATCTATGCACTTATCCGCCGACTTGCTGAAGATGGCCTAGCACTTCTCATTGTCTCTTCGGAACTCCCCGAGTTAATGACGCTTTGCGATCGCATCCTTGTAATGTCGCAGCACCGGATCGTCGGCGAAGTTCCCCGACCGGAGTTTTCGGAAGAAAAAATATTGACTTACGCCTACCAGGGCGAACGACGAAAGGCGGAGCATTGATCATGGACGCAGTTGGAAACCCGCCTTCGACAGGCAGCAAAGAGAAGCCCATGACGAAGATTTCGATGAAACTTGTACTTCGGGACGCAGGGATCGGCATCGCCCTTTTGGTTTTGATCGTTTTTTTCTCGCTGAGCACGGAGCATTTCCTTAATCCAAATAACATCTCAAATATCCTCACGCAGATAACCATCAATCTGATCCTGGCCATCGGCATGACCTTCGTGATTCTCATCGGGGGCATAGACCTGTCCGTCGGATCAATGCTTGCGTTATGCGCGGTAGTCGGCGGAAGCGTGCTTACGATTCCTGATCTCGCGGTTTGGCAGGCCGTAGTCCTCGCAACCGTCGCTGCAGTGGCGACAGGCGTCATTTGTGGGTTCTTGAACGGGTGGATCAGCGCGTTCTGGGGGCTTCCTTCGTTCATCGTCACTTTGGGTATGCTCAACATCGCCCGTGGCGCCGCATTGCAAGTGACCGACGCGCGGACGATCTATTCGTTTCCGCAGACATTCAACGACTTTGGATCGAAAATGTTGTTCGGTATTCCGGTCGTTTTCCTGATTGCTTTGGCCCTGGTCGCATTCGCGTGGTTTGTACTTTCCAAAACCGTTTTTGGCCGACTGCTCTACGGTATCGGCAACAATGAGGAGGCTGTGCGACTGGCTGGCCATTCACTTATGTTCTATAAAGTCGCCGCGTTCACAATTGCAGGAGCGCTCGTCGGGATCGCGTCTATCATCTACATGGCGCGCCTGAACATCGCGAGCCCGATTATCGGCATTGGATTCGAACTCAATGCAATTGCTGCGGTTATTATCGGTGGGACCAGCCTAAGTGGGGGCCGGGGCACGGTTATTGGAACCCTGCTCGGAGCTTGCATCATTGGTGTGTTGGCGAACGGCCTAATTCTATTCGGCCTGAGCGACTTTCTGCGCCAGATGATCACGGGCGTTGTCATCATCCTCGCCGTGATCATCGATAAATATCGCGAGCGTATCACAGCGGTTTAACGGAGAGCCGAACGGTGTGCCCAGCCAAGGCGGCGCACCGTTTTGCTTCCATGACCTGCCAAGGCAGTGTGATACTTGTTAACCCGGCAAGAACGCCCTCAACGGCCACGCCTGGCGCCCCTTGATGCAGCGGGGCGGCACATTCCAGAATATCTAAATTGATAAATTCGGAGCGGGGCGTACGCGCCAGAACGCGCACTCCCAGCCCCTCCTAAAACCCGCGCATCGCATGGCTACGCGCGGACGGCGACATGGCCAGGATGGCGGCAGCCCGCGTGAAGCTGCGCCCCGTGCGACCGCAGCAAAAGCCATGGAGATCATTGAGGTCGTTTCGATCCATTGCTGCATGGTGCTCATAAGTTCATGCGGCAGGCAACCGCTAATCCCTGCAAGCCATCAGCGCTACATATCCTCATACAAATGAAGGAGAATAAGCATGGATTTGACCAGCTATCGTACACTTGGAAAATCGGGCCTGATCGTTAGCCCAGTGGCACTTGGCACCATGACCTTCGGCGCGGAGCGCTCGGGTTCTGGTGAAACTGCATCGCGCGCTGTTTTTAACGCCTATGTCGATAAAGGCGGGAATTTTCTCGACACCGCAGATGTATATTCTGGCGGCCGCAGCGAAGAGATGCTCGGCGGCTTTCTGGCTGACAGCGGTCTGCGTGACCGGCTCGTCGTCGCCACCAAGTCCGGCTTTCCGCGCGGCCAGGGCACACCGCTTTGGGGTGGCAATGGCGCCAAGAATATGCGCATTGGTATGGAAGGCTCACTGAGACGCTTGCAAACAGATTATATCGACATGTACTGGATGCATGTCTGGGACCGCACGACACCAGCGGAAGAAGTGTTGCAAACGCTGACGGATGCGGTGAGGTCGGGAAAAATCCTGCATTACGGTTTTTCCAATACGCCTGCTTGGTACGTGGCGAAAATCGCTACACTGGCCGGGGTGCATGGCCAGCCAACCCCAATCGGCCTTCAATATGCCTATTCGCTGATCGACCGCGGCGTGGAACTGGACCTACTCCCGGCTGGTTCCGAATTGGGGATGGGCATGGTGCCATGGAGCCCGCTCGCTGCCGGACTGCTGACCGGAAAATACGGTCGCGATAAGATTGCTGATGCCGGGCGGGTCAACGCTCTGCCTGATAAGGCCTCGGTGGCAAGCGATGCCGAGAGTGACGGACGTTTGAACGGCGATAATCCATTCGGCGGTATGCTGTTTACCGAGCGCAATTTCGATGTCGTGGATGTCGTGAAGAGCGTGGCAGCCGAACTCAGGCGATCGCCGGCGGAAGTCGCACTGTCTTGGGTAGCGAAGCGTCCCGGTGTCTCGTCTGTCTTGATCGGAGCCAGCCGCGTCGAACAGCTGCTCCAGAATATCGCATCGCTCGAAGTCGTGCTAGACGACAGCCAACTCGAACGTCTGCAGCAGGCGACGGCTCTGCCGCAGCTAAACCCCTACTTTATCTTCGAAATGCCGACGAACCGAATTTTCGGAGGGCAGGCGGTCGAGGGTTGGCGCGCCTGATATAGACAGCTTCCACCGCCTTCGCAGTGCGAGGGCGGTGGAGAAACGCTCCCCTGATCGTGTCAAAACGATAGATTGAATTTCACGTTTCTTCTGGGCATCACGTTAGAGGCGAGAGACACAGTTGATCCGAGGCAACTCCGGGCATCCGTGACGTCAATCAGAGAACGCATGTGGCAAAAGGTGTCTACCGCCTATTCCGTCCCGCGTTGTTGGGTCGATATCGGACACTCAGAGTGTCCCCATTTGGGACCTCCTTACGACAACGGATCTTTCTTCGCCGGTAGTCTGATTGGTAAAGTGTAAGCAATCCTACGGGATTACTGTCACCGCCATCCCCTCGAACGAACTGGCGCGCGATAGGTGCAAATCGGCAGCATTGCTCTTGTCTTCCTGTTCTCTAGGCCATGCAGTGGAAGGCCTTACACTGGAAGCATCGGAGGGCAGTCCGATCAGCGATCGTTGGTATTAAAACGGTGGCGACACGCACTGAGCTCGCACAAGCCATCTCGTGTGGACACCATCTTCGTTTCGCGTCCTTCATCGAATGCGCAGAAACCTATATCTGCGACGTAGCGGTCATAAAGCGTCAAGCCTGGCGACCTGCTTGATGGATAGCGCACGATAATCGCACCCTTAGCGTCGATCCTTTCATTAACTTGGGCACAAGATTGATCCTGTCCGTTCAAGCGATCGATCGCAGACGCTGAAAGCGGTATGAGTGCCGCAACGACACATAGGCAGCGTCCGTACCATAAGAGCATTTTAAGTCTGGTCATTGTCGCGCCCCTAGCTACAGAATTCAGTAATTTGCTAATTTGTGATCGTAGCTTGCTTTTTCCTTGATCCGGGGGAGATCCAGGAAGCTGGCGTGAGTTGTGGTGAGAAACAGTATGGAGTCTGCGGGCGCGCAGAGCTGGGTCAGAAATTTTGGTCAAAATCAGTCAGCCTTCGTTCGTCCGGCCCGGCGGAAAGACCCCCATTCAAGAAGGCTGGCCGCCGTGCGGTGGGCATTTGACGGGTGACATCGATCCTTGAGGGCTCGCCAGCGCTCCCTTCGGCTGATAGCAATTTACGCGTGGTCTCTTGTCAAGCGAAGATCGATCTCACGGTCCATAAAGCTCCATTCAATGGTCGATCTTAATTGGCCGAGCATCTCCTCAAATGCCGCCTCGTCCGTAGGCGCGTAATCGAGAAATCCTAAAAAATCGAAAGGGGCTTCAGTTCCCATGTCTCTGCAATGAAGCAGCCGTCGGGCAACAGCTGGGAGATAACGGAGTCCGATCGCAATATGGTGTGACTGTTCCTCAAGGATGGAGCGGCGTTCATCTTGTGCGAGGGCCCACCAATTCGCGTTTTTGCGTAAGAGAATTAGCGCTGCATTGGTCGCCTCAGCCCGGCCGATGGGGGCCTGCTTTTCAACCAGTTCGAGCTTTTCCGAACGGGTTGTGTATCGTTCATTTGTTGCGACCCCGCGGAGTACCCAAGCGGCATCGGTTGAAATCACCGGTCGATTGCCGGAAATCATTGCCAACCGGGAAACTAATGCTATGGGGGAACCCCGAAGAGTGCAATGGGAGGTGACCGACCATTCGCCTGTGTCGCCGCCAACAAATGTCGTGGTTCTCCGATCTATTGTGTCCGTTTTATCAACATCCGTCATTGTATCTCCCAGTAGTTCAATGCCGATGCGGCAAGAAACCACCTTGCCGCTGGACAAGCACCGCATCATTTCTTGCTTCCTCGGAGCAGGAGATATTACAGACGAAACCATATTTCTTTCGAAAAGGACCGGTCGCGTCGTTACAGATCCTAACGCAACATGATGGGGAGCCCCGTCATAGTTTATGCCACCTTGATCTTCTGACGACCACAGAAGCCCCTTTGCAGGCGTCCCCGATATGGCATCGTAGTCGGAGAACGAACGGCCTTTTCGCTCCTGGATACGGTAGTTGCGCCGGTCGTCCCACGACATTTTTGCTCCTCCCGAGCTGTTTCGTCGGTTCAGACGAGATATCAGAAGACCTGTCTGAGCAGGTGCGGATCCTTGGCTACGCTTGCTGAAATGGCGCCGTAGCTCATCGGTAAATGAACGCATTTTCTCTTCGAACAAGGCTACAGCGGCGGTGACCTGCTTCCGCGCGGCGGTCACCACCATCTTCTTATTACGGGCGAGGGTCATTTCCTGGACCGTCAGCTTCGCGGCTGCGAGCGTTCGGGAATTGAGGCGATATCCTTGGTGTCGATCTGAGCGCCGATCCGCATGCGCTCGAGAATTTCTTGCCGGGAGCCGACGTCGGCTGCGACGAGCGCCTTCATCACAGTGAACGAAGCGCGCCTTGCGTAGGATTTCCTCCGATCCTTTCAGGGCCCTTGAAAACCCGACGTAGGTCGACAGTTCCAGGGCAGGGAGATTGCAGCGCGCTTTCAAGAAATGTTTTGCTTCGGCCGGCGGGACGGCTTCCATTAGTTTTTCGACCTCGGCCGCCATCTGCAGAACCTTATCAGTCATCTGCTCCTGAAGCTGAAGGATCCGGTTGCGTGCAGTGGAAAGTGCTTGTGCCTTGACGTCGATATCGCTCTTTCGATGTGTCCATTTAGGACGTCCATACGGCATCGGATATTTCAGGGCGGGTAATCGGATTGGTAAAATGTGAGCGATCGCACAGGATTCAACGTCGTTGCACTCATCGCCGATTTGTGCAAGCGCCCGAATACATCAGATAGCATTGCGCTATGCCTGCGTGTCCGTCAGTAGGCCATCCGCTCAGCGATCGTTGCTGTGAGACCTTTCGCGGCAGGCACTGAGCGAACACATCCCATCGCGGGTGGATATTGCCGTGGACTGAAGCAATTCATCGGATTCGCAAAAGCCGACATCTGCCACGTAGCGGTCATACAGCGTCAAGCCTGGTGGCCTTTTCGACGGATAGCGCACGATAACCGCGCCATCGGCTTTGACCTGCTCATTCACTCCGTCACAGGAATAATCCTGGGCGTTCAAGCGGTCTATGGCCGCCGTTGGAAGGGGCATTAGGGCCGTAATGACCCCATAACACAGGAAGCGTGCGTTTATTGAGAATATTTTAGTTATCGTCATTGTCGCGTCCCTTGTTCCTGAATTGAGGAATTCCTGATGCATGATCGTAGCTTCGCTGTCGCGTTGATCCGAGGAAGATCGGAGAAGCCGGCGTGAGTTTTGGTTAGAATGGCCTTGGGTGTATGGGCGCGCATTTAGGTGCGCCGTTCCTGCAGAGCCGGGCGCTGTGTCATTTAGCTTGAGACTGAGTTCGACGAGCCGCAGGCGGCATCGAAGGCTGCGATACCGAGATTGCCCAGGGATTCGGTTAAACTGAATTCCGCTGCTGCCTATCTTGAAGTATACGGCGTCTGTCACCCACCAGGCTGACCGGCACACAATGAGCAAATCGGGTTCGACACCACAGGGATCGTGTCGGATCTCAACGCGCAGACTGGAGGGTTTCACTGCGGGTTTGGTGGCTGCTCAACGGCCATTAAGCGTGGTCTCTTAGCAATCGTATATCGATCTCACGATCCATGAAGCTCCATTCAATGCTCGCCCTCAGTAGCCCAAGCATGTCTTCAAAAGCGGCCTCGTCGGCAGGGGCGTAGTCGAGAACCCTAAAAGGTCGAAAGGCTTCCGATCCCATGTCTCTGCAATGAAGCAGCCGTCGGCGGACGTTGCCTCGCGGCACATGTTCGAGCAATCAGGGAAATTGTTCGTTCCAAAGGCTCGAACAAAAGTCTAATAGAGGAAAGCCGCTTCATTGGAGGCCCGGCCAGAGGTGTAGAATTCGGCCTGGTTCGGGTCTTCCAGTTTTGACAGTTCCGCCCCGATGAGCTCGAATGCATCATCTTACGAAATCGATCGATATTTGTCCGTTTCGGCGTCGTATCTGGCTGGTTCGCCTTCAGAAACGTCGCAACGCCTTGAGCGATGACTTGTTGCTCGGCCAGTACCTTTGCCACCGCCTGCAATGCACCCATCCGCCCGCGGCAGCATCATAGGCTTGGACCCCGTCCGGCCGTACGTCTGGCATCGAAATCTTCCTCAGTGAAAGCGAACCATGCACAGGTGCGAAACTAAATGGTTGCGGCTGCTCATATTCGTGGGTTCAGTTCGTGACGGTGGTGGAGACCGCGAAATTGTCTTCCAGCATTTGAAACTTCGAGATCTTTCCTCCCAATATCGTGAGGATAATCGCGAACTCAGATATGACCGATTTGCCGGATTTCATCGACAGCGTCTCAATATTACCAACGATGACGGCTCGATTTTCGCTGGAATACTTTCGACCTCGAACTGAGCGGATTCGATGATCTGACGGGTCTCGTTCAGAAATGAGACCAGTCCATTTCGGACCTGGCATAAGTCTGCCCAAGAAAGTGCCTTTTGATCACCATGAATTTCAAAAATGAGGTCATCATGGAACGCCTCAGCGATCTTGCCGGGGTCATCGCCTCGTCCAATGCATCTGATCAGATCTCGAGCGATCACAACATTGTACTTTTGGCTCATCTTGTCTGCTCCGAGCTGCATTGTCTGGGGCAACTTCAGGACCGAGAGCAACTTGGCTATCAGCCCTCCGTCAGATCGTTTGGGCGATACAGTTTTCCTTCCTCGGCCTTGTAGAAATACTGGCTCGCAACGAGCCAGCCCTTGAGCGGCCTTAGGGGCGGAATGCACGTTGCAAGTAAGAAAGGCCCCGTTACAAAGAGCTGGGTCCAGATGGACGCGTTGAACCGCACTTCCAGCCACACTGAAAGCAGTACCGTCGGCACGCACGCGAAACAAATGACGAAGAACGCTGGGCCATCTGCCGGATCAGCGAATGAATAGTCCAAGTCGCAGACCTCGCATTTCGGCTTCAACTTCAGGAAGCCTTCAAAGAGGTGTCCCTGTCCGCATCGAGGACACAAGCCGCGAATTCCCGTCTGTACGGGCGGGAGCGGAGGATAGTCCCTTTCTGCGTTCATTAACTCATCCTTCGCGTTTCGCTTTTTTGGGATATCTACCAACGTAGGTTGGACCGCTCTACCTTCGGAGCAGTTGACCGAGGGCAGGGTTCCGTGGCCGGCCTGCCGCAGGCACATCTTAAAATCCGAAGGCTGTCAGGCCAGGATGATCATCCGGCCGTCGGCCGAGCGGCCAGTGAAATTTCCGATCACCTTCGGCAATCGGATGCTCATTTATGCTGGCGTGGCGATGCCGCATCAGGCCGTCGTCTCCGAACTCCCAGTTCTCATTTCCATAGGCGCGCAACCAGTTTTCGCTGTCATCGCGAAACTCGTAGGCATACCGAACTGCGATACGGTTCCCATCAAAAACCCAGAGATGCTTGATAAGTCTGTACTCCAACTCCTTGGCCCATTTGCGTGTGAGAAACTCCTCCACAGCATACGGCCCACAATGAATTCGGCTCGATTGCGCCACCTCGTGTTCTCGGAGTAGGCGAGCGCAACCTTCGCCGCGTCACGGGAATTCCACCCATCTTCCGCAAGTCGAACCTTCTGAATTGCCGTTTCGAACGAATATTGGGGAAGTGGAGGGCGCGTCATGGAAAATTTCCTTTAGACTCTCTTTTGCTCCAGGTTTGCAGGCAGTTTGTCGGCAAGCCACCGGAAAACTAAAGGTCCTTTCGGGTGAAAGTTAACACATCCCTTTGAATGCGCGCCCAGCGTCTCATCGCGTTCACCGCACTATCACTGGCCGAATGTCAGTTCGGAAGCGAGACGTCATAAGACGGCGTGAAAATTTGTTAGCGCCACCGAAGCAACCGAGGTGTCGACGCCGGCAGATTGTCCGGCGGACCATGGCGCCTCGCACGACAACTCACGCCGTTTGCCGACGTCTAACAGGACTTGCTCATCGGGAAGATGTAACCGTCCAACTGACACCCCGCTAACGTCAAAGGAAAATTCCTCATGAGTATCAACCGCGAAGAAGTCGAGCGTCGTCGCATGCGCCCACTGGCAACTCCTACTGATCTTTCCAAGGAAGCAAGTGCCGATACGTCGGCCTCGCTGACGACGCTGCTAGCCGATGTATTCTCACTCTATGTAAAGACGAAGAACTTTCACTGGCACATTTCGGGTCCTCATTTCTGCGAATACCACCGGGTGCTGGATGAGCAGGGGGATGAGCTGCTTTCAATGACCGACGCCCTCGCTGAGCGCGCCAGGAAGATCGGCGGCGCCACGATTCGATCCGTCGGTCACATTTCCCGGCTGTCGCGCTTGTCGGACAATGATGCAGATTTCGTGACCCCCAAGGACATGATGGCGGAACTCTGCCAGGACAACAGAGCGCTCGTGGCAGCTATGAGGGCGACGCACGACCTCACCTCAGAACTCAGAGACGTGGCGACAACGAGTCTTTTGGAAAACTGGATCGATCAAGCCGAGCGGCGTGCTTGGTTTTTGTTTGAAACCGGACGTGACGTTCAGTAGCTCCATCAGGCCTCCCAACAGCGAGATCCGTCGCTGATGAACCGCAGCGACGGCGTCATTTCAGTCTGGAAATAAACTTTTGAGGGCGCTACTCGAGGGTACTCAGATGAAAATTGTAAACGTTGAGAAGCCTGTTGTGCGAGTGGTGGATGACGACACTGCGGTCAGGGCCTCTCTTGTCGGGCTCATGCGGTCGAACGGGTTGAATGCGGCTGGATTCGGGACGACCCGCGCGCTCCTCGAGGCGGATGACCTTAGCAAGCCGGGCTGTCTCATTCTCGACGTTCATCTCGAAAACGAATGCGGATTGGAGTTCCAATCCTATCTCAAGCGGTCCGGAAATAAGACCCCCGTCATCATCATGACAGGTCACGGCGACATCCCCATGACGATCCGGGCGCTCAAAGGTGGCGCGTCGGATTTCCTGTGCAAGCCGATTCCCCATCGAGACTTGATGGAAGCCGTGTGCAACGCGATCGAAGCGGATCGTCGAAATAGGCGGGAGATTGAAGCGTTGGGGGAACTCCACGAACTGGCGGGACGACTGACCCCGCGGGAGCGGGAGGTCATGGACGCTGTCGTCGGCGGATTAATGAACAAGCAGATCGCGGCAAAGTTTGGGATTAGCCTTGTGACGGTGAAACTTCATCGAGGGAAGGTCATGCGCAAGATGGAGGTTCGGACGATTGCCGACTTGGTCAAAAGGGTGGAGCTAATTAGGTTTCGCTAGCACAATCAGGTGCGGGCTTGTTGGCTCACCAATCATTCGGAATTCGAAGGGGCTTTTGTTCTCTGAAACCTTGGTCCGACAGTGCTGCCCAGTAGTCACGCGAAAGGTAGAGTCGCGTTTCCGAGCAATGTTTTCAAGAGTTCTCCTATTTTTGAAGGAAGATCGACGTGGTTCCATCCCCCATTGTCGATGCACGTTAAAAGCGACGGGGTGACAGCAGTGGGCCAGCCGACCGAAGTACTCAACGATCAAACGATAAATCCAATCGAACTGCGCAAGGCTTTCGGCACATTCGTCACCGGCGTGACGATCGTGACCACGCGAGACCAACCAGGGGCGCCCAGGGGAATGACGGCGAACTCGTTCACGTCCGTCTCGTTGGATCCTCCCCTTGTGTTGATCTGCATCGGTAAATCTGCCCTGAGCTGCGAGGCGTTCGAGAAATCATCTTCGTTCGCTGTGAACATCCTCCATGAGGGTCAGAACCAGCTCGCTGCGGTCTTCGCGTCCAAGTCGCTTGACAAGTTTGAGAACGTCGCCTTCGACACGGTACACACGGGCTCGCCCGTTCTGACCGACAGTCTCTCTTGGTTTGACTGCTCAGTTTACAGCAAAATCGACGCGGGCGACCACGTCATCCTCATTGGAATGGTGCGAGCTTTCGGCACGAGCCCAGCAGCTCCACTAGGGTTTTGCAGGGGCAGATACGCCCATGTCAAAGACGCGCTACCCGATGGATGGCTTCCGTCCCAAGGCATGGTCATGGGCTATCTGATCGAGAAAGACGGCAAAATCTTGCTCCGCTCGGACGGCAAAGGAATGTTCGGACTTCCAGTCTCCAAGAAGCGAAAAACGGGAAGTTTCATCGAACTGGCCGGCGGGAACGAGATCAAGGTCATCCCTGAGAGCACTTTCCTTTACTCGGTGTTCGATGTCTCCGACGGCGATCCGGGCTACATTGTATACCGGGCCTCGCTCGCATCGGACTTCGATCCGGCGGCCCTAGCGCCTGAACTTCAATTTTTCTCGATCGACCAGCTGCCACTTCAAGAAGTGGCAACTCACGACCTTCGGGCCGTACTCAGGAGATATATCCGCGAGCACGCAGACAATCGCTTCGGCATCTATATGGACCATCCAGATGGCGGGCGGATCGCGATGCTGGAGTCCGAGATGTCGAGCTCGCGCGTCAACACTGACACCGCACACAACTTCAAGCATGTCGCTGCGGGAGTTTGAGCGATGGACAATGCGAAAATTCCTCTGACAACGCCTACAGCCACTGACAACGCGGTCTTTGGAAAAAAGCTCTATGGCGGATCTCATGAACCCGTTTATGGCGGCGCGCTATCATTCATGCGTCGCCGCTTTTCCCGCGATCTGACTGACATCGATGTGGCGATTTGGGGCATTCCCTTCGACGCCGCGGTTTCCAACCGCCCCGGCGCGAGGTTCGGTCCACAGGGCGTTAGACGCGCATCTTCGATACTTGAAGGCGACCCCCAGTATCCATTTCGGAGAGATCCATTCGAAAATCTCGCCGTCGTCGATTACGGGGACTGCGCGCTTGATTTCAGCCGGCACAGCGAGGCCCCGTTTCACATGGAGGCTCAGGCACACGAGATCGTCAAGACTGGAACGACCCTGCTGACAATCGGCGGCGATCATTTCATCACGTGGCCGATGCTCAAAGCGCACGCCCGACGCCACGGACCAATGGCCCTGGTACAGTTCGACGCTCATCAGGACACCTGGCTCGACGACGAAGGACGGATCTCGCATGGCTCATTCGTTGCCCGCGCGGTTCACGAAGGCATCATTATTCCAGAGAGCTCCATCCAAGTCGGTATAAGGACCCACGCGCCTGATACTTGCGGCCTTGAAATCTTGTACGCGGATGATGTGGAGCGACTTGGGATTGACGGCGTCGTCAAGCGCGTCCGAGACCGTGTAGGGGATGCGAAAACCTACATTACCTTCGATATCGATTGTCTCGATCCTGCTTTCGCCCCGGGAACTGGGACCCCTGTCGCCGGCGGCCTTTCCTCACGCGAGGCGCTAATGATCCTGCGACGGCTTGGAACGCTCGACATCGTTGGCGGCGATGTCGTCGAGGTGGCTCCCGCCTACGACCATGCGGATATTACGTCCATCGCGGCCGCCGCGGTCCTGCAACATTACCTTTGCCTTCTCGCAGAAAAGAAAGCGGGCGTGCTTGGTTTCGAGGTTTCGGCTGGTTTGTGGTGACAGGAAACAGCCAAGGAGCCCCGCCAACTCACCAACAAAGCAGCAACCGCATTACGTCGCACCTAAAGCGAAACGTCAGTATTGAATGAGATGTCCATGAAAAGAGCAGTCAGCACGATCGAAGGGTCACGGCAGAATCTCTACATTGGGGGCAGATGGGTAGAACCCCATAGCGGCGTTTACGTGAAGAGTTTCGATCCGACAACGGGAATGCCATGGTACGAGTTTGGCAATGCCGACGCGCAAGATGTCAGCGATGCGGTCGACGCCGCGCGGGCGGCATTCGAAAACCCGCAATGGCGTCGCATTACCCAGACGGACCGCGGAAAGCTCGTTCGAAGGCTCGCGGAGCTCGTTCTTGAGAACGCCGACGTCCTTGCGGAAATCGAGACCCGCGACAACGGGAAGCTGCTGAAAGAAATGCGCGCCCAGATGCGAGCGTTGCCAGACTCCTATACCTACTTTTCCGGAATGGCTGACAAGTTGCTGGGTGAGACCGTTCCCGTCAACAAGCTCGATATGCTGAATTTCACGATGCGGGAGCCGATCGGCGTGGTTGGCATGATCACGCCGTGGAACTCGCCCCTCATGATGCTGACGGGCACTCTTGCACCCTGCCTGGCGATCGGCAACACCGTCGTCATCAAGCCTTCCGAGCACACGTCGGCGTCTACGCTTGCTCTTGCCGAGCTCATCGAGGAGGCGGGCTTTCCTGCAGGTGTCGTGAACGTCGTGACCGGCGGAGGCAAGACGACCGGTGATGCGCTGGTGCGGCACCCTGGACTGTCCAAGATCGTCTTCACCGGGAGCACGACCACAGGCCGGACAATTGCTGCGAACGCTGCCCACAACCTGATTCCCTGCCAGATGGAATTGGGAGGGAAATCCCCGCATGTCGTGTTCGGAGATGTGGACATAGACCGCACGGTCAACGGCGTCGTGGCCGGGGTGTTCGCCGCTGCCGGGCAGACGTGTGTGGCTGGATCCCGTTGTTTTGTCGAAGCGAGCATCTACGATCGTTTCGTGGAGGCTTTGGTCGAGCGGACCGGTCGCATTATGGTTGGACATCCCATGAATGACGCGTCGGACATCGGTCCGCTGGCGATACCGGAGCAAATCGGCAAGCTCAAGCATTACGTTGCGTCTGGCGTCTCCCAGGGAGCACGCATCGCAGCAGGCGGCAAACAGCCTAGCCGGGAAGACCTCGCCGATGGCTGGTACTACGAGCCGACCGTAATGACCGAGGCGACGAACGACATGACGTTCATGCGCGACGAGCTGTTTGGCCCCGTCGTCGGCATCGTCCCTTTCTCGTCTGAGGAGGAGATGATCTCGCTGGCGAACGACACACGCTATGGCCTTGCTTCAGGGATCTGGACCAAAGACATCGACCGCGCGATGCGTTTCGCCAACAAGGTCAATGCCGGAACGGTCTGGATCAACACATACCGCTCGGCCGCCTTCATGTCCTCGATGGGGGGCTTCAAGGAGAGCGGATACGGCCGAAGGGGAGGGTTTGACGTGATGCGCGAGTTCTCAAGGGTCAAGAACGTCGTCCTCGATTACTCCGGCGCCATGCAGGATCCCTTTGTCATTCGTCTGCGCTGACACGCTTCAATAATCGGAGAAAAAAATGAAGTTCTCAGTTTCCCTTTATCTTGAACGAAAATCACCCCAGATGCAGATGGGGGAGGTGAAGCAGAATCTGCTTGATCTCGCGAAGATGGCAGACCAGGGTGGGTTCGAAGCGATCTGGACTGCGGAGCATCACACCATCGAGCTCACCGTCGCCCCAAATCCATTCACTGTGCTGACATGGCTTGGGCAGCACACAGAACAGATACGGTTGGGCACTGCGACCATCGTGGCACCTTATTGGGACCCGATCCGCCTGGCCGGTGAAGCAGCGCTTTGCGATCACCTCACGAACGGGAGGCTCGAACTCGGTATAGCGCGAGGATCCTACCAGTACGAGTTCGACCGGATGGCTGGCGGAATTCATCAACAAAAGGGCGTTGCCTACATGAAGGAACTGCTGCCTGCGGTCCGCAAGCTGTGGGAGGGCGACTACGCGCATGACGGAGAGTTCTGGAAATTCCCGACTGCGACATCAGTTCCAAAGCCACTACAGCAGCCGCATCCCCGGATATGGGTCGCCGCTCGGGATCCTGGCACGTTCGACTGGGCTGTCGGGCAGGGGGCAAGCATTCTCTCGACGCCTCTCGCCGCCCCGAACTCCGAGATCGCAGTCCTGGGCGCGAAATTTGACAAGGCAGTCGCGGATCATCCGGAGGTGGCCCGTCCAAGGTTTATGATGCAGCGTCGGGCCTGCGCATTTGAAAAGCCTGAAGACAAGCAAGTGGCGATCGAATGCAGCGTGGAATATGGGCGTCTATTCGAAAACCTCTTCCAGAACCTCGGAAACATCAAGAATGGTTTTCCAGAACCGGTCCCGTATGACTCCGTGTCCGGGAAGGAGAACTACAATCCCGAGAGCATCGCACGGAATTTCCTATTCGGCACCCCGGACGAACTGATTGAAAAGCTTCTGATGTACGAAGCGGCTGGCGTCGACCAGGTCAGCCTCGGAATAAACTTCAATCTGCCCGTGTATCTTCAGAAGAACACGATCCGGTTGTTCGCAAAAGAAATCATCCCGTTCTTCGCCGATCGTGAACGACGGGTGAGGTTGGACGCAGCGCAATGATGGAACGTCAATTCACAACGAAGGATGCGGTGCTGAGCTACCGGATCGACGGTACAGGGGAACGGCCGCTCCTGTGTATACACGGGGTCGGGTCATCGAAGGAAGCGTGGGCCGATGTTATCACGCTTCTGTCGAGCGAGTACAAGATAGTGACTTTCGACTTGAGAGGACATGGCCAGTCCACAAAGATCAAAGGGCGCTACGAAATCGACCACTTTGTCGACGATGCTCTTTCGATCGCTGATGCTGTGGGATTCAAGAGATTTCATCTCGCTGGCTTTTCGCTTGGTGGTCTGATCGCGCAGCGGATAGCCTTGATGCACGATGAGAGGGTCGAACGACTTTATCTGCTTTCCACTGTCGCTAACCGAACGGATGAGGAACGGTCGAAAGTCCTTGCAAGGCTCGCTGCATTACAGAGTACCGAGCGCGGTTCGCACTACGATGCGTCCATGGTTCGGTGGTTTTCCGACGAATTCAGGGAGACCCATCCAGAACTGTTGGCTGAGTTGAGAGATCGCAATGCTCAGAACGACCCT
Source organism: Pararhizobium sp. DWP3-4 (assembly GCF_049898205.1). Taxonomy (NCBI): domain Bacteria; kingdom Pseudomonadati; phylum Pseudomonadota; class Alphaproteobacteria; order Hyphomicrobiales; family Rhizobiaceae; genus Pararhizobium; species Pararhizobium sp. DWP3-4. The sequence continues at coordinate 90,191 of NZ_JAFCXF010000010.1, read as the reverse complement.
GAATGCTATGCCGCGTCCTATCGGGTTCTGGCGGAAACCGATTTCGGCGGCCTTCTTGATCAGATTCGATGCCCGACACTGATCGCGACAGGCGAGGGCGATGTAGGATCAAATCCTCGTATGGCACAGTCGATGCACGAAGCGATCCGCGGATCGGAACTGCATATACTGCCGAAATTACGTCATTCCATCTTGACAGAGGCGCCTGAGCAGGTGGCCAACCTTATCCGAAACTTCGCAGCAGAGGGTTGACGAACGTGGACGGTCAATTGAAGCGGGATGGCGAGAAAATCCGGAGACAGGTCCTGGGGGACAAGTATGTCGAGCGGGCGATCAACGACGCCGACGCTTTCTCAGCGCCGTTCCAGGATATGCTCAATGAATATTGCTGGGGCACTTGCTGGACCGATGACGGCCTCGATCTCAAGCAGCGGAGCCTTCTAAATCTTGGTATGCTCGCCGCGCTGGGGCGAATGCATGAATTCAGTCTTCATTTCCGAGGGGCGATTAGGAACGGCCTTTCAGAAGAAGAGCTTCGATCAGCGTTGATGCAGATCGCGGTCTACTGCGGCGTTCCCGCGGGCGTTGAGAGCTTCAGGGTCGCGCAGCAGGTACGTAACGAACTTGAGATGGAGTCCAGCGAGGTCCCCAATGATCTTTGAGGAGCGCATCTACAGGATCCGAAGCGGAATGATGAGCAGCTACCTCAAACTTGTCGGCCAGGAGGGGCTGGCGATACAGCAACCCATACTTGGAGATTTAATCGGTTACTTCGTGACCGAAATCGGCGACCTCAACCATGTCGTCCATCTGTGGCGCTTTCAGAGTTACGAAGACAGATCGCTCCGTCGGAGGCGTCTATCGGAAAACGAGTTATGGCAATCTTTCACGCCGCGTCTATCGGCCTGCATTGAGACAATGGAGAACCGAATTCTGACGCCAACTGATTTTTCGCCGTTGCAGTAGAGAGGCCGTGGAGCAACAACAGCCGCATCGGGAGAGGAAAATCCGCTGCGGACAATCTGGGAACAACAGCATGACTGAACGGCTTAGAATCGAGAACCTCTACAAGGTCTTTGGCGGTAGTCCCGAGCGAGCGATGTCGCGTCTCCGGAGCGGTTCGACCAAAGAGAAGGTGCTCGCCGACACCGGCCTTGTCGTCGGCTTGAACAATGTCAGCCTATCGGTTCCATCCGGGTCGATATACATGATCATGGGACTATCGGGCTCTGGAAAGTCAACCTTGGCCCGTTGCATCAATCGCCTGAATGAGCCAAGCGCCGGTAAGATCCTGCTGGACGGCGAGGATCTTGTCGCGCTCGGTGAAAGACAGCTGCGGGAAGTCCGTCGCACCCGAATTTCCATGGTCTTTCAGCACTTCGCGCTCCTCCCCAACAGAACGGTGACGGAGAATGTGGAGTTCGGTCTCAAGCTTCGCGGGATACCGCCAGCAGTCCGTCGCCGGAAGGCGGAAGAAATCCTATCGATTGTCGGACTTGCCTCTTGGTCCCATCGCCTACCTCACGAACTGAGTGGAGGGATGCGGCAACGCGTCGGTCTCGCACGCGCACTCGCGACCGATGCCGACGTTCTGATAATGGATGAGGCGTTCAGCGCTCTCGATCCGTTGATCCGCGCTGAAATGCAGGAAGAATTGCTGCGTCTGCAACGAACCTTCCAGAAGACGATCCTCTTCATCACGCACGATTTTCAGGAGGCTCTCAAGCTCGGTACTCGCATCGCGATCATGGCAGACGGTGAACTCATGAGGGAAGGCGAGCCACAGGAGATCGTGCTCGATCCCCAAAGCGACTATGTGACTTCCTTCACGAAGGACGTCGATCGGTCTCGTCTGTTCGACGCGAGAGCGGCGATGAGACCAGGAGAGGTCCAGACCATCCGTGGAAGCCAATTCGCGCTCTGCGAATACGGGGCGATAGCACTGGACAGCGGCAATCGTGTCAAAGGTCACATTGCACTCAAGGACATCGACAGGCTTCGCGCCGGCGACGACATGTCCACGCTTTTAAGTGCTGACTTCAAAACGGTCCCTCCGGACGCAAAACTTCTCGATGTTTCCCGTCTGTACAAATCTGGACGCCCGCTCGTCGTAACGGATGAAGATCAACGCTTCATCGGTACGGTCTGCGCCGAATCCATTCTGAGCCAGATTGCAGCCCTGCCCACCGGATCGGCATCTGCGAGGAGAAACCCCAATGTTTGACGCCGATGATCTTGCAGTTTTCCCTGTCGCTGACTGGATCCAAACGGGAGTCGAATGGCTTTCTTTCAATTTCCGTCCGGTGTTCGTGGCGATCAAGTGGCCGATCGAAAGTATTCTGATGTTCAATCAGGATGTCATGCAGTCTGTCCCGTTCCCGGTAATGGTGATTGCGATCACGCTGGCGGCCTATCTGCTTGCTACACGGTCTACTGCAGTTTTTACCGCTGTTGCCTTGATCGTCATTGCTGGCCTGGGCGTCTGGGTGGAGGCAATGACGACACTGTCCCTCATCATGACTGCGATCGTTCTGTGCACGATCATCGGAATACCGATTGGGATCTGGTCTGCCAAAAGCGATCGAGTTTGGAGCGTGGTCCGGCCAATTCTCGACGTCATGCAGACGACGCCGACTTTCGTGTACCTCGTCCCGGTCGTCATGCTGTTCGGCGTAGGAACGGTCCCCGGCGAAGTGGCGGTCATAATCTCGGCAGTGCCGCCGCTGATTCGCTTTACCAACATCGGCATTCGACAGGTTGATATCGAGATCGTCGAGGCTGGGCATGCGTTTGGCGCCGATCCACGGCAACTGCTCTGGGAAATCCAGTTGCCCCTCGCCATTCCCACAATCCTCGGCGGCCTGAACCAGACTGTTTTAACAGCGATGGTGATGTCGGTCGTCGTGGCCATGATCGGAGCCGAGGGTCTGGGCCTCGTGGTCATGCAAGGTCTCGGTCGGCTTGATGTCGGCAGCGCCGCGATCGGCGGCATCGCGATCGTACTTCTGGCGATGATCCTCGACCGCATCACCCAAGAAATGGCGACGAAGAAGTCCGCTACGAGGACACCCAGCGCCATGAGCAAGGCGCTCAAGCGCCTGCTTTTCCCGGACAAACTAGAAAAAGCGGCAAACCTGTCCTGAGCGAAACGCACATCCAACAACACAAAAAGGGGAATAAAATGAGACGTTTTAACCACTTCACGGCCCTTGCCGCGGGCTTTGCCGCAGTCGGTTACGGGGCGATGGCGAATGATCTTCCAGGAGAGGGGAAAACCGTTCGGTTTGCTCGCGGCGACAGTCTGGGCGCTAACTACATTCAGGACGAGATCCTGATCGCAGGGCTGAAGAAGCTTGGCTACGACGTCAAGCTATCGACCGTCAGCACCAATGTCTTCTTCCAGGCAGCAGCGCAGGGCGACCTCGACGTCGCAGCGGACATCAACATCCCGCAGGAGGTGGCCGCCTACACCCCGGTAAAGGACAGGGTCGATCTCATAGGCGACGGAAACATCGTCGGAGGGGGTACCAATGGATATCTCGTCGATAAAAAGACCGCGGACGAATATCACCTCACAAGTATCGATCAGCTTAAAGACCCCAAGATCGCGGCGCTGTTTGACACGAACAGCGACGGCAAAGCTGATCTGGTAAACTGCGATCCGGGTTGGCAGTGCGGAGACGTGGTCGACTACCAGGTGGAGAAGTTCGGGCTATCTGATACGGTCAAGACCGTTCGCGGCAAATACGAAGTGCTCCTGGCTGAGACATTTGCCCGGTTCAAGCGTGGCGAACCGACCTTGGTGTATACTTGGCAGCCGTCTTGGGTCACCGACACTTTGAAGCCGGGAACGACCACCGTCTGGCTTCCCATTCCTTTCGACGCTCTGCCGCCCGGCATCGAGGCCAAGAACGGACACCTCGTCAAGGGCGTCGTCGGTTGCGCCGGTGGACAGGATCCATGCCGCATGGTGACCGGGTCCTGGAACTGGATGGCCGCCGGAAACAAGAAGTTTCTTCAAGAGAACCCATCCGTCAGGGCATTCCTCGCGAAAACTGTTTGGCCGACCACCACATGGGCCGAGTGGGAATCGACGTTGAACGACAACAGCACTGATCGCGCGATCAAAAAAACCGCAGAAAAGTGGATCGCCGAAAATCAGACCGTGTTCGACAAATGGGTTGCTGAAGCGTCCACGGCGACCAACTGACCACCCACGTTAATCGATCCTCCGTACGCTGGATCCGGGCGGAGACGACCACGATGGCGACAGAGGTTTCGGCGCCTCCCGTCGTGAATGTTAGAGGAAAAGGATTTCAGATGAACATGGAACTGCGACCGAATTGGAGCGACAATGAACTGAAGGATGCGGCCAGCCAGCACCTCATCAGCCCATCGGAAGAGATGGCGAAGCTCGGTCAGGGCGATCGCCCTCTATTCAGCCGGGCCGATGGCATCTACATCTGGGACAGCAACGACAAGCGTCTGATCGACGGGCCGGGCGGAATGTGGTGCGCGCAGGTGGGCTACAACTCAAAGGAAATCGCGGACGCAATCCACGATCAGGCTCTCAAATTGAGCTACGCATCCCCTTGGTATTTTCACAATGGACCTGCCGCCACTCTCGCTCAGAAGATCTCGGAGCTCGCCCCCGGAGACCTGAACCACACATTCTTCACGACTGGCGGATCCTCGGCGGTCGATTCGGCACTTCGCTTCATGCAGTTCTACAACAATGTTCTCGGCCGTCCGAGCAAGAAGGCTATCATCTGCCGGGTGGATGGTTATCACGGCAGCACCCAGCTAACTGCAGCCTGCTCGGGCCGCGCATGGAACAGGCCGAATTTCGATCTGGAATCCGATCTTATCTCTTTCATATCAGCTCCGAACGTCTTCCGTCGTCCGCGCGGCATGACCGAAGACGCGTTCCTGGACTTCCTGGTCGATGAGTTTCGTAGCAAGGTCGAGGCTTTGGGGCCGGAAAACGTAGGAGCATTTCTTGCCGAGCCCCTCCTTGCCTCCGGCGGAGTCCTCATCCCACCTAGGGGCTACCACAAGCGCATTCTTGAATTCTGCCGAGCGCACGACATCCTGTACATCTCGGACGAGGTGGTGACGGGCTTCGGACGCTGCGGGCACTGGTTCGCATCTGAAGATGTCTTCGATATCGTTCCAGACATCATCACTTTTGCCAAGGGGGTGACTTCGGGATATGTCCCGCTTGGAGGCTTCATCATATCCGACGCCGTCCTATCGCGAGTGAGTGGTACCAACTCCAAAGGTAGCTTCTTCACCAACGGCTACACTTACAGCGGACACCCGGTGAGCTGCGCAGCGGCGCTCGCAAATATCGACGTCATCGAGCGCAGGAATATTCTGGAACACGTCCAACATATTGCGCCGTACTTCCAAGCGAAGATAAATGCTCTCGGAGAGCTCCCGCTTATCGGGAATGCCAGGGGGACGGGTCTGCTCGGATGCGTTGAATGCGTGACGGATCCTTCCGCTGATGCAGCCACGAAACTAGACGCCGAAGTCGCTCTGAGGATTGACAAGGAATGCTACGAAGCCGGTCTCATCGTCCGCCCGATCGGCAGCATGTGTGTGTTATCTCCAGCGTTGGTGATCACCCGTGACGAGATCGATCAGATGATGACCATATTGCATGACAGCATCGTCAGGGTCGAAAACGAGCTGCGCTCGGAAGGCAAGTTCTAACTTAGGCGCCCTCGCAACCGATTTAGTGTGACTGCGAGGGCATTTCAATCATTTAGCAACTTGAATATGCGGACGGCGAGTTCGAGTTCGAAGCGTCTGCTGGACGTGTCCAGGTCGAGCTTGAAGAGATCGGTCATGCGCGTCAGCCGATACCGCAACGTCGTGACATGGATACCAAGTCGATCGGCACATTGCTGGTTACGGTAGCCCGCGTCCATGAACGCTTCCAACGTCTCAAAAAATTGCGTTTCGTTCTCGGCGTCATGCTGCAAAACGGGGCCTAGCACCTCTTTCGTAAATACACGCACCTGGGCGAGATCCGCGGATACGAGAAGCATGCTGAGCGGCCCGAGCATGCTTGTCGACACGACGCCGCGCTTTCCGAGGGAGACGGCGATGGAAAGGACGCTCGCCTGTTTCCTAAATTGATCGCGGTATTGTGCGAGGTCGCTGCATACGTCCCCGACGACCATAGTGGGAAGTTCGTGACTGGCGCGTCCCAGCTCCTGTACCAGCCGGTTCATCAGCGGTTTAACAACCTCAAGGCTTTTCGAGCTGCCGACGGGAAGTATAAAGATCATCGCATCCGGGCGGGCTATCACGACGGCTCTAGGGTCAATATGCTCGGCCAAAAACGATAGTCCGCGCAACATGCTGTTCCATACGGTCTCGGGAATCCTATCGGCGTCAACGAACGAAATCATGATCATTCGGTTCGGGGAGTTCAGCTTCAGACCGTATTTCAACGCCCTTTGAGCAACGTCGTTCTCCGACTTCCATGTTCCCTCGATAATTTCAAGGAAGAGCGCGTCGAGCGAACGTTGTTCGAACTGGAAGCGGATGAGGTTTCTCATCAGCTGGACGCTCAATGCCTGCTTGGCACTCTCGATCAGCAACAGATCCATCTCTTGAATGTCTTCATCGCCGAGCAGACAGAGCGCTCCGGCTGATTGGCCGTCGATTTCCAGGAGACGAAGTCGCGCGATCGTACTGAAATTTTGCGTGCCTCTCGCATAGGAGAGGTCGACCTTGGCCGACGTCGCGTTCTTGAGGCCTTCCCGGCAGACCGACTGTATCCTAGTCGCCAGCTCTCGCTCGACGTACTCGCCCCACTCCTGATCGTCGAAATATCGCGGGTCTGGTGATCTTCCAGGGAGGACCGTATTGGTGGTGGAGTCTATGACAAGCATGGGCTGGTTGAGCGCCGGACCGATCACGGCGGCAAGATTCTTGACAGAATCATCCGAGAGCGCTTGTTCCATCCACTGCGTGTGTCTAGCGAGCACTTCCTGCTTCTGCTCGACCGCCTTTTGTTGATCAAGAATGTTTCTTTGCTTTTCGAGCGCGATAGTGCCGAGCTGAACGATGAGTTTGATAAGAGCCAGGTCGTCAGGCGAAAGCGACTTGATCTCGCGCGACACCAGAGTGAGCACGATCGGCCGGGAGTCGATGTCGGTGCAGTTCATCGGAACGACCAGGACGCTGCTGTAGTTCTTCTCGATCGATTCCTTTTGAAACCCAGGAAATTCCGCCGATGTCTTCGCGTTAGATATGAATACCGGCTCATTGTATCGGAGGGCTACGAGAGAGGGGCTCGTCGCAAGGGCCCAGTTTGCGGCTCCCGCATTGGGAAGCAGACTGGGATCGTACCGAACCGTGACGTAGGCGTATCCACTCGCGAGATCGATACTCATGATCGTTCCGCGGTACCAGCCAAGGTGTCTACATGCAGCAGCTATCATCTGACGGAGGATGGTGTCCGTATCCCGCTCGGCATTGATTAAACTCGCTATGTCGCTCAACGTCGCGATCAATTGCTTGGCGTCCAAGTGTCCCACCTCCAAAATCCGGTTCGTCCTCACTTTCAACAATGAATGGCTCAAGTCTTCCTCAATTTCAATGAAGATGCACTGCGGCTTTTCCTTCAGATGTTCACCCAGAGCGTTCCAACCTTGGGGGAAATATGCGTCCGAAGATCCGCAAAATCGTAACAGTGGTTGAGGAGCTGTTCATTGAAGGCGGGAGAGCCGCTGACAAGCCTGTAACGGCGGTCGCGGTGATAGCCGTATTAACCAATCCTTGGGCAAATCTGCCTTTTTCAGATGATCTGAGACCCGTAATTGACGTCTACGCCCCGGCGCTTGGACAGGAAATGACCCGTCGCTTGATTGCGGTGATGCCGGCTTCCTGTATCGAAGCCTATGGAAAGCTTGCAGCAGTAGGTCTCGACGGCGAGATCGAACACGGCTCAGCACTGATCCACACGCTTCGGTTCGGCAACATCTTTCGTGAAGCGTCCGAGGGAACCACCTACCTGAGTTTCACAAATACAAGAAACACTGCTGGCGCGCTCTTATCGCTTCCGATGACACATAAGAGCGTCGCGGGTACGCGTTCCCACTTTCTCACAATGAATCTGCAGGTGTCGGACGCACCGCGACACGACGAAGTTTTGATTGCCATTGGAGCTGCGGACGGCGGGAGACCTCACGCCCGTATCGGCGACCGTTTCAAAGACATGGAAGAAATGGGGATCAATCAGTGAGCATATCAATGTTTAATCATGGGTCACTCAATGTCGGCAGCGCTGGGGGAGCGGGGGCACCTCAGGTGCTGGACAGAAGATGCTTCTACATTAACGGCGAGTGGCGTCCTGCGCAGGAGGCAGCGACAATTGTCGTAACCAATCCTGCCAACGAAGGGGCCTATGCCGTCGTCTCTGCCGGATCGCCTGCAGATATCGACGCTGCAGTTAAGGCTGCCAGAACTGCTTTTGACGATTGGAGCCGGCTGGCTCTAAATGAGAGAGTGGCGTTCATCCGTCGCATTGCGACGTTCTACGAAGAGCGCATCGATGAGATGGGAGCGGCAATCTCAAATGAGATGGGAGCGCCCATCTCCATTGCAAGGAATTCGCAAGCCGGGTCAGGGCTTTACCATCTCAAAGCCTTCCTAACCGCGCTTGATGACTTCAAATTCGAGCATCTCTTGCGTCCAGGCCTCGATAACCAGCAGATAGTTCATGAGCCGATTGGAGTTTGCGGACTTATCACGCCGTGGAACTGGCCGATGAACCAGCTCGCACTGAAAGTTATTCCTGCGCTATTGACGGGATGCACAGTCGTCCTGAAGCCTTCAGAAATCGCGCCCATCTCCAGCATGTTATTCGCAGAGTTTGTAGATGCAGCCGGGATTCCAAAGGGGGTGTTCAATCTCGTCAATGGCACGGGTGCGACGGCCGGTGCGGCGCTGTCGGGCCACCCAGATGTGGACATGATCACTTTTACGGGCTCTACCCGAGCTGGTACCGCAATCTCCCGCGCCGCGGCCGGCAACATAAAGCGTGTTTCCCTGGAATTGGGTGGCAAGTCACCGATGCTGGTATTTGCTGACGCGCCGCTGGAGGAAACGGTTCGACGATGTGTCGCTCAATGTTTCGACAACACTGGGCAATCGTGCAACGCTCCGACCCGGATGCTCGTCGAACGTCCAGTCTATGAGCAAGCGGTATCCATCGCGAAGAAAGCCGCCTTGGCGGCTAAAGTCGGCGCTTCCGATGTTGAAGGTGATCATCTGGGACCAGTCGCCTCCTTTGCGCAATTTCGGAAAATCCAGGAAATGATCCATGTGGGGATAGAGGAGGGCGCGCGGCTTGTCGCAGGGGGACCCGGCCGACCGCCTGGCTTTTCTTCGGGCAACTACGTCAATCCCACGGTATTCGCAGACGTGGACAATAAAATGCGGCTAGCTCAGGAAGAGATTTTCGGCCCGGTTCTCTGCATCATACCCTTCTGCACGGAGGAAGAGGCGGTTCTGATCGCAAACGACAGCCCGTTCGGTCTAGCGGGTTATGTCGAAACGGCGGACGCCGAACGTGCCAAGCGCGTAGCTCGACGTCTGCGCACGGGAATGGTGCAGATCAATGGCACTGCAAAAGCGCCGGCCAGTCCGTTCGGGGGCTATAAACAGTCCGGTAATGGACGCGAGGGGGGAACGTGGGGATTGGAGGATTTCCTTGAGGTGAAGCTGATAAGCGGTTGAACCAATAGCTCGACCAACATGTAAAGCAGGGGTCTCAAAAAATAGGCCAAAAGGGACGGGATGAAAGTGCAGGTTGCAGCAGCTCGCTCCCCGTCTTTAACGTGGACACTGATGCCCCGGCTGCGATATGACGCTCCAGCTGAATGATGGCTAAAGATTTGATGATGAAAAAGATCCCGAAATCCGGTGCGCCCATCACCGGACGAGTTTCGCCGTCGTCAGCCACACTTCGGCAGCTCTACATGTTGTCTGGAAACCTCTGCGCCAAACCTACCTGCAATACCGTTCTGCTCAATGCGAATGGAACCATAGTAGGGGAAGTGTGCCACATCCGCGCGGAAAAGCCGGGCGGCGCCAGATACGACGCCACAATGAATGAAGAAGAGCGTCGGGCTCCCGCGAATCTCATCTTGCTTTGCAACGTTTGCCACAAGCTGGTGGATACTGAGCACAAGAAGTACACGGTAAATATCCTGAGCAGATGGAAATCCGAGCGCGAGGAAAAATTCGAAGCCGTCGGTGACACGCTTCGGCAACGCTACGCCGAGCAAATCGAGGATGAGGCGGAGACCGTCGATTCCAGTTCACCGAAGTCACTCAAAGGTCTGATCAAACATCTCGATGACCAAAACGTCGTCCATCTAATCGATCCAGCTACATACCAAGAGATCACATCGTACTGTGGCAAGCTCAAGCATCTATCGGCTCCGGATCGATCGCTAATGAGAGCGATCGTGGAAAAGAGCCTTTCATTGGGAGGCCGTCGAGAAAATGATTACGGAATTTCCATTCACCCTAACGATCTCAAAACGATCAAAATTGACGGCAAGCGACTGTCCGAGTACCGCATAAATAAATTGGCGGGCACACTCGAAGGGCATGGCCTTGGCTCGCTCGACTGCGACTCGGAGCCAGCTCTGTTCGTCTCTGCTCCAGATGAATCTGTTGCGTAGTCCGATTTCCAGGCGTATGTCGCGAAGAGCGGTCGATCGCTCAGAGATGTCATCGATGACCTCAAATTTGGTCTCCTCGACAAATTAGAGTCTGGTCCGGTGTCCGTTCATCCGATACAGCATCTCGAAATTGCCTCTACTCGCCGATAATCGACTACATGGCGGCTGCCAGTCGGGCGACGATCTTTTGAACCGCCCGGTCTTCGACGTCCACCTTCTCCGTGGCAGCTTCCACCACCTGTGGCAGGTAGACTCCGACGTGTGACGGATGTGACTCAGGGAGTGCCTCCCGGTAGCAGAGGATCATCAAAATCAAGACTATAGAAAACACCATCGGGGCTCCGATTGTGACAACTGGGGATTCTTCATCTCCAAAATCCTTCATGCTGATCTCCTTTGTTTCGGCTAGGTGAGTGACCCCGATGGGCGCGCGACTGGAGGACCGCTCCGGAGAGAGGTTGGTGGTGACATTCGAAACCTGGCTAAGACAAGTAAGTGGCGGCGTTGGCTAGATCGTGCCCAACTACTTCAAATTGGATGAATCCCGGAGTGGATAGAAGAATGTTGCCAGCAAAAGTGCTGCCAGACCTCCGAGAAATTGGGCGATGACGAAGGCGCCGACTGCGACGGGCGACGGCCCATACGACGACGCGACGAGGGCGATCGTCACTGCAGGGTTGGCGAGCGAACCAGTCGGGGTCGCAAGTATTCCTCCGCACAGCCAGGCGCCGACTGCAAATGGCCCGGCCTGCCGGCTGCCATTCCTGCTGCAGCAGAGGACGACCATCATCAGGGCGAACGCAGAGACAAACTCACTTAGAATAAGTCCGGGATCTGGAATGCCACCGGAGGCAAAACGGGGGGGCAGGTCGAACATTGCCAACGAGATGATTGACCCTAGGGTAGCTCCAGTCGTCTGGGCAACGATATATGCTAGGGCGCAGTCCAGACGCCGTGTCCCAGATTTCCATTGCAAAAATGAGATCAGGGGATTGAAATGCCCGCCTGACACAGGCCCGAAAGCGATAATCAGCGCGACCAGACTTGCGGAGATCGCGGCTGCCGACGCGAGGGCGGCCATGTTCGGATCTTTGAACTGATGTGCAACCGCGGCCGAGCCCGAGATAGCTATCATCAGAAGCATTGTGCCCAGTCCCTCGGCGGCGGCGCGAGGTGGTATGGAAGCATGCAGTGAGGACTCGACAAAGCAGGCACGGCTCGACCGAAAGGAAACCGTTACGGCGTCTCGTTCCATCTCGCTTCGACCTCCTGCATTTTTAGCGCTAGCTCCTCCGGCGTGAGGAGTCGTTTCTGGAAAGCGATGTTGGCGAACGTAGCAATCCAGCGCTCGTAGTAAGTAAGTTTTCCGACCAGGTCAGAACCGAGGGACTCCACCCCGCGCCGTTTCTCCTCGGTGTTTATGATCTTGTAGTAGTCAAGGACGTCAGCGAGCGCGTGGCATCGCTTCTCCCAAGGCTCAAGCACGTGATCGACCTGTTCAATCCGGTCAGCAGACAACCCACCGATGTCGTTGGGCAACCGTTTCAGAAGATGCTCGGTGTCAGTCATCAGAGAGCCCTCCAAGTGGGGTTGGAACCTGGATCACCCCGATCATCGCGTCGCGTGTGACAAGAGCAGCCAACTGTTCTTCGTTGAAGCCGTCGGTTCCAGCGGGTCGCATTGGCAGTACCAGGAACCTCTGGATAGCAGTGGAATCGCTTACACGAACCTCGACGTTGTCGGGGATGTTCGTGCCAAATTCGGCCAAGACTTTTCGGGGCTCGTAGACCGCCCGTGCCCGATATGGCTTCAGCTTGTACCAATCCGGGGGTAGGCCGAGGACCGGCCTCGGATAGCAGGAGCAAAGGGTGCAGACGATCAAGTTGTGAACGGAGGGGGTGTTCTCCAGGACGATGAGGTCGGTGTCGTCATAAAAAGTAATCCCAAACTCTTCGCAAGCTGCCCGTCCGTCGTCCAAGAGCCGCGCACGAAAATCAGGGTCGGACCACGCCTTCGCTACAACCTTTGCGCCCAGTGCGGGGTTCCGAGAATCGAGTAGTTCAATCTGGTGACGAATATCGTTCGCTGTGAAGAACTTTTTCTCGATCATGAGTTCTTCGAACGCCCGTTCCATGATGTCGTAATAGCCTGGACGTCCTTCAACGATCGCTGCGTGCGGGTGATCGTGGTCGTGGTCGTGGTCGTGGTCATGATTGTGATCTGAGCTGCTCATGTAGCTTCTCCTTTCAACCAGGTCTCGAAGACCTCAATCCTTAGGCTGTCAGTCGGCGCGCCCTCGTACGTGCTCCAGATCGTGTTCATCGGAATGGCGAGCCTGTAGTAGTGTCGGAGGGATCCTGCGTTTCGTCCGAACCCTTCTTCTTCATTGTTGACGGCCTTCCGCTTGATCACTTTCTCCACGGTGGCGAGTTTTCCGCGAAGGTAGTTCGGGACGCGGTAGTGACCGACGGGAGCACGCTCGTCGATCCGCACGGTTGCGCCCGGAAGAAACACCGGAAGCTCCCCTATCGCATCGACAACGCCGATGGTGTTGTGACTGTTGTTCATCTGGTGACTCCAATTTAGGCTCGAGAGGCGTGGTTGGATGCTATCAAAGATGCGTTCCATGGAATTTCCGTTTCGTCCGAACACGGTGGAATCCAGCGTGCAGAGACGTAATTTAAGCCTCTGGGTTGGGTTGGCTCCCCACGATCAGTCTTTTTGAGCGCCGCACATGCCATGGAAAGAGGGGGTACACACACGGTTCTAGCCCACACAACTCGAACGTTCCAAGCACTGCTTCTGCGGCGCCAGCTCGTCTGCCATCATCGCTGTCCACCAGGCGGATCGTAATATAATTCGTGTTGGCATGGCGCACTCGATAGGTGCCTCCGCCACCCTCCAACGTGTCGCCGGTTCGAAAAAGTTCAAAACCGAGGACATGTACGCATCCATTAGAGAGCCTATCGGCGCCCGATGGGCAGGTGGCCAACCCCTCGAACATGGAGCCCTCGATGAGGACTCGGCCCTTCCTACGCAACTTGAGGGAGCTGTGTCTTGTTGCAACGACAACAGTGCCGTTGTCAGCTCCGAAGTCGAAAAGCTGGGCTGTCACGTCGAAAGAGCGTGCGACGCCACCCATCGAGACCAGTGGATCCAATGAGTTCACGAAAGACATCTTTCGTCCCAAACTGCAGGCCAGTTCTGCCGTTGCTCGCGACAGCGTGCGATGGCGATACGGCAGGAAGTTCCGTGTTGCATCCATCGGGCGAGATCCTTCTGCAACCTCAAATGATTGCGTCAGCCTATGCGAGGAAGCGGTCTCTTACTATCACACTGAGGTACAGTGGTGACCTGACGAACCACTGAACGCCGGGCGAAAAAAAGGCCGCTCCCCGGCGAAGGAGCGGCCAATTTGGGTCATCTGGACCCTGTCTCCAAATGCCTAGAGGGGGAGGGCATTTGGCAGTGGCAGCGCGGAGACAGCTGCCCACATCGTCTGGGAGGATAAGACGACGTGACCCGTATACTGTAGGCCATTCTAAAATGCCGTGTCACTGGACTCTGGTATAGCATCCAGACGGAACCCATCCTGGTGAGCTACTTCCTCTCAAACGCGGTTTTCCGCGGTCACAATCATGGGATCGAAGAGTCTTCGCTTTGACGACTTAGCTTCGATTTTTCCCGTACCACAAATTCGATCAGGCAGCGTGTGCCAACTTGGAACTGGGAGACTGGTTCCTTCCCGGTTAGAACGCTTTCGTCACATCATCGTACGAATTCGATAAACCCGCTCCTTCACTGCGTTCATCATGCGGTTTTCGATTTTCCAACACCTTTTGCGAAGGAGTAGTTCATGACCCACATCGTCACTCGCCCATCGTTGTCACCGTCGCCGGTCTCAGTGGAAGACCTAATGCCATGGGCTGCGTTCGTTGGAATCCTTCTTCTTATGGTGCTTTATTTCGTCGGGGCAGAGCAGGGTGCGACCGCGCTCCTGCCTGGCAGCGATGTGCACGAGTTCGTTCACGACAGTCGGCACTTGCTGGGTTTCCCGTGCCATTGAGGAGTTCGCCATGATCCAGAAACTGCTCATTGCCGGTATGTTGTCGGGTTTCCTGATCTCGCTTGCGGCGTTCGGCTATGCGAGGCTATTTGCGGAGCCTACAATCGAACTTTCCATATCGATGGAACAGGATGCCGACGCCCACGGCACCCATCCACATGAGGAAACTATAAGCCGAAATGTTCAGCGGAACGCCGGTCTGTTCACAGGCATCGCCAGCTTCTCCGTCGCGCTTGGTGGGCTGCTGGCGATCTTAGTGGCATTCACACACGGTCGAATAGGCGTTGGGACCCGCGCAAGCGTCTGGCTGGTCACCGCTGCGTCCTACGCTTCCGTCGTCGTGCTTCCCCAACTGAAGTACCCGGCAAGCCCGCCAGGCGTGGGAGCGGCAGAAACGATCGGGAGCCGAACTGAACTGTTCTTCATCGCTGTTCTGGTATCAATCGCATCCGTGATCCTGTCGATATGGGTGACCCTTCAGCTCGGGCGTTACCTCTCATTTTCCAAGTCCGCCTTGGTGGGAACTGTTGTATTCATCGGACTGGCGTCGTTGGCACACCTTGCCCTCCCGACGGTAGACGAAGTTCCAGACGCTTTCCCGCGCGAACTGCTTCAGGAATTTCGCCTGCACGCCTGGATTCTTCAGGTTATCATCTGGGGCGGCCTAGGGGTCGTTTTTGCAGAAATGGCCAAATATCTGGTCGATAATAGCGACCTGGACAACCACGCGGTGCGCTACATTTCGCCGAATGCGTAACCGCCGGAACGCGGTCCGTCTTCCCTGCCTTTCGCAGCCGATCTCACAAGATCTAACTGGACTTCACACCGATTTACTCGCAGACTTTCAACTGCTTGTCCGTCAAACAGAGAGGACCGTGCCGGTGGGCTGCAGGGTCACAGGCGGGGGTAGATAGACAAATTGAAGGCGTTTTCGGCGGCGGATGCCATAATCTGGTGTGAATGCCTCGCTTCTCGGAGGTAGTCCCGCCGACGACTGAGGGAAAAGGAATGCTCTGCCGGCAACATCCTGCCGCGGGAGCTGGGAAGATCCTCGATGACACCTGCTAGGATACTTGTCGTTGAAGACGACCGGGTCGTCTCCCGAGACATCCAGCTGAAACTATGCCGAATCGGTCACGCGGTCGCAGGTCACACTGCGAGGGGCGAGGACGCCGTTTCACTGGCAATCGAGACGAGAGCGGATCTCGTTCTCATGGACATCCGTCTTGAAGGAGCCATAGACGGTGTCGAGGCCGCCCGCCAAATACGCGACGTCTGTAGGCTTCCCGTTATATTCCTGACTGCATATGCTGACGACGAGACGGTCAAGCGTGCGAGCCTCACCGAACCTTTTGGATATCTCTTGAAACCCTTCGACGACTCACAGCTCCGGACTGTTGTCGAAATGGCGGTCTACAAGCATGGAGCGGAGCGACGTCTTCGCGAGAGCGAGCGACGCTACGCCACCACTCTTTCGAGCATCGGCGATGCCGTGATTGCGACCGATGAAAGCTCGATTATCACCTTCATGAATCCAAGCTCCGAACTTCTAACGGGATGGCCTTCACTGCAGGGCGTGGGGCGTCCATTGGACGAGGTGTTTCGCGTGACGAGCGCGACGACACGTCGACCGGTCAAGGAACCGGTTGCGGAGTTCATGAGTTTCGGGGCGGACGCCGGGTTCGCAAGGCAGACAATCCTTGTGACAAAGGATGGTCGGGAAATTCCGATCGAAGACAGTGGGTCCCCGATCATTGGGGATACGGGGGAGTTGACCGGGGCCGTCGTCGTCTTCCGAGATGTCTCGGAACGAAACAGGGCTCAAGAGCGGCTCAGAAAAGCTCACCAGGAACTTGCCCATGTCGGCCGTGTGGCGACGATTGGCGAGCTTACGGTGTCGATCGCCCATGAAATCAACCAACCTTTAATGGCTATAACGACCAACGCCGCTGCCTGTATGACCTGGCTCGCAGGCGCGCAACCTAACATCGATGAGGCGAAACAGGTTGCCGAGCGTATTATCCGGGACGGCCATCGGGCAGGCGAAGTCGTCGCCAGCATACGCGCGCTTGCTCGAAAATCGGACCCAACGATGTCATCGGTCGATCTAGGCAGTTTGATCCTCGAGGTGGTGCTGCTCCTGCAGGGAGAGATGCGCAGATTCGCGATTTCGGCTGAAACGCAGCTTTCAAACACCGCACTGCGTGTGCGCGGGGATAGAGTTCAACTACAGCAACTTGTCCTCAACCTGCTGATGAACGGTATGGATGCCATCATAGCGGCGCACAACGAGCCACGGCTTCTACGGATAACGACGGAGGAGAACGCCAACGACTCGATCACCGTCACCGTGTCAGATACAGGTGTCGGGCTTGCTGAAGGCACTGCAACAAAGGTGTTTGACGCCTTTTTCACAACTAAGCCCGACGGCATTGGAATGGGACTTTCGATCTGTAGATCGATTGTCGAGGCCCATGGAGGTCGACTTTGGTGCTCGAATAATCGTGATATGGGAAGCAGCTTCCACTTCACTGTCCTCAAAATGGCAGAGGCGACAAGGGCGTGAGTGATCTCGGGGTGCAAGAGCGCATATTGAAATTGCCCTGGGCGACTGACGATTTTCCCGTTCGAGCTGGCCCGGTGCTCGTCGCAGGCCTAACGACAACGATGAGGTGGGTGGATGGATAGCTCCGCGTACACGCTCACGGAACTGTGCAAAGAGGCTGACACGACGCTCTATCGTGGTCATGGTGGCATCGCGTCGGCGCCGTTTCTCCTTGTCGTCGCCAACATTGGCAGGCCAGATGCCGCCGGAAGGATAGCTCGTGAGTACGGGTTGGCGCATGGACTGGATAGAGCATGGGCGCTACGTCCCCACGAGCTGACGTCACATGACGGAAGAGGTGCACTGGTCCTCGAAGATCCGGGTGGCTGCCCTCTTCAATCGCTTCTCGCAAAGCCCGTTGAGATCGCGTCGTGCCTTCGGTTAGGCCTCGGGATGGCGTGGGCATTGCGGCAGGTTCACGGCAGCGGCATAATTCACCTCGATCTTCGGCCATCCAACATATTCGTAGGCGCGGACCATGCGGTTCGGTTAACTGGGTTCGGGTCTGCCTTGCTGACGCGCGAAAAGGGTGGCGATGACAATGCCCAAGGCTTTGTTCCCGGCCACTATGAATACATGTCTCCCGAACAGTCCGGGCGAGCGCAAAGAGCGCCGGATCAACGAAGTGACCTTTATGCGCTTGGCGCGATCATGTACGAAATGCTGACCGGGGCTATTCCATTCAACGCGTCAGACGCGACGGAATGGATCCACTGCCATATAGCGCGGCAACCGGTTCCACCGAAGACAAAACGCGAAGACGCGCCTCTCGCACTCTCGGATATAATATTGAAGCTCCTGGCCAAGTCTCCGGAGGAGCGGTACCAAACCGCCGCGGGACTTGAACATGATCTGAAGTACTGCCTATCGGAATGGAGCGCGACAGAAGAAGTGGGCATGTTCGCGCTCGGCGTGCACGATACGGCCGACGCAATGGTGTTACCCCGGAATCTATACGGAAGAGAAGGCGAGCTTGAGGCCCTCGCCACGTCATTCAACCGAGTCGCAGAAGAGGGGGGAAGCGAACTATTCCTGATATCCGGATACAGTGGTGTGGGAAAGTCTTCGATCGTAGACGCCTTCCTCACGTCAGTGGGCCAATCCGACGCGATCGTGGCGTGCGGTAAGTCGGACCAATATAGATCGGATATTCCCTACTCAACCTTAACTGCAGCCTTTGCGGAAGTGGTGGATAAGTTGCTCAGGATGAGTGACGGCGAACTTGCACCATGGCGTGAAGCGATCTTGGAGGCGCTTGGACCGAACGGCCAATTGATGGTGAGCCTCATTCCGCAACTCGAGCTGGTGATTGGCGTCCAGCCGCAAGTCGCACAAGTGTCACCTTGGGACCAGCAAGCCCGGTTCCAGCGTGTGTTCCGTCGGTTCATCGACGTGTTCGCCCGAAACGGACGACCTCTTGTGCTCTTTCTTGATGATCTTCAATGGCTGGACGCAGGGACGCTGGCGCTGCTCGAGGCACTGATTTCGGACGGTGGCATGCGAAATCTCCTGGTCGTTGGCGTGTACCGGGAAAACGAGATCGGAAACGATCATCCGCTTGCAAGTGCATTGCAGCGCATTCGCCTTTCCGGCCGCCCTATGGTCGAGATCACGCTCTCTCCGCTGACGAAAGCTCACTTGACCGAGCTTGTCGCGGAAACGCTGGCGACATCTGCGGTACACTCTAAGCAACTCGCTGAATTGGTGTTCGAAAAAACAGAGGGAAACCCATTTTTCGCAATTCAGTTCCTTCATTTGCTTGCCGACCAGGGACTGTTGAGATTTGACCACTCCAACGGGCAGTGGCTGTGGGAACTCGGAAGCATTCGCAAGCAGGCCATCACGGAGAACGTTGCCACGATACTCGCAGCGAAATTCGAGCGTTTGGCTGAACCTACGCAAGTAGCTCTAGGGATCATGGCCTCTTTCGGTAGTCCAGCCGAATTCCGGACGTTGAAAACAATCTTGGGAGGGAGCGACGAGGAATGCAGGGCGGCGCTTCAAATGGCCGTGAACGCGGGCTTTATACATCTGAACGGAGAGTTCTACGAGTTTCTGCATGATCGCCTCCAGGAGGCGGCTTACTCGTTTATCCCGGTTGAAAAGCGCGGAGCAGTGCACCTTAACATCGCGCGAGCGATGTTTTCGTCCCTGTCCGCGGTCGAGCTCGACGAGAATATTTTCGCCGTCGCTGGACAATTCAACCGCTGCCAGTCTTTGGTTACGGCAGCATCCGAAAGGGAGCTGGTTGCCCAGCTTAATCTGTTTGCGGCGAAGCGCGCCAAGATTTCGACGGCTTACCTTTCGGCGCTCGAGTACACTAAGGCAGCTGTTGCCATGCTTACCGCAGAACGGTGGGAGATGCAGTACGACCTCACATTCGCCCTTGCCATCCTAGAGGGGGAATGCAAACTCTTGATCGGAGCGTTGGCCGACACATTGCGCCTGGCTGAGATAATCAAGCCAAACTGCCGTACGAAGACTGACCAGGCGCTGGTCTGTTGCCTGCAATCGGACGTGCACGTCATCCGGTCCGACTACGCCTCAGCGATCAAGGTGACATCTGACTGCTTGGTCCTGTTCGGAATCGATATCCCCGCTGATCCGACGCGCATGGAGGTCGACAAGGCTTTCGCGAATATATGGACCATTCTCGACGGGCGTTCGATCTCGGGTCTGGTCGATTTGCCAAGAACAGAGGACCCCGACGTCGAAGCTACAATGCGTATCTTGCAAGCCCTCTTCACGCCGGCTGGGCTTCATGATTCAAACCTGCTTTATCTGGTACTCTGCAACATGGTGGAGATTACGGTGAAGCACGGCACGACGCCTGCTTCACCGATCGGTCTCGGTTGGTTTGGGATGGCTCTCGGCCACGTATTTGGAATATACGGGGATGCGCTCCAATTCGGTCTTCTTGCATCCGCGATTGTCGAGCGAAACAATTTTCTGGCAGAAAAGGCCAAGACTGATTTTTGCCTGCAGATGCTCTTGGTTTGGTCCAGGCCGGTATCTGAAGGCCTCGACACTGTGAGAAGTGCCTTTACCACGGCAACTTCTACCGGCGACGTGATTACGGCGTGCTTTAGCGCCGTTCACATCGTCGCAGACCGCCTTTTGCGGGGCGATAACCTCCAAGCGATCCTGGAGGAAATACGTCAAACGTTGGCATTCGCTCGAAACGCTAGATATCGCGACGTCATCGATTGCATCGTCATTCAAGAGCGGTTTGTACAGACAATGCGCGGTGAAACGCCATCCTTTTCGTCCTTTGATGGCGAAGGATTCGACACCGAACTTTTCGAAGCCCAGTTTACACCCGACCGCATGTCGATGATGACGTTCTTCTATTGGACCTCTAAAGGTGCGGCGCGCTATCTATCGGGAGACCTCGACGAGGCGGCTGAAGCCCTGCAACATGCCTTGGAACTCGTCCCGAAATCGCACGGGCACATACAAAGAGGTGACATCGCATATTACACAGTACTCACCAGAGCGGCTTTGTTGGAGTCTGCGATCAGTCCGGACGACGTCGCCATTCACCAACAGGAGATCGAATTCCACGCCGACTTGCTGCAGAAATGGACGGGTACATGCCCCGAAACGTTCGCGGACCGAAATGCCCTCGCGCATGCGGAGATTGCGCGTCTCAAGGGGCAAGAGTTAACGGCAATGCAACTGTATGACGACGCGATTGAGTTATCTCGGAGGAATGGCTTTATACAGAACGAAGCCATCGGCAATGAACTCGCGGCGAAATTTCACCGTTCTCGAGGTGCGGCAACCATCGCCGACGCCTATCTTGCAAAGGCTCGTGAGTGCTATTCGGAATGGGGGGCACACGGCAAGGTGCGCCAGCTGGACCAACTCCATCCGCGTAACAGCGATAGAAAAGCTTTGCCCACATTGGAGCGGGTGACGCTTAACAGTTTCGAAAGGCTCGATCGCTCGACGATCATCAGCATCTCGCAGGCAATATCCAGCGAGATTGATCTCAGGAAGCTGATAGAGGCCTTGATGAAGGTCGCGCTCCAAGACTCCGGTGGGGAGCGGGCCGTGCTCGTCCTCGTGCAACAAGCCGACTTGCAGATCGAAGCTGAAGGAAGAATTGTCGATGGGAGCATCGGCGTCAGATTTCCAGAGACCCCAGTGGTACCGACAGACCTTCCGATGTCGATACTTCGTTACGTGATGCGATCGGGGGACAGTGTGCTGATCGATGATGCCGTCGACCGCAATCCTTACGCAGCTGATCCATACTTCACGGGAGAAGCATTCCGTTCCGTTCTTTGCGTACCCATCGTCAAGTATCAGAAGGCGATCGGTGCTCTCTATGTTGAGAACAACCACCTATCGCGCGTGTTCACGCCCGAGCGGCGTGAAATACTCTCACTTGTCGGCCTGCAGGCAGGCATCTCACTAGAGAATGCCCGCCTTTTCCGCCATGTCCAGCAAATAACAAGCGTCAGTCGCAGGGCGGAGAGCGAACTCAAGCATTCGATTGATCTAATCCCTGCGTTGGTATGGAGCGTGTATTCCTCCGGCCGGGGCGCGGTGTTCAACAGGCAGTGGCACGACTACACGGGGATTTCGCCGGAGGTCGCTAGAGACGGTGGCTGGATAGCGTCGTTCCATCCTGACGACCGAGAAAAGGTGATGGTGAAATGGCGTGAACTCGTGGACCACGAGATAGCTGGCGAAGTCGAGGCCCGCCTTGTTCGTACCGACGGTACATCGCGCTACTTTCTGGTCAGGGCCGCCCCTTTGCGAGACGACGAAGGCGTTGTCGTCAAATGGTATGGAACGAATACAGATATCGACGATCTGAAACGCTCCGAGCAGTTGGTCTTCGAGGAAAGGCGGCTGCTCGAGATGGTTGGTGCGGGAGACGCGCTGCCGCGGATTATCGACGAGCTTAGCCTGGTGCTTGAGCGATTTATCGAGAGATCTGTCGCACTCGTCATTCTTTTCGATCCAGAGAGCCGTAGAATTGTGCAATGCCAAGCGCCAAGCGCCGAGGAACGGTTCGCGCGGACAATTCTTGAACGAAGCCAAGCTGGAATGGGTGCGTCGCTCTGGGAACAGTGGGCCATACGCCAAGAGACGACTTTTTGCGCTGCCGTCGAGGATCAGCCTACGACATCGCCCTTCCGCGACCTAGCGTTGGAAAATGGCTTTCGGGCTTGCTGGTCCACGCCGATACTGTCGTTCGACCGTCGACTGCTGGGTCGGTTTGGCGTGCTGTTTCGATCTTCACGGGGGCTGATGCCTCATGAGATAAAAATCGCCGAGCAACTCGTTCGATTGGCGGGCATCATCATTGAGCGGAAGCAGGCCGAGGATGCGCTCAGAAAAAGCGCGACCCTGCTTGCGGATGGTGAAATGATCAGTCATGCCGGAAGTTGGACGTGGAATGCCGCAACGCGCCGTGTTTCGTGGTCCGCTGAATGCGCGCGCATTTTCGGGTTCGCTCCCGATGAGCGCGGATTGCCCTATGAGGCAGTTCTACAGCGTATCCACCCGGACGATAGACCGCTGATTGAAGCACGGCGGGCCGCGACCCAGCCCTCCGGCGACGCAAGTTTCGAGCATCGGATATTGTTATCGGACGGATCAGTAAAATTGGTCCACGCCCGAGACAAGGTGAGCTTCGATAGCACTGGAGCGGTCGCCGAATACTTCGTGACGGTCCTGGACATCACTGATCGAAAAAAGAACGACGATGAGATGAGGCGGTTGGTTTCTCTGATCGAGAACAGCAACGAGTGCATCGCTTATGCAGCTTCAATATACGACATCACCTACGTGAACGATGCGTGGCGTCGGACGATCGGGCTTGACCTCGACGAAGACCTCGCGTCTTACCAGATGGGTGATTTCCTGACGGCCGAAGCGTTCGCAGCACTTACGGGACACGTGCTTCCCATTCTCTTGCGAGAGGGGCACTGGCAGGGCGAGTGCTCCCTTCGCCACCTGCTGACCGGTGAGGTCATCCCTGTTCACAAAACGATTTTCTTCATTTTGGATTCCAAGACAGGTGAGCGCAACGGCATCGCCACAATTTGCAGAGACATCACCGAACAAAAGCGGATGAACGGCAACCTTCAAGCATCGCTCAAAGAGAAGGAGGCGCTGTTGAAGGAGGTCCACCACCGAGTGAAAAACAATCTTCAGCTCATAAGCAGCTTGCTTAGTCTGCAAGCTGAACGGATAGACGACGCCGGCGTTTCGGAACTGTTTGCCGAGAGCCGGGATCGTGTTCGATCAATGGCGCTTGTCCATGAAAACCTTTACCGGGCGGGTAACTTTGCGAATATATCTATGCAGACACATGTCCAGAACCTTTGCGCCAATCTCATGCATGCCTACAGTATGAAGGGGCAGAATGTTGAGTTGGTCACTTTTGTTGACGACATGGAGCTCGACCTTGACCGGGCGGTATCAATTGGCTTGATCATCAACGAGCTGGTCTCCAATTCGCTCAAGCACGGCTATCCGGATGGCCGGCGGGGCCGTGTCGAAGTCCAATTAAAAGCATTAGAGGACGGTTCAAGCGTCCTGTCGGTGGGAGATGACGGCGTCGGGATGCCCGAAGATTTTGACAGCGATCAGGCGGATACGCTGGGCCTGCAACTCGTTCACGACCTAACTGATCAGCTTCACGGTACAATCGAGGTTTTTCGTCAAAGCGGAACTATATTCACAGTGACATTCGGTCCTCTGCCAAAGGCGGCTCACTCCATCTAACGCGAAATCACAGCCTTTCCTGCCAAAGGAGAATACAATCAGAGACTTGCGCCGTAGTTGCAAGATCATGCTTTGAATTCAGATCGGCGGGGAGAACGAGCGTTATGGCGCAGAGTGTGGTCGATCTCGAACAACGTCGATACGAGCGTGGCAGGCAGATCGTCGATAAGCTTGACCGGGACGCTGACGACAAAGTTATTGCGGCACTGTCCGACATAGCTCCCGATTTTTCCCGATACATTTTCGAATTCGCATTTGGCGATATCTATAGTCGTCCCGGACTAGATTTGCGTTCACGTGAAATCGCAGCCATTGCCTCCTTGGCAGCGTTGGGAAATGCGTCGGCCCAACTTAGGGTTCAGATCGAAGCGGCTATGAACATCGGGTTGGATCGCGACGAAATAATCGGACTGATCATCCAAACGG
Organism: Pararhizobium sp. DWP3-4; assembly: GCF_049898205.1. Taxonomy (NCBI): domain Bacteria; kingdom Pseudomonadati; phylum Pseudomonadota; class Alphaproteobacteria; order Hyphomicrobiales; family Rhizobiaceae; genus Pararhizobium; species Pararhizobium sp. DWP3-4. The sequence continues at coordinate 65,635 of NZ_JAFCXF010000010.1, read as the reverse complement.
CCGTTTACTCTGGTTTCCCGGCGGCTATGAACGAATTGCTTGTTGCCAAGGAAGTTTTTTCCGCGCGATCGCGTCCTCTTGAATAGGCTCTGCGTGAGCGTCTAACGATGATTGAACAGTGTAGGAGCGGGATGGACCACTCAGGAATTTTTCTTGCATTCGCGCTTGTTGGAGCAGTCGCATTCGTGGGCGCGATCGCGAAGCGCTTCAACATCTCCAGCGTGATCGCCTTCGTCATCGCGGGCGTCGCCATCGGACTTGTTCCGATCGTTCCCGTGGTACATATCGAGCCCGAAATCGTTCTGATGCTGCTCCTTCCCCCGCTTCTCTATAGCGCCGGCGTTGGAATGAGTTGGCGGGGCTTGAAGTACAATATCGGAACGATTTCATTTCTTGCGATCGGCGGGGTCATCTTCACCGCTCTCGGCGTCGCCTACGTTCTCAATACACTTTTCGGGATCGACTGGCTCATAGGCCTCTTGCTTGGCGCGATCATTGCGCCTCCAGACGCCGTTGCGCCGATGGCTATCGTCAAACGGCTCGTGGTTCCGGACCGGCTCGTCACGATCATCGAGGGCGAAGGGCTAGTTAATGACGCGACCGCGCTCATCCTGATTGGTTTCACGGTCAGCGCTCTGCAGGGCGGAGACCTCTCGCTTCTGTCCGCCGCGGGGCGCTTCACCCTTATCGTAGTCGGCGAGATCGCCTGGGGAATGGCTGTCGGCAGGCTTCTTCTCGAGTTACGCAAGCTCGCGCGTGATCCACATGTCGAAATCATTCTCTCGCTGATGACGCCCTTCCTTGCCTTTTGGGTGCCTCAGGCAATTGGCGGTTCGGGTGTCCTGGCTGCCGTTGCTGCCGGGGTCTACGTGTCGTGGAACGGTCCGAGATACATCGCTCCAGCGACCCGGCTTCAGGGTTACTTCGCTTGGGATCTCGTCACATATGTGATCGAAGCCGTGGCGTTCTTCCTAACCGGCCTCCAAGTCCGCACCATCATCGAATCCGCTGACATGGGCATATGGACCCACTACCTTGCGGTGGCCGTAACGACCGGTCTGATTGTGATCGTGCTACGCTTCCTGTGGGTGTTTGCAGGCACCTTCCTCCCAAAACTCGCGGCCAGACGGTTCGGGTTCGGACCCACTTTGCGATGGAGATACGCAGCAGTGATAAGTGTGACCGGAGTTCGCGGCGTCGTGTCGCTGCTCGCGGCGCTCTCAATTCCAGACCTAATCGCTTCCGACGGCTCAAACGCCAAGCCGATGCTGCTCGTTGTAACGCTGTGCGTGATCATCGCCAGCATGATCGGCGTCGATGCGGTTCTCCCTTCGATCGTCCGTCGGTTGGGATTGGCAAACGAGGGTGCCGCTGAAGCCAGCGAGAAGCGGTCTCGCGAAATCCAGGCACGCCTGGACGCAGTTCAAAAAGTTCTAAGCGAGCTTGAGACCTTTAATGAGGGGACGTGGACAGCCGAGTCTCTCGCCGAGCTCAGACGGAAACATGAGGACCGCCACATCCTTTATAAGCGCATTCAGCACAACCGCGAGGAGGGCAGCGCCAATTCTGATTATCCGGAGATTCAGCTGAGGCTCATCGAGGTTGAGCGCCAAGAGATCGCGTCTCTCTATGCTGAACAGCGACTAGACGATGAGGCGAGGCGCCGAATCGAGAGGGAGCTCGATCTCGAGGACACAAGGCTTCGCCACATTATCCAGGGGTCCACCTGATCATCCCATCGCGTCTAACTGGATCTCACAGGAACATGCTCGTGCTTCGGCGGATAATTCGTCACATTGGCCACGAGTTGATCCTTTCAATCTTTCTAAGGCTTCTCCCGCGGACCTCGCTCTTCGGGAGCGCAAGAACAACCTTATCGATCTGTCAGAGCTAAGATGCCGCCCTTCAGGTTGAAGGCCTAGTGACAGAGGACAGGAAACCAAGATGACTTTGCCGCTAGTCCCCGCGTCCTTTTTCGGAATAGTGCTGGGTCTGGCAGGGCTCGGGAGTGCGTGGAGAGCCGCCTCCAAACTTTGGGGGCTGCCGCCGGTGATCGGCGAGATAATCAGCCTGGCCGCAGTGGCCGTCTGGATTTTACTTGCTGTCCTCTATGGCCTGAAATGGATTTTAGCAAAGCACGAGGCGCTGGCGGAGGCGAGGCACCCGGTTCGGCTCTGTTTTATCGGGCTGGTCGGCGTCTCGGCAATGCTAGTCGCTCTGGCTTTGCTTCCGTATTCCAAGGCAGGCGCATGGACGTTCTTCATCGCCGGATGCTCCTTTGCGTTTTCATACGCAATCTGGAGCACTGGGCGCCTATGGCGGGGCGCTCGTGACCCGGGCACCACCACCGCCGCACTCTACCTTCCAACGGTTGCCACGTGTTTCGTTTCCGTCATCCTTTTAGGCGTGCTTGGACACCCGGATTGGGGACAGCTCGCCTTCGGGGCAGGGATGTTTACCTGGCTGGCGATCGAATCCGTGCTTCTCCAACGAATGCTGACCGTTGCGGAAATGCCGGAGGAGATGCGTCCAACTCTCGGCATTCAGCTTGCCCCGCCGGCTGTAGGATGCGTTGCCTACCTCAGCATCACCACCGGTCCGCCGGACACGTTTGCTCACATATTGCTGGGATATGCGATCCTGCAAGCCCTACTACTCTTCCGACTTGGAGGTTGGATATTGGCGCACCGTTTCGCAGCGTCCTACTGGAGTGTCGCGTTCGGTGCCAGCGCGCTTGCGTCCTCCGCGGTTAGGATGGTCGAACGCGGTGAAGTGGGAGCCGTTGCTACACTGGCGCCATATCTTTTCTTGGTCGGTAATGTGATTGTCGGGCTCATCGCGGCGGGGACAATATACCTAATTGCAAAGGGACGAATGACACCGATGTCGCCAATGGTGAAACCGGTAGGGGGCGAAATCATTCGTTTGACCCGGTCGGCCAAAGACGTGCAGTGATGCTCTGGCAGTCGCGACTGGCCATACCAAATCTTCACAGCAGTCAAAGAGGACGTTCTATGACAACTGAAGTCACCGGAGAAATCCTGATCGGACAGTCTACAATGACCGGGCAGGGGAAGCCGATGCATGCCGTCAACCCGTCGACGGGGGCTCGCCTTCAACCGCCGTTTTCCATGGCGAGCGCTGCCGACGTCAATCGAGCCTGCCAATTGGCGGATGCAGCCTTTAATGCATATCGAGCGTTGGATTTGGAGGCCCGAGCGGTATTTCTCGAGACGATCGCTGCCAACATCGCCGATCTCGGCAGTTCGCTGATCGATCGTGCGATCGCCGAGACGGGTCTGCCTGCCTTTCGGCTCGAGGGAGAATTCGACAGGACCGTCAAACAGCTCCGGCTTTTCGCGTGGGTAGTGAGGGACGGGGAGTGGCTCGATCTCAGGGTGGACCCCGCGATGCCGAACCGAAAGCCTCTGCCCCGCCCCGATATTCGCCTGCGTCAGATTCCCCTGGGGCCTGTCGCAGTTTTCGGCTCAAGCAATTTCCCGCTGGCGTTCTCGGTTGCTGGAGGGGACACGACTGCTGCCCTCGCCGCTGGCTGTCCAGTCGTTGTAAAAGGGCATCTGGCCCATCCTGGAACTGGTGAGATGGTCGGCCGTGCAATCCAGGCCGCCGTAACCTCCTGCGGTCTCCCGGAAGGTGTCTTCTCACTCGTGACCGGTCCGAATGAAACCGGGGCAGCGCTTGTCCGCCATCCCGCAATGAAGGCTGTCGGCTTCACTGGCTCTCGGATAGGCGGTCTTGCCCTGCAGGCCATCGCCGCCGCGCGTGCCGAACCGATCCCCGTCTATGCCGAGATGTCGAGCGTGAACCCGGTATTCCTGCTTCGACAAGCGCTAGCGTCAAGAGCGGAGGAGATGGCGACTGCCTTTGTTGCCTCGTTTACTGTGGGGGCGGGCCAACTGTGCACCAATCCAGGCTTGCTGATCGCCATAGACGGCCAGGATGTCAACCGCTTCACCGGGGCTGCCGCAACATCTCTCAAAGAGAACGACGCCGGACCAATGCTGAGTGCAGGCATCCATGACGCATTTTTAAACGGTGTCGCGAGACTGGCCGGACACACCGGCGTCTCGACTGTTGCGAGAGGCCGCGACAGCGACGGCGTCAACCGTACGGCCGCAGCATTCTTCGAAACGACTGCCTCGCAGTTTTGCGCCGATCCAAGTCTCGCGGAAGAAGTGTTTGGAGCGTCGGCCTTGTTGGTTCGATGCGCCGATTTCTCTGATGTCCTTGCGGTCGCGAATGCGCTCGAAGGGCAGCTGACAGCAACCCTTCACCTCGATGACGGCGACCTCGAAGACGCTTCAGAGCTATTGCCGATCCTCGAACGGAAGGTCGGACGAATCCTTGCGAATGGATGGCCGACCGGCGTGGAGGTGTCTGATGCAATGGTGCACGGCGGGCCTTTCCCGGCTACGTCGGACAGCCGGACAACGTCGGTCGGGACGATGTCGATCCGACGCTTCCTGCGTCCTGTTTCGTATCAGAACCTTCCTGCCGGTCTTTTGCCGCAGGAACTCAGACCGGGCATAGTGGGATCGATGCCGCATCTTTTGGACGGCAAGAGAGCTTGACCCATCGTTAGAAAACTGAGCTGGAGGGCGAGCCGACTTCACCGGCAACGTTGCCGGGCGCCTTGTTTTCGCCTCCTGTGTCGTCAATGACGGCGTCGCGCCAAGTGGCGCCGATTTTCATAAAGGACATGTCATGATTGGGAAATTCGCTATCGCCGCACTGTCGCTGGTCGCCGCCGCTCAGGCCGCGCATGCTTCAAGCGGCAAGGCCTGGGACGCACTTTTTGCGAAGGTGAACGGGACTTGTATCGGTCAGTCGAGGATGGTTTCCCCAGAAGCTTCCGCGCCGATCGTGTTCGATGACGCGGCTGGCAAGGTCGCAGTCCTGCTTCGCGAGTCTGCAGGCAAAGGAAAGTCCAAAACGAATGTGATGTGCCTCTACGACAAAAAGACGGGTCGGGCGTCGATCGCTGAGTATCATTGGCTCGGTAACTAACCCAGCTTACGACTGCGCCGTTCATCATCGACGGCGCAGTCGGCAAACCTCATTTCACGAGAATGGTCACATGACAGTGGGACTTCATTCCCGTGACGAGGATCTGATCATCAAAGGCCACGAACCCACTTTCGCGTGCGCCGCCTTTTAAGGGCACAGAGGATCCAGCCCAAAGCTGGATTAAAATCAAACTTCGCGAACGTTCTCCGCTTTGGCTTTTCAAGTCCTTCGATCCTGGCCCACTTCTTAGCTCACCTTCTGTCCCTCCAGCAGGCAGCCGCCGCCTTGAAGGGCCGATACGTGAACAAACAAATCCTGACCTCCGTTTTCCGGTGTGATGAAACCGAAACCCTTATCATTGTTAAAGAACTTAACGGTACCTGTAGCCATTCGAAATCCCTTTGTTCTGTGGGGGCGCGTCGGCAAGTCGAGACAGGCCTTTGCTAGCCAGGCAGCTCGCTAAAAGCGCTTACTCTTGCATCAGATGCCCAGCAGCTGTGCACTGGGGTCATGGTCCGCCGATTGTATAAGGCAATGACCGCTCCCATATCCGCTATCAGTAAACACCTTCACGGAAATGTTGCGGCGAACATCCAGCAATCTGCTGTACGAGGTCGCGCGCGTAGGAGCCTTGGATGCATACGATACCGAAAAGTTTGAGCGAGATGACGTCTAAGGAGCGAGCTAGCTTGGTGACCGTGGTCGTGCAGGCGTTGCGCTCGATGGCGGATGACGCCTTCGAGAACGGCAATGCGCCGTTGGCAGCGAACGCTGTGTCCATCGCATACTCGATCATCGGATGTTCGACGGAGCGCTCCGATACGCATGTCGAAGCCGCAAGTCTGCTGTTGGAGCAGGGAATGCATTTCATGCAGGCATACGAGCACCCTGCTTCGGATCGCAAGCTGTTCCACTAAAGAATGTTGGAAGCCTTGATAGACGGTCATGGGACGCCGCGAACCGAGTTTCGACCCGGCCGTCTAAATTGAGCCTGTCGGCTCACAACCAAATATACGAAGGACATCCCATGACCATGTCCATTAGTAATCTGAAGGCTTTCTCACCTGCCAAGACAGTGCAGGGAGAAGCTGGTCAAATTGTCAGGCGCGCGCGCGAAGCACTCGGCTACTCGGTTGACGACCTTGCTGAGACTTGCGGTCTGACGACGCAAGAAATCGACACAATCGAACTCGGTGCAGACGCCGATCCTGTACGGCTTCGCCGCGTGGCAGCCGCTCTGCAGATCGATCAGTCGATTTTTGAGTGAACCAAAGGGACAGAGCGGCGGCAAAGATTGGATGCCGCCCTCGCACTCTGTTGCCGCCCGCGAAAAAAACCGCTCGACGCCGCCACCCTTCATGGATCGGGTCAAATCTCGGAATCTCCATATGACAGTGCCAGTGCATCGAGAGGACTGCGCAGTTCATGGCGAATAATGGCTGAAGACTAGATCGTCGTCGGACTTAAGCTTGGTGTGACAGGTGAAACAGGAGTTCATAAGCTCCTTGCTGGGATTGGCATGCCCATTTTCGAACTGCCCATAGCCCCAACCTCCAGTCGATGCGTACCTGGTTGAATCCTTGACGCTTATCTGAACATTGGTGGCGGCGCCCGCCACAAACGACTGGGGTTGTGGAAAAACGGCGTTGTTTCGTGGGGAGGATTCGTAGCGGTACGCCAGTCGCGCAATCACCGTTCCGTCCGGAAACGGGCGCGTCCCGTCCCGGAACGCTTTCAGCGCGATGTCATTTCCCAGTATCGCGCGTATATCGTTGTTTTTACCGGCTTCGTGCGCGACCGTTATCACCTCCCACTTTCGGTATCCGTCGGGCAGTCTGACTCCGAAGATGGGTGAACTGGAGGCGCCATCATCTGCGATGGCAATCGAGAGCGAAATCAAAACCGCTAGCATTCCCAATGACAAAGGCCATGCGTAGTTGACTTTCATTGCTCTCTCCCGCGCTTTCCGATTGGGACTGCGCTTCTGGGCGGGCTCCTTCGATGGAGCTCGTCGCAATCCGTGTGGCGGGATTGTAGGTCCAATACTATATTGTGCCGAGCGAGTTCGCGTGAGGTGGAGTTAAATTGAGCGAGCACCACTTACCCGCCAATTCTGGCCTGTTGGCGAAATCTCAACCTTAGAGAGATATGATGATAGCTAGTGATCGGATTTGGATTTGGAGATGTATCGACTGGGCTTCTTTTTGGTGTCATTTTTATCCATCGCCGGGCAAGACATGAGATCAACTTCCCACGCGCAGGACCTCCCAGTTCTTGCTGGTATGGCAACCCGCCCTGGTTCTTGCGAAAAACTGATTATGGCTGGTCGGAGTTTTTCAGAACACTGCAAGGGAAAAATCGTCCAGTCCATCTACACGACCGGGAGGACGGGATTTACAGTAGTCATCGGCGACGAGGGCGCTGTCGCGACCTTCAGCGCGATGGAAGGTGAAAGGCCAGACGCCGACAGTCAGTTGCAGAGCCTAGACAAGGCCATCTTCAATCTCGGGATTGAGGGGATCGATCCCAGTGTGCAAGAACTTTCCGGCAATTGTGCTACAGTAATCCTTACAAGGGACCAATGATCAATCAGTGCTGGGTCGCTCAGTCTGCGAATGTTGCCCTCGCGCCAAGATATTCGCGCGCCAGCTGTCGGATCGCATCAACCGCGACGCTCATGGGCCATCCTACGCTCTCCGCCCTTCCAGCAAGATGAATGAAGACCTCCGGCGTTTCAGGTCCGGCAGCAGCTTCCACGCTTACATCGGCTAGCAAAATGAGATCATTAAATGATGGTCGTATCGCTTCGACAGCCTTTTCTAAGTCGATGGGGCCATCAGGGCGAGCGATTGATTGCATGGGTGCCATGAGACGGTTCTCCTGGTTAAAACGGGGTTGACGGAGATCGCGGCTTTGAAAAGACTTGTTCATATATCGGTTCGGCGGCGGATCTTGGCAAGGACCCAAGGTTCCCCTCGTCGTTTTCGGGTCGCTATAGAGGTACCGCTTCTAATGAAGAAGCCGCCAAGAGTCGTTTCCCCTATTTGCCGTATGTGTAACAACTTCAGCTATGAGGTTTTTCTGACATCTTTCGCAGGAACCCCCGCAGTTTCGAAAGAAACATTTCTGGAGCATTGTGTTCGTCTTGGTGCCCAACTACGTCGGCACGCTGCATGAGTTGACCCCGTCGGGCCAACACTTCTAAGCTCTGAACGAGTTCCGGCTTCCGTGCGATTGCATCCGACACCGCCGCTTTGTCCAGCCTGTACGCAGTTACTGGAGTAAGTGCCGACGCCGTAGCGGCGTAAGGTCGCCCCGTGATCATGCCTATCGCACCCAGACTTCCACCCGGACCTAGTCGATAGATCACTCTGTCGCTCGCAACGCTAGGATCCGTGATCTGCACACTTCCTGATGCAATCATGAATATGGAGTGGGACTCATCGCCCTGCTTGATCAAAATTTCATCGGCCGCGAACCAGACCTCTTCCAGGTGCTCCGCCAGCAGCGCACGATCTTCAGCTGCGAGAATGCCGAACCAGTCCGATTCCTGAAGCAGGATGGTTGTGGTGGGGACTTCGGGACTTGTCACGCTTTGCGTGCCAGCAACTGCCAAAGAGATCCCCGCATGGCGAAGATGGTTTTGGACGTGGCCAAGCAACTCGGTACGCGCGTCAACGAATGCTTCGATACTCGGAATAGCAAAACTGATGTCGTAGGCGACGCCGTCACCCCGTAGTTCGCTTCGGGCCACCGAAGGCGGTGGCTTGTCAGCCAGCAGCGTGCACGTCTTGACCGCGGCGGTGAGGACGGACATGCATCGATCTGGTCGCTCGTTGGCCGCTAGCATGACTGTGATCGAAACCCCGCGGATGGTCGTCGGCAGACTGTGATTAACCAGACGAGCCTTTGCCATCACGTTATTTGGGACGATCGCTACATCTCGGTTGAGCGTTGCAATGTGGGTCGAGCGCCAGTTTACCTGCATGACGCGCCCTTCGATGCCACCTTCGACCCATATCAGATCGCCGACGCTGTATGGGCGCTCAATTCCCACCGCAATACCGGAGAACACGTCCGAGAGACTGCTTTGAAGTGCGAGCCCAAGTACGATGGCGATAACACCGGAGGTCGCCAACAGTCCGCCGATCGGTACGGAGAAGACCAGATCGATTATGGCGAACAAAGCAACTAGGTAAATGACTGCGGCCAGGAGGTCAGAAACGATGCGGCTCTCGCGTGGCTTGGTATCGAACACCACGAACAATCTTGTCAGGCCGATTGCACATTGGGCCGTCACGATCCACCAGCCAAATTCGATCACCTGTTGCCAGGCGCGTACATCGGGCTGCTGTAGATCGTACTGGGGAGCTAAGGGAGAGCCGAGGGCCTTGTGCACGAAGAATGTCAGCACGACGAACGCCATCACGCGCCATGCTGCCCGTGTCCAGAGCGCCCAGCGCGATATGAGCCAAGGAACTACGGCTGTCGCGAGTAGTAACAGGGTTGAGCCAACGAGAGCGGCGTCGGTGCTTAAAATCATCGTGATCCGCCCGTTGATGGCTCCGCAATGCCCACCGCGAGCACGGTCACATCCGGAGGCATGTGTTGCATTCGACAAAGTGTTCACGATAACTCGCTAGGACCAGCAAAAGCCAGAGGCAAGAAAGCATCTCCCACGGCTTGCACCGCGTTTACCGATGACGAATTTTCGCCTTGCCGATCCCGCGCAACCCAATACGTTCTCGTTTGACGGGTCCGAATCAAGATTTCAATCATGAGTAACCTCTTTGCTGTGCGGGCGACACACGTGGGTGTGACGATCGTTTCGACTGTGCTGATTGGGGGAGTGCCGCAACCGCACAATCGCTCTCCGGCGTCACCATTGGCAGCGACAAAGGCGCTCTCAATCAACTCGGCGTCGCTCAGACCTCATCTCATGCCTGGGGCCACACTCCGCGGTGAATTTTGCATTGCCGGGCGGCAATGATCTTTCCGCTACGTTTCTACGGTCTAGCGGCAGGATCGTGTACTTGGAGACGGATTGGGGCGGACAAGGGGGCGGGGCGTATTCCGACTTCGAAGGTTTCAAGTATGGGGAAACTTCGCTTTCCGCAATCCGCATGCGGTTCGGTCATAACGGACTTATGTTCGACGCGAGGCCCCCCGTGTCATTGGCCGGTGACGGGGCACTCATTTTCTTCAACTACTACGAAATATCGGGAAAACGCCAGGTGGCGACGTTCGTGACGACGGTCACTGCCTCTGTCCTGGCCGAGCTTCAAGCGTCACATGGAAATGAAAAGCTCGGCGACTTCATAGCCCCTTATGCTAAACTCAGCGCTGTTATACTGGCCGAACAAGACTACGCGGACACGATTTGGGGCGCGAAGAAACCTTACGATTCTGGCTACGGGCCTATTAATTGGGGTGGCGAACCGTCCGGGATCAGTGGTCAGAACCGGCTCTCCAATGTTTCTCCTGACGATTATAGCGTGGAGGATATCTTCACGGGAAAGACAAAGCTTCCCGATTTCAAAGCGCGTGACGCAAAGTTCAACAGCTTCCGAACTCGTATCCGCAACGCTTTAAACGGGGGCCTAAACTTTGCCGGCGAATACTCTGTCGTTCAGATCGGGTGCGGGAAAGGATGCACATTCGTCGTCGTAGCGAGCAATCGCACGGGACAACCATTCAACTTCCCTCGCGGTGGCGAAGATAGCATGTACCTGAGCTTGAAGTATCAGCTTTCGAGCAGGCTCTTCACTACCCAATGGGCGTCCTACGACGAAAGCAATGCTACCTCGAATTCTTCGAGTTCGACCAAGGGAATTGGAAAGCGCTCTCCAAACGCTACGTCGGCCCACTGGAGGCGTGATACAAGACGATTGACGAAAATCTCAATTGACCTTCGGGCGACTTTAGCGCGGGAGGCGAAAAATGATGTTAAGAAATTCACGTAAAGTCTTGGTCGAGTTGGTGTTTTTGCCGTTTCTGGAAGATGCGCTCGCGCGTTTTGCGTATCTAAATCCCACAGTCCAGGTGGAAATCGGTCCCCCGATCACGCTTACGGGTCCCGCCGGTCTAGACCTTGCCGAAGCCGTGCGCGATTTCCAGTTCACACTTTGCCGACAGAAGATCTACGCAGAAACACAATCGGTTCGGAGTGCGCTGATCCATGGAGTGATGGGCCGATGAATGTATTCCCATTGAAATTCGGCCGGCTTTCAGATGGCAACCTTCTTTTCACGTACGATGCGGGCGGATATTTCAAGTCAGGCGAAGACTTTCTTGGGCGCTATGCGAGGGACAGGCTCGATGACCGCGATCATGAGTACTTGGCACAGAATGGTCACTCGTACCTTGGCGTCGACGACCCGTCCTTCAACGCGTTCATGTATCGGTGGGCAAACAGACTGTATGCTCCCGTTGGGCTCGACTACGTCATTCTCGTGCCGACCCGCGCTGCAATCTAGCCTGTGGCTATTGCCAGGTTTCCCGCGTCAACGAGAATACACCGGGATTTGATTGGGACGAGGCGACGCTCGAAGTCGTCCTGAAGTTTTTGGATAGCCTGACGACAAAGCGTCTTAAGGTGGAATTCCAAGGCGGAGAGCCCCTGTTACGGCTGGACTTGCTTGAAGGCGACCGTGCCTTTTGTCGTCAACGCTTCGAGCATGCCGAGTGTGTTGTCTGTACAAACCTGCAATTGCTCGGTCCCGCTGAATGGGATTTCATCTCTGCAGTCGACACTCACGTCAGCACCTCGCTCGACGCGGATAGAGAGATCCACAAGCACCAACGCACGGTCACCGACGTGCGAACCGAAGAATTTTTCCAAAATCTGCGCCGCGTCACTTCAGAACTTGGTTCTTCCAAGCTGTCGGCGTTACCCACACTGGACATCCGAAATCTGCCTGAACCTGTCTCGGTGATTGCAAGCTTCACTTCCCACGGCATGCGATCAATCTTTTTTGAGGCCCGTAAACTATCAAGGATTCGCGAGGAAGCAGTTTCAGGCGCTGAAGAGCGCGAAAAAGTGGAACGCCTATCATTCGTCTTCATCGACGCCGTCGTCGAGTACAATTGGACCGCACTCGAGCCGATCGAGGAGTACTATCTCGTTCACTGTCTTCGGCGCGTGCTGAGGGCAGGGCATAACAGACACTCCGATCTTCGAAACCCGAACATTCTTGGAGACAGCTACCTCGTTATCGACCACGACGGGGTGTTCCATCCTACCGACGAGGCGCGAATGGTCTCACGCATTGGACAGATTGATCTGTCGATGGGAAACCTGAGGACTGGATTGGATCGGAGCTTGTTGACCGCACTCAATCAGGCATATTGCGGCGTCGACCTCGTCGATGATCTTTCGCGCTACGGCCGGATCGATCTCCCCAAAAACCTCACGGACTTCTGTCAGCGCCATACCCATATTTTCGATAAGGTGTTCGAACTGATTTATTCAGAAGACCCGAAGGTGCAGAAATCTGTCGCGATATGGGCGGGCATGCCTGAGTTCGACACTGCGCTTGCGAAGGTGCACTCGTGATCGACTTGAGGCTTAAAATCGACCCCCTGCGACTTGTTGAGCCCCTTGTCGTAAGGCTCTGCAACGTTGGCGCAGCCGCAACTGATCATGACGCTGTCTTGATTGGACGTGAAGGCGAACTTCACGAATATGATTACTGTGGTTTCTCTCTGATCGTCCACTCGCCCCCAAACACCGAGATTGGCGGTGACGTGCTGCTCCTTCTGCCGGGTCAGGCGAGTGCACATCGTCTCACAAGGGCAGATTCCAGGCACAACACCTTACTCGTCACGGAGCAATGCGATCAGCTCTGCGTAATGTGCTCTCAGCCACCGCCGAAGAAACAGCATTCCGACCTCTTCGACCAATTCGCCACCGCGGTAACGCTCGCGCCGAATGATTCGTACGTCGGCATCTCAGGGGGCGAGCCGATGTTGCACAAGGAGCGGCTGTTTACATTCCTCGAGACGTCGGCCGCTCTGCGCCCCGATGTCCGCTTCCACATTCTGACCAATGGCAGCATTTCGAACCAGGCGACATCGCGCGGCTGAGTGAGATTGGCCTGGATCGAATCCTTTGGGGGATTCCTTTGTACGCCCGGACCGCCACCCTTCACGACGAAATCGTCGGCAAGCGAGGAGCTTTCGTGCGCCTTGAGGAAACGTTGTCGATGCTGATGCTCGCCGGCGCCTCAGTCGAATTGCGTACCGTTGTGATGCGGCAGAATTTCTCGGACTTGCCCGCACTCGCAAGGCATATTCATAACCGACTTCCGTTCATCTCCGTCTGAGCGCTGATGCAGTTAGAGCGAATTGGCTTTGGTCGCATGAACTGGGACACTAGCTTCATCGACACGTCGAAAGATTTCGATGCGTTAAAGTCGGCGGTTAACATCGCCATCACCCACGGAATTGAAGTCTCTCTTTACAATTTTCCGCTTTGCTCGGTGCCTGAGCCGTACAGGAGGTTGACGCCGTCCACCATTTCCGACTGGAAGAGAAAGTATCTTGACGTTTGTGAGACATGCAACTCGCGCGATGCTTGTGGTGGCTTCTTCGAGTGGTATAAGCATTCAGAGGGGTTTGGGGAGATTTCGCCTTTATGAAAACGCGGTTGTTTACGATTCCGACGCTGCTCGCGGCTGGCTTCATACCGAGTAAGCTCGACGCGGCGCCGATCAGCGCCATGATGTCGAAAAGCGATCTTTCGTTATCGATCTTCCAACGCCTCCAGCTACAGCACGTTTACACACTCGCTGGCCATCGCTCCCATTCCAGTCATCGGTCGCATTCGAGCCACCGATCTTTGGGCGGTGGCGGATATGTGGCGCGGACACCTCGATTTTACAGCTCCGAGCCAGTCCTACCAAAGGTCCCCACTTTACCGGGTGCAGCCGGACACGACCGTGACCACGCCGGGCTCAGCAGCCGGGATCATGGACCCAAGCTACTATCCCGCAGTCCCGTTGAAGCAGGAACGGAAGGTTCTTCCTGGCAATTCGGACAAATTCAGACAGATCGTTATCCAGGTGCAAAAGGCACTGAGCCTCTTTGGCTACTATGACGGCGTCATCGATGGAAAAATCGGACCCCAGTCTAAGGTGGCACTCGCCAAATTGCAGGAGGACTACGGTTTGAAGGTGACAGGCACCATCACGCCCGAGGTGTTAAATTCGCTGAACATCCGCGCCTACTGACGACGAATAAGTTTCGGCTGTCTGAATGATCAGCACTCTTGCCGATCAAGTACCCGTGCGGTGCAAATTGGCCGGACATTTCGGCTATCTACGCCGACAACTCACAGCGTCTCACGCCAGCTAATCCGATCTCCTTGGCGCTGTCAGTCTCAAGAATGCTAAACCGGCGTCGATATTCCGAAGGAAACCGACATGCGCCGCGTTCTTCCTGTCCTCGCCCTGCTTGCCTGCGCCACGCCAGCGGCTGGCGACCAAATAAACCATCATGCCCACGCCGGTTCGACAGACCAGCCACCTACGACGCCGTTTTCGATGTCGATGAGGCTCTCGATGTCGAAGATGCACTCCGCCATGATGTCTGCGCCACAGTCTGGAATTCCAGAACGTGACTTTCTGGAGCAGATGTTGCCACACCATCGAGGAGCCGTTGACATGGCGAAGGCTGTTCTGTTGGCCACGTCCGATATGGAGATCCGAAATCTAGCCCAGTCGATAGTCACCGAACAGGAATATGAGATTCAGCTCATGACTATCATGCTCGAGAAGATGTCAGCGCGGGTGTCTACCGAAGGGGCTGCGCGATGAACCGCTCGATCTTAATGTTGAGCGCGCTTCTCCTCGCGCAGGATGCGTCGGCCGATCCGAGCTCGAAAGACCGTGTCTACGCCGCAGATCAAAACAGCAACACCGTAAGCGTGGTTGATCCATCGACGAACCGGCTTCTCGGCTACATCAAGCTTGGTGATCCGCGGCCATACGTCCTCAGCGCCTTATACAAAGGGCAAGTCAACGTACATGGGCTCGGATTCTCACCCAATCACCGGACGATTGTCGTCGTATCGACCATTACAAATTCAGTCACCTTCGTTGATACCGCCACAAACCATGTGAAAGGGACCGCCTACATTGGTCGAAATCCCCACGAGGCATTCTTCACTCCGGATGGGAATGAGGTATGGGCGACGGTTCGTGGCGAAGATTACATATCGGTGATAGACGCATCGACCTACCTGGAAACCGCCCGAATTCCCACAACCTCTGGTCCGGGAATGGTCATGTTCTCGGTCGATGGAGAGCGGGCTGTGGTGTGCAATAGCTTCAACCCCGTCGTCGAAGTGTTCGACGTCAAGACCCGAAGACTTTTGAAATCGATTCCGGTCGTTTCGCCGTTCTCACCGTTCATCCAAGTGACGCCCGATGGACGGGAGGCGTGGCTTACCCACAAGGATGTCGGAAAGGTGACGAGGGTGGACCTCAAGTCCCTGACGGTGGCGGGCGTCATCGACACCGGCCCGATAACGAACCATTTGGCTTTTGCAAAAACAGCCGAGGGACTGAGAGCCTACGTCACGGTTGGAGGCGAAAATCTTGTCAAAGTCTATAGTGCTGATCAAGCGTCGGACCTGGTGACGACTATCGCAGTTGGCGCGCTGCCGCACGGCATCTGGGGTTCCGATGACGGTAGCAGGATCTTTCTTGCTCTCGAGAACGGAGACGGGGTCGATGTGGTGGAAACGGCCACCAATACAAAAATCGCCCACATACCTTCCGGGCAGGCACCTCAGGCCCTGATCTATGTCTCCAATGCCGTCCCTGAAGGCAACGGTCTGCAAAATCTGACCCCAAGGAAAGATGCCCCCGAAAACTCAACAGCACTTTTGAAATCTCAAGACGGCAGGGGCGGCAGAGGTTTGATCGTTTCCCGAAATCTCGGCTTGATCGACACCGTCGATGTAAGTGTCTACAATTTGCGGCCGGCGACCGATTACGAAGTCTTGTTCGACGGCAAACTTCCACCGGTAGCGGCGTTCACGACAGACGCCAAGGGGAACGCAGTGGCTAGCGCTCTCGGGCCGACCAGAAAAATCACACCGGCCTCGAACCAGGATACGAAAACGGTCGTGAGCGTCGTGGTTCCCGGTGACACGAGTCGGCCAGTCCTTCTTGGAGAATAAATGCCAACGCAGAAAGTGGGTTGGAGGCTGAATTCGTACCATTTCGATAAACAAAGCGAACTCGCTGTGGTTTTCTCAGGTTGGGGCTCCGGACGCACTTCTATGGCTGGTTGCGGAATCGATTTCTAAGCAAGGCCGCAATGGACGACTTCTCGAAGGCTGCCACGCCGGACCAGCCGTCTGTCACGACATTGAGAGGCGAGCTCCCAACCCATCTTGACGCTCGTTTATGGACCGGTTTTGCGCTCGGTGACCACACTTCCAGCGATGGGCGTGATCCGCGGCGGAAACGGATTGGAACTGTTTTCCGGGGCCGAAGACGGTCTGGAGCCAAGCTGCGCAGCCGCCAAATCGAGGCACGCCTATTTCTCGGTACGCCGATGAGATCTGTCAGTTGCGAAAGATTCCTACTCCAGCAGGTGCTTTCAAAAATTATGCTGACCGCCGCTGAGGCGATCTCCTGTGTGGAATGCCCCCGCAAAATCTGCTTGGTAACGCAAGAAAATCAACGTGGACATGTTAATGTGCGCTTAGAAGACTACGGCCTCAGACAAGACCCTGTTGCTTTCGACCAGGTTTTTGAAGCATTCTACTCCACCAAAACCCGATGGCACGGGGATGGGTCTCGCAATATGCCGATCGATCGTAGAAGTGCACGGCGGCAAGATCATTGCACATCCCGGACCGTCGGGAGGAGCCGTCTTCGAGCTGACGATACCATGTGCAAGGGGGCATTGATGAACAACGCGTCTGAGACAACTGCACCGCAAGTTGTCGTCATCGAAGACGACGTAGGCGTTCGGGAATCGCTTGTCGGGCTCCTGCGCTCAATGAAATTCAGCGTCTCGGCCTTCTCATCCACCTCGGAGTTTTCCTCAAAAGGCAAGCTGGACGAGGTCGGCTGTATGATTTTGGATGTCCGGCTGCCTGGTCAAAGCGGGATCGAGTTTTACGAAGAGGCCCGTTCCAAAGGGTTCCAAAGGCCGGTCATCTTTATGAGCGGCCACGCCGACGTTCCGATTGCCGTTCGGGCGATGAAGGCCGGAGCCGTCGAATTTCTTACCAAGCCGGTGCGCGAACAAGATCTCCTTGACGCGATCCACGCTGCTCTGAAACGCGATACGCGCTCCTCTCGGATGGAGCAGGCGGCGTCAGATGCTCGAGCGGGATTCGAATCGTTGACGAAGCGAGAGCAGGAGGTGCTAGTTCGGGTTGTCGAGGGTCAGCGCAACAAGCAGATTTCTGCGGCTTTGGGAATAACAGAAGCTACCGTGAAGTTGCACCGCGGTAACGTCATGCAGAAAATGCACGCGCAAACGCTGCCGCAACTGGTGCGTCATTTTGATTTGTTGGATTTCGGCGATCAGGTAGCAATTTCCTCATCGGTGTAGCCTTACGTCAACAGATTGGATTAAAGGATCTAGGATGGTCGGGACCACGAAGTCATCGCTCGTCGCCTGCGTGGAGGATGACGAGCCTGTTCGGGACGCTCTACGAGGCCTTCTGCGCGCATCCGGGATCGACGTTGCTGCCTTTTCTTCAGCAGAAGATTTCCTTGAGTCCGAGGAGCTTCAGAAAACAGCTTGTCTTGTCACGGACATCCAGCTCGGCGGGATTTCTGGTCTTGATCTGCTCGAAAGACTATCGGGAAGCTCACGCATTCCCACGATCCTTATAACCGCACATTCCGACGTCGCCGCTGGCGATCGGGCCAGGAACTCCGGCGCGATAAGCATCTTCTTGAAGCCTGTAAGTCCGACCGCCTTACTGCGGGCGATTCAGGCCGCCTTGTCGTCCTAGCGCGGACGACGCGAAGGCCCCGTGGAAGCGGCGGACCAACGACAATCAACGGCGCCTCACGGCATCTCGCTGGAACCGAAGCCCAATCAATACGATCATGCGTGCCAGACCAACGAAGCGAGAAAACCGTCTCCGTCATCGAGGCCTTATTTCGGAGGTTGTCATGACGAACTCAGTCGATGTCACCTTTCGGTCCGCCATGTATTTTAAAGGACCGTCCCCCCTTGTCGCGATCGGCGACGAACCGGCTCCTCGATTGATCGTGGACCCGCCGTTGCCTGGCCCACTTGCCCGCGGGCATGTGTTCATACAGTACCGAACCGAAAACATCAGGATCGTTCCGGTGTTCGGGGAAGGGGCTCTCGACGTGTCACCACGAGTTGGTCACCTTCATATAACCGTCGACGACCTTCCGTGGCACTTCGTCGATGCAAGTGGCGAAACACTGATCGTGGTCGGACTGGCCGCCGGCAACCACAGAATCTTGGTTCAGTTGGCGGACCCGATTCACCGTGTACTCACGGAAACGTCCGTCGCATTCGTCGTCCCGGACATGGGCTAAGCCTCACCGCTACAAGGTGATCGCTAGCGGAATCCTCGCCGCAACATGACGCGCCCAGGCAGCGATCTCCTGGAAGAGGTCCTCGCACTCATAACGTCGCAAGGACCTCTTTCTTCCCAAAAAATGCTAGGCAAACCCGCAATGATGTAGCGACTTCAGCAGTCGCTAATCATTGCGGATAAAACACGTCCGCACCAATCACGGCCTCAAAGTCTAGCCAACGGTTGCAAAGCTCCGTGTGAAGCCGCTTTCGAAGCTTGGTCCGAGAACCGGACCTGGCTCGCGGACTTCTCCCAATTTTTTTCAAACGCTGCGTTGCGCCCCAACCCCAACGGCAATTATCGGTCCTTTTCGCATCGAGCGCAGTACAACATAGAAAACAGGCGTCAGAAACAATCCGAAGACCGTCACGCCAAGCATCCCCGAGAACACCGCCGTCCCCAAAGACTGCCTCATCTCGGCGCCTGGTCCGGTGGCCAAAGCAAGCGGGAGGACGCCAAAGATGAAGGCGAACGCCGTCATGAGGATCGGGCGCAGACGAAGGTGACTTGCCTCGACCGCAGCGTCAACGACTGACTTGCCGTCTTCTTCCGCCTGCCGGGCAAACTCCACGATCAAGATCGCGTTCTTTGCGGCCAATCCGATCAGAACGATCAAACCGATTTGCGTCAACACGTTATTGTCCATTCCCCGGAGTGATACCCCGATCAAGGCAGCGAGCACGGCGAGGGGAACGATCAGGATGATTGCCAAGGGCAGCACCCAGCTTTCGTACTGAGCGGCGAGCGCCAGGAAGACAAATATGACCGAAAGCGCAAAGATGTAGACCCCGGCATTTCCTGTCCGGGTTTCCTGATAGGCAAGTTCGGTCCATTCGAACGAGACGCCGGGCGTCAGTATCTTGGCGGCGATAGACTCCATTTTCTTGATAGCGGTACCAGTCGAGGTGCCGGGAGTTGGGTTTCCTTGAAGCGGAACGGAGACATACATATTGTAGCGTTGGACAAGAGTGGGGCCGCTTGTATCTTGGATCCATCAGCGTCCCGAGCGGGACCAAGGCGCCCTTTGCCGATCGCACCTTCAGTGCCAACATGGCATCCTTGTCCATCCGAAACTGTCGATCAGCTTGAGCCCTTACTTGATAAACTCTTCCGAAAGCATTGAAGTCATTCACGTATGATGTTCCAAGGTTGATCGACAACGCGCTGAAGACGTTGGTGACTGGAACGTTTAGGTAGCGGGCTTTGTCTCGGTCGACTGCCAAGTAGTATTCGGGGCTGGAATTCGAGAATGTGGTGAAGACGCCAGTCAAGCCTTCGGTGGATGCGGCCTCCGCCATCATCTCGCGGGCGAGCCCTAGCGCTCTCGTCATGTCGGAGTTCTCTTCATCGAGGATCTGCATCTTGAAGCCGCCGGCGTTTCCGACGCCGCGCACCGAAGGGGGCGGGATCGCAATGATGAAGGCTTCCTCGATTTCCTGAACCTTCTCGTTAAGCTCTGCGATGATCTTGTTTGCCGTAGCGCCGATTGGCTCGCGCTCCTTGAACGACTTAAACGGCGTAAACACCAATCCCGAGTTTGACGCTGCGGTAAACGTTGCACCGCTGAAGCCGGGAAACTGGATGGCATTGCGAACTCCGGGCACCGCTTTGGCGATTGCACCGACCTTCTTTACGACTTCGTCGGTGCGGGCGAGGGACGCGCCGTCCGGCAACTGGATGACGAGGATCGCATAGCCTTGATCCATGACGGGGACGAATCCCGAAGGAACGATCGTCGTCATGAACCACGTCGCGACAAGTAGTGACGCGAAGACGATCAACGCCGCAGTGCGGCCGATCCAGCCCCCGACGAGCTTGCGAATGATCCATGAGTAGCCGTTGCTGACCTTGTCGAAACCCGTGTTGAACCCGTTTGCCAGAACCGCGCCGGCCCGGCTCGCGATGTTCCTCGGCTCCCTTATACTATCGTGGCTTCGGAGAAGGATGCCAGCGAGAGCGGGTGACAGCGTAAGCGAGTTCAACGCCGAGATCGCCGTGGTCACGGAGATGGTGACTGCGAACTGATTGTAAAATTGACCTGAAATGCCCGGAATGAACGCCGTCGGCGCGAAGACCGCGATCAGCACCAGCGAGATGGCGACCACTGCTGTCCCTACTTCGCCCATGGTAACGTGAGATGCCTCCTTGGGCGTCATGCCGCGCGCCAGGTTTCTCTCGACGTTTTCCACCACTACGATGGCGTCGTCGACGACGATGCCGATTGCGAGGACAAGTCCGAACAGCGTCGACTTCGAGGGCCGAAGTCGCCTCGTTGTAGGCGCTAAGGTACGGTCGTTGGTCGATGACAAAGAGGAGGTCGCCCCTGTTTACCAACGCGCCGTCTTCGAAGTGGATCTCCTGAAGATAACCTCCAATGCGGGACCTGACGGTCACTTGCTCGACCGCGTCGAAGCGTCCAATAAACTCGTCGTTGTCGACGACGTCTCGCACCACGGGTTTTGCAACAGTAACCCAGGGGGGCGTGTTCTGGGCATTGCCGGGAGCGATCAAGGCTAGAAGCAGGGGGCCTCCAACACTCAGGGTCCGAAGCAAGGAAGTCCTCATGTTCATCTCCATCGGGGGTACGCCGGTCGGTTTGACTTCCCGTCGCAAATGAAGATTTTTCAGGCCCGATTTTGTGAACGAGAAGTGCAGCGGGCGGGTCCGCGTGCCCGAGGAGAGACGACCGACATTCACAGGCTTGGGCCGCACTAGGCAGGCATGCGGATATTGTCCGCTTGTCGACGACTTCCTTCAGTTGGCGTGGTGGTCCACCTTCGGGAAATCGACTTCGGTTTTGAAAACCTCGTTCATGTAGTTGGTGAACGTGTTAGCGGCGACATGGGCAACGATCTCGAGCAATTCGCCGTCGTCAAATCCGGCCGCCCTCATCGTCTGGAGCTCTTCCTCCGTGACGCTCCCGCGCTCCTCCGCCACCTTGACGGCGAACTTCACGGCGGCGTTCGCTCTGGCGTCCGAGGAGCCCCCCCGACGAGCTGCTGCAATCTCGTCGATGCTGAGTTTCGCGACGTGCGTTCCGGTGTAAGTGTGTGCGGCGAGGCAGTATCCGCAACCGTTTTTCTGGGCTATCGCCAGTGCGATCCGCTCTCGGATCTTCTTGTCGAGCTTACCTTTTCCGAGCGCACCGCTCAGCGAGGCGTAGGCTTCAAGGACGGCCGGACTGTTCGCCATCATCCTGAAAATGTTCGGGACGCTGCCCATCTGTTTCTTTATGGCTTCGAGTGTGGGCCTGGCAGCCTCCGGCGCGGCTTCGATGGACGGGTGAAGTGGGATGCGTGTCATACTGGACTCCTTGGGAAAAAGCCGGTCTTGCGGCGCCTGCGTTCTCTCAGTGCATGTCGTGGCGTAACTGCCCGCCAGTGTCTGGTGGAATATCGCGAACTGCACTCTGTCGGTATTGCAGGTAGAGAATAGAGGAAGCCGGCAGACCGCGACGGGCGTCCCGCCATCTACGCGGCGTGGCCATCGTCATCTTCTTGAAGACCGTCGTAAAATGCGGCTGGTTCTGGAAGCCACATTGAAGCGCGATATCGACGAGCGGAAGATCGGTCTCATGCAGAAGCTTTGCCGCGGACTGGATGCGAAGGCGGAGCAGGAACTCATGCGCACTCATGGAGGTGGCCGCTTTGAAGGTCGCGGCAAAATGCGTTCTTGAGAACCCTGCGACGTCGGCAAGCTCTTCGAGAGTGACGCGCCGGTCTAAACGCGCTTCTGCATAGCGCTTGACGCGGTTTAGCCGCCATGCCGAAAGGGGGTGGACGCGTGGAAGCTCCTGGTAGCGATCAAATGCGACGCTTGAGAAGTTCTGCGTGAGTTCGCTTCGGCGTACGACAGAACTCTCGAGGATCTCACCCATGATCTCTAACAGCCTTGGATCCCGGATGTTGAATCGTCCGCCCACCACTTCGCCGGGCCACCGGTGGCGCTCGTGCAAAAACGTCAGGACGTAAAGACAGGCGTCGGACTGCAACTCGACCGATATGGGATCGGGGCCCTCGACAAAGGCCACGCTGTCTTCGATCATGACGCCGTGGTAGAGAAGCCGTCCCTTTTGCTCGAGGCGTAGTTCGGAGTCGCGCGCGGCCAGTACGAATGTTCCGGCACCCGATGCGAGCGAGGTCGTGATGGAAAGGTTGCCGTTCTCGCGGGTGAGTTTCGCGAGGAAGATGTTAGGGTCAGCGACTTTGAGGTGTTCGACGTGAAGGCTCTCTTCGAACGTCTCGAACACGTCACCCGCCGTACCCAAGCTCACCTTGATGGCGCTATTGGTCTGCATTGGATGCTCCATGATTTCAGAGGCGTGGCACGAGCGAGCGCTATTCGTCGCCAGCGGCTCGCTCAATCATTGCGGAGACCAGATCCGGGTGCGAAATCATCACGACATGCGAGGCGCCTTTTACCGCGACGGTCTCTTTCGAGCCGGCGCGTTTTGCCATGAATGCGTGGAGCGTCGGAGGGATGTTCTTATCCTCCGTTCCGAAAATGAACCGTGAGGGAAGGCTTTTCCAGGCGGGGCTGCTCGAAGGATCTTCGAAGGCCTCGGCGGCGATTGGCCGCTGTTCAACGCCCATCACTTCGGCTTTCGATTGCGGGACGTCGGCGGCGAACTGCTTCCAAAATTTGCTCTGGAGAATGTATAGGTCGTGCTTTCCGTCGGGCTGCAATACCGGAGGAGCGAGGGTTTCACCCAACGTGCTGCCGGGAAACTTCTTTCCCAGAGCGCTTACGCTTTCACCGTCTTCGGGCGCAAGTCCAGCCACATAGACGAGGGATTTCACGTTCTTGCCTTCGACGTCGGTGATTACAGACCCGCCATAGGAATGCCCTACGAGTACGACCGGACCGTCGATCGTTTTAACGACGGTCGATACGTAGTCTGCGTCGTACTTCAGCCCGCGCAATGGGTTGGCGACCGCGATCACGGGGTACCCGTCTTTGAGAAGCTTCGCGACGACCCCGCCCCAACTTGCAGATTCGGCGAATGCACCATGCACAAGGACAACCGTCGGCTTTGACGCGGCCAGTGCCGATTGGCTGAGAAGCAATGCGCCGACCACCGCCGAAATGGAGAGTATTTTGTTCATGGAGAGTAACCTCGTTTGGCCCTGGACTGCTTTCCGAAGGGGCTGGTTTCGCTTCCATGAACCTACAGTGCGAATACTCGGACATGTTGTGAGATGTCGAGATGTGGCGTGAGTTGTGGTGGGTGGGAATTCCTTGAGCAGTATGCATCACACGCGTAGCGGGATTCAGCTATTTCGACAGAGAAACGCGCACCCGGAGGCACGCGTTTGTTCGGCTAGACTGATATCAACGATACTAATAAACGGCCCCCTCTGACCTGCCGATTGCGATATTGACGGCAGTAAGCAAATCCTGATAGCGCACCGGCTTTGTTAAAAACTCAAGTGCGCCCGCTTTCATTGCCTGGACACACATTTGCACGTCGGCGTGACCGCTTATGAATATGATTGGATAAGATAGCCCCTTTCTCTGGAGCTCGGCCTGAAATTCCAGACCGCTCGTGCCGGGCAGGCAAACGTCGAGGATGATGCAAGATGGCGCTTGTGGCAAAGTGCTCTCTTCAAAACTCCGGACAGAAGAATATGAGGTTACGTCCAGTCCCACGGAACGCAGCAGGCTTGAAATCGCGTCGCGGACCCCTTCATCGTCCTCAATAAGCACGATCGCCGAGGCCGTCGCCGGCTTAACGGTTGTGAACGATGGATCAAGAGAAATTGCGTCAGAAGGAACGAGGTCGTCCTGGGAGCCTTCGCGGACCAGCATGTATCCCCTGCGAACGACAGTTTTCACTATTTCTCCGTTATCGCCCAGAGCTCTTCGGAGCGATCCAACTTGGAAGCGAAGGTTGCATTCTTCGACGACCATTGACGGCCAGACCTCGTTGAAGATCTCGATCTTTGTGACGATCCCACCATTCGACTTCAAGAGGACCATGAGAAGATCGAAAGCTCTTCCGCCGATTTCCCTTGGCTTTCCATCCATCAAAAGCTGTCTTGAATGCGGGATTGCGCAGAAACGACCGAAACGAATTGCGTCGCCTCCGATCTCGCCTATCGTCGCCAAGTGCACTGACGTCGATCCGTCCGCTGGTTGGAGATCGTCGATCGCTGAAGACATCTGGACTTGCATGGCTCACTCCCCGTCGGCTGCCAAGTTCCGTCGTATTGATTTAGGTGACTCCGTATCCTCCTCCGCGACGCGCGGAAGACGAGTTCCCGTGATGCGATTTTAAGCAATCGTAATGAAGCGGGGGGAGCTATTCAATTCGACTTACGTAAGAACATGCGCAAATACGGCGATGAAAAACTAGACCAAGGTCTAGGTCGCGAAGCGCTTGGGCATAAAAATGGAAGGTGCCTCACGGCATCTCACTTCGCCTTACGACAACTAGCTCGCTCCCAAGAGTGGATATCGGTACCAGTAAGGCAAGGCCATCAGCGGTTTACAAGGCTACAAAGACTGTAAGATGAGGGAGAGGGTGCTGCCATAGATTAAGGCGCAGTATTTCTTCTTTTTCATTCAGCTTTGACGATGGCAAGCGGCAACGTCCTCGACTGATAAGTCAGCCGATCAGGTCGAGGCGGCCGCCACGCGGGCCTCCCCTGCGTGGCGGCACTCATTCATCAACGCTCGTTCAACAGATGGAGCCTCACATGACAAAACATTCGAACGCTCTCTCCCGACGTGGATTCTGCTTGTGCTGCCTCGGCGCTGCGACATTCGCGACGACCGGCGGATGGTTGACTCCGCGCGAAGTGTTTGCCGCGGCGGAAAGCCAGGTCAATATTATCCGCCGGGCGGCGGTGACAGCGGACATCACGACCACGAAGCTGAGGGGCGGCGTCTCCGTGCTGACGGGTTCCGGAGGAAACGTCGGCGTCATCGCAGGGAAGGACGGCAAGCTTCTTGTCGACGCCGGCATAACGGCCACCCGTACACGTATCGAGAAGGCCCTTTCCGACATTGGTCCGGAGCCGATCACCCACCTTGTCAACACACATTGGCATTTCGACCACACCGATGGAAACGAGTGGCTGAACTCCGAGGGTGCTGCGATCTTGGCCCATCCAAACACCCTCAAGCACCTTGCCTCAGCGGTACGTGTAGACGACTGGAATTTTGATTTTCCTCCGTCGCCGAAAAGCGCGTTGCCAACGCAAATTATGAAGAACGACAAGGAGATGCTGAGGCACAACGGGCAATCGATCGCGTTGAAATACTACGGCCCAGCCCACACCGACAGCGACATCTCCGTTTTCTTCGAAGAGTCCAATATCATCCACGTAGGCGACACGCTGTGGAACGGCATTTATCCGTTTATCGACTACTCGACCGGCGGCAGCATCGACGGGCAGATCAATGCCGCCGAGGCCGACATTAAGATGATTGACAAGGAAACCATCGTCATTCCTGGCCACGGCGACATCGGCAACAGGCAGGATCTGATCGTCTGGCGGGATATGCTCGTTGGCGCAAGAGAAAACGTCGCCAAGCTGAAAAAGGATGGACGTACGGTCGAGGAGACCATCGCGGCCAATCCGACCGAAAAGTGGGATGCGAAATTCGGGCAGTGGGTCATCCCGCCAGCGCTGTTTACGCGCTGTGTATACGAGGGCGTTTAAGCCGGAAGGCGACCCGAGCCACTGAGGAGTTCGCACATGCACTCGAAACCGATCGAACATCGTACGACGCATACTTTCGACGACACCTTGTCGGCGATCATGATGGCCATCAACAAGGCAGGCCTGACGATCTTTGCCGAGATCGACCATGCGAAGGTAGCTCGGGAGAACGGTATGGCGATGCCGGAGACCCGTGTTCTCATATATGGAAATCCCAAGGCGGGGACGCCCGTCATGCTCGATACGCCTCTATCCGCATTGGACTTGCCATTGCGGATCCTCGTTCGCGAGCTCCCAGGGGGCAGATCTGCGATAGCGTTCCACTCGCTGTCAGAAGAACTGGGAGCGCTAGGCGTGAAGGAACGCGACGCCGGCCGTCTTGACGAGGTCCAACAGATGATTGCCAAAGCGGTCGATTACTTCCGGGTATCCGCGACCGCTGTAAAATAAGGGTTTTCGCCCGACGTTCTCGAAAGACCGGTTCAACTCTGGCAGCGACAATCACGTCGAACGATGAGTTCGACTTAAGGTGAGCCACCCCGAAAACTTGCGGTCATATATCCAACAAGTCGTTTAGGAGATGAGATGCGCCTCTACCACCACCCAATATCCGGCCATTCTCATCGTGTTCTCCTGTTCCTTGCACTGTTGAAGGAACCAGTCGAGCTGATTGAAGTGGACATTCTCTGCGGAGAGCAGAAGACGAAGGAATTCCTGGAACTCAACAAATTCGGCCAGGTGCCAGTGCTCGATGACGACGGAATCGTTGTGGCCGATTCAAACAGCATACTTGTCTATCTCGCAATGAAGCTGAAGAGGCACGACTGGCTTCCCGCCGATCCTTTGAGGGCGGCTGAGGTGCAACGATGGCTCTCTGTCGCTGCGGGCGAACTCGCCTACGGCCCGGCAGCGGCGCGCCGGATTAAGCTGGTCGGCGACAGGGCGGTCTCCGACGAGATAATGCGGCGATCGCAGGCATTGCTGGCCGTCCTCGACAATGAGCTCGGGAGCCTCGACTGGCTCGTGGCCGATCGTCCGACGTTGGCTGACGTGGCGCTCTACAGCTATGTCGCACGCGCCCCCGAAGGCAACATAGATCTGACTGACTATCCGTATGTGCAAGCGTGGCTTTATAGGATCGAATCCCTCGAAGGTTTCGTGCCGTTTGTGAAGACGCCGATCAATCTGACAGCAGCATACGCCTGAGCCAGCCTCATGTTGAGGATGAGACCGGCGGCAAGTCACTTGCCGACGAAGAACCGTTGTCGCCATTTCGCTTACTTTGAGAATGAACAGAAACGCATAACGGCTTGGGATTGGAGAATAAAATGACATCTGAACTGGCCTTACCCCTTACCCGACGCGATGCGCTCATTGCGGGGTCGGCTGCTGCACTCGCTCTTGCTGTCGCCCCATCGGCGAAGGCTGCGACCAAACACAAAGCATCACAAATGGAGAACGAGCCAATGGGTACCGTGAAAGTCAAAGACGGAACAGAGATCTTCTATAAGGACTGGGGAAACAAGGATGCGCAAGCGATCATGTTCCACCATGGCTGGCCGCTGAGCAGCGACGACTGGGATAACCAGATGCTCTACTTCATTAGCCAAGGCTATCGCGTGATCGCGCATGACCGCCGCGGCCACGGTCGGTCCTCACATAGCCGTACCGGGCATGAGATGAATACGTACGCGGCGGACGTCGCCGAAGTCGTCGAAGCACTCGATCTTAGGAACGCGGTTCACGTCGGTCACTCCACGGGCGGGGGGGAAGTGGTGCATTACGTGGCTCGCGCGAAGCCCGGCCGTGTGTCGAAAGCTGTGATAGTAGCTGCGGTTCCGCCCGTGATGCTGAAGTCCGATAAAAATCCGGGAGGCCTCCCGATGGAGATCTTCGATGGCCTTCGAAAGGCCTTGGCCGACAATCGCGCGCAATTCTACATCGACGTGCCGACCGGCCCATTCTACGGCTACAACCGCCCAAACGCCAAGATTTCGCAGGGGCTCATCAACAACTGGTGGCACCAGGGCATGATGGGGGCGGCCAACGCACATTACGAGTGCATCAAAGCATGGTCGGAAACCGATTTCACGGAAGACCTCAAGAAAATCGAGGTCCCCGTTCTGGTGATGCACGGGACGGACGACCAAGTCGTTCCATATGCAGATTCGGGACCGCTTTCCGCAAAACTGCTGAAGAATGCGACCCTCAAGACCTACGAAGGCTATCCGCATGGAATGCTTTCGACGCACCCGGAAGTCTTGAACCCGGAAATCCTCGCCTTCATCAAAGCCTGAGAAAAGCGCGGCGGGCGGCAGGTTTCGCCCGCCTCGTTCCCAACTGTCAGAAACCGCTGGCACCTATCGCGGTCCGATGACCCATCGGAGAGCTGCGAGGTTGTGTCTCACCGAAACTCACAGGCTCTTGCGCCAACTTATTAGCTCTGTAGGCGCGACGAGCGTATTTTGGCGGACGTGCCGCCACACCACAAAGGATAAAGACATGCGACTTCAAGGAAAGATCGCCGTGGTCACCGGCGCAAACAGCGGCATTGGGCTCGCCACCGCGAAGCGATTTGCGGAGGAGGGCGCCAAAGTGTTTATGACAGGCAGGAGACAGGATCAGCTCGATACGGCCGTCGGGGAGGTTGGAGGCGACGCTGTCGGAGTTCAAGGTGACGTCTCCAACCTTGGAGATATAGACCGTCTCTTCGAATTAGTGAAAGCCCAGGCGGGGCATATCGACGTTTTGTTTGCGAACGCGGGCAGTGGCGAGTTTGCTCCGCTGGGACATATTACTGAGGACCATTTTGATCGAA
This sequence comes from Pararhizobium sp. DWP3-4, assembly GCF_049898205.1. NCBI lineage: Bacteria > Pseudomonadati > Pseudomonadota > Alphaproteobacteria > Hyphomicrobiales > Rhizobiaceae > Pararhizobium > Pararhizobium sp. DWP3-4. The sequence continues at coordinate 36,534 of NZ_JAFCXF010000010.1, read as the reverse complement.
CCTTTGCCACGAACGTTAAGGGAACGCTGTTTACTGTTCAGAAGGCGTTGCCGCTTCTGAAGGAGGGATCGTCCGTTATCTTAACCGGTTCGACGGCAGCGTCGACGGGGACGCCGGCGTTCAGCGTCTACGCTGCAACAAAGGCGGCAATTCGGAGTTTTGCTCGCGGGTGGATCGTCGATCTTGGTCACCGCGGCATCCGAGTTAACGTTCTTTCTCCTGGTCCGACTTCGACGCCGGGATTCCATGGTTTGGGATCGACCGAGGAGGAGAAGCGCGAGATGATGCGTATGACCCTTGCCGGCGTCCCTCTCGGGAGAATGGGAAAGCCTCGGGAAATTGCAAACGCAGCGCTTTTCCTAGCATCCGACGAGAGCAGCTTCGTTACGGGCACCGAGCTTTTTGCGGACGGTGGCGTGGCTCAAGTCTAGCATTGCTGCCAGTTGTCAAAGGCTTTGCTTTCGCGCAGGCGAAATGATTTGATCACGATCCGGCTTGTGGGAAGCCGATGGGAGCGTCGTGATGATTGTGTCTCAATCATTATTGGAGCCACTGGTCGAGGGCGGAAGTTCCGCCCTCTACCGCTATGTCTCGCATGAGGGGGGCACCTCGGTTTTGATGGTAACGCCGACGTCGCGCATAGCCCCAAAAGATGCAACGCAATTCCTGAAGCGAGAGCTTGCAATCACCGACTGGTTAGATGCCTCTTGGGCGGCCAAGCCGCTGGGCATCGAACTTCACGATGGAAAGCCGTTCCTGATCCTTCACGATGCAGGCGGACAACCCCTGCGAAAATTTCTGCGCGAGCCTTTTGAAATCGGACGGTTCTTGTCTGCAGCAGTCAATGTCGCCGCCGCCGTCGCAAAAGCACATGGACGCGGCATCGTCCATAAGGACATTCGACCAGAAAACATTCTGATAGATGACGCAGACTGCGTTCGGCTGGCGGGTTTTGGACGAGCGTCGGTGGTGACGGGCGATCTCGATCTGGACGACGCATCCGCGGGAAAACCCGACACGCTACAGTACATCGCACCGGAACAGACTGGCAGGATCAAGAAAAATGTCGACGCCCGCAGCGATCTCTATTCGCTTGGCGTCGTATTTTACGAAATGCTGACGGGTGAACTTCCCTATGTGGCTTTCGACCCTGCGGAATGGATCCATTCTCACGTGGCGAGGCGGCCGATCCCGGTCAATCAACGCGTCGATGGGGTGCCACCAGTTATAGCGGCAATCGTCGAGAAACTGCTGTCGAAGAACTCTGACGACCGTTACCAGAGCGCGGTCGGCCTACAGGTGGATCTGCGCCGGTGCCTTGATGCTTGGATGGCGACGGGTAGGTTAGAGAAGATCGAAGTATCGAGCGAAGAGCCGCGGAACCGTCTCAAAGCTCCAGGCGGACTGTATGGCCGCGCCGAACAGTCCGCGGAAATCAAATCGGCATACGACCGGGTCGCGACAACCGGACGGACGGAGGTAGTCCTGATTTCGGGTTCGGCAGGTGTCGGAAAGTCTTCGATCGTCTATGATCTGCGTGAGACTGTTCAGGCCGCCGGGGGCATGTTTGCTTCTGGAAAGTACGACCAATACACTCGAGATATCCCGTATGCGACCATCGCCGAAGCTTTCCGACGGCTGGTCCACCGAATACTCAGCTTAGGCGACGTCGAGCTGGCTCGTTGGCGCGGCGATCTCCTCGATGCCCTCGGCCCGAACGGGCAACTCATGACTAATCTCATTCCTGAGCTTGCGTTGATAATTGGCGAACAGCCTCCGCCGCCGCCTTTGCAGCCACATGAGGCTGGAGAGCGCTTTCATCTTGTGTTCCGTCGGTTCCTTGGAGTTTTTGCTCACTCGACCCATCCCTTGGCTTTGTTCGTTGACGACGTCCAATGGCTGGATCATGCCACGATTGAACTTCTTGAGAGGATAACAACAGACACTGAATTGCGCCATCTACTCGTAATTTGCGCCTACCGCGATGATGAAGTGCCGCCAGAGCATCCGTTTGTTGCCGCACGGAAGGCCATGTGCGTCGGCGTTGTCGGGCTAACTGAGATCAGACTGACATCTCTTGATCGCGTAGCGATTGGACAACTGATTGCCGATATGCTTGGAGCAGACCCACCCGCAGTAAGCTACCTAGCGACAGTCGTCGAAGACAAAACCGGAGGGAATGCTTTTTTTGTGTTGCATTTCTTGGAGGCGATTGAGGCGGAGGGACTGATCAACGTCGATATGGAGACCGGCGTCTGGCAGTGGAACGAGGGCCGGATACAGGCTTCGCGGATAACGGATAACGTCGCCGACCTGGTTGTGAAAAAGCTGACAAAACTTCCGCCATTGACGTTGGAAATGGTCAAGGTGCTCGCTTGCCTCGGAACAAGCGCGACTGCTGAGATCCTCAGCATTGTCACGGAGAACTCGACCCAGCAAGTCGTGGGGATCCTTTGGGAAGCGGTGGGTGCGGGTCTTTTGTTCCGCATCAACGACGCGTATGTCTTCGCGCACGATAAAGTTCAAGAAGCCGCCTATCGCATGGTCTCGGAAGACGAAAGGGACGCCGCTCATTTCAGGATCGGGAGCGCGTTTATTTCGAAGATCTCGCCGGAAACCCTCCGACAAAGAGCGTTCGAAGTCGCCGACCAGGTCAGCCGCGGCATTCGGTCATTCGCTTTGAGTGAGATTCGTTTCGAAGCTGCTTACGTCTGCCTCGAAGCCGGGAAGAGAGCGAAAGCGACTGCCGCCTACCTTTCCGCGTTAAAGCATCTTCGTACCGGTCTGCTTATCGTGGGGCAAACTGGATGGCAGCGCTATTCGCTGAAATTTCAACTGGAGCTTCAGCGTGCTGAGTGCGAGTATCTTTCGGGCCGGCATGAGGTTGCCGAGAAGCATCTGATGGATTTGGCGCGTCATGCACGAACACGTATAGATCGCGGAGCGGTGGTCGGCCTGCGGTCGTCGCTCTACCTGACGCTCGGTGACCAGGCGAAGGCCGTAGACGTTGCTTTGGAATACCTGCGGGATTTCGGCATCGAGTGGACTGCGCATCCATCCGACAGTGAGGTTCGGGCGGCGGTGGATGATCTATATCGTCTCTTACAGGGACGACCTATCGAGCAACTTGTGGAATTGCCCAAAATGTCCGACCCGGAATGGCTCGCGGCTATGGAGGTGCTCGCCTACACTATTTTGCCGGCGATCCTCACAGATGCAAACCTAGAGGACATCATCTATACACAGATGGTCTCCTTGAGCTTGAGACACGGCAACTGTGACGCTTCATGTTATGCCTACGTCTCCGTTATTATTCCGCTGGGTATTCGGTTCGGTGATTACGCATCGGGCGGCAGATTCGGACAGCTCGGTCTGGAACTTGTCGAGACCGAGGGCATGGCGCGTTTCAAAGCACGTGTCTACTCGTGCTACGGGTGCTTTGTTGTCCCGTGGACGCAGCACATGGCGCTATCGGAGCGATTCTCCCGCAATGCAATCAAACTCGGAGAAGCGACCGCTGATCTCGTTTTCAGCGTCGCTGCCGCTCAAGCCTTGGTATCACAAATGCTGATCTCGGGGACCGAACTCTCGTCGGTGGAAAACGAGGCGCAAAACTTTTGGGAGGACGCGAAAAGGACGGGATTTCTGCTCGCGGCAGACGCAGCCGTTGGCCAACTCCTTTTTATTGAAGACCTTCGCGGGGAAGATGATTCCCACCACGCGCTCAAACTCCCAGATAGGAAATCCTACGAGCAATACCTTCTGACCGCAGGCGAACGGTTGAAGCTCGTACTTGCCTGGTATTGGATTCACCGGCTGCAAGTTCTTTTCTTACAAGGCGACTACCATGGCGCGCTGGACGCCGCACGAAAAGCGGGCAAGAACACGAGCGCTAGATCATTCATCGAGGTTGCGGAATATCATTTTTACAGCGCGCTCACCCACGCCGCGGTGGCTAACGACGTCCCGACGACGGAACGACAGATACACCTCGACGCGCTCCGTATTCATAAGACGTACGTTGACACCTGCACGGAGGCCAGCCCGGAAAACTTTAGCAATCGAAGCCTTCTTTTGGCCGCTGAGACGGCGCGTCTTGAGGGTAGGCAGATAGAAGCTCTCAGCTTATACGAGCAAGCGGTTTATTCGGCAAGGCAATATGGTTTCATTCAAAACGAAGCTGTTGCAAACGAGATGGCGTGGCAATTTTGTGCAAAAGCCGGCTTGGCAACGTGTTCAGCAGCGTTTTTACGAAAAGCCCGATCATGCTACTTGGCCTGGGGAGCGATAGGGAAGGCTCGAGATCTAGGGCTCCGATATGAAAAAACAGCAGACGAGCTGCGAGAGGAAGCTGCCTTGTCCGAGTTCCAGCAACCGGATGTTGCCGCGGTCTTGACCATGGCGCAGGCCGTGTCCGGCGAGATAGTTCTTGAGCGGCTCATTGAACGGTTGATGATAACGGTGCTGGAGCATGTTGGCGCCGAGCGGGGCGTTCTTCTACTTCGGGAAGAAGGTCGCTTGGAAGCAGTTGCAGAGGCAACAACGGCGCAGGAAGGGATCTCGGTCGTGACCAAGCGCTCGGGTAGCGTGGTTCTACCGCATGCAATTCTGCAGTTTGTATCGCACACGCAAGATGTTGTGATCCTAGACGATGCATCGAAGTCGGACCTATTCAGTGCCGATGACTACTTCAAACATGCAGGGTCGGTTTCTGTTCTTTGCCTGCCTTTAATCAGGCAGAAGCAACTCGTTGGCGTGCTCTATCTCGAGAACAGTCTGTCATCCCACCTATTCACTCACGACCAGGTAGCAGTGCTCAGAGTGCTTGCTTCGCAAGCAGCGATTTCGCTTGAAAACGCTGGCCTTTATCGTGACGCCCAGAACAATCAGGAGCTGGCTCGGAGGGCGGCTGAGGAACTTCGCGTCTCCTACGACATGGTTCCTGCTCTTGTCTGGAACACGCAGCCGGACGGCAGCTACCCTGTTTTCAACAAGCGGTGGCATGACTACACTGGAATCTCTGAGGAAGCTGCGCGCGAAGGTGAGTGGGTGGCCTCGTTCCACCATGAAGACAGGGAGAAGGTGGTCTTAAAATGGCAGCATCTCCTCGAGGCTGGAATCGCAGGTGAGATTGAAGCCAGGATCTTGCGATACGACGGACAACCGCGCTCGTTTCTCCTTCGGGTCGCTCCCCTCAGAGACGAACATGGCGCGACGCTCAAATGGTTCGGGACAAGCACCGACATCCACGACTTGAAACGCATTGAGGAGGCACAGGAACTTCTCGCTCGCGCAGGTCGATTGACTGCCTTGGGAGAGATGACCGCGTCAATTGCCCACGAGGTGAACCAGCCCTTGATGGCGATCGTCACCAACGCGGCGACATGCATTCGTTGGCTCAGCCACGACCAGCCCGACATTGAAGAGGCCCGGCAAGCGGCCGAACGTATTATCCGCGATGGTCATCGCGCCGGGGACGTGATCACAAGCATTCGAGCGTTGGCACGTAAATCGCCACTGGTGATGGAGAACGTCGATGTAAACAGCATGATCGAGGATGTTCTCGCACTAACGCGTGGCGAGTTACAAAAAAACAGAATCCAGCTTGAGGCCGTACTGAACCCAGCGACCTCATCGGCTATCGGCGACAGGCCCCAGTTACAACAGGTCGTGTTGAACCTCATGTTAAACGCCGTTGAGGCAATCAATGCCTCAGGATTCGCCCCAGGGAGAATCCAAGTGCGATCCGATCGGCTCGACAGCGGCGACGTACGCATCATGGTGACGGATAATGGTCCCGGCGTCGCAAACGTAGACCAGTTGTTTGACGCGTTTTACACCACCAAGCCAGGTGGGTTAGGAATAGGGCTTTCCATATGCCGCTCCATCGTTGAGGCGCACGGCGGCAAGATCTGGGTAAGTCCTGCAAAACCACTCGGAAGCACGTTTTGCTTTACGTTGAAGGCGGGGGAGGTGGTGGATCCAGCGCTAAGATGACCTCGGAAAGCCTCAAAGCGACGTCGCTTCGCCCTAGCTGCTCCGCCAGCAATGCGGCGCCGACACATGCCTTGACCAGTCGGTCATCGTCGGTTGGCGTTGGCTCGATGGGATATACGATGCCAGCAAATTGCGTCAGCTCGCGATTGTTGGTGCGAAAGCAGCGTCCGAAAGATGCCACCGGTCGAAACTCGTTCCCAATGCCGCGTACACGATATTCGCAACGGTAACCCCCGTCCATCGTTATTGCATTGTGGATTTCAAGCGCTACCCGACTCAGGTCGTCCGGGTGAACACGGTCGAGGTAGCAAGCCATTCGCTGTCCTTCAAGAGCGCTCCTAAGGCTGAAGCCAAAGAGCTCGGCAACTGCGCTATCCCCAAAAACCAAGTCTGCGCCGAGATTCCACGTGAAGATTCCGGCCTCTGCAGAATGTGAAATAATGGCATTGTACAAGTCATTTTCAGGCATCGAGAGCGATCCCAACTGCGGTGAAGCGCAGGTGTTCTAACAACTCCTAGAGGAAAATTCAACTTAAGGATGATTGATCTCACAAGATCTCTCACCAACACGCTGGTCGATAGGTAACGTAGCGGACGCCATTTGAAGGCACCGAGAGCCGCGACCATTATGCAATCGTGCTTTTCGGAAATCCGCTCGACTTTAACTGAAGTACGATTGTTAGGAAGGCCTGCATCAGAAGGAGAAGCTCGATGGCTAAGGGTATTCGGACATCGCGTGCCGGAACGAAGTCCGGTAAATTTACACAAAGAGAGCTCGGCTCAGCGGAAGAAGCTGCCGAGCGAATTAAGCGCCGCGCCTACCGGATATGGGAAGCCGAGGGTAGCCCGGACAACCGCCATGATGAACATTGGCTGCAAGCGGAGCATGAGGTGATGCACGGGTTTGACATTCTCGAGGGAGATGACATTCCCAATCTCGCGGCGCTACGGGAAGCCGCGCGCGAGCACACCGACGCATTCATCGTTGCAACTGATCTGATAGATGCTGATCAGCGCGAGGCGACGCCGGGGATGCGCGAGCAGCCTTGACCCTGAGGGCTGGCTTGCTAGTCGAACGAGACAAAGGGCGCCGTTGTCGAGTGACTGGCCATGAAGGGGCCCGACAGATGAGCGCTAAGGGGAACATGCTGAACGAACGGGTTGCTAGCCGAAAACCCAGCGAGTGACTAATGACGCGCGTTGACGTAGGGGTCTGTAGCGACAACGGATTTCCCCCCGTTTTTCAGTGATCAAATATCGCGGTGACCTTTAATGGATAATCTCCTCGCAATGCGAGCGTTTGCGCGAGTGGTACAATCTGGCAGCTTCACCAAAGCTGCTCACACAATGAACATTCCGAACTCGACCCTCACCAAACTCGTTCAGACGCTTGAGAGCGGGCTGAAGATGAAACTTCTAAACCGCACGACGCGGCGAGTAGTCGTCACGCCTGATGGTGAACGTTATTATAACCGACTACTTCCGCTTTTGAGCGACTTCGATGAACTGAATGGCAGCGTCTCGTCGGTGCAGTCGAGGCCTTCGGGAAGAATCAGGGTCGAGATGGCTTCTGCCACCGCTCAGTCCATCGTCATTCCCGCGATTGCCGAGTTTCTCTCCGATTATCCCGACATTGTCGTCGAGTTAAAGATTTCAGATGCCCAGGCAGATTTGATCGGTGACGGTATCGACTGCGTTGTCCGGGCAGGGGCGCTAACGGACCCTTCCTTGATCGTCCGTCACCTCGCGGACCAAAAAATAGTCACGTGCGCATCCCCTGCTTACTTGTCGAGGGTCGGGACACCCCAGACTCCGCGTGATTTGGAACAGTTCCATGTAGGGGTCGCTTACATGAACGCCCATACTGGGGCCTACTTTCCTTTCGACTTCTCTAAGGATGGGCAAAAGGAAGTTATCAGGTGTAACCAGCGTATAGCCGTCGCTGAGGGTGGAGCATATGTTTCCGCCGGGCTGGCAGGCCTTGGCGTCATCCAGGTACCTCTTCACATGGTGAGCCAGCACCTGCAGGAGGGCAAGTTATCGCAAATTTTGGAGGAATGGCTCTCGGATGTCCGGCCCTACTACTTGGTATATACCCCGAATAGGCATGTCAGCGTCAGGCTCCGTGTGTTCATTGATTGGCTATCCCGAACCTTCGCGAATCTCGAAATTTAAAAGTATCTGCGTGTGAGGCCGCCATCGTTTGCTGATGGCGGCTCCAGCAGCCGGTGGACGAGGCCAAGTCCCACTGAAAAGCGAAACTGCCACCCCTCCAATCGAAAAATCCGCATCGATTTTTCACGCCCGTGAAAACTGATCCCACGATGAGAAGCCTAATCAATCCGGCGAACAATACGCATCTAGCCAATACCATTCATGTGAGTGGCGATAGGGCCTTGGCTCGGGCGATCGGACGTCTCCGCATGGCCTCATAGCCAACGTAAGCTAAAAGGAACGTTCATGGGACAGCTTGCTGGAAAAATTGCCGTTATCACCGGCGGTAACAGTGGTATTGGCTTGGCGACGGCGAAGCGGTTTGCCGCTGAGGGCGCCGAAGTGATTATCACGGGAAGGCGACAGGCCGAACTTGACAATGCCGTAAAGGAAATTGGCGGAACCGCGATTGGTTTCTGTGGGGACGTTTCATCACTGGACGATCTCGACCGACTATTTGCTTTGGTCAAAAAGCAGAAAGGGCGTCTCGATATCCTTTTCGCTAATGCCGGTTCGGGTGAATTTGCAGCCCTCCCAGACATTACCGAGGCGCACTTTTCCAAGACGTTCGACGTCAATGTAAAGGGTACGCTTTTCACGGTTCAGAAAGCGCTCCCGCTCATGAGCGCTGGCGGCTCCATCGTTCTGACAGGTTCGACGACCGCTAGCGAAGGCACGCCGTCATTCAGCGTGTATGCCGCTACAAAGGCAGCTATCCGGAGCTTCGCTCGCAATTGGATACTTGACATCAAGGGCAGCGGAATCCGCATCAATGTACTGACCCCCGGCGCGACTTCAACGCCAGGCCTTCACGGCCTCGCAACCAATTCCGAGGAAGACAAAGCATTCACGGAATTTTTGGCAGGACGGACGACAGTTGGCCGTATTGGCCAACCCGAAGAGATCGCGGCTGGTGCGCTTTTCCTGGCATCCGATGAAAGTAGCTATGTCAACGGTATCGAACTTTTTGTCGACGGCGGTTCCGCTCAAATCTGAGGTGTCCATCCCATAAAGGATCAAAACTCAAGATGTCGATCCCGGCGACTAGGGTGAGGATCCGACAGTGCAGTGGTGGGTCGGGGCAATCTCCGACCCGACACCTGCGCGGTGAAGATCCCTTCTGACTGTACAGCTAGTTGGACCGTGACCTAGTTGCACATGTCCGGCATTTCAGACAAAGCTTCTGGTCGTAACCACTTGTCGCTTTTTGCTAGTCATCTGCCAAATGTTTAGCAAGTTTCGCTAGCTCTTGAAGTCATTACCGCCAGGGGCAGGATGGCCAGTGTCAGTTGCTACCTGATACCGATTAAGACTATTGTCGTCGCCCCATACTCGGTACAACTTCGGCTCCCGCCTCACGTTGAGTACGAGCTGACTGACTTTGGCCACAGCCTAGCCAGAGTTCTCGCCCCGTTGCGCGAATGGGGCACACGCCACTCGTCCGAGGTCGCTATCATCGTTCAAAATCGACGCCGAGCGTCAGAGGCGGCATAGCGCCTTCGGTCACCAAAAGCAGCCATTCTGTTAGGGAATCACGAATGTCGGTAATGAGTTATGTTCAGGAGTAGCTGCATCCGGGTTCATGGGCTACGACACGTCAACGGCCAGGTTTGAGCTCTCCCCCGAACAAGGGGCGGTCTTCGCGATCGATGAGAGCCCAGTCAACATGATCGGCGGATACATGGCGCTGGAAGCGGTACATACTGATCGCCGGGAACTACCCACGCCTTTCGTTATGGCGGAGGTGTTTCATGAACTGATCGCTGCAACTGCATGTTTTGTCGCACAGATCGCTTCTTCTGGCTTGGCTACAAGGCCAATTCGTTGAAAAAAACTGGCTCCCATCGTTTGAGTGCGTCGTGGAAGAGCTTGAGCGCAGTGCTTTGGTTGCGGATGTCGGCTGTGCTTTGGCTCGTCGACCCTGATCATGGCAGAAGCGTTTCCCAACTCGCGTTTCATCGGCATCGATTTTCACGCCCATTCAATCGAACATGCGAAGCAACATACCAAGGGATTGGCCAGTGTGCAGTTCCAGACAGCAAGAGCTCAAGACTTCCAACTCTCCGGTTTTGATCTCGTCACCATGTTCGACGCGCTCCATGGCATGGGCGACCCGGTCGGAACCACTCGCCATGTCGCCAAATCCCTGAAGCTGGATGGCGTTCTGATGCTCGTCGAGCCCCTGGCAGGCGAAAGTCTCGCTGACAACCTCAATCCGATAGGGCGGATCTTCTCTGCCGCTTCAGCCAATACCTGCGTCCCTGCAGTACTGGGCCAAGAGGTAGAACCGCATTGGGCGCGCAAGCCGTCGACGCAAGTGTCAAGTGAAGGGTGGTCGCCAACCACCCAGCACGATTGTTTCGGAGCGCAATGTGCGGTCGTTCGCCGCGGGATTCCAACTGATCCGTTGACGAGAACCCAATCAAACCTTCTACTGTCTCGGAAATGTAGGAGGCAGTTCGTGGAATATCTGGATTGGATTGCGATCGTCTTCTTCCTGATCGCCTGGATCGGAATAGAGCCTATGATGGCGGTCGGCTGGCCTCGTCGGACAAACAGCCTTCTTCTCGACATGGCACGTGTGCGCAAAGCCTGGATGCGCGAAGTCCTGACACGCGATAACAACTTCATCGGTGACGCCGCGATTCTTGGCCATACCATCAATTCGGCCTCATTTTTTGGATCCGCCAACCTGATCGTCATTGTCGGAATGAGCAGCGCGCTGTTCATGGAGCCCAATCTTGGCGTAGATACCGGGATCATTGCCAAGTTTACGGATGCCGGTCCGACCTGGTTGTTTCAATGCAAAGTCGTACTCGTAATGACAACCTTGCTGCGCGGATTGTCGGATTTCATCTGGGCCGTCCGCCAAATCAACTATTGTCTCGCCGCCATCGGTGCGAGCCCCTCAAGGGAGGAACAACGCGACATCGAAGCGTGGACGGAAGCGCTGACCCTGGTCGTCAATCCAGCACTGCGATCTTTCAGTGTTGGCGTTCGTTCCTACTATTTCACCGTCATCGCGGCTTTATGGTTCCTTGGGCCGATTGCTTTCATCGTTGCCACAATTTGCGGCGTCGGGCTCCTGATTTGGCGGCAAAGCTGGTCCGACGCCGCCAAAGGCATCATGGCTATCCGCAAGTTGCTGGATGAAAATCCTTCGCCTCCGCCCATCGCAACAATTTCCAAAACTAAAGAGCAAGCCCAACCAAAGATAGGAAAACGGAAATGAAAATCGAACGCACAGCTTCAGCACATTGGACTGGAGGCCTAAAGGACGGGAAGGGTGCTATCTCTACCAAGAGCGGTGCACTCAATTCCTACCCATATGGATTTGCAAGTCGCTTCGAGGGTATCGCTGGAACAAATCCAGAGGAACTCATCGGTGCGGCCCATGCCGGATGCTTCACCATGGCACTTTCTCTGATACTTGGAGAGGCAGGCCTTACGGCGGAAAGATTGGATACGACCGCCGCGGTGACGCTTGAAAGCGTCGACGGTGGCTTTGCCATCACCGCGATTAACTTAAAGCTCATCGCCAAGGTTCCTGGAACCGATGAAGCGGCGTTCAATGACCTTGCGAACAAAGCAAAGGCCGGATGCCCGGTTTCGAAAGCATTGGCAGCGGTTCCAATCACGCTTGAAGTCAGCTTCGGGTGACCTGAGTTTCCCGACTTGGCAATGTGTCCGGGAGATCACTTATCGTCGGTGACGAAGGCATCGGAGAAACGATCGGGCGTGGGCGCCAGGGGATCTACGATGTGGCCATGGATGCTCAGGACATGACCGCGCGATCATGACGTGCTGGAAGCGTTGAACCACGCTTTGGCAAGTGATCACGCTCGGCGCGAAGAGCAAAACCAACGGCTGCATTGCGCCGTCATATCAGCCATAAAGGCAAATCATCGGACTGCCGGCGAGCAGGCATCGGCCCGGCTGCGGCGTGACGTCGCCTGTGCACCAACGCGTAAGTTAACTCGCCGGTGGCGGATGTCCTTTCCGATCCGCACGGGCAAGCGATCGTCAATGCAGGACGATCGACTACCAGTGAGCCGGACCGCCATTGACGGAGGCGCGTCTAATAGGTGGAACGCTAAAATGACATCCGCGCGCGCAGGCGCGGGCCGATCCAGTCAAGGAAGCGCCGCACCTTCAGCGACAGCGGATCGGCTGGTCCGCGAATAACATTTACTGGCAGCGGCTCCGGTGCGAACTCCGCCAACAATTCCTGCAGAGCGCCAGAGTGCAAATGTTCGTTGATCTGGTAAGAAAGCACGCGAATAATGCCGATGCCGGCCAGCGCAGCCTGAATGGCAGCCTCTGTCGTGTTGACCGCGAGTTTGAGGCGTGGTTCGACGGCGAAGGCCGCGCCGTCCCGGCGGTATCGCCACTCCGGGGCGGTCGCGAACCCCTGAAAGCTTATGCCATCATGCGAGGCGAGGTCTTCCGGCTGACGAGGTACTCCTCGGCGGGCGAGATAGTCGGGGCTGGCGCAGATCACCCGGCGGACGGTACCAACCCGTGTTGCAATAATCGCGCTGTCCGGCAGGTGTCCGATCCGTAGGGCTACGTCGACGTGCTCATCCGTCAGACTTAGCTGCCGATCAGTGAGAGTCAGCCGCATGCTGATATCGGGTTGTTCCTTGAGGAATTCGAGCACAATCGGCAGCAGATGGCGCTCGCCGAAGGCAATCGGCGCGGTCACGTGCAGCCCGCCACGCAGCGCTCCATAATCGCCGCTGGCCTGCCGTTCCGCCGCGTCCAGTTCCTCGAGAATGTGACGTGACGCGGCGATAAAGGCGCGTCCCTCATCCGTTAAGGCAAGGCCGCGGCGGGTGCGCAAGACCAAGCGAACGCCAAGATGCCTTTCAAGATCGGCCACCTTGCGGCTGACCGTGGCCAGCGGCGCATTCAGCCGCCGTGCCCCGGCAGATAGACTGCCGGCATCGACCACGACCAATAGCACCGCCATCGCGTCAAAACGATCCATCGAAGCCTTCCATTAAATGAGAAGAATGTTTCCACAATACCAAGATACCCAGTTGTTTATGGATGTCATAGCCTTTGCGTCGCCATAGGTCCCACCGTGCTGCTGATACGGAGAAAGATGTTATGCCCCAACTTTCACGTCGCGCTTTCGCTGGCGCCCTGCCTCTCGGCCTCATCGGTGGAAGCCTCCTCGGTCCAGGCCTGCTCGGCGGCTCCCCCGCCCGTGCGGCGACGCAGGTCGCTGCCAAGGCGCCTGTTGCGGTGAACCCGTTCGCGCAGATCCGCATCGGCAGGTTTACTGTTACGGCGCTGACGGACGGCTATGCCGACATGCCGTATGACTACTTTCCGGGACGCTCGGCGCCCGAGGTCGAGAGAGCGGCAACCGCACAGTTTACCGCCCGGCCAAGTGGGGTCCGGTTCCTCTTCAACCAATATCTCATCGAGGATGGCGAGCGCCGGATCCTGATCGATGCCGGTGCGGCAGGTTCGATCGGGCAAACGGGACAGTTGCCACAGGCACTCGCCGCGCTTGGACTGCAACCCGAGCAGATCGACGCGGTCATCGTAACGCATATGCACCAAGACCACATGGGCGGGCTTGTTCTGGGGGGCAAGAACAACTACCCCGGCGCCGATCTTTATATCGATCGTCGCGACGTTGCCCACTGGACCGATCCAGCCAAGCGTAACGGTTCACCTGATTACCTGCAGACGAGCTTCAGGATGGCGGAGGAGGTCGTGCGGCTATACCCGAGGCTCCAGGCGATCGACGGAGAGCGCGAAATCATGAGGGGTGTTTCGATCGTCGACCTGACCGGCCACACACCCGGTCATATCGGCGTTCGGGTCGAAGATGGCGGGAAGAGCATGATCATGGTTTCGGACATGATTTTTCCCGTTGTGCATCCGGCCGCGACCGATGTGTTTTTCCTGTTTGAACAGGACCGTGCTGCTGCGAAAGCCATGCGTGATCGCTTCTATCCGCTAGCCGCGTCAGAGGGTGCGCTCATCGCTGCCACGCACATGCCTTTCCCTGGCCTTGGCCGTATTGTCGCCGATCGTGGGGAGATGCGTTGGCAGGTCGCGGACTGGGCCCTGCAGGACTGACGTAAGCGATTAGCGGTCTGGACGCTAAAATTGCTAAGAACTAATGGGCTTAACAAGATAGATCGCACCGTAAGACAGTGATGGGAGCTTGCCGGAACAGGGGATTAATGATGTCATATCGCTTCCTTGAGGTTGCTGTGACGCCGCGCGTCAGAGCCGCTCAGGCGGACATGGGTGTGGAACAGATCCGGTTGGGTTCTGACAGCCGGCCAGACGCTCTCACAGAAGAGGAGGTCGCCTTCATCGCGGCATGTGACAGCTTTTATATGGCATCCGTCTCCGAAACGGGCTGGCCGTATGTTCAACATCGTGGAGGAAAAGGCGGCTTCCTCAAGATCGTCGATCAGCAAACATTGGCCTTTGCCGACTACAGGGGGAATCGCCAATATATAAGTGCCGGCAATTTCGCCGCCAACGATCGGGCCTGTCTATTTGTAATGGACTACGTGCGACGGGCTCGGCTCAAAATATATGTCCACGTTGAGCGGTTGACGCTCGGCGCCGACCAGGGCCTCACCGAACTCGTGTCCGATCCCACCTACAAAGGCCGAGCAGAGGCGATTTTCAGGCTTCGGCTTGAGGCGTACGACTGGAACTGCCCTCAGCACATCACCCCGCGCTACACCGAACAGCAGGTTGAACAGGCAGTCGCCCCTCTTCGTGAGCGACTGCAGCGATTGGAAACAGAAAACGCGACGTTGCGAGCCCAGTTGGGAGGACCTTGAAGATGAGCAAAGCTCCGCGACCACCAGTTCCCCCATTCACGTTCGAAAGCGCAGTCGAGAAAGTGCGGCTTGCCGAAGACGGATGGAACAGCCGTGACCCAGCTAGGGTTGCGTTAGCGTACACCGTGGACAGCCAGTGGCGGAACCGTGCGGAGTTTGTCACTGGGAGGGAAGCGATTGTGGCGTTCCTTTCGGCAAAATGGCGGCGGGAGCTCGACTACCGTTTGATCAAGGAACTCTGGGCGTTTAGCGACACTCGTATCGCCGTTAGGTTTGCCTATGAATGGCACGACGACAGCGGGAACTGGTTCAGATCGTTCGGGAACGAGAATTGGGAGTTTGACGGCAGCGGCCTGATGCAAAAGCGCTATGCCTGCATCAACGACTTGCCTATCCGCGCCGACGACCGTTGCTTTCAGTGGCCGCTTGGTCGCCGGCCTGATGATCATGCCGCGCTCAGCGAACTCGGTTTTTAGTCGAGCCTGACCGTTCTCTTTTCATTTGGGACTGAAAGGTCGCGGCTCAGGAGCCAATCTTGTATCGAAGTTTTCAGAACGCTCATTTCTAGAAAAGGAAGACGCCATCGAGGTAACCGACGCCGGAGAGCTTCACGTGCACCGCAGCTCGGCCGATCGCAAATCTCTGCACCGAGGTTCCGGATGTGTCCTGCTTTGACAATTTTGACAACGGACTGTCTGTCTCCGGCCCCAAAGGACTTGATCGCCCGTAAACCCGAAAATACGCGCAGCCGCCGAGCGGCCCGGATATCGCTTAATTCACAACGAAAGTCCGAACAGGCGAATGGATTGTGAAATCTCCCACGTCACTGGCGCGCGTTAAGGAAAACCAGCCCGTCTAATGGCATTGCCAATGCCGGTCTATTTGGAACATCCGCCAAACCCATCCCACAGTCGCTTGCCGGCTGCTCCCTGCATCGCGTTTGTTTCTCGCGGGCGCGCATCACGTTGAATGCCTTCGTTGGCATTCGGACGTAAACGGATATGGCGTCAACCAATTACCCCAGGCTCGCCATCAACCTTGCTCCACGACAGCGCTCGATCACAGTTTGTGTTGCGTAGCACGGGAGAGTGAAAAGCACGTCGCGGAACCTTCCCGTATTTTCGAGGTTATGAATATGCCGCATCGAGTACGCGCGGCAATTTTTATCACCTAACCCTTTGGCCCGCTGTGCACCCACGGCGGGCCTTTTGTTCCTGCTCCAACAGATTCGGCCGTTTCCCCTGGTGGCTTATCAGTCGCAATCGAGTTTCTGGCGAACAATTGCTCCCACTCAAATGGCCAGTCTCTGCCACGAGGGCATACAGCGGTCTCGGCACTGTCCTGAGGCGATGCCGAGGCTTAACTCATACAACGCGGTGCGGCCGCTGGCCGAGCAGTGGGCCGGTCAAAGAAAAAGGCCACCTTTTACCGACCTTACCCAGTCGCCGCAGAGCAAGTGCCAGTACATCCGTGGTCAAATCCTGTGGGCGAGCTCTGTGACCCAATATGGACTGATGATGTGTTGGCTTCAAGTCGATCAACAGCTGTAGGGAGCCACCTCATGTTGTCCGAACTTGGCTCAATCGATAACCTCAGTCTCGTCATCAACCTTTGTCCACGTCATCGACCATTCGTCCATACCCCCGTTATGGGTATAGGTGCCGTGATCATGCACCTCGGCATCTAGCGAGACGAACTCTGGCGGCGCTACGCCGGGAAGATCCAGTACGCGCAGATACTCTCGAAGTTCGTCCAGATCGCTGACCTTTTTGATATCCTGTCGGCCGGGTTTCGAAATCGTCCACGCATAAAGGGTCATGATTTTTTGCTCTCATCCACATATGCTTTGACCAACCTGTCGGCTGAGGGGAACGCACCGAAATCGGTAGCATCGCCGCTGTCTGCCGCGTCCTCGTCGGGATTGGGATGATCCGTGTACATAATGCGCAGATTTTTCAAAACTTCTTCCATGGCGTTGATCGTCTCGATCGTGCCCCAGCCATGGGTCGTTGCTCGATCGAGTATATCTTGCAGGGATCCCTCAACCTCTTCCTGACAGAGCAGATGACGATCCTCGTGGGATACCGGATATTTGGGCGTATTAATCATTTTTGTCCTCCAATCGTGCAGAACTGGAGTTTGATCTCGTTTGTTCCACAGCATGGCGCGCCGGGTTAACTGCTGCGCCGCTTGCTCTCTTCCAAGCTTTGCTTCAACGCAGCCATGATGTCGATGACGTTGTCCTTGGGCCCGGTCGGAGATTTCTTCACAGCCGATTTCTCAGGTTTTTTCATCGCCTTCTTCTTTTCAGCGATCAGCTCAAGCAAGCGATCCTGGATTGGATCCGTGATTGGTAACCATTTCTTCGTTTGCTGTTTGATCAGCTGTTTCATCAGAGGGGCAAGGCCGCCCTCGGGTTGCGCCCTGATGTTTGAGAAATACTCTTCCGCGGGTCTCACCTCATCGCCGTAGCGCAGCGTCCATAAGACGATGCCGTCGTCACGTGGCTCAAGCATCACAGCGCGCTCGCGCTGGCCGAACACCAGGCGGGAAATCCCGACGACATTCTCTGAGCGCATGGCGTCGCGGATGACGGCGAAAGCGTCTTCCCCGACCTTGTCATTGGGAACGAGGTAGTGCGGCTTCTCCAGCCAGATCCACTCGATGGAGTCGCGCGGGGTGAATAGATCAATCTCAATAGTCCGGACGCTTTCAAGAGCCACCGCGTCCAGCTCTTCCTCCTCAAGAACGATGTAATCGCCTTCGCCGCGCTCGTATCCTTTCACCTCATCGTCCGGATCAACCTCCTTACCGGTGAGGCTATCGACATAACGAGAGGCAACGCGATTGCCGGTCGCACGGTTCATGGTGTGAAAGCGCACCTTTTCGCTGTCGCTGGTGGCGGGAGATAGGGCAACGGGGCAGGTGACCAACGATAGTTTCAGATAGCCTTTCCAGTATGGTTTGACGGCCATGGCTTAGCCCGCCTTCTTGCGAGCAGCCGGCCGTGCCGCCGGAGTTGCCCGCTTTGCTGCAGCTGCCCGGGGTTTGGTTGCCCGCGCCGATCCAAAGCCAGCACTCATGCGTAGCGCTTCCATGAGGTTGGTTGAAGGCTTGACCTTTGGCTGTCTCTTCACCGCAACCGACCTGCCTTCCAGCTTCGACTTCACGAGCTCGGCCAGTGCGGCGTCATATCGATCGTCGAAGGTTCGAGGATCGAACAAGCCCGCCTTGGTTTTGATAATGTGCTTTGCCAAGTCGAGCATCTCGCCCTCAATCTTCAACGCCGGGATATCGGCGAATGCGTCCTTCGCCGAGCGCACCTGATAGTCGAAGTTCAGAGTGGTCGCGATAAGCCCATCGCCGTGAGCGCGGATCAAAACTGTTCGAAGCCGTCGAAAAAGCACTGCCTGGGCAAGTGCCCCGACGTTGGATTCCCGCATTGCGTCGCGGATCAAAACAAACGTTTCCTCGCCGATCCGATCGGGAAGGAGATAATAGGGCTTGTCAAAGTAAAGGTCATCGATTTCGCCAACCGGCACGTAGGACTGAATTCGGAGCGTCTTGTCGCTCTGGGGGACAGCTGCGGCCAGCTCTTCCGGCTCGAACAAAACGTAGCGATTGTCATCGACCTCATAGCCTTTGATCTGATCCTCTTTTTCAACGACCTTCCAAGTGTTTATGTCGACATATTCGCGCTTCACGCGGTTGCCAGTTTTTCGGTTGAGGGTGTTGAAGCTCACGCGCTCTGATGTAGACGCAGCGCTATGCAGCGCAACAGGGGAACTGATCTCGGCAAACTTCAGAAAACCCTTCCAAAGAGCACGTCCGGCCATATTGATCTCCCGATGAGCGCGGATCCCATGAGGGCAGAGTACGTTTGTTCCGGTTAATACGCGAATCAATTGTGGCATTTAGCATTCTGTCTATAGTAAGATGAACCAATCCACGGGTATTGCGTTGAAGGAGTCTGTTTCCGCAATCCCATGACAGGAGGGTGATGCAATGAATGCGCAACTCCATATCGACGGGTCGTTCCAGGCCATGCGACAGGCCTTGGATGAGGCCAACCGGGAATTCGCGAATACAGGCGCGGATCGTCACAGAGACGCCTTGCAGCACCTCGGCCGCGTGGTGATGAACTCGATCGCTGCTATCATAGAGACCGACGGCGGAACCGACGGATATCTGTACGATGCAGATGGCATCGCACAGGATATTGAGGCTGGCTATCACAAGTTGCTTGAACAAGAAGAGGCCGCCGAGCCTGACCTCGCGCCGCAACAATCAACTCACGGAACGTGGAACCTTAGTCAGCAGGGGGTAGGTCGATGATCACTGGCACGGATTTGCTGCAGATTTCTCTTGCCCGCGTCAATATGGATCGGACCGATCTGGAGACAGCCGGCGTAATCGAACGAGGGGAAGCGGGCGACAAAGCTTGGTCTAACTTCGGTCGAGATATGGATACCTTCATTCTAAAGCTACCCGAAGAGCGCCGTGCCGCTCTGGCGGCAGCAATCCAAAGGCAATCCGGTGAAAGTTTAGGGCTATCTCACTAATCCCCCGAATGAGGGATGCTTGAGCTAAACCGAAAGTGGTATTGATTTGGCCGTGAGTGCGGCGCGACCTCACCACCCCGCGCATCCGGTTTCGCGGGGTGGACTGCGACTTGGCTTATTTCGTTACCGTCCCTGTGTCAGCGTCCAGCGGTTCTTGATCGAGATGCTCCACCGCCTGGACTGCAAGTTCCTTGGATGCTGCATAACCCTGGCGGACCCCGAGCCGGCTGATGTCATCTCGGGTTCGGTTTGACCACTGCCACGCACCTTCCGCGCCCAGCCTTCCCTCCAGCGTCACTCTTCCGATTTTTCTCTCGCCGTCGTAGCCTACAAAATCATAGTCGGGCGAGAAGTAAGTTGGTAGCCATCGATAATCGTGTTGTACAATCTTCGGGGACATCGCTGTCCACTCCTTCCCGTGAGAAATTTGTCCAAGGTCGCCCGGCCCCATTTACGATTGAGGGCGGCAAAATGCGCCTCCGTGAAGCAAAAGGAAAGTTGTTTTGGTAACTCCTTGCGGCGGCGAGGATTTCCCCAGCTGGATAATACGCCACGACATCCCCCTCAGTTCCGCGCCTCCGACAGCCCATTCCAGTAGTCTGTCGCCAAATGCTCGATGCAGCGCCAGTCAGTTTCTCCGCTGCCGCGCTCTTTCCCGAACGATCCCCACTTCACGCACCCCTCATGACCGCACCAGTGCTCGAAATGCACCGGAGAGTTGGGGTGAACATTTGACCTGTCGTCGCTCATGGTCGATCTTTCATTTGACGACTTTGGCCGGGTAGGACCCGCACCTGGTTTCCCGGCAGCAGCTCTATGAGCTTCTCTTGATCCAAAGCTATCAGGGCGTTAACAATCTCGTGCTCGCCGAAACCCTTGCCAACCATGGGAACGCCCACACCGTAAAGACTTGTAGCTTCAGTTCCGAGCCCTTGCAGGATATCCAGTAGTTCCGTCCTGATCTCGTCGTAGCGACTCACATCAATCCTGCGCGATCTGCATATTGAAGGTGATGCGCCGAATCTGAAGAACATCTTCAAGGGCACTGATGGCGTCGTGCTCGCCCAGGCCTTGCGCCATCAAACTGTCGATTGCCTCGGCGACCAATATCGAAGCGATACTTCGGCTTTCCCACTGCCGGTCGACACATTCAAGATTGTCAGGCATGAGCATTCTCCTCTACAAAGTCCCGTTCGAAGCTCGGCTGCCAACCACGGGTAAACCCGATGCTCATGCCAATCTGCGTGACGGCCAGCTGCTCCTTCAGAAACTTAATGTCAGCCAGAAGGGTTCCAATGGTGGCGCGCACGTCGCCACTATGGAAGGCGAGGGCGGCGGCGATATCATCGACCGGGCCGGAAAATTGGATATCATGCGCGGCGGCGCTGATCGTAGGCATGGATTATCCTTTTCCATCGCCGGAGCAATGGATCAAACGTGCATAAATTTCAGATTGGCGTTCCGCATCCGCCGTGGATGTTCCTATTATGTTCTTGATTGAGGGAGAGTCAAGGCCATCCGAAAAGCTTCGCGATCGATGTGCTAAGTGATATCGAAATAGCGACTACGGCCGCGCACCGACGAACAGATAAAGAATGATGTCGAAAATTTTGCCACCCATCCGCAACTCCGGAATCAAAGCATTTTACGCGCCGGTGGGAAGGTAAGACTTAACGTTCGTGGGATGCCAATGAAATCAACGGGCTGTTGTTAGCACCAAGGCGTAGATTTCAGGGATACCCATACTCGTGGCGGAGATGGTCGGACATCTCGGCCGTTAGTGGCAGCATGCGGGCGAGGGGCAGGGTGCTCGATCAGGGTTCGATTCTTCGTTGCGAGAGCCATGAGCTGTCTGCCAACGATAGAGCAATGGCATTACATTGATGGCTCGAGCGAACACCGCGCGGATTATAATTCGTCAACTTCGTTGTTCGATCACATTCACGCCAGAAAGCATGGTGATTAACTGGTCTTCTGTTTGAGACGGCGTATGGCCTCTTCTGCGCGAGACCATGAATGTCAATGGGCGAAGGTGCCATGCATACCGATCGACCTCGACGAGCGTTCCATTGGCGAGATCGTCGGCGACGAGGTCTTCTGGCATATGTCCCCAGCCTAATCCAGCCTTGAGCAGGTCGTGTTTTGCTCCCAATTCATTGACCATCCAACGCCTTTCGCCAGCGACCGACACAGACGATTTCTCAGCATTGGGCTGGTTGTCGGTTACGACAATCTGGACATGCCGGCCGAATTCGTCCCGCGACGCCGCACCATCGAAACTGGCGAGTGGGTGCGATGGGGCGCAGACGGTCACCATGACTGCATCGCACAGTCGGTGCCTCTCGATCGCGCTCGGTTTCAACTCCGGAACATCAGCGGCGGTAACCGCGAACACGCATTCGCCTTCAAGAACCAATGCCTCTCCGCCCTGCATCGTCGTCATTCGAAGGTTCACCACCGCGGTGGGCGATTCCAGGCTGATCTGTTGCAGGCATGCGATCAAGTGTTTGCGTGGAAAATAGACATCGACGGCGATCGAGAGTTGCGGCGCGCCTGACTTAAAGATCGAACGGGCGCGTGTCTTCATCTCTTCGGTGCGCGCGATAACAGCCCTTGCGTCAGGAAGTAAACTCTTGCCCGCGGGACTAAGCGTTGCGCGCCGCGTATCGCGTTCGAAAAGTTCGACAGACAGCGCCGTTTCCAACGCGGAGACGGCATGACTGACCGCAGACTGCGCACGACGAAGGCTTTTCGCCGCCTCGGAAAAGCTCCCGGCATCACACACGGCCACGAAGGTACGAAGCTGGTTGATAGTCACGCTGTCAAGCATTGGCTTATCCAAAGAGTAGATCGTTAGCAGCGATATTACGTCAATTACATAGATAAGATAAAGCGCCTAAATACTTCTCACGACGTCGCCACTCTTAACTTGGAAGGCCATCCGATGGCTCAACAAACGAATGTCCTCACCACATCGGGCCGATGGTTCGAGAAGGTCCTAAGGCTATTCAAAGCCAAGCCTTCGTCCCCGACCATCGCAGCATTGAGACAGACACCGCAGAGGTTCGATATGCCCACCCTTCTAGTAATCGAAGCAAGTCCTCGATACGACTTCTCTACATCCCGCAAGCTTACCGCCGTCTTCGTCGACCGATGGAAGGTCGAAAACCCCAGCGGGACAGTGATTGTCCGCGATCTTATGAAGACGAACCTTCCGTTCGTCGATCTCCCCTGGATCATGGGTGCTTTCACGCCACCAGAAACGCATTCTCCGGAAAGCATCGCGGCAATCAAGGTGTCGAATGACCTGGTTGCAGAACTAAAGGCAGCGGATCAGATCGTCATTGGTACCCCGATGTTCAACTTCTCGATCCCAGCCGTCCTGAAAGCCTATATCGACCATATCGTGCGTGTAGGCGTGACCGTGTCGTCCGACAACAACGGTCTTCTCATTGGCAAGAAGGCAAACATCATCCTCGCGAGTGGTGGCGATTTCTCGCCCGGCTCTCCAGTCGAGAAATACAATCAAGCAAGCGGCTACCTGCGGCAGGTTCTCGGCTGGATAGGGATCGTAGACGTTGATTTCATCCTCGCGGGGCGTGCCCGCGCTGGCGACTATGGCGAGCAGGCCGTCGAGGAATTCGGCGAACTCGCTTCTTCGGCCGCCGCTCGTCCCAGCGTCTCGCCTTTTGCAACTATTGCACCATAGTGGAGAACATCATGACATACAGCATCATAGGAACAGGTAGCGTTGGCCTAACGTTGGCGGGCTTCTTCGCAAAAAACTCAATCCCAGTCCGGGTCGCGAACACACGAGGCCTGTCAGCAGTCGCTTCCTCGATCGACGGCCTTGGCGATGCCGTCAAACCGTCTGCTATAGAGGACGCGTTGGACGCGGACATCATTTTCTTCGCTGTTCAGTTTTTGAACTTCAAGGATGTCGGAAAACTGCGTAGCGACTGGTCAGGGAAGATTGTGGTGGATGTGACAAACTCGGCATTTCTTCCACCAGAGGTCCAGGAGCGCGAGCTGCAAGGCCGCCTGTCGTCGGAGGTAAATGCGGATCGCATTCCGGGTGCAAAGTTGGTGAAAGCATTTAACCAGCTTCCCATGCAGGGCCTGACTGCGCCTGTGCCGGCTGGCGGTCGCCGTGTCATATTCATTTCCAGCGATCACGGCGATGCGAGCGCGGCTGTCGCATTGCTCACGCATGATCTTGGGTTTGCACCAATCGAAATTGGCAAGATTGCCGAAGGTGGTCGCCTTATTCAGGCCAGAAACGCTCTTGTGTTCCAAAATTTGGTCAAGTTCTGATCCAAGGCACCCCAGCAGGGCCGGATCCGGCCCTGCAGCCAAAAAGTCAAGACGTCTTTAACTGTCAGGGGAAAGGCAGTTGAAGAATATTGAGTTCCCCAAACATGATCGCTGCCAGTTCGATTCCTTTCAAAGTGACCTGTCTCATTCAGTTGGGGCACGGCCCGAGACTTCCTTACCGCGATGTGAGCCAGGTTTCGCCAAACCACTGACGATGGCGTCCACGCGACTGGTCAAGAAGATCACGCAGCTAATTTGTTTTTGTTATAACGCGGGCTAGGAAATGGAAAACTTACCTGAATGGTCATGGACTTACGGAGCTACGAAGGGCGGAATTGAGGCGGTGCTGCATTTGACCGAAAGCCCTCATTGACGTCGATCCATGCTTTTTGATCAAACGACTGTGCCATGGCGTGGACGGTCTGCTCGATGCGTAACGCCTCCTTGAAATCGATCGCCGAAAATGGTTCGCCGCCAATGGCGCGAATCAGTTCGCGGCACTCGATGATTTTCAGGTCATTGAAGCCGAGGCCATGTCCCGGCGCCGGAATGAACTGACCGTATGGCGCATGAGCGGGGCCCGCCAGGACACGGCGAAAGCCCTGTTCAGTGGTGTTGCCTTCGGCCTGATAGATTTCGAGCTCGTTCATGCGTTCCTGATCGTAAAGGATCGAGCCTCTGGATCCATAAATCTGTAGCGCGATGCGCCCCTTTCGCCCCCAAGCGGCGCGGTTTGCCATCAGCACGGCAGAGATACCGTTGTCGAGCCGCATCAGGATATTGGCGCCATCGTGGTTTTCGACCGCCCTGCGCCCGCCGTCCTTCAAGGGCCGGTCGGCGTATGGTTTCGCCATGTCGGCAATGACCGAACGGACATGGCCGAAAAGATACCAGAGCAGCGACAGGGGATGCACCGCAAAATCATCCAGTGCACCATAGCCCGCCGTCCGTTCGCTCTTCCAGAAGAAGGCAGCCTCAGGATCGGCCATGAAATCCTCGTCCATTTCGACACGGACATGGTTCACGATACCGATCGCTCCTTCATCAATCATCGTCTTCATATGGCGCACGATCGGGTTTTGAATATAATTGTAGCCCATAATTGCAACCCTGCCCGAAGCCTCGGCGGCTTTGAGCATGCGTTGCGCATCGGGAAATTCAGGCGACATCGGCTTTTCGCACCAGACATGCTTGCCGGCTTCGAGTGCCGCAATGGCCATCTCGGCATGGAACTGGTTGGGCGTAGTTATCGAGACGACATCGACGTCCGGATCATCCACAAGCCGACGCCAGTCAGTGGTTGCCTTTTCAAAGCCAAAACCATCGGCGCGCGTGGTGGCAAGTTCGACATTGGCTTCAGCCAAATGCACCAGCCTCGGGCGGACGACGTCGCCGAAGACTGTTTTGACCGCGTTCCACGCCAGTGCGTGGCACTTGCCCATATACCCCGTGCCGATCAAGCCGACGCCCAATGATTTCATGTCAGTTATCCTCGCCACCTGTCTTGCAGACCGTCAAACCGTCTTGCGTTTTTTCTGCCTGTAAACGTCGACCACGACCGCAGCGACGATGATCATGCCTTTGACGATTTCTTGGTAATAGGCATCCACCCGCAGGAACGTAAATCCGGAGGTCATCACCCCCAGGATGACTGTGCCGATGACCGTGCCGGTTATCCGCCCGACGCCGCCGGCAAGTGATGTGCCACCAATGACAGCGGCGGCGATAGCGTCGAGTTCGTACATCACGCCCATGCCGGCTTGCGCTGTCTGGGCACGGGCAGCTGTGACGACACCGGCGAGACCTGCCAGCATGCCGGCAATAGCATAGACCTTAATCAGATGCGCCTCGACATTGATGCCGGAGACGCGGGCCGCCTGAACATTGGCGCCGATAGCGTAGGTGAACTTCCCGTAGCGGGTATAGCGAAGCGCGATATGGAAGATGAGAGCCACGACAAGGAAAACGATAACCGGCCAGATGCCCGTTCCGATAAAGGTGAACTGCTCCGTCAGGCCTGATACCGGCTGGCCCTTAGTGTACCACTTCGACAAACCACGCGCAGAGACCATCATGCCCAGCGTCGCGATGAAGGGGGGTATCTTCGTCTTGGCGATCAGCCAACCGTTGATCAGCCCGGCAAGAAGACCAACTGCGAGCCCCAGCCCGATCGGCACGATGGCGGGAAGGTCGGTTAGCGAAGGAAAAAGAGCGCGCGGCCAGGTCGATGACTGGGCGACGCTCGCGGCAATCATCGCAGTGACGCCGACAACGGAACCGGAGGAAAGATCGATGCCGCCAGTGATGATCACTTGTGTGACGCCGACTGAGATAATGCCGATGACGGCCACCTGCAGGATCATGATCGTCAGGCGCTGGCTATTCATCAAGAAGCTCTGGCCGACGAACACCCAACCAAGCACCTCATAAACCATTGCGATGCCGATCAGCACCAGGAAGATATTGAATTCCGGCGGGATACGCCGCTTGCTGGTCGACGGCGATGCCGTTGCGGCCGAGGCTTCTATCTTCGTGCTCATGTCTGTCCTCCCTGATGGTATTTGTAAAAGCGCGCCATCACTGCGCTGCAAGTTCCATTACCTTGACCTGGGTTGCTTCCGCCCGACTTAGGAAGCCCGTAACCCGACCTTCATGCATCACCATGATGCGGTCGCTCATTCCGAGAACCTCCGGCATTTCCGACGAGATCATGATAACGGCAACGCCATCGCGAGCGAGTTCCGTCACCAGCCGGTGAATTTCCGCCTTGGCGCCGACGTCGATGCCACGCGTAGGCTCGTCGAGAATGAGAATGCGAGGGTTGGTCAAAAGCCAGCGGCCGATCAATGCCTTTTGCTGGTTGCCACCGGAGAGATTCTCAATGCGCTCCTGCAAGTTCGGCGTCTTGACCCTAAGCTTGCGTGCCATCTCCTCGCACTTTTTTGATATCGCCTTCTGATCGACGAAGCCCATCTTGACGAACTTGTCTTGCAACACCGCGATCTGCATGTTTTCCAAAACATCGAGGATGAGAAGGCAACCGGTTTCCTTTCGGTCTTCGGTGAGGAAGGCCATACGGTTGCGGATCGCTTCGGTCGGTGAAACGATCTTCACCGGCTTGCCATTAATTTCGATCGATCCCGAGCTTGCCCGCGTGACGCCGAACAGTGTTTCTGCCACATTCGAACGGCCGGAGCCAACAAGACCGGCCACGC
The DNA here is from genome assembly GCF_049898205.1 of Pararhizobium sp. DWP3-4. NCBI lineage: Bacteria > Pseudomonadati > Pseudomonadota > Alphaproteobacteria > Hyphomicrobiales > Rhizobiaceae > Pararhizobium > Pararhizobium sp. DWP3-4. The sequence continues at coordinate 9,408 of NZ_JAFCXF010000010.1, read as the reverse complement.
CAAGGATTTCGCCGGCGCGCACGTCGAAGGATACATCGTGGAAGACGTCTTTGAGACAGAGCTCTTTCACCGATAGAACGATATCGCCGATCGGCACCTCTTCCTTGGGGAACATCTGGGTGATCTCGCGGCCGACCATCATCTTGATGATGTCGTCGCGGGTCACGTCCGTGGAAGCATGCGTGCCGATATATTTGCCGTCGCGGAACACCGAGAACTCGTCAGCGATCTCGAACAACTCGTTCATTTTGTGGGTGATGTAGACGATGCCGATGCCCTGGCTGCGCAGGTCTCGGATGATGGTGAAGAGATGGGCGACTTCGCGCTCGGTCAGCGCCGATGTCGGCTCGTCCATGATCAACACGTCGGACTCATAAGACACTGCCTTTGCAATCTCGACCATCTGGCGATTGGCGATCGAAAGATCACGCACCTCTGCCTGGGGATCAAGTGCGATGTTCAGGCGCTTAAAGAGCTCAGCCGTCTTACGGTTCATTTCGCCGTGGTCAACGAACCCGAACCGGGTGAGGGGTTCGCGGCGGATCCAGATATTTTCGGCGACTGTCATGAATGACATCAGGTTAAGCTCCTGATGGATCATCGCGATGCCGTTTTCCAGCGCATCCAGAGGTGATTTCAGCTGGATATCGACACCCTTAAATTTTACCTCGCCCTTGTCGGGCGTATAGATGCCGGCAAGGATTTTCATCAATGTCGATTTGCCCGCGCCGTTTTCGCCCATCAGTGCATGCACCGTGCCTCGCTTTAGCCGGAACGACACGTCATCGAGCGCTACCACGCCCGGAAACTCCTTGCGTACGCCTTCAACAGCGAGAAGATATTCGGCATTGGGTACGGCGCCACTGGCACGTACGGCTGCCATTGTTGTCGGACTGACCATGTGTTGATGCCTCCCTGTCGCCTTAAATGTCCGGGACCTGCGCCATTGAGCGGCACGGTCACCTTTTGGCTTTCGTTGCGCATCGCAATGCGCCGGTCGTCACGGAACCGGGCAGTCCAGGGCGCGGATGAGCGCGCCCTGGTGATCTGGCTCAGTTCTTCGCCTGATAGTCCTTGAGGTTGGCTGGGGTGACCAGTTCGAAAGGAATATAAACCTTCTTTTCGACTGTTTCGCCGCGAGCAAATTTTAAGGCAGCGTCAAGTGCACCCTTGCCTTGGCCAGCGGCGTTCTGAAACACCGTAACGTCGAGATCACCTGCTGCCATGGCGGCAAGAGCGTCCTGCGTGGCGTCGACGCCTCCAATCACGACTTTGTCCATCGGCCGGCCGGCAGCCTTCAGTGCTTGAATGGCGCCGATGGCCATCTCATCATTGTTGGCTATAACAGCGTCGAATTCCAGGCCGGCCGAAAGCCAGTTGGTCATCAGGTCGGCACCCTGGGTGCGCGACCAGTTGGCCGTCTGCTCTTCAACGATGGTAATCCCCTTACAGGCGTCGGTTGCCAGAACGTCGTGCACGTCCTTGGTGCGCATGCGGGCGGCCTGGTTGGAAAGCTCGCCCATCATAACGACCGCTTTGCCCTTGCCGCCGAGCAGCTTGCAGACTTCCTGGGTTTCCAGCGTGCCCGATTCTAGTTCGTTGGATGCAACGAAAGCCTGCTTCTCCGGGAGCGTGTCGATATTGATAGGCTCGCGGTTGACGTAAACCAGCGGAATGCCGGCATCGGCAGCGATCTTCGACATGGCGGCAGTCGCATCGGTATCGACCGGGTTGACGACGATGGCATCGACGCCGGCAGCGATGAAGTTCTGGATCTGGCTTTGCTGCTTGGCAACGTCGTTCTGCGCGTCCTCGACCTGGAGCGTGACGCCGTCGAGCGTCTTTGCATAATCCTGCATGCCGTTGCGCAAGACGGTCAGGAAGTTGTCATCGAACAGGGCCATCGAAACGCCAACGTTTTCGGCATGAGCCGCTGTCGACATCATCACAGCCAGAGCTGCGCCCATAATCATTTTCTTCATGATGTAGTTCCTCCACAAAACGGTGACCGGCGACCACCCTCCACAAGCCGGAGGCGCCCCATTCCCGGTGACGCCCAATTCCCGTAAGTTGCCTCTCCCAAGGCCGCCCAAGATCAAAACAGAATAAACAAACCACTAGTTTGCTAATACGGAATAACTATTCCATTTTCTGGTTCGAACGTCAAGGGAGTTCCAATCGTCACTCGTGCGAAAAAAACGGCCCGAAACACGTTTCCTTCATACCTTGCCCGAAAGGAACTGCATGCTCTCGCGAACCGCTACCTTGATTTCGGCGGATTGATGGACCTCCGATGAGAATGGCTCAAATGAGAATGGACCGGCATATCCCTTTTCCAGCAGCGTCCGGATCTGGCCGGCATTGTCCAGCCGGTCGGTGGCATCGACGAGAACGCGGTGCGGATCGCGCATGGCGCTCACGCTGACGTCCGGATCGGCGACGCCGGATATATGAACCAACCCAGTCATCTCAGGGTGGAATTTTTCTTCTCCTGCCAGATGATGATGGAACGTGTCATGCACGATTTTGAACCTATTCTCTCCTGAAACGGCGCGAATGGCCTCCACCGCCTCGGTTTTGGAACGCAGCGAGCAGATTTCAAAGCCAAGCGGCTCGACAAGGCCGGTAATCCTTGCATCTTCCAGCATCGGTTTCAGCGCGCTCAGCGCCCTCCGGAGGTTGGCCTGCCGCTCGCCGTCGGCCTGCCCGCTGCCGTCATTGACCGGGACGAGAACCAGCGCCTTGGCGCCGCAATCGCGCGCGTAGGTAATGAGGTCCTGCGCTTCGCCGGCGCGGGCCTCGTTCCACTCATTGAACCGTTGCAAGGCATTGATGGAGATGATCGTTAGTTCGTGCTTTTCAGCTAGGGCCTTGATCTCGCCGGCCGGGGTCCCGTCGATGATGGCGTTTCCGTCGAGGTCGTTGCGAATTTCAACGGCTGCAATGCCGAGCGATGCCGCCAAGCCGAAAAAGGCGTCCGGCGAAAGTGCCGGAGCCGTCATATGATTGAGCGCGAATGAAAGGGTGGTCATCGTTGTTGCTTCCTCCTGCAAAATGAACGGGCCGGGGAGGACGGGCCCGCTCGATTTTTGAAGCGTGCGGCCCGGTTGCAAATCTCTCCCTAAGGGCCTGAGGATCAGCAGCTTATTGCAGAACAGTCAAAGCAGAACGCATCATTTCTCTGTCATTCGTGAAAGAAAGCGGAAACGGGTTGAGGGAATTCTATCATTTGCGTGTCGTCCCGATCAGATATTTTCCGGCGTAAAAATATCAAAGGGCAAAAATGTCTGGCCGGGAATGCTGCCGATACCGCGATCGATGGCGGCGACCATCTGCCCGATCAGTTCGCGTGCGATCGGTGCGGCGGGTGTGGAAATTGCCATGGTTACCAGATCCTCTGCAAGCGCAGCGCGCGATTCAGGCGTCAGTTCGTTGACGACAACTAGCAGTTTTCCGGCACGCTTCTCTTCCGCCAGCGCCGTGATCGCACCCTCCATGCCGCCGCCACAGACATAGAAGCCAATGAGATCGGGATGCCGCTGCAGGAGATTTACGGTTGCCTCATGGGTAATCTCGGCGGTGTCCAGGTTGACCAGCGTATCCAGTACCTCGAATTCGGGCGCATTCTCGCGAAAATAAGACCTGAAGCCGATCTCGCGTAGTTCATGGCCGTGAAAACGGTGGCTGCCGATGAATGTTGCGACCTTGCCCGGCTTACGCGCCACTTTGGCGATCATCCAGGCCGCGGTGCGCCCAACCGTGCGGTTGTTGAGCCCAACATAGCCCTCACGCACGCCGACGGCGAAATCGGACAGGACTGCAAAAACGGGAATCCCCTTTTCCCGTAGGCCTTCCACCGCCGCCGTCACGGCCGGATAGTCCGGGCAGACAAGTGCCACCGCCTGGTTGCGGGCGGCAACAGCTTTGAGCTTTTCCGTCAATGCCGTCGGCGTTGCGCTCATATTGTAGTCGATCTGGGGAATGATGCGTACGCCGGGCGCCGAAAGGGCTGCAGCCTCGATCTCCTTGGACAGTGACTGATAGAAATGCTGGTTCGGTTTCTGCAGGATGAAGCCCAGCTTATATTGCGGCAGATCCTCGAAGACCCTCTGACGCAACAGGCTGACGGCATGGTAGCCGATCGTCTTGGCCGCATCGTAAACGCGACGCGCAGTTTCCTCCCGAACTTTGTGGCGGCCGTTTAGAACGCGATCAACGGTGGCGACGCTCACGCCTGCGGCATTGGCAAGATCGGTAATGGTCGGGCGTCCACTCATCGGTTCTCCTGATAGAAACCATCATTCCAGTATGAAAGCTGTGATGTGTTTTGATAGATTACATCAAGGCTGCATTGAGCTGCAATGAAAGTCAACCTATTCTGATCGCATAGGCCAAGACCGGAGGGCGGGAGGATAAAATGGATAAGGTTGCCACGAAACGCGACTACAGCCTGCTCGGGCGCGATGCTCAGGCCGCCGTCGACAGCGGACTTGCCGCCGCCGAATGGTATCACACCGATATTCCACGCAAGCAGATGAAAGAGCTGATGAAGCGCGAGGATGGCCCGGCCATCCGCGATACGGCAATCTGGCTCGGCAGTATGGTCTTCACCGGCGCACTCGGCGTCTATTTCTGGAGCTCCTGGTGGTGCGTGCCGTTCTTTCTGATCTATGGCGTCATGTATGGGTCGGCATCGGATTCGCGCTGGCACGAATGCGGCCACGGTACTGCCTTCAAGACGCGCTGGATGAATGATGCTGTCTACCAGATCGCCTGTTTCATGATCATGCGCAACCCGGTGACATGGCGCTGGAGCCACACCCGCCACCATACGGATACGGTCATCGTCGGCCGCGATCCCGAAATTGCCGTCATGCGTCCCCCGGACCTGTTCAGGCTGGTGCTCAATTTCTTCGGCCTGCTGGATGCTGGCTATGCGATGATTGACATGGTGCGCAACGCAGCCGGTATCATCAGTCCGGCCGAAAAAACCTTCATCCCTGAGCAGGAGCAGCCTCGTGTCATCCGTGTCGCCCGCATCTGGATGCTGATCTATGGGGCAACGCTTGTTCTGGCACTTTACCTCGGCTCCATCCTGCCGCTGATGCTGGTAGGACTGCCGCGGCTCTATGGCGCCTGGCATCATGTCCTGACCGGGCTTCTACAGCATGGCGGCCTTGCCGACAATGTTATTGACCACCGCCTAAACAGCCGAAGCGTCTACATGAACCCGTTCAGCCGGTTCGTGTACTGGAATATGAACTATCACGTCGAACATCACATGTTCCCGATGGTGCCCTATCATGCGTTGCCCCAGCTGCATGAGATGATCAAGCATGACCTGCCGGCCCCGAACAGGTCGATGCTGGAGGGCTACTGCGAGATGATCCCAGCCTTCCTGCGGCAGCTGAGAAACGAAGATTTTTTTCTCAAGCGCGAGCTTCCACCGACGGCCAGGCCATACCGCGAGGAATTTCACGCCGAGCCAATCGCCGCCGAATAGAGCGGTATCAACACCAAAACTGAATGGAGGAAACGATGAGCAACTGGGTGGAAGTCTGCGCAACGGACGATATCGACGAAGAGGATGTCATCCGCTTCGACCACGACGGCAAAACCTTTGCGGTGTACCGCAGCCCAGACGACCGGTTCTTTGCGACCGACGGACTCTGCACCCACGAGAAAATCCACCTTGCCGATGGGCTTGTCATGGACGACATCATCGAATGTCCAAAGCATAACGGCCGCTTCAGCTATATGACCGGCGAAGCCAAGGGTGCCCCTGTATGTGTCAACCTCAAGACCTATCCGGTCAAGGTTGAATCCGGCAGCGTCTTCCTTTCACTCGGGTGAGGGACGAACCATGACCCATATCGTCATCATCGGGGCAGGGGAGTGCGGCGCGCGTGCAGCTTTTTGTCTGCGCGAAAAGGGTTTTTCGGGAGAGATCACCCTTGTCGGCGCCGAGGAACATCTACCCTATGAGCGCCCGCCGCTGTCAAAGGATGCGCTGCTGCTCGGCCATGCGCCCAAGCTGGTCTCCGATTCTGCCCGTTATCTAGAAGCAGGCATTACGGTCTTGACCGGCATCAGCGCAGAAAATATCGAGCCGCTCAAGAAGACGGTGCGCTTGTCCGATGGCCGCAACCTCGCCTATGACCAATTGCTTTTGACGACCGGCGCGCGCGCGCGCCCGTTTCCGGGCCAAAATCCAATTGCGGCAGTGTCCGAGACGCGCGTCCGCACATTGCGAACCCATGGTGACGCCGTTGTCATTCGCGCCGCCCTGCAGCCCGGCACCCATCTTGCCATTATCGGCGGCGGGTTCATCGGCCTTGAATTGGCGGCAACCGCGCGCAAGCTCGGCGCGCGTGTCACGCTGATCGAAGGCCTGCCCCGCATCCTCAGCCGCGGCGTCCCGGAAGAACTCGCTGCTGTGGTCGCCGAACGGCACAAGGTCGAGGGTGTCGACATCTTGTGCGGCGCCAAGATCCGGGGTCTGGAAGAAAGCCATAACAGCGCGACAATCCTGCTTGAAGACAACAGCACGATTGCCGCCGACCTGATCGTTGTCGGCATCGGCGCCGTTCCGAACGTCGAGCTTGCCCGTGATGCCGGACTTGCTATCGACAACGGCATCGCCGTTGACGCATGTTTGCGAACATCTGTGCCGGACATCTTTGCGGCAGGCGACTGCTGCTCCTTTCCTCTGTCGCATTATGGGAATCGCCGCCTGCGGCTGGAAGCCTGGCGTAACGCCCAGGACCAGGGCCAGCTTGCCGCCGCCAATCTGCTGGGGGCAGAAGAGACGATCACAGCCGTTCCCTGGTTCTGGTCGGACCAATACAACTTGACGCTGCAGATTGCTGGTCTTGCCGATGGCGCGGTCCAGACCGTCCGCCGTGAGATGGCTTGCGGCGCCTTCATTCTCTTCCATCTCGATGTCGAGGGCCGACTGATCGCCGCCAGCGGCATCGGTACCGGCAATACGGTTGCCCGCGATATCCGCCTTGCCGAAATGATGATTGCAGCTGGCATCCATCCAGATCCGGCCGTGCTCGCCGCGCCGGAAACCAAGCTGAAGACGCTGCTAGTGGCCTGAGGGCCGCTGGACCCGACACAGAACCAAACCGCCGCGACCGCCCTAGGCCGCTGCGGCAACGGAGAAATATGCCATGAGACACCGCCGACCAACCGTCGCCGACCTTCTCTCGATGAAGGGCAAACGTCAGCTGAGCATGCTGCGCGTCGAGACACTGGAGGAGGCAGAGGCCGCCGAACGGGGAGGGGTCGATCTCGTCTCCTTACCGCCATCGCTTCTCAGTCCTGTCTTCCGCGAGGCGGCACCGTCCGTCTTTGCCTTTCCCGGTCTCGAATATGGCGATCTTGTCACGGCAGATGAGTATATTCGCGCCGCTTTCCAGGCGTTGAAAGCCGGTGGCGACGCGGTCTATTGCGCCGCCGGTCTTTCGACCGTCCGCCGCATGCGAGAAGAGGGTATCCCGGTTTGCGGGCATGTCGGCCTCATTCCTTCAAAAGCGACCTGGACCGGCGGTTTCCGCCCGGTCGGCAAGACGTCGATCAACGCACTCGAAATCTGGCGGCAGACCAAGGCTCTCGAAGAGGCAGGGGCGTTTGCCGCAGAGATCGAAGTCGTACCGGGCGAGGTCGCGGCGGCGATCAGCCAACGCACCACCATGCTGATGCTGTCGATGGGCGCGGGCACCGGCTGTGACGCGCAATATCTTTTTGCAGACGATGTGCTCGGCGCCAACAGAGGCCATGTTCCGCGTCACGCCAAGACCTATCGGAACTTTGCCGCCGAATATGACCGGCTGCAACAGGAGCGCATCGCCGCATTCAGCGAATATGTGGCCGATGTCAAATCTGGCGCCTATCCCGCCAAATCGCATCTGGTCGGTATCGACGCATTGGAACTGGAAGCGTTCCTGCAGTCGCTGACATAATTCCACGCCAGCGGCTTCTCGTTCGTTCCTCACCGGAACATGACTGCGGCGCGCGTCTGCAAGCTGGCAGCGCCGTGAACATTCAAAACTTGCACATCTGCAAAGTCACGAAAGCAAAACATACAATGCGAAACTACGTTCTGACCGTATCGTGCAAATCCACCCGTGGAATCGTCGCGGCGATTACCGGGTATCTGGCCGACGAGGGTTGTTACATCACCGACAGCTCGCAGTTCGACGATATGGAGACGGGCCTGTTCTTCATGCGCCTGACCTTCATCAGCCAGGAAGGTGCCACGCTCGACAAGCTGAAGGCCGGCTTCGAGGCGGTAAAGACCCGCTTTGGCATGGAAGCGGATATTCTCGACAGCGAGCATCGAATGAAGGTGCTTTTGATGGTGTCGCGCTTTGGCCATTGCCTCAACGACCTGCTCTATCGCTGGAAGATTGGCGCCCTGCCGATCGAGATTGTCGGTGTCGTCTCCAACCATTTCGAATATCAGAAGGTCGTCGTCAATCACGACATCCCGTTCCATCATATCCCGGTCACCAAGGCCAACAAGCCGCAGGCAGAAGCCCGGATCATGGATGTGGTCGAACAGACCGGCACGGAACTGATCGTGCTGGCCCGCTACATGCAGATCCTGTCGGACCAGATGTGCCAGAAGATGTCGGGCAAGATCATCAACATCCACCACTCGTTCCTGCCGTCGTTCAAGGGTGCCAACCCGTACAAGCAGGCCTATGAGCGCGGTGTGAAGCTGATCGGTGCGACGGCGCATTATGTGACCGCCGATCTCGACGAAGGCCCGATCATCGAGCAGGACATCGCCCGCATCACCCATGCGCAGTCGGCGGAGGATTACGTCTCGATCGGCCGTGATGTCGAAAGCCAGGTTCTGGCCCGCGCCGTGCACGCCCATATCCACCACCGCACCTTCATCAACGGCAACCGCACTGTGGTGTTTCCGGCAAGCCCGGGAAGCTATGCGTCGGAACGCATGGGCTGATTTTCCGATCAGCGGGTTCAACCGCGGTTTGTTTTCGGAGTTGGCGGGATGGAGGCCGGGCAAGATCGAAAGTATCTCGTTCGCAGCATCGTGTGCTGCGGTAGACACTAAATCAATGTTCGATGGTTGGCACTAAAGCTCGATGGCGCACTAAAAGATTAGTTCCATAAATCGCATTATGCAATCCGTCCGTGTAGCGGCATTTTAGAAATGCGACATATAGGCTAGTTAGAGACGCGACAGTCGTCGCCTCTTGGGATGCTGGTCGAACGTCAGCATTGGGAAGCAAGACAAGCGACGTGCATCGTGGTCGAGGCCATCTGTGTTCGGAGTCGTCATGTCTTGTTTGATTGTTATGTCTCAGAAGGAATTGCATCGTCTTGAACTAATCCAGCAGATTCGGGCTCGGAGGCTGACTGTCGTCGAGGCGG
>NZ_JAFCXF010000009.1:0-206942 GCF_049898205.1 Pararhizobium sp. DWP3-4 | reverse complement strand
ACCCAAAATCGTCGCCATCGTTGCGACAATGCGCAAGCTTCTCACCATTCTCAATGCCATCATCCGGGACAATAAACCATGGCAAAACGCTTGACGAACAAGACAGTCGCTCTCCCCGCCGGGGAGAAGAGGAAGCCGCCAATCAAGCCGCCATCGCCGTCCAGCGTTCGATGTCGTCGCGCTCGCCGATCAGCGCCAGTCCATGGGCGATCGAGAGCAGCTCGCCGCCGCTTTCGATGCGGTCGCTGGCAAAACGGTCTTCGAAGATGCGGCGGATGGCCGGGACGAACGAGGTGCCGCCGGTCAAGAACACCTTGTCGATGCCATCGGGCAGCGTGTTGGTGGTGACCAGCACTTCGTCGAGCGCTTCCTCGATGCGGGCGAGATCCGGGGCGATCCAGCTTTCGAAATCGCTGCGGCGCACCGTCTGCCGGCTCTTTTCGCCCAGCGGCGCGAAGTAGAACTCGGTCTCTTCCTCATGCGACAGCCGCATCTTGGTGGCCGAAATCGCCTGGTAGAGCGGATAACCCTCGTCGTGGTCGACCAGATCGACGAAGGCCTCGAGCTTTTCCGGTTCGACGGCGGAGCGCACCAGCTGCTTCAGGTCGGTAAAGTCCTTCAGCGTCTTGAAGATCGACAGCTGGTTCCAGCGGCCGAAATTGGCGTAGTAGCTGGAGGGCACGTCGAGCAGCTTGTCGAAACTCCTGAACTGGCTGCCCTTGCCGATCAGCGGCGAGACCACCGTGTCGATGATGCGGAAGTCGAAATGATCGCCGGCGACGCCGACGCCGGAATGGCCGACCGGAACCGCCGTCAGCTTGCCGGCATGGCTTTCGAAGCGGATGATCGAATAGTCGGTGGTGCCGCCGCCGAAATCGGCAACCAGCACGGTCGCGTCCTTCTTCAGGTTCTGGGCAAAGTAAAACGCCGCCGCCACCGGCTCATAGACATAGTGGACCTCGGGAAAATCAAACGACGACAGCGCCCGGTCGTAGCGCTCCAGCGCCAGGTTTTCATCCGGGCTCGAACCGGCAAACCGCACCGGACGGCCAACGACGATGCGCTTGTAATCCTGGTGCCAGCCATCGCCGGCATAGTCGGCGATGCGGGTCAGGAAGGCACGCATCAGGTCTTCAAAGCTGTTGCGCCGGGCAAAGATCAGCGTGCCCTGGAACAGCGGGCTTGCGGCAAAGGTCTTGATCGACTGGAGAAAGCGCGCCTCGCCGGGATTGTCGATGAACTGCTGGATCGCCGCCTGGCCTGCCTCGATCGACACGGCGGCGGCACCGAGCTTCGCATGCTTCATGAAGGACAGCGCCGTGCGCATCGAATCGGTGGTTCCGGCGGTGCTGGAAAAACTCAACGACTGTGTCGTGTCGCCCTTAGAGGCGGCAAGCACCGAATTGGTCGTGCCGAAATCGAAGCCGAGTGCCTTGGCCATGAAAGTCTCCGTCTTAGGTGTCCGCCTGCGGGCCGGCGGATGTCGTCTCGCCGGCGCACGCGCAGCCTCGGAATGCCTTGCGGCAACCGGTCTGCGTTTGATGGCGGAGGGCTTGGTTTATTTGGAGGGCGCGTATTCGCATGGGTCGAAGGCCAAAGCAAGGCAGGATGGGGGATTGGCCGTGTGAAAATCCCCTTCCACCGGCGGCTGCAATCGTTCTAGATGCGTGTATTGGGAGAGCCGCATGAGCCAGATACTGATCAACGCCTATTTGAACGATCTTGAACGCTACAAGAAATTTTCTGGCTCTGCGACGGAAGGCATCATTTCGGAAGCTTTCAAGGACCTGTTGAAGGCCTGGGCGCGGTCTTCCAACCTGCATTTCATCAACCAGTACGAATTCCAGTCGACGCAGAAGAACCGCATCCGGCCGGACGGCACCATCCTGCACGACCTGCGCGTACCGCTCGGCTATTGGGAAGCCAAGGACAGCGGCGACGATCTCGATGCAGAGATCGCCAAGAAACTCGCCAAGGGCTATCCGCAGGACAACATCATCTTCGAAGACAGCCGTGTCGCGGTGCTGATCCAAAACCGGCAGGAGGTGATGCGCTGCCCGATGACGGAACCGGCGCTGCTGAAGCTGCTCAACCTTTTCTTTTCCTACGAGCGTGCCGAAATCCGCGATTTCCGCAAGGCCGTCGAGCAGTTCAAGGCCGACATTCCCGCTGTCTTGAAGGCGCTGAGGGAAAAAATCGATACGGCCTATGCCGGCAATCCCGGCTTTCAGGCGGCGGCGAACAAATTCCTCGAACATGCCCGTGACACGATCAATCCTGCCGTCGGCGAGGCGGATGTGCGCGAAATGCTGATCCAGCATATCCTGACAGAGGAAATCTTCGCGCATGTGTTCGACCAGGGCGATTTCCATCGGGAAAACAACATTGCCAAGGAACTTTATGCTCTGGAGGGCAAGTTCTTTACCGGTCAGATCAAGCGGGAGACGCTCAAAGGTCTGGAAACCTATTACGCGACGATCCGGGCCAATGCGGCGCTGATCACCAGCCATTCGGAAAAACAGGCCTTCCTCAAGGTCATCTACGAGAATTTCTACAAGGTCTACGACAAGAAGAAGGCCGACCGCCTCGGGGTCGTCTATACGCCCAACGAGATCGTCAAGTTCATGATCGAGGGCGCCGACTGGCTCTGCGAAAAGCATTTTGGCAAGAACCTGATCGACGAACATGTCGAAATCCTCGATCCGGCAACGGGCACCGGCACCTTCATCTGCGAGTTGCTTGAGCATTTTCGCGGGCATCCGCAAAAGCTTGCGCATAAATACAAGAACGAGCTGCACGCCAACGAAGTGGCAATCCTGCCCTATTACGTCGCCAACCTGAACATCGAGGCGACCTATGCGGCGATCTCCGGCCAGTTCGCCGAATACCCCAATCTTTGCTTCGTCGATACATTGGACAATGTTGCCGGATTGGGCATCAAGGCAGGCTACCAGCACGATATGTTTGCGGGCTTGTCCGACGAGAACGTCGCGCGTGTGAAACGGCAGAATGCGCGGAAAATTTCGGTGATTATCGGCAATCCGCCGTATAATGCCAATCAGGCCAATGAGAACGACAACAACAAGAACCGCGATTATCCGCGCATCGATGAGCTGATCAAGTCGAGCTACATCCGGCTGTCTACGGCGCAGAAGACCAAGGTCTACGACATGTATGCCCGTTTCTTCCGCTGGGCATCGGACCGTATGCACGACGATGGCGTGCTGGCCTTCATCACCAATCGCTCCTTCATCGACAGCCGCACCTTCGACGGGTTCCGCCGGGCGGTGGAGGGCGAGTTCAACGAAATCCACGTGGTCGATCTCGGTGGCGACGTGCGCGCCAATCCGAAACTGTCGGGCACGAAGAACAATGTCTTCGGCATCCAGACCGGCGTCGCCATCGCCTTCTTCGTCAAGCGCCGCAAGCAGAAGGGCTGCAAGATTTTCTACGCCCGCCGTCCGGAAATGGACACGGCGGATGATAAACTGGCGTTTCTGGCCAGCGCGAAATTGTCATCGATGGCATTTGAGCGGATCGTGCCGGACAAAAGCGCCAACTGGATCAATCTGACGGAGAATGATTGGGACAGCCTGATTCCGGTGGCGGACAAGAAAACCAAGGCGGCGAAGACGTCCGGGCAGGAGAAGGCGATTTTCAAACTCTATTCATTGGGGACGGTTAGCAACCGAGATGAATGGGTCTACGGACACTCTAAAGATGATGTTACTTCAAAGGTAAGGCTGCTCTTGGCAACTTACGGTTCGGAGTTGGAGCGTGTCAAAAATGGTGAACTAAACCCCAAAGAACCGGACAAGCTGACCAAAAAATTGAAATGGACACGGTCTTTGAAGGGCGCTTTGGTTAAGCTTCAAAAAATCGAGTTTTTGCCGGATCAAATCGCTGTGTCTCAGTATCGGCCGTTTGTTAGAAGGTCTTGGTATTATGACGCGCGAACAAACGAATTTCTGAATCAGATTCCTAAATTAATTCCCCTTCACAATAGCAACGCCGCTATTCTTTTCTCTAACGCGCGACGTGTGCAGTTCGCCGTTTCTTCAACCAATCATCCTCCGTCTCTAGACATATTCGTTCCTGACGCGACCACAGCGCTCGCATCCTACCGCTACACCGCCGATGGCGAGCGGATCGACAATATCCCGACTGGGGCCTGAAGCAGTTCCAAAAAGCCTATGGCAAGAACGGTTCCGGGTTGATCTCTCCCCTTGAGGGGGAGATGTCGGCCGGGCCGACAGAGGGGGGTGAAACCGCATCCTCCGAGTTTGCCGCGATACCCCCCTCTGCCCCTATCGGGGCATCTCCCCCTCAAGGGGGGAGATCGGCCGCACGCTCTGTGCCCATCACCAAGGACGACATATTCCATTACGTCTATGGCGTGCTGCACGATCCCGTCTACCGCGAGACCTATGCGCAGAACCTGAAGCGTGAGTTTCCGCGCATTCCTTTCTATCCGGACTTCTTCGCCTGGGCCGGCTGGGGCAAGCGGCTGATGGAACTGCATATCGGCTACGAGACCGTCGAGCCCTGGCCGTTGTCGCGGCTTGATACGCCGGACAAAAAGGCCCGCGAAGCCGGTGTGGCGCCCAAGGCGGTGCTGAAGGCCGACAAGGACAACGGCATCATTCGGCTCGACAGCGAGACGGTGCTTTCGGGTATTCCGCCGGAGGTCTGGACCTACCGGCTCGGCAACCGCTCCGGCCTCGAATGGATCCTCGACCAGTACAAGGAAAAGACCCCGAAGGATCCAACGATCCGTGAGAAATTCAACACCTATCGCTTCGCCGACTACAAGGACCACGTCATCGACCTGATCGCTCGCGTCACCCGCGTTTCTGTCGAGACCGTTGACATCACCGAAGCGATGAAATCGGCGAAGCGATAACTCGTCCTTGTATTTTTGACGTTTACGTGCACGTCATATATTTGCAGGTGATAGGACCTCATGTTATAGATTCGCCATACTACGAGGCCGTTGCTCTTTTGCGGGACAGCTTCTCCGGCCTCCGTCACCCCGGACCTGTTCCGGGCTCCAGCACCCGACGTCCGTCGGGTTAAAGACTCTTTTCAGTCCAAGGACTTGGACTGGCTGGATTCCTGTGACAAGCACAGGAATGACGGAGCAGAAAGACGCTATCCTTCCGAGCCGGCGGGTTTCATGGATCGCCGCCGCATGACCTCATGCGCAAATGCGGGTGCCCTCTGTCGCAGACCGGCTCGACAAGTCCGGCTGCATTTGCCATGACGGAAGGCAAAATTGGGAACAAAACCGGGCAAATTCCGGGACAGGACTGGAGACCGACAATGACCGAGACCACTGAACTGCCCGAGCGCGAAAGCATGGAATTCGACGTGGTGATCGTCGGTGCCGGTCCGGCCGGTCTGTCTGCGGCCATTCGCCTGAAACAGGTCAATCCGGAGCTGTCGGTCGTCGTTCTGGAAAAGGGTGCGGAAGTCGGCGCGCATATCCTGTCGGGCGCCGTGGTCGATCCGATCGGCATCGACCGGCTGTTGCCGGGCTGGCGCGAGGAGGAGGGGCATCCCTTCAAGACCAAGGTGACGGACGACCAGTTCCTGCTGCTCGGTCCGGCCGGGTCGATCCGCCTGCCGAATTTCTTGATGCCGCCGCTGATGAACAATCACGGCAATTATATCGTCTCGCTCGGGCTGGTCTGTCGGTGGCTGGCCGAAAAGGCGGAAGGCCTCGGCGTCGAGATCTATCCAGGCTTTGCCGCGACCGAAGTGCTCTACAATGATCAAGGCGCCGTCATCGGTGTCGCCACCGGCGACATGGGCGTCGAAAAGAACGGCGAGCCCGGCCCGAACTTTGCCCGCGGCATGGAGCTGCTCGGAAAGTACACGCTGATCGGCGAGGGCGTGCGCGGTTCGCTCGCCAAGCAGCTGATTGCGAAATTCGATCTCTCGAAAGATCGCGAGCCGCAGAAATTCGGCCTCGGCATCAAGGAACTCTGGCAGGTCAAGCCGGAAAACCACAAACAGGGCCTGGTGCAGCACTCGTTCGGCTGGCCGCTCGGCATGAAGACCGGCGGCGGTTCGTTCCTCTACCATCTCGAGGACAATCTGGTTGCCGTCGGCTTCGTCGTGCACCTGAACTACAAGAACCCCTATCTCTACCCGTTCGAGGAGTTCCAGCGCTTCAAGACGCATCCCTCGATCCGGGGCACCTTCGAGGGCGGCAAGCGGCTGACCTATGGCGCCCGCGCCATCACCGAGGGCGGCTACCAGTCGGTGCCGAAGCTGACTTTTCCCGGCGGCGCGCTGATCGGCTGTTCGGCCGGTTTCGTCAACCTGCCGCGCATCAAGGGCAGCCACAATGCGGTTCTGTCGGGCATTCTCGCCGCAGAAAAACTGTCGGATGCGATCGCCGCTGGCCGCGCCAATGACGAGGTGATCGACATCGAGAACGGCTGGCGCGACAGCGCCATCGGCCAGGACCTGAAGCGGGTGCGCAACGTCAAGCCGCTGTGGTCGAAGCTCGGCACGGCTGCCGGCGTGGCGCTCGGCGGTCTCGACATGTGGACCAACACGCTGTTCGGCTTCTCCTTCTTCGGCACGCTGAAACATGGCAAGACCGATGCGCAGGCGCTGGAACCGGCGTCGATGCACAAGCCGATCGCCTATCCGCGCCCGGATGGCGTCTTGACCTTCGACCGTCTGTCCTCGGTGTTTCTGTCGAACACCAATCACGAGGAGAACGAGCCGGTGCATCTGAAGGTCAAGGACATGGCGCTGCAGAAATCGTCCGAACACGATATCTATGCCGGCCCGTCGACCCGTTACTGTCCGGCCGGCGTCTACGAATGGGTGGAAAAGGACGGGCAAGACGTCTTCGTCATCAACGCCCAGAACTGCGTCCACTGCAAGACCTGCGACATCAAGGATCCGAACCAGAACATCAACTGGGTGCCGCCGCAGGGCGGCGAGGGACCGGTGTATCCGAATATGTGATGCGTGCCGGCGGAGTTGGGGGGCTGTTGAAGACTGCTCATCGCTTTCAGCCAGCTTCTGTTGTTTTTGACGCACCTCATTCCTCCGTCATCCCGGACTTGTTCCGGGATCCAGCGCGTTCAAGTCCTTGAACGCAATAGACTCTATTCACGCCGCAGACGCGCCGTGGCTGGATTCCTGTGACAGGCACAGGAATGACGGCGGAGGGTTTTGACCCCCAAAACAATAAACGCCACTTCGGTGTTAGGCAGGAGGCGGAGAAAAGCTCGCCCTCCCGTTCCATTGAGCACAATTTCAACGGGCTTAACCGGGCATTAACCATGTTTTCCCTATTTTCGGTTGCATCAACCGGATCTTAAGGAAACTCACGATGTCGATCTCCCGCCGTGGCCTGTTGCTCGGCTTGTCTGCTCTTCTTGCCGGTTGTGCCACCAACGGAGCGAACCATGCAGCCAACTATGCTGCTCTGCCGGATGAAAAATTTCCGATGCCGGCCATGCCGCTGGAAAAGGTCAAGCCGGAACTGCGCCGCCAGCAGGTGGCCTATCCGACGAAACATGACCCAGGCACGATCGTCGTCGATACCCCGGCGCGGCGGCTCTACTACATTCTCAGTGACGGGCAGGCCGTGCGTTACGGCATCGGCGTCGGCCGCAACGGCTATGCGCTGGCGGGCTCGGCCTATATCGGCCGCAAGGCGGAATGGCCGACATGGACGCCGACCGGCAACATGATCCGGCGCGATCCGGCCAAGAACCTGAAATATGCCGGCGGCGTTCCCGGCGGGCCGAACAATCCGCTCGGCGCCCGCGCCATCTATCTCTATCAGAACGGCAATGACACGATGTTTCGCATCCATGGCACGACGCAGCCCTGGTCGATCGGCCAGGCGATGTCGAGCGGCTGCGTGCGCATGCTCAACCACGATGTCGTCGATCTCTATGAGCGCGCAACCGTTGGCGGCCGCGTCGTGGTCCTGCAGGCATAGCCCTCGTTATAGGAACACGCCCACTTTGATGGGCCGTAGGGCTTGGTCCGTGCCGCTGAGCCGCGCTGACAAAAACACCTGCAAAGCTTTCCGGCAGGCAAGATTGCCGGCAAACCGCAACCCTTGCAGATCCTGGCTCTTTGCGGATCATCCCAGTACCCCGGTCTCCTCCTTCATACCGGCCCCTGTGACGGGCGTTCGGTCAGTTCAAATCATTGAAAAAATCGTCTTTTGACCCGGCGGACGCCGGGCCGCTGGATTTCCGCCGCAGGGGGCAGCTGGAGCTGCGGCAAGCCGGACTTTGACGACGGGTGCGTCAGAAACCCGCCAGCACCAGCTTGCCTTTGGTCCTGCCGGTTTCGATCAGGGCATGCGCCTTTTTGAGGTTTTCGGCGTTGATCGACCCCAGCGTTTCGGTCAGCGTCGAGCGGATCTTTCCGCTATCGACCAGCCGCGCGATCTCGGTGAGAATCCTATTCTGCTCTTCCATGTCCTTGGTCTTGAACAGCGAGCGGGTGAACATCAGCTCCCAGTGGATGGACACGGCCTTCCGCTTGAATGGCATGACATCCAGCACTTTCGGATCGTCGATCAGCCCGAAGCGGCCCTGTGGGGCAATCAGGGCAATGATGTCTTCCAGGTGATCGGCGGTATTTGTGGTGGAGAAGACGAAGGCCGGGGCGCCGAGCGCCAGCTGGTCGATCTGGTGGGCCAGCGGCTTGGAATGATCGAGCACATGATGCGCGCCAAGATCATAGGCCCATTTCTGGGTTTCGGGGCGGGAAGCTGTGGCGATCACGGTGAGATTGGTCAGCGTCCGGGCAAGCTGGATGGCGATCGAGCCGACGCCACCGGCACCGCCGATGATCAGGATCGCGTTGGCAGCGCCCGGAACCGGATCGTTGACCTTCAGCCGGTCGAACAGCGCCTCCCAGGCGGTGAGCGAGGTCAGCGGCAAGGCCGCGGCCGCCGGGAAATCCAGAGTTTCCGGCTTGTTGCCGACGATGCGCTCGTCGACCAGATGAAATTCGGAGTTGGCGCCCGGCCGGTCGATGGCGCCGGCATAGAACACGGCATCACCCGGCTGGAACAGTTTCACGCCGGGACCGACCGCCTTGACGATACCCGCCGCATCCCAGCCGAGCACTTTCAGCTGATCCGGCTCTGGCTTGGCGTTGGCGCGAATTTTGACATCGACGGGATTGACCGAAATCGCCTTGACCTCGACCAGGATGTCTCGGCCTTCCGCCACCGGCACGGGCAGCTCCACGTCGATCAGCGAGGTCTCGGCGGAAATGGCCTGAGGAATCTTGTAGGCAATGGCGCGCATGGCTGGCTCCTTCATGTTTGAACAGAAGCTAAATGCGCATTATGCTGCAACAGCGCAAGAATGCACAACAAGTGTATATAGTACCCAAAAGGATACCGTGAGTGCCACGTGTTCGCCACAAGCTCCTGACCTGTTCTCCCGGCTGCCCGGTCGAAGGCGTGCTGCATCTGATCGATGGAAAATGGAAGGGCGTCATCCTCTATCACCTGTTGGATGGCACGATGCGCTTCAACGAAATCCGCCGCCGCCTGACCAGCGTCACCCAGCGCATGCTGACCAAGCAGCTGCGCGAACTGGAGGCCGACGGCCTTGTCGAGCGCACGGTCTTTGCCGTCGTGCCGCCAAGGGTGGATTACTGCCTGACCCCGCGCGGCCGCAGCCTTGAACCGGTGATCATGGCGATGAAGCTCTGGGGCGACGAACATATCATCCTGCAGGTTGCGTCATAGCCGGGCGCGCCGGGTCGCTTTTCCGTCCGGAATAATAAACATTCGTCAATTTGCAGGCGCTGGCTGAAAAAGCCTTAGTGCCGCGCCATATGTAGCGCAACGAGCTGCAAGGAGCACGAATGAAGATCAAGGCCATATTCAATCGCGACGGCGGAACATTCCGCACAACCGATATGGACGCCTATACGAAAAAGGCCGAGGAGGTCTTTCGCGCAGCCGGACATGAGATCGAAATCACCATCGCTTCCGGCGATGGTATGGCCGACATCCTCGAAAAAACGGCGCGCCGCGACGATCTGGATGCGATGCTGGCTGGCGGCGGTGACGGTACCATCTCGGCGGCGGCGGCGGTTGCCTGGAAGAACGGCATGCCGCTCGGCGTGGTTCCGGCCGGAACGATGAACCTGTTTGCACGGGCGCTGAAACTGCCGCTCGATATCTGGAAAGTTCTGGACGTGCTTGCCGAAGGCAGGATTGTCGATGCCGACATCGGCAGCGCCGACGGCCGGGCTTTCGTGCACCAGTTTTCCATGGGGCTGCATGCCCGCATGGTGCGCTACCGCGAATCCTTCAGCTTTGCCTCAAGGCTCGGAAAAATCCGTGCCAGCACGCGCGCGGCCCTTGGCGTGATGTTCAATCCGCCGGAGTTCGAGATCGAATTCGAGGTGGATGGCGTTCGCGAGAAGCGCGAAGTATCGGCGATATCGGTATCCAACAATCATTTCGGTTCAAATGCGTTGATGCATGCCGATGATGTGACCGGCGGTCACCTGGGCTTCTACACCGCCCCGCCGCTCAAACCGTCGGGCGTCGCAAAGCTGACCTTCGATATTCTGCGCGGAAAATTTCGCGAGAGCCCGCTGATCACCGAGATGAGCGTCACCACCGTCAACCTGCATTTCCCCAAGGCACGGCACAACACCAACTGCGTCATCGACGGCGAGCTTCTGCCGATCGGCCGCAATGTCGCACTGCGCGTCCATCCCGGTGAATTGAAGCTGCTCGTCGGCAAGTAAGCGGAATTTGCCCCGGGGTTAAGGGTTTTCCTGTGCCACCCAGAGATAGCCGAAACCGTATCGGTCATCGCCTTTGCCGAGATAGTAGGGCGTTGCGCTGTAGAGCGGCTTGATATCGCCGCTCGCCACGCCGCCTTCGATGAGCTTCTGTCGGAAAGCTTCGGAAAAGGCCGGCTCCGGTTCTCCCTGGCCGCGCCAGATCACCAGGACTGGTCCGGCCGAGCGCCAGCCCGCCGCAAGAGGCGTTGGTGGATTGAAAGCCGTGATGACGGTTGCCTGCGGCAATTGCAAACGCACGCTGCCGGCAAGATTTGTGTCGTCGGCAATCACCAAAGCCGGCTGGATTGCGTGGTTTTGCGTGATGTCGCGGATGAATGCCTCGTAGGGAATATTGAGCCTGTTGTAGGAGCCCAGCATCGGTGAGGTCACAACCCGTGCCGAAACGCCGATCAGCACCGCAAAGATCATGATGAAAAGCGGAATGGAGAAGCGCTTGAGCTTTCCGGTCGTTTCGATGCCGGCCGCATCGATCTTCAGGCAGAGATAAAGCGGCAGGAGCACGATGAACACGGCCAGCCATTTTTCGCGGATATGAGTAGCGCCGAGGCCGAGAACGATCAGCAGAACGGCTGCCAGGCAAAAACAGATGATCCGCCCTGTTATCCGGGTCCATTGGCTCTCGGCGAGACAGATGCGTTTGATATCGAAGGGAAAGACAACGGCAAAAAAGACCACCGGCAAAATGCTGGCGCCAAAGATCGCCGAGATCAGCGACAGCGTGCCATGGAACGCCTGCATCAAACGGCCGCCCGACAGGCCTTCCTTCATCTCGTTGATGGTGCCGGCCGAGGCGGATGTGAGATTGTTGAGAATCCAGTAGGCGTGCGGCAGGACGATGACGAAGGCGACCGCCAGGGCCACAATCATCCGCCAGTCGAAGATGCGTTGACGCAGATCCCGCTCCGGGAGAACGGCGAGAACGGCAGCAGCGGGCACGAGCGCAAAGTTGTATTTCGACATCAACCCGATACCGACGGCTATGCCAGTCAAAAGATAGGAAAACAGGCTTGGGCTGCGCAGCGTCCTGAAAAATCCGTAGAGAAACAGCGACACGGCAAAAAGAGCAGCGACGGTGTGCGAAAGGTCCCGCTGAGCCAGAAGGAAAACCGGCGGCAGGGTTAGCACCCCCAGCATAGCCATGGCTGCAAGCGCCCGGTCCTTGATCAGGACTTGGGCGGCCAGGCCATAGAACAGGCAACAGAGAAATAGCAGCAGATGTTTGAGGACGGTCAGCGCTGTGAGGGAAACGCCGAATATCTCTACAACGGCATATTGCAGCCAGTTGTAGAAGGGCGGCTGTGGGCCGTAGCCAAGCGCAAGGAACTGCGAGACGAAGGCCTGTTCGCCTTCGTCGATTTCGAGTGCCGGAGAGATGAACACACGCAGCGCCACGCACAGCGCAAAATACGCGGCGACAGCAAAAATCATTGCGTCGGCGCGACGGAAATCAATGCGAACCATCAGCTCTGTCCTGCTCGAAAACTTTGCGCACGATGTAGGGCGGCGTGTCGTTTTCGCCGGTGTAGAGACGTGCCATCATTTCGGCGAGAATGCCGGTTGTGATCAGCTGGACCGAGGACAGGAACAGCATGATACCGACCATCAGCATCGGCCTTGTGCCGATATCGTTGCCGAGCAGGAACTTGTCGATGAACAGGTAGATCAGGATCACTGCGCTGACGCCGCCGGCAGCCAGTCCGATCGACCCGAAGAAATGCCCCGGCCGCGCCTTGTAGCGCATGAAGAACAGCACCGACAGCAGGTCGAGGATCACCCGGAAGGTTCGCGATATCCCGTATTTCGACGTTCCATGCTGGCGCGCATGGTGGGTGACCGGCATTTCGCCGATGCGGCTGCTCGGGACAACGCCTGCGACCCAGGCCGGGATGAAACGGTGCATCTCGCCCATCAGCTTGACCTGCTTGATGATCGAGGCCTGATAGATTTTGAGGCTGCAACCGTAGTCGTGCAGTTTCACGCCGGTAATCTTGCCGATCAGGTAGTTGGCGCACCAGGACGGGATCTTGCGCAGCAGCAGACCGTCCTGGCGGTTCTTGCGCCAGCCGACCAGAAGGTCGAGTTCGCGGTCCTCGATCGCCTTGACCATCGCCGGAATATCACGCGGATCGTTCTGCAGATCGCCATCGAGCGTGGCGATCAATCTGCCGGACGCGAGGTCGATACCGGCCTGCATGGCGGCGGTCTGGCCGAAATTGCGCTGCAATTCGACGATCTTCAGCCGCAGGCCGCTGGTCAGTTCCTGGCGGGCGCTGACCAGCGTGCCGTCAGTGCTTCCGTCATTGACGAGAATCAACTCCCACGGCTTGTCGAAATTTTCCATGGCTTCCCGGATGCGGGCGACCAGTGGTCCGACGCTTTCCTCTTCGTTGTAGATCGGCACGACGACGGACAACTCGACCGGCGGGGCGGTATCGGTCTCTGCCCTGTTTGCTTCCAATATGGGATCCAAAATCAAAGCCTTTTAAAAACGCTGCAGGTTCTCTCGCCTGGGTTATCGTGATAACCAGCCGTGCCATGGCACCGGACAGGAAAGTACCAAATATATGAATGCAGGAGAGGATGCCAGCCGGGGTTCATGGCTTGTGCGCAACCGGATGACCGCCGTCTCCCTTGCGACCGTCATCGCCTACGCGGCCTTCATCCAGTGGATCTGGGGCTGGCCGGTGCTTTTGCAACAATGGACGCAGATCGGCCTCGTTCCGGTCCTGTCGGCGCTTCTGCTGCTGGTCGGAACCTATTTCATCCGTTGCTACCGGATATACGACTATTTCCCGAACGAAACCCGCGGCCGTTTCCTGCCGCTGCTGCGCGTGACGCAGGTTCACAATCTTCTCAATATCATGCTGCCCTTCCGGGCAGGCGAAACCAGTTTTCCGATCCTGATGCGTTCGGAATTTGCCATTCCTCTGACGCGCAGCACCTCGGCGCTGCTGCTCATGCGGCTTCTCGACCTTCATGCCTTGTTCGCCGCCGCCGGCATCGGCCTGATCATCGGCCGTGACAGCCAGTCGCTGGGCTGGTTGCTCTGGGGGCTCTTTTTCGTGTCGCCGCTGGCGCTGTTCCTGTTGAAGGGGCACGCGCTTGCCGTCCTGCAGCGGCGCCTGCCGGAAAAGCTCGGGCTGCTTTTGGTCGAGGTTGAAGCCGGATTGCCGCCCAATGCGCCGGTATTCGTCAGGGCTTGGCTGATGACCGTTCTCAACTGGTCGACGAAGGTCGCGGTGCTTGCCTGGGTGCTCGCCACCATCGGCGTCCTGCCGCTCGCAGCCTGTTTCGGCGGCGCGCTCGGCGGCGAACTGTCGTCGGTATTGCCGGTGCATGCCCCCGCCGGCGTCGGCACCTATCCGGCCGGTATTACCGCCGGCGCCATATCCTTCGGTGCCCCTGCCAAGGGGCCTGCCTTGGACCTGTTAGCCAGCGCCAGCGTCAACGCGCATCTGATGATCGTCGTGTCGGCGGTTGCCGGCACGCTCTTGTCTCTACTGTTGTCGCCGCGCCGCTGAGGGCTATTGGAACGCCGTTTCGAAGAAGCTGCGCAGCTTGCGCGAATGCAGCTTTTCCGGTGGCATCGCCGCAAGTTTCTGCAGCGCCAGAATACCGATCTGCAAGTGCTGGCTGACCTGCGTCTTGTAGAAGGCCGTCGCCATGCCCGGCAGTTTCAGTTCCCCATGCAACGGCTTGTCGGAGACGCAGAGCAGCGTCCCGTAAGGCACCCGGAAGCGGAAACCGTTGGCGGCAATGGTCGCCGATTCCATGTCGAGCGCTATGGCGCGCGATTGCGACAGCCGCTTGACCGGGCCGCGCTGGTCGCGCAGTTCCCAGTTGCGGTTGTCGATGGTGGCGACGGTGCCGGTGCGCATGATCCGCTTCAGGTCGTAGCCCTCGTAGCCGGTGACTTCCGCCACGGCGTCCTGCATCGCCACCTGAACTTCGGCGAGCGCCGGGATCGGAATCCAGACCGGCAGATCGTCGTCGAGCACATGGTCTTCGCGGACATAGGCATGGGCGAGCACATAGTCGCCGAGCGTCTGGCTGTTGCGCAGGCCCGCGCAATGGCCGAGCATCAGCCAGGCATGCGGGCGCAGCACAGCGATATGGTCGGTTATCGTCTTGGCATTGGACGGCCCGACGCCAATGTTGACGACGGTGATGCCGCCATGGCCCTTCTTCTTGAGATGGTAGGCCGGCATTTGCGGCAGTCGGGTGAGCGTCAGGTCCGAATCCGGCTTGTCCGATCCCGCCTGGGTGATGATGTTTCCCGGCTCGACGAAGGCTGTGTAGTCATTGCCGCCGTCAGCCATTTGCTGGCGCGCCCAGAGGCAGAATTCGTCGATATAGAACTGGTAGTTGGTGAACAGCACGAAATTCTGGAAATGCGTCGCACTGGTCGCCGTGTAGTGGCTGAGCCGCGCCAGTGAATAGTCGATCCGCTGGGCGGTGAACGGCGCAAGCGGCGAGGGTTCGCCGGGTCCTGGCTCGTAGGCGCCGTTGGCGATCTCGTCGTCGGTGGTGGTCAGGTCCGGCGTATCGAACAGGTCGCGCAGCGGGATATCGATATTCTCGGCCATCGCCGCTTCGACATAGGCGCCTTCGCCGAAGGCAAAGTGCAGCGGGATCGGCGTCGTCGATTCGGATACGGTAACGCCGACGCCGTGGCTGCGAATCAGCAGGCCGAGTTGTTCTTTCAGGTAATGCCGGAACAGTTTTGGCCGGGTAACGGTGGTCGTGTAGACCCCAGGCGCGCTGACATAGCCGTAGGACAGACGCGAATCGACATGGCTGAAGCTGCTGGTCTCGATACTGACCTGCGGATAGCAGGCGCGGTAGCGCGAGACCGGCGTTCCGGTCCGGCCAAGCTCGGTAAACGCATCGACGAGAAACTTCGTATTGCGATCGTAGAGCGCCGAGAGCGCGTCCACGGCAGCAAGCGGATCGTCAAACTTCTGCGGTTCGAAAACGTCGGGCGTTGCGATGGAAAGGGCGGAGAGGGAAGAGATTCGATTGTTCATGCGGCATTATAGGATGCCGTTTTTTACAAGCAAACGACAAGATTGGAATGCACAGGCAGCGTTTCAGGAAAAGCCGTTCAGCGCGGCCCGCCGAGGATGATGGCGCTGCCGGCAAGGGCAAGTGCGACGCCGGTTGCATCCCATCGGTCAGGCCGGACCCCTTCGACGATCCAAAGCCAGGCGAGCGATGCGGCGATATAGATGCCTCCATAGGCGGCATAGGCGCGTCCGGCTGCTGCCGTTTCAATCAGAGTGAGAAGCCAGGCGAACAGGGCAAGGCTGGCGATGCCGGGAATCAACCACCAGATTGGCTTGTCGAGTTTCAGCCAGGCCCAGAAGGCGAAGCAGCCAGCGATTTCCGCAACTGCGGCGATTGCGTAGATGGCGAATGACGTGAGGGGCATGACGTTCCTTCCTCGGGAGATTCATAGGAAGGCAGCAGCTGCAAATGCGCAAGTCCGAGAAGACTGGGCGCAGCTCTTAGCTCATCGACTGGCGCTGCAGCGTGACGAACAGGACCAGGCCGGCTCCCTGCTTGCCGATGCCAAGGCCGGAGGCCTTGCTGTAGGCAACTGCGCCCATCGGAGCCATCAAAAGGGCTGCGAGCGTGAGCATGCGCAGTGCGATGGTTGCGGAATGGGCGAGGGAGAACATGGTTTTGGACCTTTAGAGCTTGGCTTGTTCGCAGAACTTCGTGGTGTGCACGGTGCAATCGGCAATCGAGCCGGCATAGTGATGGCGGCGGCGCTGGCTATCGGCGCTGACAGCGGCTGCGAGCGTGAGTGCAAAGACGACCATAAGCATGCTGATGATGGTGAGGCGGCGGGCGAGAATGTCCATGGTTTTGTCCGTTTGGGCTGGTGTGTCGATCGGGGTTCAACTCGATGATGACCTTTTCGCACAAGCAAACTGAACTCTTCCTGAGACCTCGGTTCATCTCCCGTTCATCTTGGCTTTATGCGAGGCCGCTTACGGGATCGGGGGCGCCACCCGGCAGGCTTGCGCGGGGAGAACCGGGCGCGGCGATGGCAATCCGGAACGAATTGATAAACGCGGGGAGGGCGGTGGCGACAACACCTGCCGGAAGACAGAACGTCCGAGGGTTCTGTCCGTTGAGAGAACATGCAGGACAACGGTGCTGAAATGTCAGAAGTGGATCCGGCGGGCATCCCCGCCGGATTGCTGGCCCAGTTACATCCGTGTCCAGGTCTGCGATTTGCAGAGAACCTTCAGAACGCACCCCTGCATTTTCAGCGAGGCGCCGCTGATCGCGGCATTGCCGCTATAGGTCTTGTCATTGGCCGGGTCGGTGATCTCGCCGGAATAGCTGTCGCCGGTGCCGGCCAGGTTGCCGATGCGCTTGCCTGCATGCTTGCCCGTCTTCAGGGTGATGCAATAGCTGCCGCCGCAGGATGCGATGACGGCGGTCTCGCCGCTTGCCGTCTTCCAATTGCCGACGATCGGCTCGGCTGCGAAGCTTGAGGTTGCCATCGTCATGGCTGCCGCGACTATCAATGTACGAATCATCTTGTCCCTCCGGTAATTCGCCGAATACCCGCGCTTTGCCGCTGTATCCGGACGAAATGTTGCCTGAGCCAGTCTCCTCACCGCTCAATTCAAGGAAAATAGCTTACGCGAACGTAAACGTAAATATGTCTGGCGTTTTTTTGACGGATGGTCGCCGTCCAAAACGGCCTTCGCGGCCGTAGTTTTTGCGCGCACACAACAGACGACCGTTTTGCGTGGTTAGCAATTGGTTGAAATCGCCACCTGAATTTTCGGTAAAGATTGAGGCAAAAGCCAGCGTTTCCCGGTGGTCGGATGTTTAACAAAAACCCAAGTTTACCAATCGTTTGAACTTTGTTTGCCGCACATTAATCATGCATTTTAAGCGTGTATTGAAATCACTGCTGCATATTCAAATCCATAAGACGAGCAGGGAAAAACAACCCGCCGACAACCTTCAAGGGGCCAAAGCCGCACAAGACGGCGGCCCCTTCAAGGAGCCTCCAAAAGGCAGATAAAACAGGGACTACGACCGCAAGAAACCAGGTAAACAGGGACAGAGACAATGGCACGCTTTGACATTCAGAATGCTTCGGATGCCACAATGGGTGGCGAAAACCGCGCGGACGTCTTTTGCGAAATGGGCTTGATGTATGCAACCGGACGTGGGTGCGACGTCGATCTCGTCGCCGCGCACAAATGGCTGAACATCGCCGCCATCAAAGGCTCGGACCGGGCAGCAGCGCTGCGTGCCGACCTGACGATGACGATGAGCAAGACCGATCTCGCCACGGCCCTGCGCGCCGCCCGCGAATGGATGACAGTGCATTGAAACAGAATTGCATCGACGACAGGCGGTAGTGGCCGAGACCTCCGAAGATGAGGCGCGGTCTCTATTGCCTGCCTAGCGCTTCCAGGACTTTCGGCAATGCTTCTTCCAGAAGTGCCATGTCCGCCTCCGGTCCGGTGCTGATCCGGATACAGCGGTTTAAAGGCGCAACACCCGGCATGCGGATGAATATGCCGTGGTCGGCCATCAGCCGGTCAACGATCGCCCGCGCAAAGACGGCATCCTCGCCGCAATCAATCGTCACGAAATTCGTCGCCGAGGGCAGGGGCTTCAGCCCGTTGCTCACAGCGATTTCGGCGATTCTGCCGCGCGAGGCGGCAATTCTCTCCAGAACCTCCGCCAGATAATCCTTGTCCGCCAGTGCTGCGACAGCCGCAGCGGTACCGATCATGTTCATGCCGAAATGGTTGCGGATCTTGTCGAAGGCCTGCGCTGTGCCCGGCGTGCCGATGACATAGCCGACCCGCGCACCCGCCAGGCCGTAGGCCTTGGAGAAGGTGCGGGTACGAACGACGTTCGGCATGTCGATCAACGAACCGATCGAAGGAATGGTGCCGGCCGGTGCAGTTTCTCCATAGGCCTCGTCGAGGATGAGAAGGCATGTCTCGGGCAACGCCCGGGCAAAGGCGACAACGCTGTCTTCGTCCCACCAGCTACCCATCGGATTGTCGGGATTGGCAAAATAGACGAGCGGTGCGTCTTCGCGTTTGACGGCGGCAAGCAGCCCGTCGAGATCTTCGCGATCGTTGGCATAGGGAACCGTCACCAGCCGTCCGCCATGCCCCGCCACATGAAAATTGAACGTCGGATAGCCGCCAAGCGAGGTGACGACCGGCATGCCGGGCTCGATCACCATGCGAACGATCTGCCCAAGCAGCCCGTCGATGCCTTCACCGATGGCGATATTGTCCGCCTCGGTGCCGAGATGACCGGCAAGCGCTTTCTTCAGCTCGAAATTTTCCGGATCATTATATTGCCACACGCCGGCGGCGGCCGCCGTCATCGCCGACACAACCGATGGAGCAGGACCAAAACCGCTCTCATTGGCGCCGATCCTTGCTGCGATCGGCCGGCCACGCTGGCGCTCGATCGCTTCAGGCCCGACAAAGGGAATGGTGGAGGGAAGCGAGGCGATAAGCGGGGTAAATCTGGAAAATGCGGACATGCGGATGATCGAGCCTGACAATGGATGAAATCGCCGCGCAGACTAGCGAGGTTTCGCCGTCAGGGAAACCAAATCCATCACGTGAGGGCGCACGTTCATAGCAATACGTGCTCAAATTGCGGCGGCAGCTAGTGTTTTTTCAGCTCGCCGCCGGTGAAGAATTCGTAACGGACGATCTGATGCAGGAATTCCTCGTCGATCGGCTTGATGAAATGCACCTGGATGCGGTTGTCGCGCCGGTAGACTTCAGCACAGCCGATTCGCTTTTTGGTGCCGACGATGGTCAGATAATAGTGCTGCGGAAGGCCGATCGTCGTATTGACGACGAAGCTGGCACCGCCGCGTGAAATCTCGGTCATCTTGCAGGTCCTTGTCGAGACCCCACCAAGTGCCGGCCTCACAGCCATCAACGTGCCGGCCTGGCCGATCTTGAAACGTTCAAAACGCTGCTCGTACAGTTTGGAGCTGACCACCGAATACATCGTCGAGTTCTGCATCGTCACTCCCTCGGTAGCGATGCGGGCTGACGATCCACGTTCGCCGCATCGTTGCGTTCATCGCTCTGACCCTCCTCATGATGGCAGCGTACGACGGAGGCAGAATCGGTGAGGGATATTGCAATCCTTTGAAAGCATTCATTAAAAATTTAATGAGGATGTAAATTGACGCATACTGCTTGTCGCGGTGTCGCGAATCAGGACGCTGAATCGGCAAAATAGCGGCAGGCCAGCAGCCCGCAGGTTGCGGCAAACGCCGTGACGAAGGTGCCCCAGGCCATATCGACCACGCTGACGATGGGCGGCCAGCCCTTCAGCGTCGACAGATTGGTAATGTCGTAGGTGCCATAGGCGGCAAGTCCGAGAACCGCGCCATATCCGAGTGTGGTGAGGAGAGAGCCCGCCTTGACCCCAGGCATCACGGCCAGCAGAACGACGGCCATCGCGAAAAACACATAGAAGATAGCGGCGATAGCGAAGTTCGGCGACGGCAGCATCAGGTCGCCGAGCTGATCGCGGTAAAACGTCCGTGCCACCAGCCCGAGCCAGATGGCATCCGCAATCAACAGGGATACAAGCGTTCCCGCATAGGCGATCAGAACAGTTTTCATGATGATTGATCCTCTTTCACCCTTGCTACGGCAGCCAGCCCCGTCTGGATTGCCACCTGGCGAAAATAGGAGAGGGCTTTTGTGATGACCGGCCGGCGTTCAGATTAGCCCGCTGGTAAAGTTCATCCGGATCAGGCGGCTTAGGAATTCCGGCGCCAGCTGCATATTGAAGCGCACGCCGAGTTCGGTTCGGTGCCGATGAACCTGCGAGCAACCGATCTCCTCCTGAAAACCGTCGATCTGCAGGAAGAAATGCTTCGGCAGCAGGATGCTCGCATTGAAATCCACCATGGCGCCGCCGACCGAGATGTGGCGCAACAGGCACTGATATTTCGTCTTCGTCTTCAAATGCTGTCCGACCACAAGGATGCGGCAGGGGCGCTCGATGTAATAGTGCTTGTAGCTGGTGGTCAGTTGACCCGGCTTTGCCTCGGCGAGATGCATCACCATCGACATGGGAAACTCCGGAAAATCTGCGGCGGCGCGCCGTTACTGCTGGATGTTGCAACTTTGGATCATTCGCGTATGCGCATCTCGTCACGCCGCATGCCGCTAGGGTAGCAGTCTCCAACGCCATCCTTGCACTGAGCTTGCGCTCCCTTTGGCCTTGTCTTCATCCTTGCTTAAAAAAGCCTGAAGGCGGACATTGAAACAGGCCCGCCCATACGTAATACTTTCATGCAAAGCGCGCCGGCAGCAAAAAGGCCGGGCGAAACAGGGATCATGTTTGCGCGGTTCGCAAGGGTGCATTACACCCCGGCAGACTGCACGAGCGCGGAGGGGAAAATCATGTTCAAGCGTCATTTCCATGGCTGGTTGCCGCTCTTCGTTCTGGCGTTGTCGATCATCGCGTGTCAGTCCGGTCCTGCCGAAGCGGCAAAACGCGTCGCCCTGTTGATCGGCAACGAGAAATACGAGGCCACATCGCAGCTGAACAATCCGGCCAACGACGTCGAGCTGATGAAGACCTCCTTTGAGGAGGCCGGCTTCGATACGGTGACGGCGGTCCACGATCTCGACCGCGCCGCAATGGTCCGCGCGCTGCGCGATTTCGAGGACACCGCCGCCGGTGCCGATGTCGCCATCATCTATTATTCCGGCCATGGCATGGAGATGAACGGCCAGAATTTCCTCCTGCCGGTCGATGTCAGCCTGAAGACCGACAAGGATGTGGAAGACGAGGCGATCCCGCTCGATCGCGTGCAGCGCTCGCTCGAAGGTGCAACACGGCTGAAACTGGTCATTCTCGATGCGTGCCGCAACAATCCCTTCGAGCAATCGATGAGCCGTTCGATCTCCACCCGCGCGGTCAGCCGCGGCCTGGCGCGTGTCGAGCCCGAATCGGCCGACCTTCTGGTCGCCTTCGCCTCGAAGGCCGGCACGGTAGCGATGGACGGCGAGGGCAAGAACAGCCCGTTTGCGACGGCGCTGTCGAAATATCTGACCGAACCCGGCGTCGATGTGCGCATCGCGCTCGGCAAGGTCCGCGATGACGTGGTGACGGCGACCAATCGCGAGCAGGAGCCCTTCGTCTACGGTTCGCTCGGCGGCGCGCAGATCTTCCTCAATATCAAGGAAGTGAACATCAACATCACCAACAACGGCAACACCCAGGAAGTCTCGCCGAACGGCCAGTCGGCTGCCGCTGCCGACTGGCAGAATATCCGCGATCTCGCCGACAAGGATCTGATCGAAGTGTTTTTGGCCAAGCACGGCGCCGACCCGGTCTACAAGATGCTGGCCGAAAAGAAATTGAAGCTCTTGGACGAAGCGGCGCAGACGACTGTGACGCCGGATGAAATCGCCTGGGAAGCGCTCAAGCAATCGACCGATGGCGCAGCGCTGACCCGTTTCGTCGAGCGTTACCCCGACAGCAAGCACAGGGCCGAGGCGGAAACACAGATCGCCGCACTTGAGCCGAAGAAGGGCTTGAACATCTCGCAGACCGGCAAGGACACGCAGGCGTCGCGCGATTGCTACTTGCTCGCCGGCGAGCCGCAATCGATGCCCGGCTTCCTCGGCGTCAATTTCCTGAAGATCGATGCGGCGCGTGCACTGACGGCCTGCGCCCAGGCCGTCAACGAAAACCCCGACGACATGATGCTCGTCAATATGCTCGGACGGGCACAGGACGCTGGCCGCAATTATGTCGATGCCCGCAGCAACTATCAAAAGGCAGCCGATGGCGGCAATATGTACGGACTGACGAACCTCGCCTGGTTCTCGATCTACGGCACGGACGGTCCCGTCGATGTCGAGAAGGGCAAGGAAATGTTCGAGCACGCCGCCAACAACGGCAATTCCTACGCCCAGGCATCGCTCGGCTGGCTCTATCGTGATGGCTACGGCAGCGTTCCGCAGGACTACGCGGAATCTCTAAAATGGTACCAGCTTTCGGCCAACCAGGGTTACGCCAATGCCATGGCGACAGTGGGCTGGTTCTACCGTGAGGGCAACGGGGTGGCGAAAGACCTCGACCTGTCGCTCTCCTGGTACCAGAAAGCGGCCGAGGCCGGTGATGCCAATGCGATGTCCTCGCTCGGCTGGGCCTATCAGAATGGTCTCGGCACGCCACAGGATTATGCCCAGGCGAAGGTCTGGTATGAAAAGGCCGCCAATGTCGGCGATGCCTATTCGATGGCGCTGCTTGGCTGGTTCTATGATGACGGCAAGGCCGTGCCGCAGGACTATGCGCAGGCGCGCAACTGGTATGAAATGGCCTCCAATGCCGGCAGCGCCTATGCCATGGGCAATCTCAGCCGCCTTTATGATTGGGGATTGGGTACCAGGGCGGATCCGAAAGAGGCGGTGCGTTGGGCGGCGGCAAGTGTCGAGGGCGGCGATCCGGCCAAGCTGCAGGAGTTGAAGACCTCGCCGGACAATTTCACACCCGCCTTCCGCAAGGAAATCCAGGCACTGCTCAAGGATCGCGGCCTTTACAGCGGCCCGCTGGACGGCGATTTCGGCGCCGCCACCCAGAATGCGATCGACCGCCTGGCGAAAAAGACCTGAGATACAGCTGCCGGTAATGGCCGGAACAGAAAGGGCCAGAGCTGTAGAAACAGCTCTGGCCCTTCTGGCAGCAAGAAAAGCGGATCGGCTTAGCGGTTTTTTTCCAGCGCCTTGAGCGCGGCCTGCCCGGCGGCAATGGCTTCGATCTGGTTGGTGAACTGGCCGTGGGCGGGATAGACGACGGCGCCGCGCTTGAGCACGAAAGCCCATCGGCCATTGCGCAGCTTTTCAATCGTCACTATTATTTCCGGCTTGCTGTCATTGCTCATGGTGGATTCCGAACCTGTGCTTGTCTGCAGCGTTCCCGCTGTCGGCGGACGCGCTTCTATAAAGAGAAGGATTAGCGCAACACCCCTGTTGCGGGCAATCGGCAATACGCAATGCCAATCGTTTCCGTCGCGGCCCATGGCTGGCCATCGCGCCACGGCATCGCCGCCCCATCCTGAACAAAGCTATGGGCCGAACTCTTGATAGAGAGTGCCGCATGCCGCGCGGTCCGCATTTACAGCCTGCGGGACCGCGCCAACCGGGTGCAAAATCAACTTTGTCGCGGGAAACCGCAAAAACCCCTTGCAATGAAAGGCGCCTGACTCTAGTCAGGCGTCAACGGAGAGGTGGCCGAGTGGTCGAAGGCGCTCCCCTGCTAAGGGAGTATACCCGGAAGGGTATCGTGGGTTCGAATCCCATCTTCTCCGCCATCAGACCTCACCCGCAAGATTTTCCGTCAAGAACGCTGGCACGCATTGATTGCCGCATGTGATGTAGGCGTCCAGCTCCGCATCGTCGCTTTCTCCCTTGCATGACCTTGTGTCGCTCCGTTCGATCCCATCCTCCGTTTCATGTTGCCTTGCGCTGCCGACTGCACAGCCGCTCCGTTAAGTCTGAAACAGAAACGGAGTGGCGTTGGCGTTGGCGTCTGCCCATCGCTTGGGGATTTGCCGGATGCTCGCCGATACACGGTACTGCGCAATCCCCGTATTGAACCGGCCACTTTCTCTTCTCCGCATACCGGCTTCGGTCCCGCAGCTCTGTTCCCGGCCATCACCGATACCCGCTTGAGCGGGCCTATCCATTGAAGCGCGGCGTGGGAGCA
Organism: Pararhizobium sp. DWP3-4; assembly: GCF_049898205.1. Taxonomy (NCBI): domain Bacteria; kingdom Pseudomonadati; phylum Pseudomonadota; class Alphaproteobacteria; order Hyphomicrobiales; family Rhizobiaceae; genus Pararhizobium; species Pararhizobium sp. DWP3-4. The sequence goes on along the minus strand of NZ_JAFCXF010000009.1, from coordinate 182,351 downwards.
TACGGTTTTGATGGCTTGGCCGATGTCCACGCACGAATCGCCTTCGCCCCGTATCGGACCGTGATTCTGCGAATCTCTCCGTTTGCCGTCCAACCCGGCCTCGCGATTCCGGTTCGTGACTGCCGGAGAGGATCGATGCAGCCGGCGCGACATGCCCCGCCCAACACCGCGAATCCGCTTGTGCAGCGGCGTTTCGCCCCTTTTTTGCCTCGTTCTGATACGCAGAGGGCATCGTTGACCAAGGCTAAGTCCCGGCGAATAAAGGGTTTTCTTAATGTCTTGTTAAGACTATCCGGCCGCTTGGGGCGATTTTGTGTCGTTTCAGCAACAGCGCAGGGGGAAGGGCGGGCCAAACATGACGAACTGGCAAGTTGGTGATTGCGCCAGCGGTCCCGTCTTGTATTTTCAAATCCGGAAGCAAGGGCGGTTGATCGTCCGACTTCTTAAATGTTGGGGATGGGGCAGGGAATACTGTCCTTCAGTATAATACCCAGACCTGTTTGAAACTTTTGACTGGAGGTCAGAAATGAACATCAAGAGCCTTCTTCTCGGCTCCGCTGCAGCTCTCGCAGCAGTATCCGGCGCCCAGGCAGCTGACGCAATCGTTGCTGCTGAGCCGGAACCAATGGAATACGTTCGCGTTTGCGACGCTTTCGGCACTGGCTACTTCTACATCCCGGGCACGGAAACCTGCCTGAAGATCGGTGGTTACGTCCGTTTCCAGACCAACTTCGGTCGTGATCAGTCGGGCACGTCTGACTGGAACACGTTCACACGTGGCCAGCTGCAGTTCGATGCCAAGAACGACACGGAACTTGGCACGCTCGAAAGCACCATCGTTCTGCAGACCAATGCTAGCCAGGCTAGCGGCGCTGAAAGCGACGAAACGGACCGCACATTCTTGGATACGGCTTCGATCTCGATCGCTGGCTTCAAGTTCGGCTACTACTACAGCTGGTGGGACGACGGCATTGCCGGCGAAACCGACGCTCTTGCAACCAACACCCTGTTCAACTCGATCTCGTACACCTACGATGGCGGCGCATTCAAGGCCGGTATCTCGGTTGACGAACTCGAAGGCATCGGCCGCGTTGGTGGTTTCCCCGATTCGCCGAACGATTTCAGCCGCAAGGATAACGGCGTTGGCGTTGCTGCCATGCTGTCCGGTTCGGTTGGTGGCGTAACGGCGACCCTGCTCGGTGGTTATGACACGGAGCGCGAAGAAGGCGCTGTCCGCGCTATCTTGTCCGCTGAACTCGGTGCTGGCACGTTCAGCCTGGCTGGCGTCTGGGCTTCTGACCCGAACGTATACTACAACGAATCCGAGTGGACCGTTGCAGCATCGTACGAGTTCAAGGCAACCGACAAGCTGACCATCACTCCGGCAGCTCAGTACTTCAGCGACTTCGGTTTCTACGACGGTGTTGATGCTTGGCGTGTAGGCCTGACGGCTGGCTACCAGATCACTGATGGTCTGAAGTCGCTCGTAACGGTTCAGTACCAGGACGTTGACGATGGTTCGTTCACACGTTTCGACGGTACGACCAACAACATCGGTGGCGACGAAGTTTCTGGCTTCATCCGTCTGCAGCGCGACTTCTAATCTGATCGTCTGATCAGATTGTAAATTGCCCGCAGCCTCTTCAGAGGTTGCGGGCTGTTGCATTTGAGTAACTGTTGTTGACGGTGCAGACTTTGGTGATCCGTTCGAAGCAGGTTTAAATTGAATACTGAGCGCGGCCGTCTTTGAATAATTCCTCTTTGGAGGGGGTTCTTTGGGCCGAGCACGAGACAAAGCGGGCGGTAACGCCGACTTTGAAAGCGCGGGTATCGGAGCCTATAGTCTCCACTACCAATTCGCTGTCGGCCGCCCCGCCAAACCGGTGGAAAGCGTATCTCTCAAGCTGCTCTTTGAGCGCTATGGAGATTTGCTCTGGGAGCCAGGGTCTCACAAATATAATGTGACGGCCTTTATATATGAACTCCACACTCTGCTGATTACGCCTGAGTTCTCGGTATTCACTGACGAAATGCTCGATGGCCTGATCGCCTCTCTCCGCAAACGCGGCAACAGCAACGCAACCATCAATCGAAAGATGGCGGCACTGAGCAAGCTGTTGCGGAAGGCGTTAAAAATGGGAGAGATACACAGTTTACCCGAATTCCGGCGCCAGAAAGAGAAATCTGGCCGTATTCGTTTCCTTGAATACGACGAGGAAGATCGGCTCTTTGCAGCGATCGAAGGCCATTCAGAACTCTATCATCGCTTTTGTGTCTTTCTCGTTGATACTGGCGCCCGTCTGGGAGAGGCCATCAATTTAAGATGGACAGACATTAACGAAAATCGCGCGACGTTCTGGGTGACGAAATCCGGAAAGAGCCGGTCAGTCCCTCTTACGTCGCGTGCTGTCGCCGCGGTTGCCCGCCAAGCCGGTCAAAACGGACCTTTCGTTACCATCGATCAGCAACAATTCCGCGCGGTGTGGAACCAGTCCAAGCAAGAGGTGGGGTTATCGACCGATAGCGACGTCGTTCCCCACGTGCTCCGCCATACGTGTGCTTCAAGGCTTGTAAGAGGTGGCATCGACATCCGCCGCGTACAGGTATGGCTTGGTCACCAAACGCTTCACGTCACCATGCGATATGCACATCTCGCTCCATATGATCTCGATGGATGCGTGCCGATTCTGGAGCGTCACAAATAAGGGCACAGGGTCTTTTAGCGGTTGGCCTTCCCGCAACTGGTCGGGGTTGTGAAGGGGAGGTCAAACGCGCCTGGTGAGGTATTTCTGACTGGAGGTCAGAAATGAACATCAAGAGCCTTCTTCTCGGCTCCGCTGCAGCTCTCGCAGCAGTATCCGGCGCCCAGGCAGCTGACGCAATCGTTGCTGCTGAGCCGGAACCAATGGAATACGTTCGCGTTTGCGACGCTTTCGGCACTGGCTACTTCTACATCCCGGGCACGGAAACCTGCCTGAAGATCGGTGGTTACGTCCGTTTCCAGACCAACTTCGGTCGTGACCAAGTACAGAAGGGTGCTTTCGCAGGCAACGGTTCGTCCAGCTGGGATACCTTCACACGTGGTCAGCTGCAGTTCGACGCCAAGAACGACACTGAACTTGGCACGCTCGAAAGCACGATCGTTCTGCAGACCAACGCCGATGCAGCTGGCAACAGCGACTCGACCTTCCTTGATACGGCTTCGTTCGCGATCGCCGGCTTCAAGTTCGGTTACTACTACAGCTGGTGGGATGATGGCATCGCTGGCGAAACCGACGCTCTCGCAACCAACACCCTGTTCAACTCGATCTCGTACACCTACGATGGCGGCGCATTCAAGGCCGGTATCTCGGTTGACGAACTCGAAGGCATTGGTCGCGCTGCTGGTTTCCCCGCTTTGCCGAACGATTTCAGCCGCAAGGATAACGGCGTTGGCGTTGCTGCCATGCTTTCCGGTTCGGTTGGTGGCGTAACGGCTACCCTGCTCGGTGGTTATGACACGGAGCGCGAAGAAGGCGCCATCCGCGCTATCTTGTCTGCTGAACTCGGTGCTGGCACGTTCAGCCTGGCTGGCGTCTGGGCTTCGGACCCGAACGTATACTACAACGAATCCGAGTGGACCGTTGCTGCCTCGTATGAATTCAAGGCAACTGACAAGCTGACTATCACACCGGCTGCTCAGTACTTCGCTGACTACGCGTTCATCGACGGCACTGACGCTTGGCGTGTAGGCCTGACGGCTGGTTACCAGATCACCGACGGCCTCAAGGCTCTCGCAACTGTTAACTACCAGGACATCGACGACAACGCCACGTTTGGCGTCGGCGGCGACGAAGTCACCGGCTTCGTCCGTCTGCAGCGCGACTTCTAATCTCTGGTTTCATATCAGTGATGGAAAGCCCGGTCGAAAGACCGGGCTTTTTCCGTTTGGGCGTTTGGCCCCGCTTGCGGCTCGCGCAGCCGGCGCTGTTATCAAATCCTATCGATGAAAGCCGTGATTTCGGCGAGTAGATCCGGGCGATGCAGCAGCGGCGCATGTCCTTGTCCCATAGCTGTCATTGATTTCATGTCCGGATGCCGTTGCCCCATCTCCGCGAAGGTCGCTTGTGACAGAATGCGGGAGTTCTCGCCCCTGATGACCATCAACGGCACTGTCTCAAACCCCTGGTAGAGGGACCAGAGATCCGGAAGCGGGGTGTTTGCATCTATGCTTTTCAGCGGCTCGATGATGGCCGGATCGAAATCAGCGGCGAGAATGCCGTTCCTTTCGCGGAAGATGGCCTCTGCCATATCTCTCCAGTCCGTATCGTCGAGGGCGGGGAAAGCCGCGCCATGTATTTGCTTCAGGCTGTCGACAGCCTCTTCCCACGACCGCAGCGGTTGTTGTGCCTCCAAATACTGCCGGATTTGCAGGAGACCGGCGATGTCGATGACCGGCCCGATATCGTTCAGGACGACGGCGGCGAGCAGCGCCGGCCGCAGGGTTGCGAGAAGATGCAGGATCAGGCCGCCGCGCGAGGTGCCGATGAAAATTGCGCGGGCAATATCGAGGGCGGCGCAGGCGCTGAGGACGTCTTCCGCCTCCACCGGTAGCTGATACCGGCTTTTGTCTGCATCCCAATCCGAATATCCACGCCCCCGATAGTCGAGCGCGATGACCCGGCGTGGTTTGTCGGGATGAGTTGAAAACGCTGCCGCTAGAAGGTGAAAATCGCGGCTATTGCGGCTGAGACCGGGGAGGCAGACGATCGGAAGTGCCGCCGCCGTTCGCGGATCGTCCTCGCCATAGTCGCGGGCGTAAAGCTGCAATCCGTCATTGGCTAAAAAACGGCGTTCCTGAAAACTGGTTTTGGTGGCGCTCGTCACGATGTCTCCCTTCGACGATTGTCGGAAGAACCATAGCTGATCATGACGGGGCCGAAAGAGGGGCGGCGGACTTTGTGCCGTCCGGCAATCCGGGTTCGCTGCCGGAAGGCGGAGAAAGGAATGCCGTCAGCGACCGACGCGCAGATCTTTTACGATATCAGCTGTTTGCCCGAGCCGGGATTTGTAGACCTGATAGTTTTCCATCACCCGCTGCACATAATTGCGGGTTTCGGCGAAGGGGATGCGCTCGATCCAGTCGACCACGTCATCGATCGACTTGCCGCGCGGGTCGCCATAGCGGTTGATCCAGTCGGGAACACGGCGGGGGCCGGCATTATAGGCGATGAAGGTAAGAATGTAGGAACCGCCGAAATCGTCGATCTGTTCGCCGAGATAATGGGCGCCGAGCGTGGCATTATAGGCGGTGTCCGTGGTCAGGCGCTCCTGGGAATAGGCAAGGCCATGCCGTCCGGCCACGCCCTTGGCCGTGCCCGGCAGGATCTGCAGCAGTCCGCGTGCGTTCGCCGGCGAGATCGCCGCCGGATTGAAGGCGCTTTCCTGGCGGGCAATCGCGTAGGCCAGCGCCTTGCCCGCACCACTGATATTGGCATTTGCCGGGATGACGCCGATCGGGAAGGCAAGGGCCGCGACATCGATGCCGCGGCCGAACGCGAGCTTGCCGATCTGCAGCGACAGCTGATGGCCCCCGGTTTTTTCTGCACGGGCAGAAAGGATCGCAAGCTCTCCTGGACTGGTCATCTCCTCGGCCAAGGCGCGGTAGAGATTATCTGCCCGCCAGCCATGCCCTGCCTCTTCCAGCCGTGCGATGGCCTGCACCGCCTCGCGGCCTTCGAAGCGGGACCGATCGTCGGCCGTCGGCGACGGATAGGTGACGTTCAGCCCCTTACGGCCAAGCCGGGCGACCGCAAGCTGCCCATAGAATGTGCCGGGAAAGGCGGCGGCCTTGGCAAAATACTCTTTTGCGTCGCCGGGAGCACCGGCTTCCGCAGCGCGCCCCATCCAGTACCAGGCCCGCGACACCGAAATTGGCCTGTTGGAGGCCTTCAGGATGCGTTGAAAGTGCAGCGTTGCGGCCTGCGCGTCCTTCAGTCCGCGCAGGGCATACCAGCCGGCATGGAATTCAGCATCGACGATATCGGCCGGATTGACGGCGGAATTGTTTGCCGCGATCGCATAAGCCGCCTTGAACTTGCCCTGGTCCAGCAGACCCCGGCTGATGATCCGTTGCTCGACCCACCATTCGCCCGGATTCACCAGCGCGTCCTTGTCTTTCGAAAGGCCGGCCAGAAGCTTGGCTGCTTCTTCGTATTTCTCCTGCTTGCGCAGATATTCGATCCGAATGAACAGGTAGGCCGGTTCGTTGGCCCAGGATCGGTCGACAGCTGCAATCAACGCCGCCGCATTGCCGGCCTTTTTGGCCACGGCGATCCAGGCACGATAAAGCGATTGCGCCTTGCCGAGGTCGCTGAAGCGGGCAGCCTGGTCGAGGCGGGCGCGATACAGCAGCATTTCCATCCGCTGTTTGTGGTCTTCTGTGGTCAGGAAGCCCGGAAACTCTGCAAGGATCTTGGTTTCGGTGTCCTTGTCGAGGACATCCTTCAGCCAGAGGCCACGCAGCAATTTTGCGGCCGCGTTCGTGTCGCCCGCCTGCTGGAACGCGCGCGCCAGAATGATGGTGCCATCGGGCGTTTCCGGCCGCGTCGTCCCAAACGCCGAGAGAACATCGGCAGCGGCCGGGTTCTCTCGGTACATCGCACGCTCGGAATTGGCACGCAGTGCGCCGAGCCCGGGCCAGCCCTTCAGCTCCCGTTGCGCGGCGGCGATTTCATAGGACGGCACGCCCTTTTGTCCGGAGGTGGCTATTGCCCAGGTGAGAATGTGGCGGTCGAGCGTACCCTTGGCCATGGCGTTGCGGGCCACGATCGCTTGTCCCGCATTCTTGTTGGAAAGGGCGTCCAATCCGGCTTTCAGGTTCGCATTGACCGGTATCGAGGCCGTGGCGGAAATGATGGAGCCGGTCACGTCAGGGGAAGGGGCTCGTCCGGTCTTCACCAGTGCCTGCGGCTTTGGCCGGGGCAATGGAGCCTGATGGTCTTGCGCAGAAACGGTTACCGTCGAAAAAACCAATGCCGATGCGCCCAGCATCGCAATCATGTGGCGAAACATATGCCCACGCATCCACAACCCCATGCTTGCCGGCGACATTCTCTCATTTGGCGACGCAATCGCTAACGAAAGGTTACCGGTTTTCATTCAATTCCATAAATATGGGTGCGTCCATTCTGGCAGCTGGCCCGGCTCTGAAATGCGCAAAACGTCCGCTCGCCCCGATGCGATTGAGAGTAACCGGCAACGAATGGCGCGATAGAGTGCTTGCCGCAGGCACTTCACATGATTAAGGTGCGCCAGTTTTCTAACCATGAAATGCGGCTAAAGCGTGGGTTGGTTTCAAGCTCCCGGGCCGTCAGGAGTCGTGCATGTTCAAGGGATCCATTCCCGCACTCGTCACCCCGTTCACCGCTTCCGGCGCCGTGGATACGGATAGCTTTGCCGCGCATGTCGAATGGCAGATCAGCGAAGGCAGTCACGGTCTGGTGCCGGTCGGCACGACTGGTGAATCGCCCACCTTGTCGCATGCCGAGCATAAACGCGTGGTGGAACTGTGCATCGAAACCGCGGCCAAGCGCGTGCCGGTGATTGCGGGCGCCGGGTCCAACAATACGACAGAGGCTGTCGAGCTGGCGCAGCACGCCGAAAAGGCCGGCGCGGACGCCGTTCTGGTGGTGACGCCCTATTACAACAAGCCGACCCAGAAAGGGCTTTTCGCCCATTTCGCAGCGGTTGCCGAAAGCGTGAAGCTGCCGGTGGTCATTTATAATATCCCCGGCCGCTCCGTCGTGGATATGAGCGTCGAGACGATGGCTGCCCTGCACAAGGCCTACCCGTCGATCATCGGCGTCAAGGATGCGACCGGCAAGATCGAACGGGTCTCCGAACAGCGCCTGTCCTGCGGTGCAGGCTTTGTCCAGCTGTCTGGCGAGGATGCGACAGCGCTCGGCTTCAACGCCCATGGCGGCGTCGGCTGCATCTCGGTCACTGCCAATGTGGCGCCGCGCCTCTGTGCCGAATTCCAGGAAGCGACGCTGGCCGGCGATTATGCCAAGGCGCTCGATTATCAGGACAAGCTGATGCCGTTGCACAAGGCAATCTTCATGGAGCCGGGCCTGTGCGGTGCCAAATATGCGCTCAACCGCCTGCGCCAGATGAGCCGCACCGTGCGTTCGCCGCTGCTGTCGACCCTGGAACCAGCAACCGAGGCTGCCATCGACGCAGCGTTGCGCCACGCGGGGCTGATGAACTGATGGCACCCAAAGGCAGCCAGCGTGTGGTCACCAAGATTGTCGCGGAGAACCGCAAGGCCCGCTACAACTACGAGATCATGGATACCTACGAGGCCGGTCTGGTTCTGACCGGCACCGAGGTCAAGTCGCTGCGCGAAGGCAGAGCGAACATCGCTGAATCCTACGCCACCGACGAGGGTGGCGAGATGTGGCTGATCAATTCCTATCTGCCGGAATATCTGCAGGCCAACCGCTTCAATCACGAGCCGCGCCGCCGCCGCAAGCTGCTGCTGTCGAAACGTGAAGCCCACCGGCTGCAAAGCGCGATCAACCGCGACGGCATGACGCTCATCCCGCTCAAGATCTATTTCAACGATCAGGGCAGGGCAAAACTCGAACTTGCGCTCGGCAAGGGCAAGAAGCTGCACGACAAGCGCGAAACCGAAAAGGAACGCGACTGGAACCGGCAGAAGAGCCGGTTGCTGAAGGACCGTTGATCCGGTGGCGGAAGATCAGATTGAAAAAAGGACCGGCTGTGATCAACCGGTCCTTTTTCGCATTCAATCATTGAATTCTTCGGTGACGGGTTCGGTCACCCGGACCGGGCGTTCCGAAGGGTCGCGGCCGACTTCGGCCTTCAGGCTGACAAGCTCGATGAAGTGGTCGGCCTGCCGGCGCAAATCGTCGGCGATCATCGGAGGCTGGGTCGACATGGTCGAGACGACGGAGACCTTGCGTCCCTTGCGCTGCAGCGCTTCCACCAGAGTGGTGAAGTCGCCATCGCCGGAAAAGATCACCAGGTGATCCACCGTTTCGGACTGTTCCATCGCATCGATGGCCAGTTCGATGTCCATATTGCCTTTGATCTTCCGGCGCCCGAGAGAATCGGTAAATTCCTTGGCCGGCTTTGTCACAACCTTGTAACCGTTATAGTCTAGCCAATCGATCAGTGGCCGGATCGATGAATATTCCTGGTCCTCGATCAGCGCCGTGTAATAATACGCCCGAAGCAGGTAGCCACGCTTCTGGAAGGCCTTGAGAAGCTTGCGATAATCAATGTCGAAACCAAGGCTTTTCGACGCGGCGTACAGGTTGGCCCCATCGATGAAGAGCGCGATTTTTTCGCGTGGGTCGAACATCGTAATTCCTTTTTGTTGTCTTAATGTCTTTTGTATTCAACCTTGGCGAGCATAAACGTCCTCGGTAGCAGACAGTTCGAATACATTAAGCTTCCATCATATTCCAGCTTTCTAAGCCAGCATTCGCTTTAGTCTAAGAAAATTCGGCTTGGAATAGCTAGTTCTCGCAGTTTTTTGCTAAAAATATCAGATATCCAGCTCTGATTAGATTTTTTTTCTGATGGGTAAGGCGTGACGCCCTCAGCACAAATGTCAATTTCTCCATGCTTCATCAGGGTTTAACAATATTCAACCATCATTTAGGCGGATGTCAAAGCCAATCGCTCGGGAGTGGTTATTCGGATATCATTTTCGCCTCCGGCACTGCCCCAGCCGGGATTTCCGGATATCTTTTTTTGCATTGCAGGAAAAACTTGAATTTATGCGGTTTTGATTGTATCGGGCAGGGTAATTCCTGAAATCGGAGCCGCGCATGCTGTCAAGCCGACGGCTGGACGGGTTCCGGTGTTGTTAATCAGCGCAGCAGCGGATCGTCCTTATGGCATCCATGATTTCAGCTGCGCTCTTGAGATCCAAAGGACAGGCAATGGCCCGCGTCACCGTTGAAGATTGCATCGACAAAGTCGATAACCGTTTCGAGCTTGTGCTTCTGGCAAGCCATCGCGCCCGCCTGATCTCGCAGGGCGCTGCGATCACCATCGATCGCGACAACGACAAGAATCCGGTCGTCGCATTGCGCGAAATCGCCGACGAAACGTTGTCGCCGGGCGACCTCAAGGAAGACCTGATCCACTCGCTGCAGAAGCATGTCGAGGTCGATGAGCCCGAGCCCGATCCGGCTTCGATGATCAGCGGCGACGCCGGTTCGGTTTTTGCCGACCAGTCGGGCGAAGACGATCAGCCGGAAGTGGTGACCTTCGACCGCATGTCGGAAGAAGAGTTGCTGGCCGGCATCGAAGGCCTTGTTCCGCCGGAAAAAAGCGACGACTATTGAGCCAATGCGATGTCCGGCCTCTTGGCCGGACGCGCTGCTCGGATGCAATGCCGCGTTTTCGTTTGGAATTCGCGCAACGCCGGTATTTGCAAAGCAGTGCGCCACTCCTATGATTGGCGCACTTTTTGTTTCCGGATCTCTCCTGGAGTCCCTCGCGGATGATGCGCCAATACGAGCTCGTTGAGCGCGTTCAAAAATACAAGCCCGATGTAAACGAAGCACTTTTGAACAAGGCTTATGTTTACGCCATGCAGAAACATGGCCAGCAGAAGCGGGCGAGCGGCGATCCCTATATCTCCCATCCTCTCGAAGTCGCCGCTATCCTGACCGAGATGCATCTCGATGAATCGACCATTGCGGTCGCACTGCTGCATGACACGATCGAGGACACGACGGCGACGCGCGCCGAAATCGACGAACTTTTTGGCGAAGACATCGGCGCGCTGGTCGAAGGTCTCACCAAGATCAAAAAGCTCGATCTCGTGACGAAAAAGGCCAAGCAGGCGGAAAATCTGCGCAAGCTGCTTTTGGCGATTTCCGACGATGTGCGCGTTCTTCTCGTCAAGCTTGCCGACCGGCTGCACAACATGCGCACTCTCGACCATATGTCGGCGGAAAAGCGTGCCCGGATTTCCGAGGAGACGATGGATATCTATGCGCCGCTTGCCGGCCGCATGGGTATGCAGGACATGCGCGAAGAGCTTGAAAACCTTGCCTTCCGCCACATAAACCCGGAGGCCTTCCAGACGGTCACCCGGCGCCTTGAAGAGCTTTCGACCCGCAACGAAGGGCTGATCAAGAAGATCGAGGACGAGCTGGGTGAGCTGCTCCAGGCCAGAGGGCTGACGGGCACTCTCGTCAAGGGGCGGCAGAAGAAGCCCTATTCGGTTTTCAAGAAGATGCAGTCGAAGTCGCTGTCCTTCGAGCAGCTTTCCGACGTCTGGGGCTTCCGCATCATCGTTGCCGATATTCCGGACTGCTACCGGGCACTCGGGATCGTCCACACCCGCTGGCGCGTCGTCCCCGGCCGGTTCAAGGATTATATCTCGACACCGAAGCAGAACGACTACCAGTCGATCCACACGACGATCGTCGGCCCGTCCCGGCAGCGCATCGAATTGCAGATCCGCACGCGGCTGATGCACGAAGTTGCCGAATACGGCATCGCCGCCCACACGCTCTACAAGGATAGCGTCGAGCCCGTCGGCGAGGTCAAGCTGTCGCCGAAGTCGAACGCCTATTCCTGGCTGCGCCGGACGATCGAGTCGCTTGCGGAAGGGGATAATCCGGAAGAATTCCTTGAGCATACAAAGCTCGAACTGTTCCAGGATCAGGTCTTCTGCTTCACGCCGAAGGGCCAGCTGATCGCGCTGCCGCGCGGCGCGACCCCAATCGACTTTGCCTATGCCGTTCACACCAATATCGGCGATACCTGCGTTGGCGCCAAGATCAACGGCCGGATCATGCCGCTGGTCACGCGATTGAACAACGGTGATGAGGTCGAGATCGTCCGCTCCGGCATCCAGGTGCCGCCACCGGCCTGGGAAGAGATCGTCGTTACCGGCAAGGCCCGGGCCGCCATCCGCCGCGCCACGCGTGCCGCCGTACGCAAGCAGTATTCCGGGCTCGGCTACCGCATCCTTGAACGCACGTTCGAGCGGGCCGGAAAATCCTTTACCCGCGAGGGGATGAAGCCTGTCCTGCACCGGCTCGGCCACAAGGAGATCGAAGACGCGATCGCCGCCGTCGGACGTGGCGAACTGTCCTCGCTCGATGTCCTGCGCGCCGTCTATCCCGATCACCAGGACGAGCGGGTCACGGTCAAGCCTAATGACGAGGGCTGGTTCAACATGCGCAGCGCCGCCGGCATGGTCTTCAAGCTGCCTGGACGCCCGAAGGACATGTTCGACGTGCTGGACGGCGAGGGGCCGGAGGCTCTGCCGATCCGCGGGCTTTCCGGCAATGCCGAGGTGCATTTCAGCGCGTCTGGGGCAGTTCCTGGCGATCGTATCGTCGGGATCATGGAAAAGGACAAGGGGATCACCATCTATCCGATCCAGTCTCCAAGTCTGCAGAGGTTCGACGAGGAATCCGAACGCTGGATCGACGTGCGCTGGGATCTCGACGAAGCCAACAATACCCGGTTCATGGCACGCATACAGATCAATGCGCTCAACGAACCGGGAACGCTGGCCGAGATTGCCCAGGCTGTCGCCACCAGCGATATCAATATCCGCACCCTGTCGATGGGCCAGGTGGCCGCCGATTTCAGCGAGTTCCAGCTGGATATCGAGGTCTGGGACCTGCGTCAGCTCAACCACCTCATCACACAGATCCGCGACCTGCCGAGCGTTTCCACGGTCAAGCGCGTCTTCGAGTAATGCCGCCTCTCAGGCGTCATCGTTTCTCTTTCCATCGGGGCGATACCGATGGCCAGCCGCAAGTCTCATACTCATCAGGCGACGGCTGGCAGAGGCTCGTGTCCATGTTTCGCCATGATTGACGGCCGTTGCGCATAGCCTGGCGGCAATTGCACTCCGATTGTGCATTTTTTAAAGCGAAAACGTGCAGGTCATGCGCGCAGTGCATGGCTGCCGCCTTTTTGTAGCTCTGGTGAAGAGAGCCTGCTTTGACTATCTTCAGCGTCGGGAGGTAAACGAAAGAAGGTTTACCATGTTTAAGCAACTGAAGAAGATCACCAACGCCCTGCGCGTCCCGTCTGTTGAAGACCGCGAACTCAACTACCTCAATGGTTCGCTCGACCGCATCGACCTGGAATACCGTCAGCGTCAAATCGACCGCGGCCTGTTCCGCAACTCGTTCTAAACTATCGTCTTGTCCGGCTGCCTGCATCGCCAGGCTGCCGGGACCTATGCGTATAGCGTATGGCCGATCGGCTTTCTGTGCATGAAGCGCAGATATGATCCGCTTTGCGAATGCTGTCCGAATGGGCTGTCTGCACGTGCGGCGCTGGAAATGCAGTTTTTCGCGCCGAATGCCATTGAACAGCCATATCCCCATCGTCTATCAGATAGTTATGTTGTTCAGACGCAAGAAGCCGGCCACGTGGTCGGGAAAGCTCCGTGAATTCCTGTGGCCGCGAAAAGGTTTTTCGCGCGGGCTGCGTTATCTGTCGATGCGTGTGCTGAGGCTGTCGTCGTCGCCTCATTCGATCGCGGTCGGCGTTGCTGCCGGCGCTGCGTCCTCGGCGACCCCGTTCGTCGGCTTTCACATTCTCATCGCGCTGGCTTTTGCCTATCTCTTGTCCGGCAACATGATCGCGGCAGGCATATCGACGGCGCTGGCCAATCCTTTGACCATTCCGTTCATCCTGGCGGCCACTTACGAGCTTGGCTTGATCATGCTGGGCACGGAGGGCAACGGCGCCATGGCCGGTCAGGACATCCTCCACATGTTGCGCCATCTCGAAATTTCCCATCTGTGGGAACCTGTTTTGAAGCCGATGCTGATCGGCTCGGTGCCGCTTGCAGCCGCCAGCGCCGTGGTTTTCTACGCGGCGGCTTATTATGCGGCAAGACTGTTCCAGTCCCGCCGGCACATCCGCCGCCAAACCAAGATGCAGGCACGTGCCGTCGCCTGGGCCGATGATGTTTGATTTCTGACGAATTTTTAACTTGGCAGAGGGCGCACCGTTTGCTCTTGTTGCGTTTCACTAGGGTATTTTCATTTCGATGATTATCGGCATCGGCAGTGACCTGATCGACATCCGGCGTATCGCCAGTTCGTTGGAACGTTTCGGCGAGCGTTTCAGCCATCGCTGCTTCACCGATATCGAAATCCGCAAATCGGAAGGCCGCAAGAACCGCGCCGAATCCTATGCCAAGCGGTTTGCCGCAAAGGAGGCCTGTTCAAAGGCTCTTGGCACCGGCCTGGCGCAGGGGGTGTTCTGGAAGGACATGGGCGTCGTCAATCTGCCGGGCGGCAAGCCGACGATGCAGTTGACCGGAGGCGCTGCCGAGCGGCTGGCCGAAATGCTGCCGGCTGGCCATCGCGGCGTCATTCACCTGACCATCACCGACGATTTTCCGCTGGCGCAGGCCTTCGTCATAATTGAGGCTCTGCCCGTTGCTCAAGATTGAGGAAGCGTTTAGAGCATGTCCAAATGAAACGGACCGTACAATCGGGCTTGCGTTCATTTGAAAGGACGGCGCCGCGCAGGATATGCGTCAGGCAGCCGCTGATCGGATGGCCATCGGGGTACGGAACCGTAGCGAATAGATCCACCCGGCTTTGATGCGCGTGTGGTGATCAGATCAAGGAACAAGTGGCGTGGCAGAAAACATCGACAAGAAGCAGGCTGGCGGCCTTTGGGAGAACGTCAAGGTCATCATCCAGGCGCTGCTGCTCGCCGTAGTGATCCGCACCGTGTTCTTCCAGCCCTTCACCATTCCGTCGGGCTCGATGATGCCGACGCTTTTGGTCGGCGATTACATCTTCGTCAACAAGTTCGCCTATGGCTATTCGAAATATTCCCTGCCGTTTTCGCCAGACCTGTTCGAAGGCCGCATTTTCGCCAGCGAACCCAAGCGCGGCGACGTCGTGGTGTTCCGCTTCCCGCCGAACCCTGACATCGACTACATCAAGCGCCTGATCGGCTTGCCGGGTGACAAGGTCCAGGTTCGCGACAGCATTCTCTACGTCAACGACACGGCCGTTCAGCGCGTTCCGGACGGCATGTTCCGCGCCGACGACCAGTACGACACCGGCGCCGAGGTGCCGGTTTTCCGCGAAACGCTCGACAACGGCGTCAACTTCGACACGCTCGACCAGTTTCCGGATTCGCGCGGCGACAACACCCGCGAGTTCATCGTTCCCGAAGGCCATTATTTCATGATGGGCGACAACCGCGATAATTCGGCCGACAGCCGCTTCGACGTCGGCTTCGTCCCGGCACAGAACCTTGTCGGCCGCGCCTCGATGATCTTCTTCTCGCTCGGCAACGACACATCGTTCCGGGAAATCTGGAAATGGCCGGCCAACCTGCGTTACGACCGCCTGTTCAAGAGCGTCGAATGAGCAAGGGCCGTTCGCTGAACACCGAGGACCGGCAGCGGCTTGAGGTCGCGATCGGTTACAGCTTTGGCCAGAAGGAACGGCTCGACCGGGCGCTGACCCATGCCAGCGCCCGCAACGCCAAGGGCTCCAACTACGAGCGGCTGGAATTTCTGGGCGACCGGGTGCTCGGGCTCTGCGTCGCCGAACTGCTGTTCGATACCTTCAAGGATGCCGACGAGGGCGAGCTTTCCGTTCGCCTGAACCAGCTCGTCAGTGCCGACAGCTGCGCGCTCGTCGCCGATACGCTGTCGCTGCACCTGTTCATCCGCACCGGCGCCGACGTGAAGAAGCTCACCGGAAAATCGATGCTCAATGTGCGCGCCGATGTGGTAGAGTCGCTGATCGCGGCGATCTATCTCGACGGCGGGCTGGAGGCTGCACGTGGCTTCATCCAGCGCCACTGGTTGTCGCGGGCAAGCCGGGTCGATGGCGCGCGGCGCGATGCCAAGACCGAACTGCAGGAATGGGCCCACGCCAAATTCGGCTTGACACCGAGCTACCGCATCGACGACCGCTCCGGCCCGGATCACGATCCGCGCTTCACGGTGACGGTCGATATACCCGGTATAGGTCCCGAGACGGGCATCGACCGGTCCAAGCGCGCTGCCGAACAGGTGGCCGCCACGAAAATTCTGGAACGCGAAGGCGTCTGGAAGAAAGCGACGACGGCCTGATCTGTCCGGTGGCACGGTTCCTCCCGAAAGATCAGGCAATCCTTTGACAGACAATGCGATTTTGCGCGCCTCGGCGGCGCCCGGTCGCCCAATCGGAAATTACGGACACCATGAGCGAAACAGAACCAACTGCAGTAGAAACCGAAAAGGGCCCGACCCGGTCCGGTTTCGTCGCCCTGATCGGCGCCACCAATGCCGGCAAGTCGACGCTACTCAACAAGCTGGTCGGCGCCAAGGTGTCGATCGTCAGCCACAAGGTGCAGACGACGCGCGCCATCGTGCGCGGCATTGCCATCCACAAACGAGCCCAGATCGTCTTCATGGACACGCCCGGCATCTTCAAGCCGCGCCGCCGTCTCGACCGCGCCATGGTCACGAGCGCCTGGGGCGGCGCCAAGGATGCCGATGCGATCATGATGCTGATCGACAGCGAACGCGGCCTGAAGGGCGACGCGGAAACCATTCTCGAAGGTTTGAAGCATGTCGAGCAGCCGAAGATGCTGGTTCTCAACAAGATCGACCAGGTCGAGCGCGAAGATCTGCTGAAACTTGCGACGGCCGCCAATGAATTCGTCGATTTCGAACGCACCTTCATGATCTCGGCGCTGACCGGCTCCGGCTGCGACGACGTGCTCGATTATCTCGCCATGAAACTGCCGGAAGGTCCCTGGTACTATCCGGAAGACCAGATTTCCGACCTGCCGATGCGCCAGCTCGCTGCTGAAATCACCCGCGAAAAGCTGTTCCTGCGCCTGCATCAGGAATTGCCCTATTCGTCGCATGTCGAAACGGAAAAGTGGGAAGAGCGCAAGGACGGCTCGGTGCGCATCGAACAGGTCATCTATGTCGAGCGCGACAGCCAGAAGAAGATTGCGCTGGGCAAGAACGGCGACGCCATCAAGGCGATTTCCATGGCGTCGCGCAAGGAACTGTCGGAAATCCTCGAACAGCCGGTCCACCTGTTCCTGTTCGTCAAGGTTCGCGAAAACTGGGGCGACGACCCCGAGCGTTTCCGCGAGATGGGCCTGGAATTCCCGAAGTAATTTTGTCTGCAACAAACCCTGCCGGCGCCTCCGTCAGCAGGGTTCTGCCACCGCTGGTTCTGGTCGCGGCCAGCGGCCGATCGCCGTGAATGCCACGACCGCGCCGATGCCGAGAACAACGACCGATGACAATGCCACCCACGCACCGCCCTGTTCGATGAGCACGGCAAAGGCGAAGGGGGCCGCCGCCGAGACCGCCAGCCGGACGGCGGCCAGTTTTCCCAGCATTTCGCCATAGCCCGAAGCGCCGAAAAGAAACAGCGGCAGCGATCCCTGCACGATGCTGGCAAGGCCCGAGCCGAGGCCGACGAGCAGGGCAAACAGGATTGCTCCCCAAAGGTGGTCGCCGGAAACGATCAGCACCGAAGCGCCGCCGATGATGAAAACCGCCGAGAGAATGGCGAGCGTCAGCGGCGATATATTCCGCCCCATCAGCATGTTGGTGAAGCGGCTGAGCACCTGTGCTGGTCCGAACAGGGTTCCGACCAAGACGGCGCTTGCGCCAAGCCCGACCGCCCCGAGCAGAGGCACCATGTGAAACAGCAATGAAGCGAGCGCAAATCCTTGCAGCGCAAACCCTGTGGCCGTCAGCAGGAAGGCGCGACGCCGGTGTTCCGCGATCACGGTACCGCCCGGGGCCTTGGTATGCGCAGGCTGATTTGCCGATTCGGCTCGGGCAGCCTGTCGCGCAAGCCAGGTGATCCAGAAATGGACCGGCAGGCAGACGGCCAAATTGAGTGCGGCGAAGATCAGGTAAATCGCGCGCCACGAAAAATGGTCATGCAGTTCGACCGTGACCGGCCAGAAGATGGTCGAGGCAAAGCCGGCAATCAGCGTCAGATGCGTGATGCTGCGCTGGGCATTGCCGGGAATGATCTGCACCAGCGTTGCAAATGCTGCATTGTAGAGCACCAAAGCCGAGACGATCTCGATCGCGACGATGCCGGCGACATAGGCCACCGGATTGAAGGCGGAGGCGCAGATGATCAGGATGACGGCGGCGGCAGCCGAGCCGATCGTCATGATCCGGCTTGCCCCATACTGGTCCATCCAGCGCCCGACACGCGGCGCGATGAGGCCGCCCGCCAGAAGGGAGGCGGAGAAGATGCCGAAGACGACTTCCACCGGCCAGCCGAAGTCAGCCGCCATGTCCGGCGCCAGAATGCTGAAGCTGTAGTAGAGCGTACCGTATCCAATGATTTGCGTCAGCCCGAGACCGAAAATCAGGAGCAGACGGTTGCGCGGCGAGGGCGAGGTCATAAGCTTTTCAGCCCGACCCGTTGCTCCAGTTTTGCCGCATCCTCCTTACGCTCGCTATAACGGTCGGTGAGGTAGCCTGAAACATCGCGCGTCAAAAGCGTGAACTTCATCAGTTCTTCCATCACATCGACCACGCGGTCGTAATAGGCCGACGGTTTCATCCGGCCATTTGTGTCGAATTCCTGATAGGCCTTGGCGACGGAGGACTGGTTGGGAATGGTGATCATCCGCATCCAGCGCCCGAGAATGCGCATCTGGTTGAGCGCATTGAAGCTCTGCGAGCCACCCGAGACCTGCATGATCGCCAGCGTTCGCCCTTGCGTCGGCCGTACCGACCCGACCGACAACGGGATCCAGTCGATCTGCGCCTTCATGATGCCGCTCATGGCGCCGTGCCGCTCCGGGCTCACCCAGACCTGGCCTTCCGACCACAAGGATAGCTCACGCAATTCCTGCACCTTCGGATGGCTCGCCGGTGCTGCGTCGGGTAGGGGCAAGCCTTCCGGATTGAAGAACTTCACCTCCGCGCCGAAATGCGTCAGCAGACGGCCCGCTTCCTCGGCAAGCAGGCGGCTGTAGGAGACCGTCCGGAGCGAGCCGTAAAGAACGAGAATGCGCGGTGGATGACTGGAGCACGGCGCGCGTAACGCACCGATATCAGGCTTACGAAGATGGTCGAGGCTGGCTGCGGGCAGATCAGACAAGACGCTTGCCCCCGGCATCGAGCACCTGTTCGCCGTCTTCCTTGGCAAACGCGCCCTGATGCGTATCCGGCAGAATATCGAGCACGACTTCGGACGGCCGGCAGAGCCGCGTGCCGATCGGCGTGATGACGAACGGCCGGTTGATCAGGATGGGATGTGCCAGCATCGCATTCAGAAGCTGGTCGTCGCTGAGGGCCGGATCGGCAAGGCCAAGCGCGTCGTAGGGCGTGCCTTTTTCGCGGATCGCTGCGCGGACGCTGAGGCCAGCAGCCGCAATCATCGTCTTGAGCTGGTCGCGGCCCGGCGGGTTTTGCAGATAGTCGATCACTGATGGTTCGATCCCGGCATTGCGGATCATTGCCAGCGTGTTGCGCGACGTGCCGCAATCGGGGTTGTGATAGATGGTGACGGTCATGATTGGCCTCGGCGCGGATGTTTAAATGTTGGTGGAGGGCTGCCGCAGCAACCAGTTCATCAGGATAAGCGCACAAAGCGCGCCCAGAAGTTCGGCAATGACGAAACCCGGCAGATCGAGCGGCCGGATTCCGGAAAAGGTGTTGGTCAGCGAGCGAGCCAGCGCCACGGCGGGGTTGGCAAAGGACGTTGACGCGGTGAACCAGTAGGCGGCGGTGATATAGAGCCCGACCAGCCATGGGATGGCCTTCTGATCGAAACGGATGCCGGCAAGGATGACGGCGACGAGGCCGAAAGTTGCGATCCACTCGGAAAACCACTGGGAGCCGCCGGTTCGGAGCGTCACAGAAGCCTCGATCACCGGAAGATCGAACATCAGATGCGCCGCTATCGTCCCGGCAATGCCGCCCACAACCTGTGCCGCGACATAAAATCCGAGGTCGCGGCGCGCCATATCGCGCTTCAGTGCGAAAACCAGCGATACGGCCGGATTGAAATGCGCGCCGGAGATCGGCCCGAAAATGGTGATCAGCACCACCAGAATGGCGCCGGTCGCCAGTGTGTTGCCGAGCAGCGCCAGCGCCGTATCGTCCGTCAGCCTATCGGCCATGATGCCGGAACCGACCACGGTCGTTACCAGCAGGCAGGTTCCAAGCGCTTCGGCGACAAGACGGCGTGGCAGATCGAATGCCGGCATCATTCGGCTTTCGCCGGGTTGATCGATGCGCCTTCCATTGCGCCGATCTGGCGCAGATGTGTTTCCATCGCCAGCTTGTCGATTGAGCTGTGCGGCAGGCTGAGAAAAGCTGTGATCCTGTTTTTCAAGAAACGTGCGGCCAGCGAGAAGGCCCGCTCTTTCTCGAATTCGGTGCCTTCGACAGCGGCGGGGTCCTCGACACCCCAATGTGCAGTCATCGGATGGCCGATCCACACAGGGCAGGCCTCGCCGGCCGCATTGTCGCAAACCGTGAAAATGAAATCCATCCGCGGTGCGCCGTCGACCGCGAACACGTCCCAACTCTTCGAGCTGAAGCCGGTCGTTGGATAACCGAGCGCCTTCAATTCCTGCAAAGCGAGGGGATGAACGGTTCCCTTTGGATAGCTGCCTGCCGAATAGGCCTTGAAGAGGCCTTTTCCTTCAGCGTTCAGGATGGATTCGGCGAGAATTGAGCGGGCTGAATTTCCCGTGCAGAGAAAGAGCACGTTGTAGATGCGGTCAGGCATGGCCTTTTTCCTTCGGCGTACAGCAGGGAACGAGATCGGCGATCAGCGGCGCGCACAGATCGGGATGACCGGCGCAGCAATCTTTCAGGAGGAAAGTCACCACTTGGCGCAGGCTGTCGAGACTGGCGCGATAGACGATGGACCGGCTTTGCCGCTCGGCCGTGATCAGGTCGGCCCGTTGCAGGGTCGCCAGATGGGTCGACATGGTGTTGTGGGGGACCCCGAGCAGCCGGGCGATTTCGCCGGCTGGCAATCCGTCCGGCTCATGGGTGACGAGCAGCCGGAAGGCATCCAGGCGCGTGGTCTGGGCGAGGGCGGCAAAGGCATTGACGGTGGTTACATTGTCCATGTGTCGAGAACTATCGACATAATAATCATTCGTCAAGATCGATTTGCCGCCACCGGCTGGCGATGCTGATCATCGAACAGTCTGTCACGGACGCGCCGTCTTGCCGTTTTTCCGCGCGCATGAGATGCCAGAGCGAGAAGACGGCCCGGCGGTTCCGGGGCTGGACGAGGACAGTGACGATGCCGCAGCTGGTCGATGGGAAATGGGAAACCGGCGATGTCGCCGCCAGCGAGATGAAGAACGGCGCCTTTCACCGCGAGCCGACCAGCTTTCGCAACTGGATCACGGTGGATGGATCGCCGGGGCCTGATGGCCAGCCCGCTGTACCCGCCGAAGCCGGCCGCTATCAGCTTTTCGTCGCCTTCATCTGCCCCTGGGCCTCGCGCACCTTGATGATGCGCAATCTGAAAGCCCTGCAGGACATCATTTCCGTGTCGATCTCCGAGCCGGAACTGGGCGAAAACGGCTGGACCTATGCGCAGCCGCAGGATGCCGGCCCGCGTGCCGGCAAGATCCGTTACCAGCACGAACTCTATACGGCGTCCGACCCGCACTATACCGGCAAGGTCTCGGTCCCGGTGCTCTGGGACCGCAAGGAAGGACGCATCGTCAACAACGAATCGGCCGATATCATCCGCATCCTCAACACCGCCTTCAATCACCTGACGGGCGATAACCGGGATTTCTATCCGCACGCCCTGCGCCCGGACATCGACCGCTGGAATACGCCGGTCTACGAGCGGGTCAACAACGGCGTCTACCGCGCCGGCTTTGCCAAGACGCAAGGCGCTTACGAGGAAGCGGTGACCAGCCTTTTCGACATGCTGGATACGCTGGACGCCCATCTGTCCGCCAACCGCTACATCGCCGGGATCTATTTCACCGAAGCCGATATCCGCCTGTTCGTCACGCTGATCCGCTTCGATGCCGCCTATCACGGCGCCTTCAAATGCAATCTGCGGCGTCTGGAAGACTATCCGAACCTGTCGAACTATCTGCGCGAAATCTATCAATGGCCGGGCATTCGCGAAACGGCCAGGATCGATCATATCAAGCGCGGCTATTACTCCATCGCCCATATCAACCCGACCGGGATCGTGTCGCTTGGCCCGGTGCTCGATCTCGATCGCCCGCATGACCGCGCGAGGCTTGCAGGGCAGGGTGTTGCTGCTGGCTGACCGCCCGATTTGATAAGCAAATAAATCCTTGAGGGACCAGCAAAGCCATTGCCGAATGGTAAAACATCATTATTTTTAGTGGGTGTTCTGATGGATAGAGCTCCCCGACCGGGGCGCCCAGACGATTTGCCCGGCAGCCGGATGGCAACCGCTCTTGCGAATTGCTCACATTCCGCCCTCCCGGACGACGACGATGGCGCTCCAGCTGCGGTTCTTCTCGTTTCCGAACGTCCGGCAAAGCCGAGGCCGGCGGCACGTGACCATTCGCCAGAATGCTCTGCATCTGTGGTCGAGGTCCGGAAAGAACACAACATTTCTGAGAATTTTCCGACGGCTGGTTCAAAAAGGCAATCTGACACTCATCCTCTCGTCTGGAGAACGGGCGATTCTCGGCGACGGGTCCGGCGTTCCGGTCACCGTGCGGACGCTGGACGAGGAGGCCGAAAAGGCGATCCTGCGCGATCCGGGCCTGCGGTTCGGGGAAATGTATGTCGAGGGGCGCATCGTCATCGAGAAAGGCAACATTTTCGACCTGTTGTCGATGGTCAAGGCCAACGGTATGGAAAGGGCTGCAACGATCAGCAACACGGCGACGGCGCTCCTGCATGTGGCCGAACAGCAGATCAAAAGCCGCCTGCCGGTCAATCGCAACAGGCACAATGTCGCCCATCACTATGATCTCGACGGCAAGCTGTTCGACCTGTTCCTCGATCAGGACTGGCAATATTCCTGCGCCTATTTCGATCCGCCGGGCATCGGCCTCGACGAGGCGCAGACGGCAAAAAAGCGCCATATCGCCGCCAAGCTTTTGCTGGAGCCGGGCCATTCTGTGCTGGAGGTCGGCTCTGGCTGGGGCGGCATGGGCATGTATCTGGCCGAATCCTCCGGCGTCGATGTTACCGGCATCACGCTGAGCGAAGAACAGCTGAAAGTCTAACGCAGCCGGGCACAAAAGCGCGGGCTTGAGGATCGCGTGCGGTTCGAGCTGCAGGATTACCGTACGATGACCGATCGCCAGTTCGACCGTATCGTCTCAGTGGGCATGTTCGAGCATGTCGGCATGGTCAACTACGGCAATTTCTTCACCAGGATGGCAGGATTGCTGGCACCCAAGGGCGTGATGGTGCTGCATTCGATCGGCCAGGCGGAAAAACCCTGGGCGACCAATCCCTGGATCGAGAAATACATCTTTCCCGGCGGTTACATGCCGGCGCTGTCCGAGGTGGTGCCGGCGATCGAGAAGGCCCGGCTGGTGATCCGCGATATCGAGATCCTGCCGATGCACTATGCCCACACGTTGCGGGCCTGGCGCGAACGGTTCACCGCCCGCAAGGAGGAAGCGATCCGGCTTTATGACGAGCGTTTCTTCCGCATGTGGGAGTTCTATCTGGCATCGTCGGAAACGGCCTTCCTCTACGACAAGCTGTCGATCTTCCAGATCCAGCTGTCGCATGAACTGGAGGCCGTGCCCTATACGCGCAATTATATCGGCGAGCGGGAGGAGCGCCTGCGGGCGTTCGAGAGGACCCGCGCGCCACTGGAGCCAGTGGAATTCTGAGCCATCCGCCGGCACGGCACCGGTATCCACCTGTGGACGCCCCCAGGCGAGGGGGCGCCTTCACTTGGCCTTGATGGCATGTGCATCTATGCTCCCTGCCAAATCAGCGCAAACCACGGAATGCCATGTCCCTGCCATCAAAATCCATCGCCGTCCTCATCGCCCAGGAAATCAAGGCAACGCCCGCCCAGGCGATCTCGGCCATCGAGCTTCTGGACGAAGGTGCGACCGTGCCCTTCATCGCCCGCTACCGCAAGGAAGTGACCGGCGGGCTGGATGATACGCAGCTGCGCAATCTTGCCGAACGGCTGGTCTATCTGCGTGAACTCGAGGCGCGGCGGATTTCCATTCTCGATTCGATCCGCAGCCAGGACAAGCTGACGGCAGAACTGGAAACCAAGATCGCCGGCGTCACCACCAAGGCGGAACTGGAAGACATCTATCTGCCCTACAAGCCCAAGCGCCGCACCAAGGCCGAGATCGCCCGCGAACGTGGCCTGGGGCCGCTTGCCGAAGCGATCCTTGCCGACCGGACGATTGCACCGGCCGACCGCGCCAGCGCCTATATCACCGCCGATGTGCCGGATGTGAAGACGGCGCTCGATGGCGCCCGCGACATCATCGCCGAAGGCATCAGCGAAAATGCCGACCTGCTCGGCCGGCTGCGTGCCCATATGCGCCAGGTGGCGCTGATCCGGTCCAAGGTCGTAGAGGGTAAGCAGGAGGCCGGCGCCAAGTTTTCGGATTATTTCGATCATTCGGAGAAATGGGCAACCGTGGCCGGACACCGGGCGCTTGCCATGCTGCGCGGCTGGAACGAGGAATTCCTCTCCGTCGATATCGTCGTCGATCTCGACGACACGTCGCCGGTCAAGCCGGTCGAGCGCACCATCGCCGCCGTCTACCGGGTTGGCGGCACTCTGCCGGGCGACAAGTGGCTGATGGAGATGATCGGCTGGACCTGGCGCATCAAGCTCTCCATGTCGCTGTCGCTCGACCTGATGCGCGAACTGCGCGAGCGGGCCGAAGAAGAAGCGATCCACGTTTTCGCCCGCAATCTCAAGGATCTCTTGCTTGCTGCCCCCGCCGGTTCGCGTGCCACGATGGGCCTCGATCCGGGCATCCGCACCGGCGTCAAGGTGGCCATCGTCGATGGCACCGGCAAGCTGCTGGAGACCACCACGGTCTATCCGTTCCCGCCGAAGAACGACATTCGCGGCACGCAGGCCGAACTCGCCAGCCTCGTGCGCAAGCACAAGGTCGAACTGATCGCCATCGGCAACGGCACCGGCAGCCGCGAGACCGAACGTCTGGTTGCCGATATGCTGACGCAACTGCCGGCCGGCCCGAAGCCCACCAAGGTCATCGTCTCGGAAGCCGGCGCGTCGGTCTATTCCGCCTCGCAGGCCGCAGCCGATGAGTTCCCCGGCCTCGACGTTTCCCTGCGCGGCGCCGTCTCGATTGCCCGCCGCCTGCAAGATCCGCTTGCCGAGCTGGTGAAGATCGAGCCGAAATCGATCGGCGTCGGCCAGTATCAGCACGATGTCGATCAGGGCCGCCTCAACCGCTCGCTCGAAGCCGTCGTCGAAGATGCGGTGAATGCGGTTGGTGTTGATCTCAATACCGCTTCGGCCCCGCTGCTTGCCCGTGTTTCCGGTCTCGGAAAGTCCTCTGCGGAAGCCATTGTCGCCCACCGCGATGCGACCGGCGCCTTTACCAGCCGCAAGGAGCTGATGAAAGTGCCCCGCCTTGGCGCCCGCACCTTCGAGCAATGCGCCGGGTTCCTGCGCATCCGCGATGGCAAGGAGCCGCTCGATGCTTCCTCGGTGCATCCGGAAGCCTATGGCGTTGCCAAGAAGATCGTCGCCGCCTGCGGCCGCGACCTGCGCGCCATCATGGGCGACAGTGCCGCACTCAAGCAGCTTGATCCGAAAACCTTTGTTGACGAGCGTTTCGGCCTGCCGACGGTCAAGGACATTTTTGCCGAACTCGAAAAGCCCGGCCGCGACCCGCGCCCGAGCTTCAAGACGGCAACCTTTGCCGACGGCGTCGATGACATCAAGGACCTGAAACCCGGCATGCTGCTCGAAGGCACGGTCACCAACGTCGCCGCCTTCGGTGCCTTCGTCGATATCGGCGTGCATCAGGATGGGCTCGTGCACGTCTCCCAGCTTGCCGACCGCTTTGTCAAGGATCCGCATGAGGTGGTGAAAGCCGGCGATGTCGTGCAGGTGCGCGTCACCGAGGTCGATGTCCCCCGCAAGCGTATCGGTCTTACCATGCGCAAGGACGGTGCCGCTGAGTCAGGCGCTAACGAGATGAAGAGCGATCCGAAGGCCGCCCACCAGGCCCGTCAGACCCTGGCCCGCACCCAGCAGCAAAAGCCGCAGGCACCGTCGCAAGGCGCATTTGGCGCCGCACTCGCCGAGGCGATGAAGCGGAAATAGGACGCAGAGCATCGGGAGATCTGGTTGCCGGCATGTCCGGCATCCGGCAATCGGATTCCGTGCTGATTGTCTTCGTCTGCCGCCGGGGGTAAAACTCAAGATATGCAATGGAGCGATCAGGCCATCATCATCGGCGTCAAGCGGCACGGGGAAACCTCCGTCGTCGCCGAGGTGATGACGCGGGCGCGCGGCCGCCATCTCGGGCTTGTGCGCGGCGGCCGGTCGCGGACGATGCAGCCGGTGCTGCAGCCCGGCAATGAGGTCGAGGTCACCTGGCGGGCGCGGCTCGACGAACATCTCGGCGAATTCAGGATGGAGCCGGTGCGTCTTCGCGCCGCCCGGCTGATGGAGGCGGCAACCTCGGTCTATGGCGTCCAGGCCATGGGTGCGCTGCTGCGGCTTTTGCCCGAGCGCGATCCGCATCCGCATCTCTATGAAGCGCTCGATGTCATCCTCGAAAACCTGCACGATCCCAGAGACGCCGGAGAACTGTTCGTCCGCTTCGAGATCGCGGTTTTGAACGATCTCGGCTTCGGTCTCGATTTGGCGGAATGCGCGGCGACCGGCACGCGCGACGATCTGATCTATGTTTCGCCGAAATCCGGCCGCGCCGTCAGCCGTTCAGCAGGCGCGCCCTATGCCGACAAGATGCTGGCATTGCCCGGTTTTCTCGCCGAAGGTGGCGCTGCCGACTATGACAGTTTGGCCGCCGCCTTCCGCATGACGGCCTTCTTCCTCCACCGCCACGTCTACGAACCACGCGGCATCGGCCTTTCGACCGCCCGCGACGGTTTCGTCCAGGCCGCACTCAAGGCTCTGAAACCGCAAAGTGCTGCAGTCCCTCCATAAGGAATCCCGAAAGCATGAGCGTCGAACTCTACCCTGGAATGACCGTGTCCGGCATCGGCACGGTGCCGCTTGAGGCTGTTGCGCGCGACGGCGGATTGAAGGCGATGCTCGATCTGCTGGCAGGCGTTCATCCAGCACCTCCGATGGCCGCGACGCTGAAATTCGGCTTGAGCGAAGTCGAAGAGGGCAGGGTTGTCTTCAAGGGCCTGCCATCCGCCGAGCATCTCAATCCGCTCGGCACGGTGCATGGCGGCTGGGCGGCGACGATCATGGATTCCGCACTTGGCTGCGCCGTCATGACGACGTTGAATCCGGGCGAGGCCTATACGACCGTCGAGTTCAAGGTCAATCTGGTGCGCCCGTTGCTGCCCGGCATGGGCGAGGTGTTCTGCGAAGGCAAGATCGTCCATCGCGGCCGCACGCTGGCAACCTCGGAAGCCTGGTTGAAGGACAAGAACGGCAAGCTGCTGGCGCATGGCACGGAAACCTGCGCCATCTTTCCGGTCGAGAATCTGATGCGGTAGGCTTGTGTCCGTCCGATCCGGTTGGCGCCGCGCCTTCGTATGCTGCGCCGTTGAGACTTTGTCCGGGGAATAATCAAAGTTTGGCAATTTTCCCGTGAACAGATGGCCCTGCTCATCCGTCTCCGATTTGGCCTTTGGTTGAAAACCTGTATGGTCGGCAGCATTGCGCCGGTCCCGGTGCCAGGGAGAAAACATGCTCGAAGTCATTGCTTTCGTTGCTTTTGGTCTCGCGCTCGCAGCGCTTCTCAACGGACGCAAGACAGCCGAAAGGCTGGACACCGAGATTGCCGCACTGAAGGAACATCTGGCGCAGCTGGAGGCGCTTCGTCCTGTCGTTCCGAGTGTCGATGCGGCGGTTGAAGCCGCAGATCGGCCGGAGGTGCCGCAAAGCGCGCCGCAACCGCTGGACACGCCTCCCTTCGAACGCAAACGCCTGGCGGATATCAAGACGGGCGACGCGATCTTCGGCGGCCCGCCGCCCAGCCAGGATGCGGTCGAAAAAGCTTCGCGCGGCGAGCCCGTCGCTGCCCGCTCGAACGCAGCGACCACCATCGATGCCGTCGCCCCCCGCCAGAAGGAAAGCCTCGAAAGCCGCCTCGGCGCGCGCTGGGCGGTCTGGGTCGGCGGTATCGCGCTGGCGCTCGGCGGCATTTTCATGGTCAAGTATTCGATTGATGCCGGGCTGCTCAGCCCGGCTGTACGCCTGTTCATGGCGGCTATCTTCGGGCTGGTGCTGATGGCGATCGGCGAATTCATCCGCCGCCGCGCCGTGCCGCTGGTTGGCGACGCATTCCAGAATGCGATGATCCCCGGCATCCTGACAGCTGCGGGCGCGGTGACTTTGTTCGGCGTCTGCTATGCCGCTCACGGCGTCTACGGGTTCATCGGCCCGGTAACGGCTTTCGCGCTGCTGGCTCTGGTATCGCTTGCCACCGTCGCCCTGTCGCTGTTGCATGGTCAGGCGCTGGCCGGCCTCGGCCTGCTGGCGTCGCTGGTCACCCCGGCACTTGTCTCGTCTGAAAGCCCCAGCCCCTGGACCTTGTTCGGCTTTCTCGGCATCGCCTGGATCGCCACCCTTCTTGCCGCCCGCATCCGCCGCTGGACGGTCGTGCCGTCGATGGCCAATATCGGCCTTAGCCTCTGGGCACTCGCCTATATCGCTTCCTCGACGCCATTCGAAACCCGGCCGGTGACCCTGGTCATGCTGGTGATGATCGCCGGTATCGGCTTCGTCTGGCCCGGCCGGCAGGCCGGCATCATCGACAGCGAACCGGTAGAGACGGACCAACCGCTGGAGACTGCGCGCACGTCCTGGGAACGCACCATGACGCCGCCTTTCGTCGCGATCACGGTGACAGCCGGAATTTCCGCTTTGCTGACAGCGCTGGCGATGATCAGCCCGCTCGCCACCGCGTCCGGCTATCCGGTCATCGAGTTCGGGCTGATCGTTACTGCTCTGGCCGCACTTGGCGCGGTGCGCCGCTATGCCGTTTATCCCGCCATCTTGTCGGCACTCGTCGCTGTGATCGGCGTCTGGAGCATGACGGCGCTCAGCGGCCTTTTGACCTTTATCGACCCATCGATGCCTGGTCACATCGCAACGTTTACGGTGTCCGGCCACACCGCGATGTTGGCCAGCATGCTGCTGTCCTGCGCCTTCATCGCCCTTGGCGCCTGCGCCATCCACCTGCACGGCACGGAACGTCCGCCGCTGGCAACGATCTGGGCTGCCATCGCAGCCGTCGTGCCGGTCGCGCTCATCGGCATGTCGCTGCTGATGACCGGCAACCTGACATTCGACCTGCCGCACGGACTGTTTGCGCTGGCGGCGGGCCTGGTTCTCCTCGGGCTCACCGAATGGTTTTCGCGCAGAAAGGCTGCCAGTGACGGGCTCGATCTGCCACAGGCGTTTCTGATCGCCGGTTCGCTCGGCCTTTTCGTCATCGCCTTGCATGCCCTGACCGATGGTCTGGCAACCACGATCCTGATTGCGCTTTTCGGAACGGGCTATGTCGCGGCAACGCGCCTGCGGTCCTGGCCCGCATTGCCCTGGATGATGGTCGGCGCTGCCATTGCCGTGCTTGCCCGCATCGCCTGGGAGCCGACCATTGTCGGCTCGCTCCATCTTGGCAAAACACCGGTCTTCAATGCACTCCTCGCCGGCTACGGCATTCCGGCGCTGCTTTTGGTTCTCAGCGCATTCGAGCTTCGCCGGTGGCCGGACCTGCGGGTGCGCAATCTGCTGCAGGCGCTCGCCAGCCTGTTCGTGCTGCTGACGGTCGCCATCCTGGTGCGTCATGCCATGAACGGCGGCGTGCTCGACAGTGCGGTGCCGACGCTCGGTGAACAATCGATCTACACGCTGCTCGCCATCGGCGGCTCCGCCATCATGATGACGCTCGACCGAAAATCACCAAGCCCGGTCTTCCGTTATGGCAGCATGGTCATCGGCGTCCTGTCGATCCTGTCGATCCTTGGCGCCCATCTGATCGGCCTCAATCCCTATTTCAGCGGCGAACTGCTCGGCTCAGTGCCGTTCTTCGATCTGCTGCTGATCGGCTATCTGCTGCCGGGATTGGGCTATGCCGGTCTTGCCTGGTATGCGCGCGGCAAACGGCCGGTTCCTTATGTCACGGTGCTCGCCGTCGCCGCTGCCGTACTGGTGTTTGCCTGGGCAACGCTGTCGGTCCGGCGGTTCTGGCAGGGGCAGAACATTGCCGACTGGAAGGGTTTCCTGCAGGGCGAGACCTACACCTATTCGGTCGTTTGGCTGCTGCTCGGCGTCTTGCTGCTGGTGCTCGGCTCGCGCTTCAATGCCAAGAGCATCCGTATCGCCTCGGCGGTGCTGGTCTTCGTGGCGGTGCTGAAGGTTTTCCTGATCGACATGGCCAATCTCGAAGGTTTTCTGCGCGCGCTCTCGTTTATCGGGCTCGGTGCCGTGCTGATCGGCATCGGACTGTTCTACCAGAAGATCCTGTCCGGCAAGGCTGGCGCCGAGCCGCAAACGCCGGTGGACATCGACGCGCAACCCGGCCAAGTAAACTGACGACTACGATTCGACTGTTCTTTCGGCATGGATTTGACATGAGCCACACTGCCTCGCTTGCCGCAGCCTTTGCGCCTCACCAGGCCCTTGCGGAACAATTGCTGCCTTATGCCGTCTCCGGCAATGACGGTTCGCATGATGCTGCCCATCTGATCCGGGTGTGGAAGAACGCTCTGCGCATCCATGGCTCGGAGGGGGGAGACCTGCGCATCATCGCCGCCGCCGTGCTGCTGCATGATTGCGTCTCGGTCGAAAAGAATTCGCCCGATCGCGCCCACGCCTCGCGGCTTGCTGCCGAAAAAGCTTTCGAGCTGCTCGACGAACTCGGCTGGAGGACTGCGGAGATCACTGCGGTGGCCCACGCGATCGTCACCCACAGCTTTTCGGCCAACATCCCGCCGGAAAGCCTCGAGGCGAAAATCCTCCAGGATGCCGACCGGCTGGATGCGATCGGCATGATCGGCGCTGCCCGCTGCTTCTACATTGCCGGGCGCATGGGCAGCGGCCTTTATGATCCACTTGATCCCTTGGCGGAAGATCGTCCGCTTGATGACAAGGCCTTTGCCATCGACCATTTCGAGACCAAACTGTTCAAGCTGACGGATGGCTTCCAGACCGCGGCAGGCCGTGCGCTTGCCCGCCAAAGGCAGGAACGGCTGCGCGCAGTGCTCGGCATGCTGATCGAGGAAATCTAGCCAGTACAATGTGTTGGCCGGATTGCCGGAATCAGTACGCAATGCTCTTGAATCATAATCTGAATGCCTGGGAGTGACGACATGAAGGTGACCGGTCTCAACATCCATCCGCTGAAAAGCGGCCGCGCCATTGCACAGACCTCGGTTTCCATAAGGCACGACGGACTGGCCGGAGATCGCCGCTTCATGCTTGTCGATCCCGATGGAAAGTTCATCACCCAGCGCGAATTGCAGGCGTTGGCGCAGGTGGAGGCGACGCATGTGGCCGGCGGTGTGCATCTTAAAATGGGCACCCGCACGGCGACCGTGTCCTTCGATCCCGCGAGAAGGCTGGACGTCCGCGTCTGGGACAGCGAGGTCAACGCGGCCGTTTCCGAAGATCGCGCCAGTACGACGCTTTCCGGCTGGTTCGGCCGTCCGGTCAAGCTGGTGCTGATGGACGACCAGGCAAGGCGCGTCGTTGGCGATGAATGGGCAGACGAAGCGGCACCCGTCGGTTTCGCCGATGGTTTCCCGGTGCTGATCACCACCACCGCGTCGCTGGCCGATCTCAACGTCACGCTGATCGCCAAGGGCCAGGAGCCGGTCGGCATGGACCGTTTCCGCACCAATATCCTGATCGACAATGACGAGCCCTGGGAAGAGGACTTTTGGGAAAGCGTCGAGATCGGCGGCATCACCTTCGATCTCGTCAAGCCCTGCGCCCGCTGCATCATGACGACGCAGGACCAGGTGACCGGCGAGCGTATCGGCGGCAACCCGATCCAGGGGCTTGCCGAAAAACGCATGTCGGCCGACCGCCGGGTGCCGGGCGTTCTGTTCGGCTGGAATGCCATACCGCGCTCGGAAGGGACCATCAATCTCGGCGACGGGATGCGGATCGTCAGCAGACGGGAAGTGCGTTGGCCGATGAAGATCCGGGCTTAGTCAGATCAGCCTGCTTGGCCTGGGTACTGGTGAGGCCGGATACGCCTCGCTTGCCAATTTCAGTCGTCTATTCAGAGCTTTGAAGCTGCGCACACCGCAGGAATATCGCCACAGTTTCCGTGCGCGCTGCTGAACGAAGGCTTTCATACATCAATGTGGCTGATCCGAACGTCATTTTATTTCGCTTTTTTAGCAGGTTGTCACAGCGTAGATTGCCGCTTCAATCACACGGAGTCGCTTTATGTCCGCCGTTTCCACCGCTTCCGCCACGCGGGCGCCTGCCGCCAGTCCCGGTCTACCCTGGCTGATCATCATCGCCGGCTCCCTCATTGCCGTTCTGACGTTCGGGCCGCGCTCGGCCATGGGCTTCTTTCAGCTGCCGATGCTCGCCGATACCGGCTGGGACCGCACCACGTTCGGTCTGGCCATGGCCTTCCAGAATCTCGCCTGGGGCGTCAGCCAGCCGTTCTTCGGGGCGATCGCCGATAAATACGGCTCCTGGCGGGTGCTGGCCTTTTCCGGCCTCGTCTATGCGGGCGGCCTGATCATCATGGCCTTTGCCGATGCGCCGATCTGGCTGCATATCGGCGGCGGCGTCATGGTCGGCCTCGGCGTCGGTTCCGGCTCCTTCGGCATCCTGTTGTCTGCGTTTGCCCGCAATGTCACGCCGCAGCAGCGCTCGATGGCCTTCGGCATCTGCACGGCAGCCGGGTCGGCCGGCATGTTCCTGTTTGCGCCTCTCAGCCAGGGCCTGATCTCGGCTTTCGGCTGGTCGGATAGCCTGCTCTACATGAGCGCGCTGATGTTGCTCGTGCCGCTGTTTGCCATCCCGCTGCGCGGCAACTCCTCGTCCGGCAGCCAGAAGGAAGTCCAGTACAAGCAGTCGATCGCCGAAGCGCTGAAGGAAGCGCTTGGCCACAAGAGCTATCTTTTGCTGGTCACGGGCTTCTTCGTCTGCGGTTATCAGGTGGCTTTCATCACCGCGCATTTCCCGGCCTATATCGGTGATATCGGCATCGATGCGCGTTATGCGGTGATCGCGCTGGCCTTGATCGGCTTTTTCAACATCATCGGCTCGCTGGCCGCCGGTTTCATCGGGCAGCGCTATTCAAAACCCTATTTCCTGGCGTGGATCTATATCGCCCGCTCCATCGTCGTCTCTGCCTTCCTGCTCCTGCCGCAGTCGCCGGCATCGGTGATCATCTTTGCCGCCGTCATGGGCCTGCTTTGGCTATCGACGGTGCCGCCAACGAACGGCCTTGTCGCCATCATGTTCGGCACGCGCCATCTAGGCCTGCTCGGCGGTGTCGTTTTCCTGTCGCACCAGATCGGTTCGTTCCTCGGCGTCTGGATGGGCGGTTACCTCTACGACCATTTCGGCTCCTACGATCCGGTCTGGTGGCTCGGCGTGGCGCTCGGGATCTTTGCCGCCATCGTCCATTGGCCGATCGAGGAGAAGGCCGTCGCCCGCCCGGCCATGGCCTGAGCCCTGCGATTTCTTGCCCTCCCGCAGAAATAGCGGGAGGGCATTCTTGAAAATTGTCACAAAACTTTCTAAATCTCATCCACCGGCACTGCCGGTTTTGTTTTGATCCCATTATGCTCAATGTGAGCAAAATAGGATTGCCGCCGGAGGGGCGGCAAGAGGAGCAGTTCGATGACCATCGCACAGACCAATGCAGCTCCGCAGGCTTCCGGCGCGGTAAAGACCGCCGCCGAGCGCTTCGGCATCCTTGAACGGCCGGACCTGACGTTCACGCCGGAGATCGCCCGCGAGACGGCGCATCTCTATGAGCGCGTCAAACAGTTCGTCCCCGCCTTCGAATGGCCGGTCTATGCGCCCTATGTGCATGCCATCAACCGGCTGAAGAAGGAACGTGGCGCCGTCATCCTTGCCCACAATTACCAGACGCCGGATATCTTCCACTGCGTCGCCGATATCGTCGGCGACAGTCTGCAGCTGGCGCGCGACGCCACCAGGGTCGATTCCGAGATCATCATCCAATGCGGCGTGCATTTCATGGCCGAGACCTCCAAGCTCTTGAACCCGGAAAAAACCGTACTGATCCCCGACGGCAAGGCCGGCTGCTCGCTTTCGGAATCGATCACCGGCGCCGATGTGCGGTTGTTGAAGCAGCGCTATCCCGGCGTGCCGGTGGTCACCTATGTCAACACGTCTGCCGACGTGAAGGCCGAGACCGACATCTGCTGCACCTCGTCCAACGTGCTCGCCGTCATCGAAAGCCTGGAGAGCGACACCGTTCTGTGTATCCCCGACGAATATCTGGCGATGAACGTCGCCAAGCAGACCAACAAGAAGATCCTCACCTGGAAGGGCCATTGCGAGGTGCACGAGCGCTTCACCGCAGCCGAACTCCTGGCCTACAAGCAAGCCGATCCGACCATCGAGATCATCGGCCATCCGGAATGCCATCCGGACGTCATCGCCGTCTGCGATTTCTCCGGTTCGACCGCCGGCATGATCAACTATGTCAAGGACAAGCGCCCGCCGCGCGTGCTTTTGGTCACCGAATGCTCGATGGCCTCCAACATCCAGGCCGAGATCACCGGCGTCGATTTCATCAAGCCGTGCAATCTCTGTCCGCACATGAAGCGCATCACGCTGCCGAAGATCCTCGACAGCCTGCTGTTCATGACGGAGGAAGTCCTGGTCGACCCGGCAATCGCCGGCCGCGCCAGACTTGCCGTCGAGCGGATGGTGAATTTGAAGCAGTAAAGGGTAAGCCCCTCCCCCTTGTGGGGAGGGGTTGGGGAGGGGACTTTCTTTTAAATAAGGAAACCCCTCCCGGCCCTGCGGGCCACCCTCCCCACAAGGGGGAGGGAAAGTGCCAGTCCGGAGGAGGAAGAGCATGCTGACCGATCATTTCCGCCCACAGTCCTTCAACGGCATTGACGATATCGTCATCGTCGGCGGCGGTCTTGCCGGGCTTTTTTGCGCGCTGAAACTCAGCCCGCGTCCCGTCACCGTGCTCGCTGCGGCGCCGATCGGTCATGGCGCCTCGTCGGCCTGGGCGCAGGGCGGCATCGCCGCTGCCATGGGGCTTGGCGATACCATCGACAAACATGTCGCCGATACGCTGATTGCCGGTGCAGGTATCGTCGATGAAAAGATGACGCGGATGATGGTCGCCGAAGGCCCGGCCCGCATTCACGACCTGCTCGGCTATGGCGTTCCGTTCGACCGTGACCTCGAGGGCCAGCTGCTCTTGTCGCGCGAAGCCGCCCATTCCGAGCGCCGCATCGTCCGGGTCAAGGGCGACATGGCCGGCAAGGCGATCATGGAAGCCTTGATCGCGGCCGTGCGCAACACGCCGTCGATCCGGGTGCTGGAAGGTTATGTCGTCGAGGAGCTGGTGCGCCAGGGCCGCTTCATCTCCGGTGTCATCGCCCGCCCGGATGCCGGCCAGTCGAAGAAACGCGTGTCGTTCCCGGCCCGTGCCGTCGTGCTCTGCTCCGGCGGCGTCGGCCATCTGTTCTCGGTCACCACCAATCCGACCGAAGCCTGCGGCCAGGGCGTCGGCATGGCCGCCCGCGCCGGTGCCATCATCGCCGATCCGGAATTCATCCAGTTCCACCCGACGGCGATCAATATCGGCCGCGATCCGGCCCCCTTGGCCACCGAAGCCCTGCGCGGCGACGGTGCGCACCTGATCAATTCGGCCGGCAAACGCTTCATGCTGGATATCCACCCGGACGGCGAACTGGCGCCCCGCGATATCGTCTCGCGCGGTGTGTTTGCCGAGGTGCAGGCCGGACGCGGCGCGTTCCTCGATTGCACCAAGGCGGTCGGCGCCCATTTCCCCGAAGCATTCCCGACCGTCTACGCCTCCTGCATTTCGGCGGGTATCGATCCCGTCACGCAGCCGATCCCCGTGGTCCCGGCCGTGCATTATCACATGGGCGGTGTCTTGACCGACGCGGAAGGCCGCACCTCGATCGATGGTCTCTGGGCCGCAGGCGAGGTGACCTCCACCGGCGTCCATGGCGCCAACCGGCTGGCCTCCAATTCTCTGCTCGAAGCGGTGGTCTTTGCCGCACGCATTGCCGAAAACATCAAGGGCATGTTGCCGGAACCGAAGATCACCGATTGGGGCGACAATGCCGGCGAGAACGACGATCCGGTAACCTTGGAGGACAGCCCGCCATTGACGGCGCTGCGCCATGTCATGAGCGACCATGTCGGCGTCATCCGCAGTCAGGATACGCTGGTCAAAGCCATCCGGGCGATTGCCAACCTGGAGCGCCAGAACACCCGGCTGCGCTTCAGCAACATCGTCACCACAGCCAAGCTGATCACTACCGGCGCCTATCTGCGCACCGAAAGCCGCGGCGGCCATTACCGCTCCGATTGCCCGGAGCCAAGGCCGGAATGGAAGCACCGGACGTTCCTGACGCTCGCCGAGGCCGACCGGGTCGTTGCCGAGGTGACCGAAACGGAAAGTGTTTGAGACTTCCCTTCCCCTGCGGGGAGAAGGTGGCCCATAGGGCCGGATGAGGGGGGCTAAACACCCAGAATGTGCAGTGCCGCCCCCTCATCGCCTCGCAGTCGCTCGGCTCTTCTCCCCGCTGGGGAGAAGAGGAACTCACAACCGAAAGAAACCTGCCAATGACACCCACCGCCCTTCGTCCCGAACTGCCCGCCCTGATGGTCGAGGATCAGGTTCGTGCAGCCCTTCTCGAAGATCTCGGCCGCGCCGGTGACATCACCACCTATGCGACGATCGCGCCGGAGCGGACCGCGACTGCCGAAATGAATGCCCGCGAAACCGGCGTTGTTGCCGGCATGGCGCTCGCCCGCACCGCCTTCCGCCTGATCGACCCGGCGATCCGCTTCGAGGCTCTGGTGAAGGACGGCGACCATATCGCGCCCGGCACCGTGCTTGCCCGCATTTCCGGCCCGGCCCGTGGCCTGCTGTCGGCCGAGCGCGTGGCGCTGAATTTCCTCATGCATCTCTGCGGCGTCGCCACCTATACCTCGAAATTCGCAGCTGAAATCGCCCATACCGGCGCCAAAGTCTGCTGCACCCGCAAAACCATTCCCGGCCTGCGGGCGCTGGAAAAATACGCGGTCCGTCTCGGCGGCGGCTCCAATCACCGCTATGGCCTCGATGATGCGATCCTGATCAAGGACAATCATATCGCGGTTTCCGGCGGTGTCGCCTCCGCCGTCCATGCGGCGCGCGCCTATTGCGGTCATCTCGTCAAGATCGAGGTAGAGGTCGATGGGCTCGACCAGATGCGCCAGGCGCTCACCGCCAGCCCGGACGTCATCCTGCTCGACAATATGGGGCCGGATCTGCTGCGCGAAGCTGTTGCCATCAACGCTGCGCATTTGCAGCTGTCGGGCAAGACCTATCCCGCCGATCCGCGCCGGACCAAGCTCGAAGCCTCCGGCAACGTCAATTTCCAGACCATCCGTGCCATCGCCGAAACCGGAGTCGACTATATCTCGACCTCGAAGATCACCATGGCCGCACCGACACTGGATATCGGTCTGGATGTGGTCATCGGCTAGGACTATGCCGCGTCACGCATCGGCGGCATGACGGCGTTGCCATTCGTCGCCGACATCACCCATCGTCTTTGCCGCACCGTCCTTGATCCAGGCCATGAAGGCACGGTCGAACTCAAAGCCGGTGCCGCATTCGGCCGTCAGAAAACGGCGGACGTTTTGCGTGTTGCGGTAGGTCGGCGTGATTGGGGTGTCGCGGTCGATCGGATCGGCGTGCCAGTCGAAACCTGTCATCCGTCGTCTCCTATCGCTGCAGCACGAACGGGCAGACTACGCGTGCGCCGATCGTCAGCGTCTTGCCGCAGTCGTAGCGGCAGGTCTTGAATTGCCCGTTCAGGTCTTCGCTGCTCAGATTGCATTGGGTTACCGCCGGTTGGCCGGTGCTGCCATTGCCGTCGAAATAGTCGGGAATGGCAGGTTTTTCCTCTGGCGCGGTCAGAACGGCACCGGCGAGGAGAAGAGCTATCATCTTCATCGTTCGTCCTTTCGCTGTCACCACCTATTCAGCACAGCGCTGGTGAATTGCCGGGAAGGAACCTTTACTAAAAGGACGCGGTTGGCGCAAATACGCCGTCACACCGAATTTACCGTCCCCTGACGATTGCGGCCACCTTCGTCCTGACACTGGACTGGCCAGATCCGGGAGCGGCCGTGCGCCTCGTGCTCGGCAGTGTGCTTGCAGCCCTCAATCGATGCGCTGGCCGTCAAGCGTCTGGCGGTGCGGTCATTAACGATTACCGTTTTTCTTGGTGATCATCGCTAAATCGGCCACTCGGCTATACTGATCCACCGCCGGGTTTTCCAATCGCGCCGGTTGATCGTGGAACCGCTTGTCTCATCAGACGTTGCATGCTGAGGAAATCATCTCCACCGGAGGAATGTCTCATGAAACGCCTGTTCACCACGCTTGCCCTGGTTCTCGTCACGACAACCGCCGCGTTTGCGCAATCTTCATCCCAGACGGCCATCGCCAATTTCGTCGGCAAGGATGGCAAGGAAACCGGCCGGGCAGCCCTGACGCAGGGTAAGAACGGTGTACTGATCGAGGTTGAGGTCACCAACCTGCCGCCCGGAAAATGGGTGGCCTTCCATGTCCACGAAACCGGTAAATGCGACGCCGCGCACAATCACGAATCCGCCGGCAAACACTTCAATCAGGGCAAGACCGAACATGGGTTTCTTGCCGCCAACGGCCCGCACGCCGGTGATATGCCCAATCAATATGTCGGCGCCGATGGGGTCATGCGCGCCCAGGTCTTCAACAGCATGGTGGAGCTCGACAATGGCGAAGACGGTATTCGCGGCCGGGCGCTGATGGTGCATGCGAAATCCGACGACAACCGCAGCCAGCCCTCCGGCGATGCCGGCGACAGGCTTGCCTGCGCCGTCATCGAGTAGCGGATCAAGCGGCCGTAAACCTATCGGCCGCCGACTTTCAGGCCGGGGGCCGGCCGTTCGTCGAGAATCTGGCGACGGAAGCGGAAAAGCGCGGCGGGACGTCCGCCGGTCGCAGCCGTCAGCATGCCGGTCGGCTCGACCAGTTCGGCACCTTCGACCAGGCGGCGGAAATTCTGCTTGTGCAGGTGGCGGCCGGAAATCGCTTCCACCGTTGCCTGCAATTCGGTCAGCGTAAATTCCGGCGGCATCAGCTCGAAGATCACCGGCCGGTATTTGATTTTGCCGCGCAGCCGCGCGACGGCGGTGGCAACGATGCGGCGATGATCGTGGCGCATGGTCAGGCCCACCGGCGGAGTGCCGGTCGAAGCGGCGCGGCCGTCGATCACCGCTTCGCCGACAAGGCCGGCCTCATAGAGAAGTTCATAACGCTCCAGCACGCGCTCCTCGTCCCAAGGAAAATCGTCGAGCCCGAAGGCAAGGCGCGTGCGGGTCCGACGCTGCGGCAGGCCCATGCGCTCGTCGTGATGGCCGCCCTTTTCCCATTGGCGCAGCGCCGGCAGAATAAGCTGGTCGATCAGCACCGGTCGGCCTTGCCGCCAGTCTTCCCACGGCAGGTAGCTGTACCAGTCGCGCCAATGCGCGCCGGCCTCGGCCAGCCGCGCATTGTTTTCCGCGTCGGTGCGGGTCAGAGCCAGATAGCCGACCGACACCATATGGGTGCTGCTTTCGCCGGACGAACGGTGGCGGCCCTGGTCGCCGAATGTGTAGAGCTGTTCGATATAGCCGAGGTCGAGTGCCGTCTGCCGTTCGACGCTGTCGCGCAGGCTGGTTTCGAACGTCCGGTGACGGGCGGGATCGAACGGACCGAAGGGCAGGCCGTCGCGGCTGTCGCCTTGCTCTTCGCTGACCGCAAGGATGCGCGGCGCACGGTTGGTCACCGCGACGATCGCGGCGTTCAGGCCGATTTCGACGGTGACGGTCCGCTCAGCCGGCATGGACTGCAGGCTCCGGTAAAGGCGAGAAGACGAAGGGCACATTGCCGTCCGTATCGGCGCCACGGCCGATCGCCTTGATCGCCGCCACCAGCCGGCCATTGCGCGACAGCAAGCGGTCGCCGATCTCGATCAGCCGGGAATTGGGGGTGA
Source organism: Pararhizobium sp. DWP3-4 (assembly GCF_049898205.1). NCBI lineage: Bacteria > Pseudomonadati > Pseudomonadota > Alphaproteobacteria > Hyphomicrobiales > Rhizobiaceae > Pararhizobium > Pararhizobium sp. DWP3-4. The sequence continues at coordinate 141,946 of NZ_JAFCXF010000009.1, read as the reverse complement.
CATAGGCGGACGAGGCGCGCAGCCGCAGCGCAAGCGCGGTCTCGTCCTGATCGGGCGCGACAGCGAGAGCTGCAATGACGGCAGCGGCAGGCGAGCGCGAAATACCCATCCAGCAATGGATCAACAGCGGTGCCGACCGGTCCCATTGTTTCGCAAAGTCGATGATCTGCAGCACATGCTCTTCGCCCGGCGCGACAAGCGCCGCGTTGCCGGCAAAGGTGATATCGTTCATCCCGAGCAGCAGATGACGGTCGGCCGCGATCACGGCCGGACGGTGAAAGGCCTGTTCCTTCGCCATCAGGCTGATCATTTCGCAGGCACGGTGGCGCACGGCCATCTCGGCGATGCGCGACAAAGGCGAGACGACGATCACCGGCATCTCAGGACACCGCCCGCACGGCTGCGCGTTCCGCTTCGATGGCGGCAAACCGTTCGGCAAACAGCTTTTGTGCCTCGATGGCGGGCAGCGGATCGATCAGGATCATCTCGCGGGTAATGCCGCGCGGCTGGCCGAAGAATTTGCGGGCCTCTACAAGCGAAAATCCGGCCAGCACGGTCGCCTCGAAATAGGCGGCGATCTGGTCGGCCTTCTTGATCCGGGTCTTCAGCTCGGCCGGTGCCGCGGAGGGGAGCCCGAAGCGCAGATGGATGGCGCCTTCCAGCCGTTTCTCCACGACCTTGTAGCCGCCGCCGACCACCGCCTTGAACGGCGAGATCATGTCGCCGATCACATATTCCGGGGCATCATGCAGCAGCGCCATCTGGCACTCCTCGGCCGTGCAGGGAAACTGGCGGCGAAAGATTTCCTCGACCACAAGACTGTGCTGGGCGACGGAAAAGGCATGGTCGCCGTCCGTCTGGCCGTTCCAGCGCGCGACACGGGCAAGCCCATGGGCAATATCGGACAGTTCGACATCCAGCGGCGACGGATCGAGCAGATCGAGCCGCCGTCCGGAGAGCATGCGCTGCCAGGCACGGGCAGACATCAGGCGCTTTCCTCACCGGCTTCAACCGGGAAATCCAGGCCGGTCCAAGCGGGCAGGGTGAGCGTCACCGCGATGTCTCCGGCAAGGATTTGCTCGCCTGAGGCGATGGCGTCGCCGGCCTTGTCGATGCGCACGATCGCCAGGCCCGACGAGCCGATAACGCTACCCAGTACCCCAATCGACCGCCCTTTGGCGGTCAGCGGCGTTCCGGTTTCGGGCAAAGCAGTGCCGGCGGCGACGATGACGACACGCCTCCGCGCCGTGCCGCGGTGCTGCATGCGCGACACGACCTCTTGGCCGACATAGCAGCCTTTCTTGAAGGACAGCGCACCGTTCTTGTCCATCAGCACATCATGGGGAAATGCGTCCTGCAGTGCATAATCGGCGCCCGAGACGGCAATGCCATTCAGGATGCGCAGGCGGTCATAGTCATCGGTTCCGGCCGTCTCGCCCTCAGTGTCATAGGCGCGGTAGACCGTTTGCCCGGCTTTGGCGAACCGCGCGTCGCGATAGGCGCCCGGCGCTGCCTCGAAGCGGACGGTGACCCGGGCCGGATTGGTGAGTGCCAGCGAAATCGGTGCGCGCAGCTTGTACATGGTCAGCCGCTTCAACAGCGATTCGCCCTGGTCAGTGCCGGTTTCGAGGCGGATCGAGGTGCCGTCGCGGGTGACGATGAAGTCGAAGAGAATCTTGCCCTGCGGCGTCAGAAGCGCACCCGGTTTGGCTTCGCCGTCTTCGAGAAGATCCAGATCGGTGGTGATCAGCGCCTGCAAAAATTCCTGCGCGTCCTGTCCGGACACGGTAATCATGGCACGATCTTGAAGGGCGGCGGGCTGCATGGCGTTTGTCCTGTTCATCAAGTGAAACAGGTAGGATTTCGCAGGCGTCGCGGCAAGCGCTTTGCGTGGTCCTCAGTCGCCTGCCACGAAAAATTTCCACTGACCATCGGGCGTGATGCCGACGCGGTAGAAATTATAGTTGCCGCCTTCTTCCATCTCGGCGAAATCGCCGGCGGTCACCAGCCGGAACAGATCGACTTTTTCCGGCGGGGTGAGCGAAGCCAGCGGCTTTTCGGTAAAATAGGGCCAGACATAGGCTTCGTCGGGCGTGCCCTTTTCGGTGAGCACGAAGCCCGTCGACAGCACATCGAGCAGGATCGCCAGGATTTCGATGCCCTGCGGGTCGCCGGAAAGCCCCTTTAGCGTCTCGATAGGATCGGCGTCCGTCTCGCCGACCTGCGTCTGCGTCGGGCCCTTGCCGAGCAGGGGGCGCAGCCGCTCGATATCGCCAGAGGCGGCGGCTTCGACGATCAGTTCGCGCATCCGGGCAACCGGTTCGGGAATTTTCGAAACGTCCGACAACACCTCGACCGGGGCGGCGGGGGCCGTGTCTTCGACCGTGTCGTCCTTGGCATCGCGGGCAGGCTTGTTGACCAGAGGATCCGGCATAGGGATCTGCATCGGCGCTTTGTCGCGCGGCGTCTCTTCCGCCGGAACGTCGTTGGCTTTCTTGTCCTGGCCAACTTCGCCGGGAATCTGCTTCAATTCGCTGAGGGCCAGCGCGGCATGCGGCGTAAGGAGGGACGAACCAAACAGGCCAGCGAAAAGCAATGCGGAAAGGCGAATCGCACGCGGCCGGCATGCTGATATCTGACGTTCCATGATGGCCTCGAAACTACTGCAGGGTGCGTTCCGGCGAGAATTCACCGGCCAGCATACGCTCACGAAGCGAGTTCAGCATGGCCTCGGCACCGTTTTCGCCATGAAGGCGGATCGTTTCGCGCATGGCAAGCGCAATGGCGGCATCGGCGATGATTTCAGGCTCGATACCATCTGCCATGCCATCCGCCCAGGCTTCATTCTGGTGTTCCAGGGCTGCCTGCATCTTCTCATGAACAATCATGTCGTCGATGTCATTCAGACTTGGTTCCATCATTCGTTCCATGCCGTTTCACGCTCTTTACTTGGCACCAGACTCGGGGCGATGCCACTTCTTACCACTCTCTTAACAACCTTAGCAGCCTTTTCCCAAAACGACACGGGCTCCTGTAGAAAGAGGTTAATTTATCGTTAATTTCCAAAGCGGGCGGTTATTTCTGAAGCAAGTGTTGCTCCTTCGGCACGATATCGTTCGTCGGCAACCACGGCCGGAGGCGTACAGGCAGTATAAACGGAGGCGAATGCCCGGTACCCGCGATTGAAGGCAGCCGTCATGCGCGCCCGCCGCTCAGCTTCGCCCAGCGCCTCCTTGTCGAGCAGGTCCTGCATCGATTGCCGCCAGGTATCGGCGGCCGGATCCTTGCAGAGCGTGCGCAAATAGTGAACGGAACCAAGGATTTCCGACAGACGCAGCAGGCGCGCATCATAAGGAGCGGGTTTTTCGGTGGCTACTGCCGGGACGCCGAGTGGCGGCGTGCCCTGCGCCTGCGCACCGAGTGGCAGGCCGACGAAAGCCAGCAGCAGAAACGATCGTGTGGCCAGAAAACGGATCATTGCCCTTTCAAGCCCCGAATCATGTCGGGGAGCAAGGGGAATTTGGTGAGGCTCTTATCGCGGTTGCAGAGTCTGCAGTTTTTCGACGCATTGCCGCACGCTTTCGGGGATGGGCAGGCCAAAGATTTCATCGGCCGTATACCAGCCAAGACCGGCCGCATCGTCAGCTGCGACGGCGACACGATCCGGATCGGCATCGACCGTGAATACCGAAAGAAAGAAATGCCGGGCGCTCACCCCATCCGATTCGCTCGGCGGCAGATCGTAGGTCTCAAACAGCAGCGGATTGCGCGGCAAGATACCGGTCTCCTCGTGAAACTCGCGCACCGCCGTTTCCGCCGGCGTTTCCCCCGCCTCGGCGCGGCCACCCGGAAACGCATACATATCGGCCGATGGCGGATTGGCGCGGCGCACAAGCAGATAACGCCCGTTGCGTTCGAGAATGGCCGACGAGGCAAGTTGGGGAGAGGCCGGGGTCATATCGTCTTTCATCACAGGCATTCCTAACTTCTGGCCTATATTCTAGCTCGCCAACGAAATACAATGAACGCCAGCGAAGCAAGAGCATGGACATGACGGCACGCACGATAGATCGGGATGGCTTGGCGCTCCTTGCCGAAAAATATATCTGGTGGAAATCCCCGCAGGATGCGGTGGATGAGCCTGAACGTGTGATCGCGCAGGTGATGAATATAGGCGATTTCGAGGATATCCAGCGTGTCGAAGCATTGGCTGGAACCGAAATTCTAGCAGACGTTTTAACCCAGGCAGAGATCGGGCAATTCACCCCGCGCTCCTGGTTCTACTGGCATTACCGGCTTGGCATCGCTGAAATCGGCGAGGTACCGGCGTTGCCGTCGCGGAGATTGGGGTGATCACTTTCAATCCGCATCTGGAAACATTGCCGATAGAGCAGCAGGCAATCTGGCCGCTGCTAAGACCGGCTGCCGGACTTGGATTGGTGCTTTATGGCGGAACCGCAATCGCGTTGCGTCTTGGGCACCGGCAATCCATCGATTTCGATTTTTTCACCGAGCACTTCCTGGATTTTGACGCACTTTACGATGCGATGCCGTTTCTACGGCCAGCCACCGTCATTCAGCAGGAGCCGAGTACGCTGACTGTGCTCGCCACTTCAGCCGACTCGCCAGGCAGCCCCGTAAAAATATCCTTCTTCGGCCCTGTCCGTACGGGAAGGCTTGGTACTCCGCAATTCACAGACGATGGCGTCCTGTTAGTCGCATCGCTGGACGATGTGTTCGCGACCAAGGTCAAGGTTCTGCTCCAGCGAGTAGAGATGAAGGACTACCGGGATATTGCTGCGATGATCAGCGATGGGCGGGATTTGGCAAATGCGTTGGGCGGCGCGCGGGCGCTCTACGGGGCATCGTTCCAACCGAGCGAAAGCCTGAAGGCTCTCACCTATTTCGAAGGCGGCGATTTGCATCAACTGTCGCGACAGGATCGTCTGACGCTTGTCGATGCTGTCAAGGCAGTGAGGATCATCCCCAGCGTAGACATTATCAATAACAGCCTGTCGATCGGGGTAACGGTATAATGTGCGGACGATTTTCGCTGACGGCGACACCGGAGGAAATGGCGGATTGTTTCGGTCTCCTGGAAACCGACGACTTTCCGGCGCGCTTCAATATCGCCCCGACGCAACCGATCATCATCGTCATGTCCGGCGAGCGCCAAAAGCCGGGCAGCAATCTGCCGGACCGCAGGGCGCTTCTGGTCCGCTGGGGATTGACGCCGTCCTGGGTCAAGGACCCGCGTGATTTTCCGCTGTTGATCAATGCGCGCGCTGAAACGGCGGCTGAAAAGGCCTCGTTCAAGGCAGCGATGCGTCATCGGCGTGTGCTGATCCCGGCCTCGGGCTTTTATGAGTGGCATCGGCCATCGAAGGAAAGCGGCGAGGCATCGCAGGCCTACTGGATCAAGCCCAGAAACGGCGGCATCGTTGCGTTTGCAGGGCTGATGGAGACATGGTCCTCGGTGGATGGATCCGAGGTCGATACGGCCGCAATCTTGACCACGCATGCCAATGCGCGGATCGGCGATGTGCACGACCGCATGCCGGTGGTGATCAAGCCCGAGGATTTTGCCCGCTGGCTTGATTGCCGCACGCAGGAACCGCGCGATGTCGCTGATCTGCTGACGCCGGCCGATGACGATTATTTCGATGTCATCGCTGTGACGGACAAGGTGAACAAGGTGGCCAATACCGGCGCCGATCTTCAGACGCCGGTGCATGTATCCACGCGGCCTGCCTCAAACCCGCCTGCTTCACAGCCGCCAGCCTTAAAGCCGAAAGACCCACCTGCAGATCCGCAGCTGTCGCTCTTTTGAGCGATCAGGCCACACCTTCACTCAAGCGGGCTTTTTGACCGGCTTCGGCTTGATCTGCAGCGCGGCGGCAAGCACGGCCTTCAGGCCGAGCGGACGGTATTGCTCGACGAGATTGGCCGCCGCTCGCGGACTGTTCTTGTCTGTTTTTGTAGCAGGCATTTCAAACTCTCCTCAGATGCTTTCCCTAAGCGGAAACGCTTCGCCTATATGTTCTCCACCAGAACGGCGTTCCCCATTGTGCCCCAGGAAACAGGCTTTAATGTGCAAGTGCTCAAAGCCCTGCGTCCCCGGACATCTGGCCTCTCCAGATAAGCCAAATCATGACAAAACAATGACGAACAATACAGTATCGCACCATAAGATGCTGGTGCGCAGCTGACCTCTTGACCGGAACGGATCGAAGCGCGATAAAGCTCCCCATGAAAACGGTTATCTGCATCCTCTGCCGGATTATTATTCGCTAGCCCCACCGCTGGCCTGGCCGTTTTCGTCTCCCGAAATTCAAGATGACAACGCGTTGGTCCAGCCGGGCGCCTGCGTGATTCGGTGATATGCGGAATGGGAGATTGGAATGGACGGACTGCCGGAACTGAAACTGTACAACACGCTGACGCGGGAAAAGGCGATCTTTGCGCCGATCGATCCCGATAATGTCCGCATGTATGTTTGCGGCCCCACGGTCTACGACTTTGCCCATATCGGCAATGCCCGCCCGGTCATCGTCTTTGACGTGCTCTACCGGCTGCTGCGTCATGTCTACGGGGAAAGTCATGTGACCTATGCCCGCAACATCACCGACGTCGACGACAAGATCAACGCGCGGGCGCTGCGGGATTTCCCGGACCTGCCGCTGAACGACGCCATCCGGGCGGTGACGGAAAAAACCGAGACGCAGTTTCTTGAGGATGCGAAGGCGCTCGGCTGCCTTGAGCCGGACGTGCAGCCACGCGCCACCGACAACATCGCCCAGATGATCGAAATCATCGAGACGCTGATTGCCAAGGGCCATGCCTATGCAGCCGAAGGCGAGGTGCTGTTCGATACACGCTCGATGGCGGACTACGGGCAATTGTCGAAGCGCAATCTCGATGAACAGCAGGCCGGTGCCCGTATCGCCGTCGATGCGCACAAGAAGAACCCGCAGGATTTCGTACTGTGGAAACTGTCGTCCGACAAGGAGCCCGGCTGGGAAAGCCCCTGGGGCAGGGGCCGTCCCGGCTGGCATATCGAATGCTCGGCGATGAGCCAGCGCTATCTCGGTGAGACCTTCGATATCCATGGCGGCGGGCTGGACCTGATCTTCCCGCACCATGAAAACGAGATCGCCCAGTCACGTTGCGCCCATGGCACGCAGGTGATGGCCAATGTCTGGATGCATAACGGCTTCGTGCAGGTCGAAGGCCGCAAGATGTCGAAATCGGACGGCAATTTCGTCACCATCCATGATCTGCTGCATACCGAGACCTTTGGCGGCCGCAAATGGCCGGGCGAGGTGCTGCGCCTGGCCATGCTGATGACGCATTACCGCGAGCCGATCGATTTTTCGATGAAGCGGCTGGAGGAGGCGGAGCGCCTGCTGGCCAAGTGGCCTGCCGGAAAACCAGGCACTGCCACCCCGGATGCGTCCGTGCTCAACGCATTGGCTGATGATGTGAACACGGTGGCGGCGGTACAGGCCCTGCACGCTTTGGCCTCTGCCGCCAATGCCGATCCGGCCGTGCTGCCGGTCTTTGCCGCAAGTGCCGCTTTGCTCGGTGTTTTGCCGAAAGAGGCGGAGGTTGACGGCGCGGTTGCATCGGCGGTCGGCGCGCTGGTGGCGATGCGGCTCGAAATGCTGAAGGCCAAAAACTTTGCCGAGGCAGACAAGATCCGCGACGATCTCGCCGCCAAGGGCATCCAGTTGAAGGACGGCAAGGATGCTCAGACGGGGGAACGGATCACGATTTGGGAGGTCAAGCGATAAACTTGTCTTTCTGACGATGCAGGCATATGCTTTGGCCTATGCTGAAGGAGGCTGTCATGAATGTGATCCAGGTTGACCAGGGACGCGAGGTAAAACTCTTTCGCAACGGCCGCAATCAGGCCGTCCGTATTCCCGTGGAATTCGAACTCCCGGGAAACGAGGCGATCATGCGCAAGGAAGGCGACCGGCTGATCATCGAGCCGAAAAAGAAAAGCGGCTTGCTGGAGTGGCTTCGTTCCATTGAACCCTGGGATGAGGAATTTCCGGATCTCGATGAAAAGCAGTTGCCGCTTGAGGATGTCGATCTGTGAGCGTTTGGCAGTACATGCTCGACACCAATATTGTGTCGCACATGATCCGCGTTCCCGAAGGCGAGGTCGTACGCCGCGCTGAAAGTGTTGGAAGCGACAGGCTTTGCATCAGCGCTCTCGTCGCGTCAGAACTTCGCTGTGGCGCCTTGAAGCGAGGATCGGAGCGCCTGTCATCGCTGGTGGAAAACATGCTGGAACGCCTTGATATCGTAGCATACGAACCCGCCGCTGCAGTGCACTATGCGGAGATTCGTGATCATCTTGCACGCAGCGGCAATCTCATTGGTCCCATGGATATTTTGATTGCTGCCCATGCCCGTGCATTGGATCTTATTTTAGTGACCGACAACACTCGCGAATTTTCGAGGGTCGAGGGTTTGAATATCGAAAACTGGCTGGCGGCGGAGGATCTTCAATGACCGTTCTCGTCCATACCGGTGGGTGCCAGTGCGGCGCCGTTCGCTTTCGCGTCGATGGCGAACTTGGGGATGCCTCCGTCTGTCATTGCCGCATGTGCCAGAAGGCTGCGGGAAATTTCTATTTGCCGCTGGTTTCCGTGCGTCAGGCAAAGCTTTCCTGGACGCGTGGCGAGCCGAAGCGCTTCCAGTCCTCCAACGCAGCGTCACGCGGCTTTTGCGGCGATTGCGGCACGCCGCTGACCTATGAAGCGCCGGATGGCGTGGCACTCACAATCGCCGCGTTCGACACGCCGGAAGGCATCGTTCCGAAAATCCAATGGGGCATCGAGGCAAAGTTGCCCTATGTCGATCACATCCCGCATTTGCCGGGCGAGGATACGATGGCCGATCAGGATGCGACATCGTTTCTCGCCAATCTCGCCTCCTACCAGCATCCGGATCATGATACGGCAGAATGGCCGCCGGAGGAGCGCGGATGAGCATCAGCCGCATCTATACTGGTGGCTGCCAGTGCGGCGCGGTGCGCTACCGGGCGGAAGGAACGCTTGGCGATCCGCATCTGTGCCATTGCCGCATGTGCCAGAAGGCGTCCGGCAATTATTTCATGCCGCTCGCCAATGCGCCGCGCGTCAATTTCAGCATCACCCGCGGCGCCCCGGGCTGGTTCCGCTCGTCGCATCTGGTCCGGCGCGGCTTTTGTTTCCTCTGCGGCACGCCGCTGTTTTACGATATGCCTGAGGCCGATTTCATCAATATCGTGCTCGGCTCGCTCGACGATCCCTATGATGTGCGGCCGTTGACCCAATCCGGCGTCGAATCGCGCGTGCCCTGGTTTTCGCATCTGCCGGGATTGCCTGGCACGGAGACCGACAACGGCAGTGAGCCGATCACTGAACGGCATATTGCCATTCTCGAATCGAACCGCCAGCATCCCGACTACGATACTGAACATTGGCCACCGGAGGACTGAGATGACCGAAACCACTCGAACCGGAGGCTGCCAGTGCGGTGCCGTTCGCTTCAAGATTCATGGCACGCTCGGCCGCCCGTCGATCTGCCATTGCCGCATGTGCCAGAAGGCGTTCGGCGGCTTCTTCGGCCCGCTTGTCACAGCGAAAGGCGAGACGGAATGGACGCGCGGTGAGCCGAGCTACTTCCAGTCTTCCGTCAACATTGCCCGCGGCTTTTGTGCCGCCTGCGGCACGCCTTTGACCTACAAACATCCGGGCGGACTGGAAATCGCCATCGGCGCCTTCGACGATCGCTCCGATCTCGCGCCGCAGATCCAGGTGAATTTTGCCGCCCGCAATGCCTGGGTTACGACGATCTTCGAGCAGCCGGTGCACGAGGATCCGAACTATTACATGCAGCAGGAGCAGGTCATCTCCTTCCAGCATCCGGACCACGATACCGAGGTCTGGCCGCAATTTCCGCACATCTCCTGACCGGCCGCTTTAAATCATCCCTGAAAGCAGACAGCATGACCGAAATTCTCCGCACGCTCTATCCTGAAATCGAGGCCTATGCCTTCGGCCATCTCGACGTTGGCGACGGCCACACGATCTATTGGGAAAAATCCGGAACGCCGGGCCCCAAGCCCGCCGTCTTCCTGCATGGCGGCCCCGGCGGCACGATCTCGCCGAACCATCGCCGCCTGTTTGATCCGAAGCTCTATGACGTGACACTGTTCGACCAGCGCGGTTGCGGCAAGTCCACCCCGCATGCGGAACTGGAAGCCAACACCACCTGGCATCTGGTTGCCGATATCGAGCGGCTGCGCGAAATGGCAGGCGTCGAGCAATGGCTGGTGTTCGGCGGCTCCTGGGGTTCGACACTGGCCTTGGCCTATGCGGAAAAACACCCGGAGCGTGTTTCCGAACTGGTCGTGCGCGGCATTTATACGCTGACCAAGGCCGAGCTCGACTGGTACTATCAGTTTGGCGTCTCGGAAATGTTCCCGGATAAATGGGAACGCTTCCTTGCGCCGATCCCGGAAAACGAACGCCACGAGATGATGCACGCCTATCACCGGCGGCTGACCAGTGGAGACCGGGCGACCCGTGTTGCCGCCGCCAAGGCGTGGAGCATCTGGGAAGGCGAAACCATCACGCTTTTGCCGGAACCATCGACCTCGACGCCGTTCGAGCAGGACGAATTCGCCCACGCCTTTGCCCGCATCGAAAACCATTTCTTCGTCAATGCCGGCTGGCTGGACGAAGGACAGCTGTTGCGTGACGCCCACAAGCTCCACGGCATCCCGGGCGTCATCGTCCACGGCCGCTACGACATGCCATGCCCGGCAAAATATGCGTGGGCTTTGCACAAGGCCTGGCCGGAGGCAGAGTTTCATCTGATCGAAGGGGCGGGTCACGCCTATTTCGAGCCGGGCATTCTGGACAGGCTGATCCGCACGACGGATGGGTTTGCGGGGAAGAAGTGATATGACTGCGTATGCCGCTTACACCCCCCTCTGTCACTCCGTGACATCTCCCCCTCAAGGGGGGAGATCGTTCTTTTCTCTTATTTCGGTTAGGGATGAGAAAAGCTTGCGGCCAATCTCCCCCCTTGAGGGGGAGATGTCGGCGTCGCCGACAGAGGGGGGTGCGGTTCGGCAAACTCCGAGTGTGTCAATGCTGGAAGCACGCCCATGACCCGCGAACGCATCCACCTCTTCGACACCACGCTGCGTGACGGCCAGCAGACGCCGGGCATCGATTTTTCCGTCGAGGACAAGATCGCCATCGCGGCGATGCTGGACGATTTCGGCATGGATTACGTCGAGGGCGGTTATCCCGGCGCCAACCCGACCGATACCGAATTCTTCAGCAAGAAGCGCACCAAGGCGGCCCGCTTCGTCGCCTTCGGCATGACCAAGCGTGCCGGCGTGTCCGCCTCCAACGATCCGGGGCTGACAAGCCTTTTGCAGGCTGAAAGCGACGCGATCTGTCTTGTCGCCAAGAGCTGGGACTATCATGTCCGCGTCGCGCTTGGATGTACCAACGAGGAAAACCTCGAATCGATCCAGTCCTCGGTCGAGGCCGTTGTCGAGACCGGCAAGGAGGCGATGATCGACTGCGAGCATTTCTTCGACGGCTACAAGGCCAACCCGGCCTATGCGCTCGCCTGTGCGAAAGCCGCCTATGATGCCGGAGCCCGCTGGGTCGTGCTCTGCGATACCAATGGCGGCACGCAGCCGCCGGAAATCCGCGATATCGTCACAGCCGTCATTGCCCATGGCGTGCCCGGCGCCAATCTCGGTATCCATGCGCATAACGACACCGGTCAGGCGGTCGCCAATTCGCTGGCAGCCGTCGAGGCAGGCGTGCGCCAGATCCAGGGCACGCTGAACGGCATCGGCGAGCGCTGCGGCAACGCCAATCTGGTGACGCTGATCCCGACGCTGGCGTTGAAGGAAACCTATACGAGCCGTTTCGAGACGGCGATCGATGCCGACCGGCTGCAGGAACTCACTCAGCTGTCGCATGCCTTCGACGAGCTGCTCAACCGCTCGCCCGACCACCAGATGCCCTATGTCGGCGCCTCCGCCTTTGCCACCAAGGCCGGCATCCATGCCTCGGCACTGCTGAAGGACCCGCGCACCTATGAGCACGTGACGCCGGAAAGCGTCGGCAACCTGCGCAAGGTCATGGTGTCGGACCAGGGCGGCAAGGCCAATTTCATCAACGCTTTGAAGCGGCGTGGCATCATCGTCTCCAAGGACGATCCGAAGCTCGACAAGCTGATTTCCATCGTCAAAGAAAACGAAGCGACCGGTTATGCCTATGAAGGCGCCGACGCCAGCTTCGCCATTCTCGCGCAAAGAATCCTTGGCTCGGTTCCGGATTTTTTCCATGTCGAAAGTTTCCGCGTCATGGTCGAGCGCCGCTTCGATGCCAACGGCCATCTGAAGACCGTCTCGGAAGCGGTGGTCAAGGTTTCGGTCGATGGTGAAGCAACCATGTCGGTCGCCGAAGGTCACGGGCCTGTCAACGCGCTCGATCTGGCGCTGCGCAAGGATCTTGGCAAATACCAGTCGGAGATCGAGGATCTGGAACTGGTGGACTACAAGGTCCGTATCCTCAACGGCGGCACCGAGGCCATCACCCGCGTCCTGATCGAATCCGTCGATGGCACCGGCGCCCGCTGGTGGACGGTCGGCGTTTCCGACAACATCATCGACGCATCGTTTCAGGCGCTGATGGATTCGATCGTGTTCAAGCTGCTGAAGAACCGCGATCAGACGGGGCTGGCGGCGGCGGAGTAAAAAACAAGATGGGGCGACCGGCCTTCCACAACATGTTACTATTGCTGGACCATGCGCCGGGCACCATGAGGAAGCAGAATGAGCGAAATCCACCGGATTACCATCGATCCTGAACAATGCGGCGCACGCCCGACCCTGCGAAACCTTCGTATCCGTGTCAAGGACGTGTTGGATTTGTTGGCAGCGGGCGCAAGCCCCGCCGAAATCCTTGAGGATTACCCCCTGCTTGAAATGGGCGATATCCAAGCGGCGCTGGAATATGCCGCCCGCCAAAGCGACCATCCCGTGCTGCATGTTGCGTGATGAGGTTTCTTGTCGATGCGCAGTTGCCTCCGGCCCTGGCGCGGTGGATCACGCTCAATGGGCATGATGCGGCGCATGTTGCTGACATAGGCATGCAGGCCGCTACCGATCGGCAGATATGGGACTACGCTTTGGCGGAAGACCGGGTCATCATAACGAAAGATGAGGATTTTGCCCAGCGCAAGGTTCTGGCGCATCACAGTCCAGCAATTGTCTGGATGAGATGGCGAAATACGCGCCGCCAGGAGCTTCTGACCCGGTTCGAAACAGCTTTACCGGCAGTCCTCGCCGCACTGGCGCGCGGCGAAACCTTGGTTGAGGTGATCTGACCACGCTGTCAGCCTCACCTCACAACACCAGCCGAAACTTCGCAAACCCATCGGCGCCATCGCCCGCATCCTCGATCTTCACGCTCTTCACGTCAGCAATCAGCCCGCGTGCCTTCGGACCGCTTTCGAACAGCGCCGTCGCACCCGCCACCGGCGCAAAACTCCAGTTGCCGTCAGCGGATGGATTGATCGTGCCCTCGGCGATGATGTAGCGGACGATGACATCGCGGTTGGTGTCGGGGGCGGCGAAGACCACCTTGTCGGAAGCGATTTCCGGGAATTTGCCGCCGCCGCCGGCGCGGTAATTGTTGGAGGCGACGACGAACTTCTGGGCGGGATCGATCGGCTTGCCGTCGAAGGACAGGTTCTGGATGCGGTTCGAGCCTGGGTTTACTGGCTTGCCGTCGGCATCGTATTTGGCCGGCTGCGACAGGTCGATCTGGTAGGTGACGCCGTCGATGATGTCGAAATTGTAGGAGGGGAATGTGGTGTTGAGCAGCGCCACGTCCTTGGCGCCGGGTGCGACGGTGTTGAACATGCCGGCCGACATTTCCAGCCAGTTTTTTACCTGCGCGCCGGTGATGACCACGGCCTGCACGGTATTCGGATAGAGATAGAGATCGGCGACGTTCTTGATGGCGATATCGCCGGTGGGCACATCGGTATAATAATCCGCGCCGCCGCGTCCGCCCGCCTTGAAGGGAGCGGCTGCCGAAAGCACCGGAAAGTCCTTGTACTCGGTATCCTTCAGCATGTCCTTGATGTACCAGGTCTGCGCATTGGAGACGATCTGCACGGAGGGGTCGTCGGCCACCAGCGCGAAATAGGAATAGAGCGGTGCTGTGGTCTTGCCGACCGGCGTGCGGATATAGGCGAGCGTCGCCTCATGCTCGGCGCTGGCGGCGGCGATGACATCGGCGCGGTCGGGAACATCGGCGACCACCTTCTTGTCCTCACGGTGATAGATCGGCCGCGCCTCGGTGGTGAAATCGACGATCTTCCAGTTGTTGCCGTCTTTCTCAAGCAGAAGGTCGATCAGGCCGAGATGCGAGCCCCAGAAACCGCCCATCACCGCAGGTTTGCCGAGCAGCGTGCCCTTGACCGGATCGACGCCTTCGATGCCGTCGAAACTCTTGGGACCGGGGAAGACGAGGTGCTGGTGGCCGGTAAACACAGCATCGATGCCCTCGACACCGGCCAGATACAGCGAGGCATTTTCCATGCGGTCGCTCTGGCCTGAGCCGTCGATACCGGAATGGGAAAGCGCGATTATGATATCGGCGCCTGCCTCCTTCATGACGGGGACCCAGGCCTTGGCGGTCTCGACGATATCGCGCGTCTGCGCCTTGCTCTCGAGGTTCTTGATGTCCCAAAGCATGATCTGTGGCGGCACGAAGCCGATGATGCCGATCTTCAGTTCGCTTGCGGCGCCCGAACCGTCGGTGATGGTTTTTTCGATGATCGTGTAGGGCTTGAAGAACAGCGTATCGTCTTTGGGATTGGCCGCGAGTTGCCCCTTGGTCAGGTTGGCGCAGACATACGGGAAATTGGCGCCGCCCAGCACCTTGAACATATAGTCGAGGCCATAGTTGAACTCATGGTTCCCCAGCGTTCCGGCCTCGTAGCCGAGCACATTCATTGCCTTGATGATCGGGTGGACGTCGCCATCCTTCATGCCGTGCTGATAGGCCATGTAGTCGCCCATCGGGTTTCCCTGCAGGAAATCGCCATTGTCGACGAGGAAGGAATTGCCGGCCTCGGCGCGGATGGCGTCGATGATCGAGGCGGTGCGGGCAAGGCCCAGCGTGTCGTTCGGCTTGTCGCCGTAATAGTCGTAAGGGAAGACATGGACGTGGATGTCGGTTGTTTCCATGATGCGCAGATGCGCCTGATTGGCGGCCGCGCGCGCTGCAAAGGGGTGCAGAAGGACGAGGGCAGAGGTGGCTGCGACACCGCTCAGCAGCGAGCGGCGGGTAATCGGGTGGAGCGCGAGGATGGATGACATCTAAAATTCCTTCGTCTGACCGGTCATTGCCTGGAGGGAACGTAAAGCGCCAGACTGTGAAATGCACCCCGTAAAATCTGGGTGTTTTGTCGATCCCGTAACAATTCTCTTACCGTCGATTGTGAGCTTTGCTGTAGCAAGGTTCACGGAAATGAATTGGTTGATCAACCGTCTTTGGAGTACGACGGCCAAAATGACTTAAGGCTGCCGCAGGGCAAGCCTCAACGGGATGAAACGCCATGTCTGACGAGAAACACGCACCCGCGGTGCAAAATGGCGATTCCCCCCGGGGATTTGCCTTCGCGCTGACAGCCTATCTTCTCTGGGGCTTCCTGCCGTTCTTCATGAAGGCGATTGCCCATATCCCGGCTTCCGAGGTCGTGGCGCACCGCATCGTCTGGTCGGTGCCGCTGGCCGGTGCCGTTCTCATCCTGCTTGGCCGCACGGATGATATAAAGGTCGCTCTGCGCACCCCACGCATGCTGAAGATGGCGATGCTGACGGCAGTGCTGATCACCATCAACTGGGGCATCTACGTCTGGGCAATCGGGGCAGGGCGGGCGCTGGAAACGGCGCTCGGCTATTATATCAACCCGCTGTTCTCGATCTTTCTTGGTGCGGTGCTTCTGAAGGAAAAACTCAATCCGGCGCAGATCGTCGCGATCGTTCTGGCCGCCATCGCCGTCGTCGTTCTGGCCTTTGACGCAGGCGGGCTACCTTGGGTCTCGATCAGCCTGGCACTGTCCTGGGGGCTCTACGCCTTTTTCCGCAAGACGCTGCCGGTCGGCCCCAATCAGGGCTTTTTCCTGGAGGTTTTGCTGCTCAGCGTTCCCGCCCTCGGCTATATCGCCTATCTGGAATTTACTGGTCAGGGACATTTCCTCGATACCGGCTGGGCCGACGTTGCCTGGCTGATGGCCTGTGGCGTCGTCACCGCGATCCCGCTGATGATCTACGCCAACGGTGCCAAGCTGCTTAAGCTCTCGACGATCGGCATCATGCAGTACATCGCCCCGACGATGATCTTCATCATCGCCGTCTTCGTCTTCCACGAGCCCTTCGGCACGTCGAAGCTGATTGCCTTCATTCTGATCTGGGCAGCACTGGCGGTCTATTCAACATCAATGATCATGGAAAGCCGCGCCCGCCGGGCGGCGGTGCCAAACCCGGCCGAATAGTCAAGCATGATTCGCTAGACTGCGCTGCAGGTCTGCGAAAACGATACACCTTCAATCAAAGTCCTATGCGCGGTTAGCGATCCTAAAAAGATCGCGCCGGGCTTATGCGTCGTCCGGCCATCCACGAGCGCCGTCGGCTGCTCGTGGATTGCGCGTAGCGACGTAATCGCCGATGCGGGCAAGCTCCAGGAGATAGCGCTTCGTCCATACGATCCGCACGGATTTTATGTCGGGCTGTATTTGTTGAGAACCGCTGCAATGTCTTCAGCCGTGGCAAAGTCGCCGCGATCGGCTTCCTCGATGCCGTCCTGTACGCCCTCGATCCACTTCTCCTGCCAGGCAAGGGAGCGGCCGTTCGAAAGTGCGCCCTCAATGATCTGCTGGCGCGTCAGGGCGGAACGGGCGGTCAGTTTGTCGATGCGGCGGCTGAGGTCTTCGGAAATACCGTTCTTATCGCTCATGGAAATCATCTTCCTCGCTCGACCAATATCCCCGGCAGGATACAACTCTGCGGCAGAGCGATCAACACCGCTGAAACGGGCCGGATGGCATTGTCAAATGCCGTTCCGGCCGTAGCGTCACAGCTTGGCGATGATCCCGTCGTCGCCGTCGCGGTCGACTTGGCTTGCCCAATGGGCCAGAAGGGCCG
This sequence comes from Pararhizobium sp. DWP3-4, assembly GCF_049898205.1. Taxonomy (NCBI): domain Bacteria; kingdom Pseudomonadati; phylum Pseudomonadota; class Alphaproteobacteria; order Hyphomicrobiales; family Rhizobiaceae; genus Pararhizobium; species Pararhizobium sp. DWP3-4. The sequence goes on along the minus strand of NZ_JAFCXF010000009.1, from coordinate 124,695 downwards.
GGACGACCTCGTCGGCGGCATCGATGACCAGCGGCTGGACGAGATGGGCCGTGTGGATGAAGCCGCTGTCGGCCATATGGTGGATCAGCTTCATCAGCGGATCCCAGAAGCCGTTGATATTGACGAGCACGATCGGCTTGCGGTGGCGGCCAAGCTGCGCCCAGGTCATCACCTCGACGATTTCCTCCAGCGTGCCGATGCCGCCCGGCAGCGTCACGAAGGCATCCGAGCGCTCGAACATCTTGTGCTTGCGCTCATGCATGTCCGGCGTGACGATCAGTTCGCTGAGTTGTCCCAGCGAATGACGGGTGGCCTCCATATCCATCAGGAATTCTGGTATGATGCCGGTAACGCGGCCGCCATGCGAAAGAACGCCGCTTGCGACGGCCCCCATGATGCCTTTGGTTCCGCCGCCATAGACCAGGCGCAGGTGATTTTCGGCAATGGATTTGCCGAGACTCCGGCCGGCTTCCATGAAGGACGGATCGCGTCCGGGCTGTGAGCCGCAATAGACGCAGATGGATCGAATCGGGATATTTTTCTCACTCATGGGCCAAAGAGACATCGCGGGGCAGCATGCGTCAAGAAAAATGACGGGAAACAGGGCTTTCGGCCGGTCTGAACATACGGCGATGCTTGTGGAAAACCTCGGGAATCGTTAGCAATTTTTAAGCATGAGCTGACGTTATGGACTGGCTGATTCCGGTCAGCAGAAACAAGCGGAAAGCTGCGGGCATAAAGGCTTGGAAAAAGCTGTCCTTCTGCGCCCATGTCGGGCGCAGGCGGTTCCGGGCCATTTGGAGATTTTGCATGATGAAGAACAAGGCCGGCTGGGTGGCCCTTATCGTCCTGGCAATTGCGTCGCTGCTGATGATTTTCTTTGTCATGCCCAATATCAACGGCAGCAAGGACAAGGTCACGGCGCAAGCGCCGGCCGATGGTGTGGCCAAGCAACCCGACGCCAAGCTGGCCGACGTCAAGCCTGCGGACGCCAACAGCGCCGACGCAAAGGGCGCGCGGCCGACGGCTGGGAGCGAAACGGCGAATGTTCCGGCAACCGATGCCACAGGCGTAAAGCCAGCCGATCCGGCAGCCGCATGGACGGTGCCGGGCTTCGACGTTCTGCGCGTCGAGCCGGATGGATCGACGGTGATTGCCGGGCGGGCACAGCCCAATACCAAACTCGAGATCGTCAACGGCGAAACTGTGGTTGGAACTGCCGATGTCGGCGCCACCGGCGATTTCGCCGCGATCTTCGATAAGCCGCTTCCGGCCGGCGACTATCAGCTGACATTGCGCAGCGTCGGCGAAAACGGCGTCACCAAGTCTTCGGAAGAAGTCGCGACCGTTTCGATCCCGAAGGACAAGACCGGCGAACTGCTTGCCATGGTCTCGAAGCCCGGTGAAGCAAGCCGCATCATCACCAAACCGGTGACTGACGCGGCTACTGCTGCTGCCGGTCAGGTGGCGAAGGTTGAGCCAGCCCCGACCGCAGCAACAGCGACGGATATCTCCAAGCCAGCCGATACTGCTGTTTCCACGCAGACCCCGGCGACGGCTGATGCCGCCACAGCAACCGGCGACAAAGCGCTTGTCGCCGTCTCCGCAGTCGAAATCGAAGGCAAGAAGATTTTTGTTGCCGGCAATGCCAAGGCCGGTGCGCTGGTGCGCATCTATGCCGATGACACGCTGGTGGGGGAAACCAAGAGCGACGAACAGGGCCGCTTCGTCGTCGAGGGCACGATCGAGCTGACTGTCGGTAATCACACGATCCGTGCCGACATGATGGGTGCCGATGGCCGCAAGGTCGAGCTGCGTGCCGCCGTGCCATTCGATCGTCCGGTCGGCGATCAGGTGGCGGCTGTGGCCCAGGGGAACGCTCAGGGCTCTGTCGTCCCGTTCGATGGAGGCAGCTTCGATGGCTTGCGCCTGGAGGCGACCAAGGCGCTCAGCCTGCTGAAAGGCTTGTTTGCCGGTGGCAAGGTGCCAACGGCAGAAGAACTGGCGGCTGCCCGTTCGGCCACAGAAATTGCCCTGAAGTCGCTTGCCGATTTCAAGGTTGCCGATAATCTGGACGCCAATGTCAAGGAAATGGCGGCCAAGACCGCTACGGCCGCGACGGATGCGCTTGCCATGCTGAAGGCGCTTCCGAAGGATGCGGCCAGCGTGTCGTCATCGCTGGGCAAGATCGAGACTGCAGTCGGCTCGGCGCTGATGCCGCGCACCGATGGTACGGGTAACGATGCCGTTGCCAGCCAAACTGCGACGCCGGCACCCGCTCAAGAGAATGCTGCAGCTGTAAGCACGGCACCCGCTGAAAATGTCGATCCTGCAAAGCCTGCGACGGCGGAAACCGCACAGAAGCCTGCCGTAGAGTCAACCGCGCCTTCCGCGGAGTCAGGCACGCCTTCTACGGCAACCGGCAACGCCGCTGTAGCCACCGGCCAGGCTTCTGCCGAACCGGAAACCGTCCAGCAGGCGCCGTTGCAGCAGAGCAAGACCTCGGTGATCATCCGCCGTGGCGATACGCTCTGGCAGATCTCGCGGCGCGTCTATGGCGCCGGTGTGCGCTACACCACGATCTACCTTGCCAACGAGGATCAGATCACCGATCCCGACCGAATCCTGCCCGGCCAGATCTTCGGCGTGCCGGACAAGGCAATGTCTGAAACCGAATCGGAAGAGATGCACCGCAAGCATGTGAAGCATCTGCCCTGATCGCTTTTTGCCGCGGGCTCCATTGCCGCAGGTGCTTGTAAGACCTATCTGAAACATAGAGCGGCGCCTTGAGAAGGGCGTCGCTTTCAATTGGAAAATTGCGTTTGTATGCCTTTGCCGGATGCCCTTCATCCGGGCGACATCCATGGCATGCAATGACGGCTGTCTCTGACAGGGCAACCGGGGAACGAAGGCGAGACAAGACGTGGCGCAGAAGAAGACGGTATCGGCGGATTCAGGCAATCCGCTGCAGACGATCATCAATCTCTGGCCCTATATGTGGCCGAGTGACCGCGCCGACCTGAAGATGCGGGTCGTCTGGGCGACGGTCATTCTTTTGATCGCCAAGGTCGTGCTGCTGCTCGTGCCCTATTTCTTCAAATGGGCGACGGATGCGCTGAACGGCAAGACCGACATTGTCGGCGTCCTGCCGGTGGTCTTTACCGGCGCCGTCATGCTGGTGCTGGCCTATAATCTTGCCCGCCTGCTGCAGGCAGGGCTGAACCAGCTGCGCGATGCGCTGTTTGCCAGCGTCGGCCAGCATGCGGTGCGCCAGCTTGCCTACCGCACCTTCATCCACATGCATCAGCTGTCGCTGCGCTTCCATCTGGAGCGCCGCACCGGCGGCCTGTCGCGCATCATCGAGCGCGGCACCAAGGGCATCGAAACCATCGTCCGCTTCACCATCCTCAACACGGTGCCAACCCTCATCGAGTTCCTGATGACGGCGATCATTTTCTGGTGGGGCTATGGTTTCAGCTACCTGCTGGTCACTGCGGTGACGGTGGTCATCTATATCTGGTTCACCATCAAGGCCAGCGACTGGCGCATCGGCATCCGCCGCGCCATGAACGACAGCGACACCGACGCCAACACCAAGGCGATCGATTCGCTGCTCAACTTCGAGACCGTCAAATATTTCGGCAACGAAGAAATGGAAGCGAAGCGCTTCGACCAGTCGATGGAGCGCTACGAGCGCTCGGCGACGCAGGTCTGGACTTCGCTCGGCTGGCTGAACTTTGGTCAGGCGGTGATTTTCGGTGCCGGCACGGCAATCATGATGATGATGTCGGCGCTGGCCGTCCAGCGCGGCGAGCAGTCGCTCGGCGATTTCGTCTTCATCAACGCCATGCTGATGCAGCTGTCCATCCCGCTCAATTTTATCGGCTTCGTCTACCGCGAAATCCGTCAGGGCCTGACCGATATCGAGCAGATGTTCGACCTGCTCGAAGTGGAGGCCGAGGTCATCGACAGCCCGGATTCGGTGGAGCTGGCGATCGGCAAGGGCGCCATCGCTTTCAAGGACGTGCACTTCGCCTATGATCCGGCCCGGCCGATCCTCAAGGGTATCTCGTTCGAAGTGCCAGCCGGCAAGACCGTCGCGGTCGTCGGCCCCTCCGGTGCAGGCAAGTCGACCCTGTCCCGGCTGCTTTACCGGTTCTACGACGTGCAGGAAGGCTCAATCACCATCGATGGCCAGGATGTGCGCGATGTGAAGCAGAAGAGCCTGCGCGCCGTCATCGGCATGGTGCCGCAGGATACCGTTCTGTTCAACGACACCATCGCCTATAACATCCGCTACGGCCGAACCTCGGCCTCCCAGGCCGAAGTCGAGGCCGCCGCCGACATTGCCCAGATCGGCGGCTTCATCAAGAGCCTGCCGGAGGGCTATGGCGCCATGGTCGGCGAGCGCGGCCTGAAACTGTCGGGCGGCGAAAAACAGCGCGTGGCGATCGCCCGCACCGTTCTGAAAAGCCCTCCGATTCTCATACTCGACGAGGCGACTTCGGCGCTGGACACCCGCACCGAGCAGGAAATCCAGACGGCACTCGACATCGTTTCGCAGAACCGTACGACACTGGTCATCGCCCACCGGCTTTCCACCGTCATCCATGCAGACGAGATTATCGTCTTGAAGGACGGCGGCATCGCCGAACGCGGTACCCATGGCGAACTGATCGACCGCGACGGCCTCTACGCCTCGATGTGGAACCGTCAGCGCGAGGCGACGCAGGCCGAGGAGACTTTGAAGAAGGTGCGCGAGAGCGACGATCTCGGCGTTGTGGTGCGCGGTCCGGCTGCGGTTTGAAAGTCAGATCACAGTCGCCCTTTGATCGAAGGCTGCCTGCTATTGCCGCCGGCGAATACCGTAATCGCATTGCCCGACCCGTCGTTTCACTGTAGGTGCTGGGGCCAGGAAAATATGGAGACATGAGTTCATGAGCTTGATCAATACGGTGCGCAACACGCTGGTTCCGGTGCACAAGGAAGGATATCCCTTCATCGCCGGTTTCTTCGTCGTTTCGCTGGTTCTCGGCTTTCTCTGGGAGCCGCTGATGTGGATCGGCTTCATCCTGACGGCCTGGTGCGCCTATTTCTTCCGCGATCCCGAACGCATGACGCCGCTTGACGATGACCTCGTCATCAGCCCGGCCGATGGCCGCGTCTCGTCGATCGCGATGATGACGCCGCCGGAAGAGCTTGGGCTCGGTACGGTACCGATGCTGCGCATCACCGTGTTCATGAACGTCTTCAATTGCCATGTGAACCGTGCGCCCGTGCGGGGGACCATCCGCCGCATCGCCTATCGCGCGGGCAAATTCGTCAATGCGGAACTCGACAAGGCGAGCCACGAAAACGAGCGCAACGGCCTGGTCATCGATACCGCCCATGGCGAAATCGGCGTTGTCCAAATTGCCGGCCTCGTCGCCCGCCGCATCGTCTGCTGGTCCGTCCCCAACGACACGCTGCAGGCCGGCGAACGCTTCGGCCTCATCCGGTTCGGCTCGCGTCTTGATGTCTTCCTGCCGGAAGGCGCCGAGCCCCGCGTCAGCCTTGGCCAGACCGCCATTGCCGGCGAAACCGTTCTGGCGGAATTCGGCTCCGCCAAGGGACCCGTGATCAGCCGGCGCGGCTGATGGACGAGCCTTCAGCGAAACAGGAACAGATCATGGAAACACCCTTTCCGCCCTTTGAACCGCACGGCCCGAACGACGACGATGAAGCGCGCGGGCCGCGCCTGCGGGAAATTCCGCTGCGGATGCTCGTCCCCAATGTCATCACGGTGCTGGCCATCTGCGCCGGGCTTTCGGGCGTTCGCCTCGCCTTCGAAGGGCGCTTCGAGCTTGCGGTGGCCATGGTGCTGGTCGCAGCTTTCCTCGACGGTATCGACGGCCGTGTCGCCCGTCTCTTGAAGGCCACGTCGAAATTCGGCGTTCAGATGGATTCGCTGGCCGATATCGTCAATTTCGGCGTCGCTCCGGCTCTGGTTCTGTTCGCCTATGTGCTGGACGAAGCCCGATCGATCGGGTGGATCGCCGCGCTGATCTACGTCATCGCCGCCGGTCTGCGTCTTGCCCGCTTCAACGTCATGGCCGAGCGCGATATCAAGGCCAAGTGGCAATCGGAATACTTTGTCGGCGTACCGGCCCCGGCTGGCGCCATGCTGGTGCTGCTTCCGGTCTATCTCGGGCTGCTCGGTGTAGAGCCGGACCATGTTATGGGCCTGATATCCTCTGCCTACACGGTGCTGATCGCCTTCCTGCTCGTCAGCCGGCTGCCGGTCTGGTCGGGCAAGTCCGAAAACCGCGTTCGCCGCGATCTGGTTCTCCCCGTCATCCTGTTCGTCGTCCTTTATGTCGCGACGCTGATGAGCTTTACCTGGGAAACCATGGTCGTCACCGCCGTCGGCTACCTGCTGACATTGCCGTTCGGCGCACGCGCCTGGCACAAGAAATACGGCAGCAAGTGGCCTGGGCACCCTGATCTGTCAACGCCGGGGGAAGATGGCCTGCCATTGGACAAAAGTTTGTAAGCGGCTGTTTGGCTGGCGATCAGCGCTTGCAGCCTGACGAGGTGTTTCATGCTGTCCAGACGAGCGTCCTGTGGTTGCGGCCAGTTGCAGATAGAAGTGCACGGCGAGCCGCTGGGTGTTGGCGTCTGCCACTGCCTTGCCTGCCAGCGGCGAACAGGCAGTGTCTTTGCAGCACTGGCCGCATTTGCGGTGCCCTATACGGTTTTCGGAACGGCTAAGGATTATGTCCGGACGGGCGATCAGGGCGCCCGGTTCCGGTTTCGCTTCTGCCCTGTCTGTGGAACAAATCTGTTTCACACTGAAGAAGAGGTGGATCAAGTCTCGGTGGCTGTCGCGGTCGGCGGTTTCGCCGACCCGGATTTTCCGGCCCCGCAGGACTCGGTTTACACCTGTCGCAGGCACTCCTGGGTTCAGTTGCCGGCGGGCATCACCATTTTTGACAAAGATCCGGTCTGATCTGAAGGTCAGTCCGGCAGGCGGTAATCGACGATGCGGTTTTCGCGGACGATGAACAGCTTGCCGGTTTCCGTCTGATCCGGGCCGACCAGCGGCAGGAGCTTTGCCGCGACCTCGGACGGGTGCGGTACGGTCGAAGGATCTTCGCCCGGAATGGCCTGGGCGCGCATGGCCGTGCGGGTGGCACCCGGATCGACCGAGAGGATGCGCAGCGGCAGGCGCTGCGTTTCACCGGCCCAGGTGCGTGCCAGCGCCTCGACAGCGGCCTTGGAGGCGGAGTAGGGCCCCCAGAACGGCTTGCACTTGTGGGCGGCGCTTGAAGACAGGATCAGCGCTCGGCCGGCATCGGATTGCTGCAGCAACGGATCGACGGACCGTATCAGCCGCCAGGTGGCCGTGACGTTGACGGTCATGACCTTTTCGAACACCTTGGCCTCGACATGGCCGACGGGGGAGATGACGCCGAGAACGCCGGCATTGGCGACGAGAATGTCGAGCTTGCCCCAACGCTCGTTGATGGCGCCGCCGAGCTTGTCGATCGCGGCCATGTCGGCAAGGTCGAAGGGAACCAGTGTCGCGGGCAGTCCGCCAGCCGACTTGATCGCGTCGTCAAGGTCTTCCAGCCCGCCGACCGTGCGGGCGCAGGCGATCACCTGCGCGCCGGCCTTGGCCAGTTCAAGCGCTGTGAAATAGCCGATGCCGCGCGATGCGCCGGTGACCAAGGCTATGCGCCCCTTGAGATCGATCATGTCTGGGTGGCTCCGAATTCATTGATGCGGGCTTGCTGTGCCACACGTCCGGGTTCTGACGCAAGTCAGGAACCGAATGTTCAGGGCGGCAAGCGCTCTTCCTCAAGCCCTTTCGGGCTCAGGCGAGTGGTTCAGCCATTGCTCGCGAGCATCGACAATTTCGGGCTTGTCGTATCGCCGTTCTTGTCGAGAAGCCGCGTCGGATAGTCGCCGGTGAAATAGTGGTCGGTGAACTGCGGGCGGGCATTGTTGCGGTCTTCGCCGCCGACGGCGCGGTACAGCCCGTCGATCGTCAGGAATTCCAGCGAATCGGCACCGATGAACTTCGCCATCGCCTTGATGTCGGTGTACTGGTTGGCGAGCAGCTTGTCGGCATTCGGCGTGTCGATGCCGTAGAAGTCGGGATAGAAGATCATCGGGCTGGCAACGCGGATGTGCACTTCCGTTGCACCGGCATCGCGGATCATCTGAACGATCTTCAGCGACGTGGTGCCGCGCACGATCGAATCATCGACCAGCACGACGCGCTTGCCTTCGATCATGGCGCGATTTGCGGAGTGCTTCAGCTTGACGCCGAAGGCACGGATCGACTGTGTCGGCTCGATGAAGGTGCGCCCGACATAGTGGTTGCGGATGATGCCAAGTTCGAAAGGAATGCCGCTCGCCTGCGCATAACCGATCGCCGCGGGGGTGCCGCCGTCCGGAACGGGAACGACCACATCGGCCTCGACCGGCGATTCCTTGGCAAGGTTGATGCCCATGTTCTTGCGCGCCACATAGACGTTGCGGCCGCCGACCACCGAATCGGGGCGGGCGAAATAGACATATTCGAACAGGCAGAGCCGTTCCGGCTGCGGATTGACCGGCTTGCGCGCATCGATCTGGATCGAACCATCCGCCTGGATTTCGCAGATGATCACTTCGCCGTTTTCAACGTCGCGAATGTACTTTGCGCCGATGATGTCGAGTGCGCAGGTTTCCGAGCAGAAGATCGGCTTGCCGTCGAGCTCGCCCATCACCAGCGGCCGGATGCCGGTGGGGTCGCGGGCGGCGATCAGCTTGGTGCGGGTCATGGCCAGCATCGAATAGCCGCCTTCCATCTGCCGGATGGCATCGATGAAACGGTCGGCCGTGGAGGTATGACGCGAGCGGGCGATGAGATGGAGGACGACTTCGGTGTCGGATGTTGACTGACAGATGGCGCCGGTGGCGATGATCTGGCGGCGCATCGTCAGGCCGTTGGTGAAGTTGCCGTTATGGGCAATGGCGATGCCACCGACTTCAAGCTCGGCAAACAGTGGCTGCACGTTGCGCAGCGCCACTTCGCCCGTGGTCGAGTAGCGCGTGTGGCCGATCGAGATGGTGCCGGGCAGCTTTGCCAGGATCGCCGGGTCGGTATAGTGATCGCCGACAAGGCCCATGCGCTTTTCTGTGTGGAACTGCTTGCCGTCGAAAGTGACGATACCGGCGGCTTCCTGGCCGCGATGCTGCAGCGCGTGCAGCCCGAGCGCGGTGAGCGCCGCCGCATCCGGATGTCCCAGAATGCCGAACACACCGCATTCCTCATGCAGCGTATCGCCATCCATTTCATCGTGAATTTCCGCGGCTCGCAAATGGGTCATCGCTGTTGGCCTTTGTGTTAACGGCTGGAACGCGTTTGGCATATCGTATTGGGTCTCTACAGCGCCGCGCGTCATTCACGACGCGCAAAGGTCGCTGTAGCACTTTCAGTTTCCTGGATAATTCTCAAATCGGTTCCGATTTAAGAATTATTCAGTGGGCCTTCAAGCCAATAAGGCCTGAGGGTTTCACATATCATCATTGCAAAATGGACAGAGCCCGCAAAAGCGGGCCCTCATTCTATCGTTCGGCCTTAGCCGTTGGTCGCTGTACCGTTGGTGGTAGGCGTTTCTTCAGCCGGAGGCTGGGTGGTCGTGCCGCCGGTGCCTTCGCTCTCGCCTTCGCCGGTCGTATCCTTGCCGCGCAGGCGGTCGAGGATGGTGGCATCGGCATTTTCAGGCAGGAGCGCGATCAGCTTGCCGCCGAGATTGTCGAGCAGCGGTTTGGATTTGGCGGTCGTGACCCAGACCGGCTGCTGCTGCGGCGCCACCAGCCAGTTGAAAAACAGCATGGCGACGACGACGAGCAGGACGCCGCGTGCAGCGCCGAACAGGAAGCCGAGTGTCCGGTCCAGCGCCCCGATACGGCTGTCGATGATGAAATCGGCGATCCGCATGGTGATGAACGAGACGATGATCAGCGCAACCAGGAAGACGACGCCGGCCGAGCCGATCATCGCGACCGTATCGCTGCTGGTGTAGTTCTTGGCGTAGGGCAACAGGTACGGGTAGAGGAAATAGGCGGCAGCCGCGGCGCCGAGCCAGCTTGCGACCGACAGAACTTCCCGGGAGAAGCCGCGAACCATGGCCAGGATGGCCGAGAAAAGCGCGACGCCGAGAACGATACCGTCGAGAATTGTAATGGGCATATTGTCCTACTCCGAAACCGCCTTGAAGCGACCTCACGCTGATTGTCCGCGAACCATATATGATGACGCGAGAGGCGTCTTTCGATGGTCCATGATTGAACACTGTTTTCACCGGAATTCGCCATTTTTAAGCGGCGGCCTCCTCAATCATCATTGTCGGCCTGCTTCAGGGCTCCCTTCGAGCCGGCAATGCGCGCCACCAGATCCGGCAGGCTTTCCATCTCGGCCCAGCTCATGCCGCTGCCCTTGGGCAGGTCGGCGGAAGCAGCAGGCAGGACGGCCTGTGAAAAGCCGAGTTTTTCGGCTTCTTTAAGGCGCTGGGCGGTATGCGCAACCGGCCGGATGGCCCCGGACAGACTGACTTCGCCGAAATAGACGCAATCGGAGGGAAGGGCAAGACCGGCAAGCGAGGAAACCAATGCGGAAGCGACCGCAAGATCGGCTGCAGGCTCCGAAATCCGGTATCCGCCGGCAATATTCAGATAAACATCGTGCTGGCCGAGCCTGACGCCGCAATGAGCCTCAAGCACGGCAAGGATCATCGACAGCCGGGCCGAGTCCCAGCCCACGACGGCACGGCGCGGCGTCCCGAGCGATGTCGGCGCCACCAGCGCCTGCACCTCGACCAGCACCGGCCGCGTTCCCTCCATGCCGGCAAAGACCGCAGCACCCGGCGATTTCGAGTTGCGCTCGCCGAGAAACAGTTCCGACGGATTGGTGACTTCGCGCAGGCCCTTGTCGGACATTTCGAACACGCCGATCTCGTCGGTCGGGCCAAAGCGGTTCTTCACGGTCCGAAGGATGCGGTAATGATGGCCGCGGTCGCCCTCGAAATAGAGCACCGCATCGACCATATGCTCGACGACGCGCGGTCCGGCGATCTGACCGTCCTTGGTGACATGGCCGACCAGAACGATGGCTGCACCCGTCTGCTTGGCAAAGCGGATCATCGCCTGAACGCCGGTGCGCACCTGCGTCACCGTGCCGGGCGCCGAATCGGCAGTGTCGCTCCACAGCGTCTGGATCGAATCGATGATGGCAAGATCCGGCCGCTTGCCTTCGCCGAGCGTCGCCAGAATATCCTCGACATTGGTCTCGGCGGCCAGCAGCACCTCGGTATCGGCAGCCCCCAGCCGCTGCGCCCGCAACCGCACCTGCGCAACCGCCTCTTCGCCGGAAACATAGATGACCCGATGCCCCTGGCGAGACAGGGCGGCGGCTGCCTGCATCAGCACCGTCGACTTGCCAATGCCGGGATCGCCGCCGATCAGCACCGCCGAGCCGCGCACGAACCCCCCGCCGGTTGCCCGGTCAAGCTCGGAAATCCCCGTCATGATGCGCGGCGCGTCCTCGATCTCGCCAGACAACGTCGTCAGCGCCACGGGGCGGCCCTTCTTCGGCGTCCGGCCGGGGCCACCGCCGATGCCGCCCATCGGGTCTTCCTCGACGATCGTGTTCCACTGGTTGCAGCCTTCGCATTTCCCCACCCACCGGGCGTGAATGGTACCGCAGTTCTGGCAGATAAATTGTGTCCGGGCTTTCGCCATCAAATTTCGCTTTCGGGGAAGTTTTCAGAGGTAATGTCCTGGCGGCCATGGAGGATACGCAGGACCGTCATAGTAGAATTATCCGCAAGGAAGTAGATGCATCGATCCCGATACGGGAAGGCTCGGAGGCCGGGGATGAAGTCGCGCGCAACGCCTGTCAGGCCACTTTTGGCGATCCACTCCATCTTGACGTTGATCCGGCTGACGAAGCGTTTTGCACTTATAGGATCGATGAGCGCTATGTATTCATAGACGTCGCGAAGGTCGCGAAGCGCGCGCGGGGTTAATTTCAGTTTGCGCTGCCGCATCCCGTTCGCCCTCAGACATATTCATAATATAGCGTGTCAAATCGTCAGCGCTTTCGAATTCAATGACTCGTCCGGCTTCAACATCGTCGATGCCTTCTTGGATCAGCCGCCGGAATTCGGCGATTTTGCCTTCCTTGCTTCTTAGAAGCCGTAAGCCAGCATGAACAGCCTGATCAGCATCCCTGTAGACGCCAGCACGAACCTCTTCATCGATAAACGCGCGATCTTCATCACTCAATTGGATATCAGACATGATGATCTCCTTTTGTTCCAGTTTAGAACATCATTTTCCGGATTCCAAGCCGCAATCTCGAAAAGCTATTCGGCCTCGATATACGCACGCTCATACCGCTTCCCAAGGCTGGTCAGCATCTCGTAGCCGATCGTGCCGCCAGCACGGGCAACATCATCGACGGCGACATTGTTGCCGAACAGTTCGATATAGTCGCCGGGCCGGACGGCATTGTCGGCGAAGTCGGTGATGTCGAACAGGCTGAGGTCCATGGTGACGCGGCCGAGATGCGGCACTTGTCTGCCATGCAGGAAGCCGTAGGCGCCTGACGGTGTCGCCTGGCGCAGGGTGACGCCGCCGCCGGAGACCGAACGGTGATAGCCGTCGGCGTAGCCGATGGCGACGATCGCCACGCGGCTGTCGCGGGCAAACTGCGCCGAGCCGCCATAGCTTGCGGTCTCGCCGGTTCGAACACGGCGGATCTGCAGGATGCGTGCCTCGGCCGTCACCACCGGTTTCATCGGATTGGCCAAGCCGTTGACGGCTTCGCCGCCATAGGTGGCGATCCCCGGCCGGGTCATGTCGAAATGAAAATCGGACCCAAGATGAATGCCGGCCGAATTGGCAAGGCTTGATTCGATGCCTTCGAAAGCGGCAGTAACCGCCCGGAATGATTCGAGCTGTCTCCGGTTCAGCGGATGCGCCTGATCGTCGGCGCAGGCGAGATGGCTCATCACCAGAACGGGCGAGAAGCTTGCCGGGCGGGCAGGATCACCGGCCAGCGCCAGCGCTTCATCACGCGTCAGCCCCAGGCGGTTCATGCCGGTATCGACATGCAGCACGCAAGGGTGATCGCCGCGCTGCGACAGCACCGACATGAAGAAAGCCAGTTGTTCCTCGGAGTTGATGATCGGCACAAGGCCATTGTCGAAGAACAGCTGTTCGTTGCCAGGCCACATGCCGGCAAGAATGTGGATGCGTGCGTCCGGCACGATCGGGCGAAGCGCCACGCCTTCCTCGACGCTGGCGACGAAGAAATCCCGCGCACCGGCGGCGTAGAGCGTCCGTGCCGCCGGCTCGATGCCGATACCATAGGCGTTGGCTTTCATAACCGCTGCCGCCCGCGCCTTGCCGGACAGCCTGTCCATATGACGCCAATTGTCGGCAAGCGCACCGAGGTCGATGGTCAGGCGGTTGGATGCAGCCTCAAAGGCAGGATCGGCGAAAAGGGGAGTGTGCAAATTGGCCATGTCGAGAGAAATACAGCCAAGCGGCAGCGGCTGCAATCGCCTCCGTTGCCAATCCGCGAACGCTGTCGAAGAGGTCGCGGATTGTCGTTGCAGGCGGGAGGCCTCACCGTCTTTCAGCCAAGGGGCCGACTACATCAGAGACGATGTGATCAGCGGCTCAACTTCCATAAAGCCCTCGTAGATCATCTTCAGCGCGACGAAGAGGATGATGGCAAGGCCGAGATAGGAGACCCAGGGGAACCTGTGCAGCAGCTTGGCGATAAACGATGCGGCGATGCCCATCAGCGCCACCGATACCGCAAGCCCGAGAATGAGGATGTTCGGGTGCTCGCGCGCGGCACCGGCAACGGCCAGAACGTTGTCGAGCGACATGGAGACGTCGGCAATGACGATCTGCAGGGCCGCCTGTTTCAGCGTCTTGCGCGGCGCGCCGTTGCCGACGGTGCCACTCTTGTCCATGTCTTCGCCGGTCAGCGTTTCCAGGCCCTCGTTTTCTTCCTTCGCAGACGTCCGCAGCTCGCGCCACATCTTCCAGCAGACCCAGAGCAGCAGGATGCCGCCGACCAGGAGCAGGCCGAGGATCTGCAGCAGCTGGGTTGCGAGGAGGGCGAAGATGATGCGCAGGACTGTGGCAGCGGCGATGCCGATCAGGATGGCCTTGCCGCGCTGTTCCTTGGGAAGTCCGGCTGCCGCAAGACCGATAACGATGGCATTGTCGCCAGCCAGAACAAGGTCGATCGCAAGCACTTGCAGCAGCGCGATAAAAGCTTCCATGAACAGATTCCCCAGGCTGATGACAATAATCGCGGCAAAATGCCGCGAAGGCTTTGCTAAATTTCTTTCCGCTTAACCGCATGCCTGGAGATTTGCAACACGGCCAGTGACCGTTCTGGGGTTCGGCGGCATTTTTCGCCGGTCAGTGTTCCTCGTATTGGGTGAACGACGGATCGGCGAGATCGGTGAAGCGGGTAAACTCCGCCTGGAAGGCGAGCTTGACCGTGCCGGTCGGCCCGTGGCGCTGCTTGGCGATGATCACGTCTGCGGTGCCCTTGACCGCTTCGAACTTCTGCTTCCACTCTTCGTATTTCGGGTCGAACTCGTCGCGCGGCTCCATGTTCTTCACGTAATATTCCTCGCGGAACACGAACAGCACGACGTCGGCGTCCTGCTCGATCGAGCCGGATTCACGAAGGTCGGAGAGCTGCGGGCGCTTGTCCTCGCGGCTTTCCACCTGACGGGAGAGCTGCGACAGCGCGATGATCGGCACGTTCAGTTCCTTACCGAGCGCCTTCAGGCCCGTGGTGATCTGGGTGATTTCCTGCACGCGGTTGTCGCCCGACTTGCCCGAGCCGGTCATCAGCTGGATATAGTCCACCACCAGGCAATCAAGGCCGCGCTGGCGCTTCAGGCGGCGGGCACGGGCGGAAAGCTGGGCGATCGAGATACCACCGGTCTGGTCGATATAGAGCGGCGTCTTCTGCATCGTCTGGGAAAAGCCGACCAGCTTCTCGAACTCGGCCTCGGAAATGTCACCGCGTCGGATCTTGGACGACGACACGTCGGTCTGCTCGGAAATGATACGCGTGGCCAGCTGTTCGGAGGACATTTCGAGCGAATAGAAACCGACGACGCCGCCGTTGCGCGCCTTGAACGATCCGTCGGCCTGAACCTCCGGTTCATAGGCATGCGCAACGTTCCAGGCGATGTTGGTGGCAAGCGAGGTCTTGCCCATGCCCGGGCGTCCGGCCAGCACGATCAAGTCGGAACGCTGCAGGCCGCCCATGCGGGCATCGAGCGACTGGATGCCGCTGGAGATGCCGGAAAGGTGACCGTCGCGCTCGAAGGCCTGCCCGGCCATGTCGATCGCCAATGCCACGGCGTCATTGAAAGCCTGGAAGCCACCGTCGTAGCGGCCGGTTTCGGCCAGTTCGAACAGACGGCGTTCGGCGTCTTCGATCTGGCTCTGCGGCGGCATGTCGAGCGGCGCGTCATAGGCGATGTTGACCATGTCCTCGCCGATGGTGATCAGCGAGCGGCGCAGCGCCAGATCGTAGATCGCCCGGCCGTAGTCTTCCGCATTGATGATCGAGACAGCTTCGGAGGCGAGGCGGGCGAGATATTGCGCCACCGTCATGTCGCCGACTTTCTCGTCGGCCTTCAGGAAGGTCTTGATGGTCACCGGATTGGCCGTCTTGCCCATGCGGATGATGTCGCCGGCGACCTCGAAAATCTTGCGGTGCAGGGGTTCGTTGAGATGGACGGGCTTCAGAAAGTCCGAGACTCGGTAGAAGGCGTCGTTGTTGACGAGGATAGCGCCCAGCAACGCCTGTTCCGCTTCAAGGTTGTTCGGCGCCTCGCGATACTGTGCTTCGGCCTGATCCTTGGCGATGGGTGCAAATTTGCGCGCGATCTCGTTCATGGCGTCCCGTCTCTGTCTGTCGTCATTCTCTGGTGTGCTACCGGTGTGCGGGTCTTGCCGCCAAGCGTCAATGACCTGGCTGCAACAGTGGCCGCCGCATTGGCAGCAGTGGCAAGCCGTCACCGTTGTTCACAGGGGCTTATGGTCGAACTCGAAAAATCTGTCGATGGCGCTATTTCCTATTGACCGGATTTCATCCGAATCGGTGTCCGCCAATGGATTTCCGCATTCTAGCCCGGTTGGCGGCGGTTTACACGGTTTTTGGCCCGGACCGGATCAGCGGCTTGAAAGACGGGCATCGTTCAACTAAATAGGATGGAAATAGGTAGTATACTACTAATATGAAAAAGGTACGAAATGCTCAACTCTGCCGTTAACCGCGAACTCTTCGATGCGCTGGCTTCGGTGAACCGCAAGCTGCGGGCGCTGTTTGATGCACGGGTGAAGGAGCGGGGACTGACGCTGTCGCGTGCGAAGGCCCTGTTTGCCCTGTCGAAGCGCGACGGCCTCAACCAGCGCGAACTGGCTGACGAACTCGGCATCGAAACGCCGACGATCGTGCGCCTGCTGGACGGCATGGAGAAGCAGGGGTTCATCGAGCGGCGGGTCGAGGCAACCGACCGGCGGGCCAAGCAGATCCACATGACAGCCCGTGGCCGCGACATCGCCGGCGAAATCGACAAGCTGGCTTGCGAGATCCGCGAACAGGTTCTGGGCGGCGTCGATAACAAGGACAAGGCCATCGCCTTGCAGGTTGTCAGCCTGATGGCCGGCAATCTTGTTTCCATCGGCAGGGATTGAGCGGCAGATGAGCAAGGTGGCCCCAGGCAGCGCGAACGACAACCGCATCGCGCCCGAAGCGCCGGCCGCCGAGCCCGTGCTGCAACCCATTCAGCCACCGCCAGAACCGATGCGCCCGGCAAGGGCCGCCATCTATATGGCGTCATCGCTGCTGCTGTTCCTGACGCAAGGGTTGGGCATGAACCTGCTCAACGCCAACATCTACCAGCTTCAGGGTTCGCTCTCGGCAACGACATCGGAAATCGCCTGGCTCTCGGCCGCCTATATCGCCCCCTATGCGTCGATGTCGATTGCCCTGTTCAAGATCCGGATGCAGTACGGTCTTCGGCGGTTCGCCGAACTCAGCATCGTCTGTTTCGTGCTTGCCTCCGTTCTCAATCTCTTCGTCTCCGACCTGCATTCGGCAACCGTCGTCCGGTTCCTCAGCGGCATGGCCGCAGCGCCTCTGTCGACGCTCGGCTTCCTCTATATGCTTGAAGCGTTTCCGGCGGCCCGCAAGCTGTCGGTGGGTCTCAGCCTTGCCTTGATGAACACGACGCTTTCGGCGCCGATCGCCCGCATCATCTCGCCGCCGCTGATGGATCTCGGCGGCTGGCATGCGCTCTATACGTTCGAAATGGGGCTGGCGCTGATGGCGCTGCCGGTCGTCTACCTTCTGCCGCTGACGCCGCCGCCCCGTGCCAACGTCATCCAGAAGATGGATATCCTCAGCTATCTGCTGCTTGCCATCGGTTTCGGCTGTCTCGCCGTTTTCCTGACGCTTGGGCGGCTCTACTGGTGGTTCGAGGTGCCGTGGCTCGGGCTGCTGTTGGCCGGATCCATCGCCGCGTTGACGCTGATGGTTGCTCTTGAATTGCCCCGCAAAATGCCGTTGATCGATCTGCGCTGGGTCTTCTCGAGAGAGAACATGCACATGGCCGGCATCCTGCTTTTGTTTCGCGTCGTCAGCTCCGAGCAGACGACGACGGCGGCAAATTTCTACATGCAGCTGGGCTTGCTCAACGACCAGACGCAGACCATGTATGCGATCATCCTTCTGGCGTCGATCGCCGGTGGGCTGGTCTGCACGGTTCTGATGCTGACACGCTATGTCGAAACGGCGCATGTGCTGGCACTGGTATTGATCGCCACCGGTGCTTTCCTCGATAGCCAGTCGACCAGCCTCACCCGGCCGGAGCAGATGTACCTCAGCCAGGCGATGGTTGCTGCGGGCGCCGCCATGTTCCTTCCGCCGGTCATGTCGAAGGGATTTGCTACTGCGCTCGCCAAGGGCGCCCCCTTCCTCGTCAATTTTCTGGTGATCTTCCTGTTCACCCAGAGCATTGGCGCCCTCGTTGCGCAGGCAGCACTCGGTACGTTCGTAACGCTGCGGGAAAAGTTCCATTCCAACGTCCTGGTCGAGCATATCCTGCTCACCAATCCCTTCGTCGCCCAGCGCGTGTCGCAACTCTCGGGGTCCTATGGCAAAGTCATCGCCGACAAGTCACTGCTGAATGCCGAAGGCCTGCAATTGCTTGGCCAGCAGGTGACGCGCGAAGCCAATGTCCTTGCCTATAACGACGCGTTCCTGGTCATTGCCATTGCATCCGCTACCGGTCTCGTCCTTCTGCTTAGCCATCTGGCCTGGCAGCGTCTTATTCCGCACACGTCAACTGCACCTGCAGTTGCCGCCCAGTCCTGATCCGTCCAGAGTATATTTGATGCTGAAAACACTGCGTTCCCCAACCACTATCCTGACGCTGCTGGCCGGTTTTGCCGGCGTGCTCCTGGTTCTCTATGCCTGGCGGCTGCCGCCATTCGCCACCACCGTCGAGATGACCGACAACGCCTATGTCCGCGGTTATGTGACCATCGTCAGCCCGCAGCTGTCCGGCTATGTCGCCGCGGTCCCGGTCAAGGACTATGAGGCGGTCAGGGCAGGGCAGGTTCTGCTGAAGATCGACGACCGGATCTATGCCCAGAAGCTGGCGCAGGCCAAGGGCACGCTGGATACGCAGAAGGCGTCGCTGTCAAACTCCTATCAGCAGGAGCTTTCGGCAAAGGCCAGCATCGCTGCCAGCGAGGCGCAACGCGACAGTGCCGTCGCGACGCTGACGCGGGCCCAGCAGGCGTGGGACCGTATCAAGCCGCTGGCGGAAAAGGGCATCGCCACATCGGTCGATCTCGATACGGCACGGGCAACCCTTGAACAGGGAAGGGCAGGTGTCGATCAGGCGACGGCGGCCATCGAAGTGTCCCGCCAGAACCTTGCCACCACCATCGGCTCGCGGGCGGGGCTTGAGGCGGCGGTGCGCAGCGCCGAAGCTGCCGTTCAGCTGGCGCAGATCGATCTCGACAATACCACCATCACGGCACCGCAGGACGGCACGCTCGGCGAGGTCGGTGCGCGGCTCGGCCAGTATGTCACCGCTGGCACGCAGCTGATGGCCATCGTCCCGAAGGATGTCTGGATCATCGCCAATTTCAAGGAAACCCAGCTCGACGGCATGAAGATCGGTCAGCCTGTGGTGTTTACTGTCGATGCGCTCAACAAGGCACGATTGAACGGCCATGTCGAGCGGTTCTCGCCCGCCGCAGGCTCCGAGTTCAGCGTCATCCGCGCCGACAATGCCACCGGCAATTTCACCAAGGTCGCCCAGCGTGTCGGCGTCCGCGTCTCGATCGATCCCGGCCAGCCGCTGGCAGACGCTTTGGCGCCGGGCATGTCGGTGGAAGTTCATATCGACAAGGCGGCCAAGCCGCAGGCCGTCAAGTAACGGCGATCATCCCATGAAATGCGAAAAGCCCGCGATATCAATCGCGGGCTTTTCGTTTTGTCTATGAGGCGAACGGGGCACCGCGAAGGTGCCCGTCGCTCTGACGATTACTCGTCTTCGCCGTCGAATTCGGCTTCCGGGTTGAAGAAGTCTTCCGGCTTCAGGGCATCTTCGTCAACGCCGTAGATGGCGTCGGCCGATGTCAGGCTTTCGCCCTTCTGCTGGCGTTCTGCTTCTTCGGCCGAACGGGCAACGTTGATCTGAATCTTGATTTCGACTTCGGCGTGGAGGTGCAGCACGACTTCGTGCAGGCCAATGGTCTTGATCGGGTTGTTGAGATCGACCTGGTTGCGGCCGATGTTGAAGCCTTCGGCAGCCAGAACGTCGACGATGTCGCGAGCAGCGACCGAACCGTAGAGCTGACCGGTTTCGCCGGCCGAACGGACGACGATGAAGGACTTGCCGCCGAGGGTTTCGGCAACAGTCTGGGCTTCGGACTTGCGCTCGAGGTTACGGGCTTCAAGCGTCGAACGCTCGGCTTCGAAACGCTTCTTGTTGGCTTCGTTGGCGCGCAGGGCCTTGCCGAGCGGCAGCAGGTAGTTACGGGCAAAGCCGTCGCGAACTTTGACGGTCTCGCCCATCTGGCCGAGCTTGGCAACGCGTTCGAGAAGAATGACTTGCATGATAGTGTCCTTTCGTTTGTCTGTTTTAGAGGTCTTTTGTTTCAGTCTCAGTGGTTTTCCCCGCCGGTGACAGCGCGATGGCGCGCCGCGTGTCCATCAGACCCGACAGCAGAAAGAAGAATGCCGGGATCGTGAAGATCAGCACCGACAGATAGCCAAGCCACAACACCGGAAGCCGCCAGGACTTGCCGCGTGTGCGGAAATGAAAGACGGCAAAGCCGGCCAAAAGGAAGCCGGCGCCGAACGTGCCGCAGACGAGTGCGCCGACGATCGCCGGAACGCCGCCCATGAAGGCGAGCAGCAGGCCGCCGAGGAAGGCGAAGATCGAGAAGCGGTGCATGCGCAGCGTCGACGGCATGTCTTCGCGCGGACGCAGGCTCTTGCCGGAGGTCTGGACAATGCGGGTGGCGATGTAGTAGGCGGCAAACAGCATCAGCACCCAGATGGCGCCCTGAACCATCGGCAAAGCGGCGGAAAAGATCGACTTGATCTGGGCGATCGAGGCGGCATCCGGATTGTAGCCGGGTTCCTGCGCCTTCAGCGCGTCCATGACGATATCGATCATCCGGTCGGACATGGTGCCGTCATAGCCGATGATGACGCCGACGATGAGCATGCCGATCGTCACCAGCACGGCGAGATTGGTGAGGATATCGGAGAGCGGATACCAGGCCATCGCCCCATCCGGTCCGCCAAGCTCGGATGCCGGCCGGGCCAGATTGGCAAGGTGGCTGAGCCATGCGGCCGGGATCAGCGTGATGACGGCGATCAATAGGGCGAAATAGGGGGAGACAAGCACGGTGCCCGTCAGGCCGGCGACGACGACGGCGGTGATCGCCGCGGTATTGCCCCAGCCAAGGCCGGCAATCAGGATCGGCAGCGCAGACGCGGCATAGAGCACGATCGCAAACGACGACTGCGTGTTCGCGCCAAGCGAAAGCAAGGCGGCGGTCACGCCGGCGAATGCGCCGGTCAACAGCGATGTCTGGTCCAATGTTTTCACGGTTCGCTGTCCTGCTATCAAGCAGTTAGAGGCGTTTCCTTACTAAGGAACCAAGCCCCAACATGGGTTTTAGCGCTGAATGCGCCGGTGTTTCCGATCCACGCCCAACGCGGAAGGGAGAAGGTGAGGCGACGCCATCGGCTGTTCGCCTCACCTTGAGTCAGTGTCCGTCGGGTCAGAGACCTAACGGATCGTCAAGTCTTAGGACATGACGTAAGGCAGGAGGCCGAGGAAGCGGGCGCGCTTGATGGCCTGGGCCAGTTCGCGCTGCTTCTTCTGGGACACTGCCGTGATACGCGAAGGAACGATCTTGCCGCGCTCGGAAATGTAGCGCTGCAGCAGACGGATGTCCTTGTAGTCGATCTTCGGAGCGTTGGCGCCGGAGAAAGGGCAGGTCTTGCGGCGGCGATGGAACGGGCGGCGTGCCGGAGCGGATAATGTATCAGCCATAATGTCTCTCCTTATGCCCGGTCTTCGCGCGGACGGCGCGGACGGTCTTCACGGTCGCCGAAGCCACCTTCGCGCGGCGGACGCGGGCCACGGTCGCCGAAGCCACCACGGTCAGGACGGTCGCCATCGCGGCGCGGACGGTCGTCGCGATCACGCTTCTGCGTCATGGCGGACGGGCCGTCTTCGTGCTTCTCGACAGCGATGGTCATGTAGCGAAGAATGTCTTCGTTGATGCGCATCTGGCGCTCGATCTCGTGAACGGCCGGTGCCGGAGCATCGATGTCCATCAGAACGTAGTGAGCCTTGCGGTTCTTGTTGATGCGGTAGGTCAGGGACTTGAGGCCCCAGTTTTCGACGCGCCCGACTTTTCCGCCATTAGCTTCCAGTACACCCTTGTACTGTTCGACGAGAGCGTCGACCTGCTGTGCGGAAATATCCTGCCGGGCAAGGAATACATGTTCATAAAGAGCCATGAGGCTTTGCCTTTCTTGCGTTAATCGTCACCCGGAAATCGGCGGCTAAGCCTCAACGACTGTTCAAGTGGCTGCAAGCAGCCGGCAAGAAAGTGTTGTTTCGAGACGGTCGAGAGCGGAGACACGGGAGGCTGGACCCCTATAGGTCCTGACAGGTCTCTTAAGGGAAACCGGCCCTCCGTTCAGCCACCAGCCAGAAGACCGGGTGTTGCGAACAGCGCGCTTATACGCATTTTCGGGCAGGAAGCAAGGGGCGGAGGGAAATTAGGGGGCAGGTGAGGTTTGCCCGGTCTTTCCCTCCCCCCCCTTGCGGGGAGGGTGGCCGGATGGGCAGGCTCCGGGTCGGGAGGGGTTCTCCTGCTGTTTTACCCTCCCCTCGAGGGGAGGGTCGGAGCGAAGCTCCGGGGTGGGGTGATTTGCGGCATAGGCAATTGTCTGTTGTGCTCGCGGTGGTCACCCCCACCCGCGACTGCGTCGCGACCTCCCCCCTCAAGGGGGAGGTGAATTTCCCTCTTCTCCCCGGCAGGGAGAAGAGGGAGTTCGCGGCAGCTTCAACGGCCTATGGCCACGCCCGGAAAATCCGCCGTGGTTTTGCTGATGCTTAATTGGCCGGGGCGCTGGAAAGTGCCGATGACTAAGTAATTTATATGACGCCTTCCGGCGCCCCGTTCAGTGTCTTTTGCCGCGCTTCTCAGGTTCTTCTGCGCTTTCCTCTCTGACAGGAAAGCCTCCAATGCCCCAGCCCGGCCGCTTATCCGCTGGGCTTTTCAATGCGGCGGGGTTTAGCCCTGGACCGTCCGAAGACGGTGTGACCACCCGGCACGCCCGGTCCGCTTTCGCGAACCGGAGGAGAACCGCCTTTCACGCAGCCCCGGGGATTTCGCGCGCGTTTCGCCAAACCATCCGGGCACCGGCCCCATCTCGCCGGCAACGCTTTCCGGTGTATCCGTGGTGGGACGGGAAGAAGTATCGCACGGGTTTTGAGGGCGGGGATTTGCGGGGATGATTCTGGCGCAAGATGATGCTCCGGACCCGGCTGCGCCGCCTGTTGCAGCCATTGTAACCGTAACGTACTTCCCCGTCTGGTGGCAAAGTGCTCCGGTGGATCGGCACCCACAGGAGTACCTGCCATGAGACGGATGTTCCTCGCCACCGCGATCGCCACGGCGATGATTTCGACGGCCGCTTCGGCTTTCACGCCTCAGGAACTGGCTGGCCGCACTATCGAGCGGCGTGCTGTCGAAGCCGCGATCTGGGGTATCCCTGCCGTCAACTACGATCTGATGCTGCAGGAAATGCTTGCCAAGACGAAGGGCAAGGTCAACCAGATCGTCTATTGGTCGCGCCCTCTCGATTGGCACAATCAGACGCTGACGCCCAATCCGGATGCGATCTATCTGATGACCTTCACCAACACGAAGGAGGCCGGGCCCATCGTCATTGAAGTGCCGCCTGCGGACGGCGGCTCGATCAACGGCAACATCGTCACTGTCTGGCAGATGGCGCTTGAAGATGCCGGGCCGTCCGGCGCCGACCAGGGGAAAGGCGGCAAATATCTCGTCCTTCCTCCCGGCTACACGGACGCCGTTCCTGAAGGCTATATCCCGCTCAGGTCGGATACGTTCGGGGGATACGCTCTGCTGAGGTCGAATCTGTCAAGTCATAGCGAAGCCGACATCGCCAAATCGGTCGCGTATGCGAAACGGCTGAAGGTTTACCCGCTTTCACAGGCGGCTAGTCCTCCGGAGACAGTTTTCACCGATGCCAAGGACGTGATTTTCGATTCCACCATCCGCTACGATGCCAGCTTCTTCGAATCGTTGAACAGGATCGTTCAGACCGAGCCGTGGTTGTCCCGCGACCGAGTCATGATCAACCAGCTCAAGTCTCTGGGTATTGAAAAGGGCAAACCGTTCAATCCGACAGCTGCGGTCGGAAAGCAGCTTGAGGCTGGAATCCGCGAGGGCCGTGAATGGCTGGAAACGGCATATGACACGGGCCTGCTTCCCTTTTATGAAGCCAGCAGGTGGAACTATGCCGGAAATCCCGAGCTGGTGAAGAGTGCGCAGGCGTCCTACAACGAACCGGACACCTATCCCGTCGATCTGCGTGCCGTCGCGTATAGTTATGCTTTCGTCGGGCTGAAGCGTCTGGGAACCGGCCAGTTCTACCTGATCTCGATCAAGGACAAGGACGGCAAGGACTTCGACGGAGCAATGACCTACCGGCTCAAGGTACCGGCCAACGTGCCGGTCGAACAATACTGGTCGCTGACCGCCTATGACCGCCAGACCCATGCGCTGATCCGCAACATGAAGCGCGCCAGCCGCTCGTCGCAGATAGCGGACCTGATGAAAAATCCTGACGGTTCGGTCGATCTTTTCCTCGGGCCGAAAGCCCCGCACGGCAAGGACGTGAACTGGATACCGACCGATCCGAAGCGCGATTTCGAGGTGATGTTCCGGTTCTACGCACCGACCAAGGCCTTGTTCGACAAGGCATGGGTCCTGCCCGACATCGAACGGGTCAAAAAATAGCCTGAGACGCAATGTTAGGGAGAAGGCATATGCAGAGAAGATTTCTTTCCGCAGCCGTTTTCGCGGCGCTTGCCACCACGACACCAGTGTCAGCCAAGGACGTTCTGAGCGGGCGCGTTGAAACCCATATCGGACGGATCGAGCTTCAGGGCGGCTATCCCAGCGCCAGCTCCGTCAAGAAGATCTATGACGAGATGGATTTCCAGCGCGCCTCGCAGGCCTATATCTGGGCAACGCCGATCGTGGCCTTGGAAGCCATCAGGCGGGCCAACAAGCGTGACTGGGGCGTCGACTACAACGAAGTCGGCCTTGTCGATGGCTACACCACGCCGGCCGTCATCGCCCTGACCGGCAACAACACCACGATCTATGCAGCGGTGTTTGCCGATCTGCAACGCGATGGCCCGGTCGTTATCGACTCTCCGTTGGGTGTCTATGGGGTTATCGACGACTTCTGGCAGCGGCCCGTCGTCGAAGTGGGACCGTTTGGCCCCGACAAGGGCAAAGGCGGAAAATTCCTGCTTCTGCCTCCGGGCTATACCGGCACCGTTCCAGACGGGTATCTGACTGCGCAGTCGAAGACGAACCAGGTGATTTTCATCGGCCGGGCCTTCGTCAAGGATGGCGATATCAAGTCGGCGGTCAACACGTTGACGGGCATCAAGGCTTATCCGCTTTCAAAGGCCGGAAATCCGCCCGAAACGCGCGTCGTTCGTGCGGGCGAGCGTCCGCTGAATTCCGTCGCTCCCAGAGGTTTCGAATATTGGCAGTTTCTTGCCGATGTTCTCGACCGAGAGACAGTGGATGAGCGGGACCGGTTTTTTCACGCCATGCTGAAGCCGCTCGGCATCGAAAAAGGCAAGCCGTTCAAGCCTGACGCCCGGCAGAAGAAGATCCTGACCGATGCAGCCCAGGTCGGCTTTCTGATGGCGCAGACGATCAGCATGGCGCCGCGTCTGGACAATGCCTCGTCCTATCCCGGTACGCACTGGGAGTGGGTCCTGACCCTCGACCCGACCCAGGAGACGGCAAACTACAGCCAGCTCGACGAGCGGACCGACTACACTTTTGAAGCCATAACCGTCGCTGAAGGCATGGTGAAGCAGATCGTCGGGGCGGGCTCCCAGTATATGAGCGCTGCAAGGGACAAGGATGGCGCATGGCTGCAAGGGGAAAAGAACTACACCTTGCATGTTCCCGCCAATGTGCCGGCCAAGGAATTCTGGGCGGTGACGGTCTACGACGTCCTGACCCGGTCCATGGTGAAGACCGACACGATGACGGCGGGCGTCTCCAGCCAGGACAAGCTGAAGCTCAATGCGGACGGCTCCGCGGATATTCATTTCGGCCCCAAGTCTCCCAGGGGCGGCGGCAACTGGGTCAAGACCATCCCCGGCCGGGGATGGTTCGCCTATTTCCGCTGGTACGGCCCGACGGAACACTTCTTCGACAAGAGCTGGACGTTGCCCGATATCGAGCGGCGGGGATGAACGTCATCGGGGGGCGGTTTGCGAAAAGCGGCCCCTCAGATCGGTGCCGGATAGATCTTGTGCAGCTTGGCAATGCCCTTCAGCACGTCGGCCGGCAGCACCAAATCTTTTGCGCCGATATTGGTCTTCAGTTGTTCCATGCTGGTGGCGCCGATGATCACTGCGGTCATGAAGGGGCGGGTGAGGCTGAAGGCGAGCTGCATCTGGGCGAGGTCGAGACCGTGTTCGCGGGCAAGGTCTGCGTAGGCCTGGACCGCGGGCTCCTGGTACTCGGTGTAGCGGCCGCCAAGGTCGCCGTTGATCGACAGGCGCGATCCTTCAGGATTGGCGCCGTTCAGGTATTTGCCGGAGAGCAGACCGGCAGCCAGCGGCGAATAGGCCAGCAGGCCGACATTCTCGTGGTGGCTGACTTCGGCAAGGTCGAGATCGAAGGCGCGGTAGAGGAAATTGTACTCGTTCTGCAGCGAGGCGATGCGGGGGCTCCCAAGTTTTTCGGCAAGCGCCAGCATCTTCATCGTGCCCCAGGCGGTATCGTTGGACAGGCCGATGGCGCGGACCTTGCCTTCCTTGACGAAGGCACCGAGCGTTTCGACGACGGCGGCGAGGTCTTCGAGCGTCGCTGATGTGTCCTGATGCGAGGGATCGTAGGTCCAGGCCTGGCGGAAATGATAGTGGCCGCGGTTCGGCCAGTGCATCTGGTAGAGATCGACATGATCGGTCTGCAGGCGCTTCAGGCTGGTCTCCAGCGCCTCGCGCATGGTTTTCGGGCTGGCCGGCGTGCCATTGCGAATATAGGGGCGGCCGGGGCCGGCGACCTTGGTGGCGACGACGATCTCGTTGCGCTTGCCGCTCTTCTTCAGCCAAGTGCCGATATAGTCCTCGGTCAGGCCCATGGTTTCGGGACCGGCCGGGGTGACGGGGTAGAGTTCGGCGGTGTCGAAGAAGTTGACGCCCTGGCTGACGGCATAATCCATCTGCTCATGCGCCTCCGCCTCGCTGTTCTGCGTGCCCCATGTCATGGTGCCCAGGCAGATTTCCGAAACCGTGATGCCGGTGCGGCCGAGTGTGTTGTATTTCATGGTGCTCAACGTGCCTCAAAACTTGTTCGGCGGCGAATGTAGAGGCTGTTTGCTGCGGCGCAAGAGAAAAGCGGTTGCCGTGCACAGGAGCGGCCTTTGAGCCTCAAAAGCTTGACTCGCGCGCCAGGAATGTGAATGGAGAGGAAAAAGCCTCTGCCTGCCATATGTTTGCCGGCAACGAGTTGGAATGAAACGGCGCGGCTCGACCGCGCATGACGAGGAAAAACCTCATGGCAATTGCATTTACATTTCCAGGACAGGGCAGCCAGGCGCTCGGCATGGGCAAGGACCTGGCCGATGCTTTTCCCGAAGCAGCTGCCGTCTTTGCCGAAGTCGATGACGCGCTCGGCGAAAAGCTCTCCGACATCATGTGGAACGGCCCGGAAGAAACGCTGACGCTGACGGCCAACGCCCAGCCGGCGCTGATGGCCGTGTCGATCGCGGCTCTCAGGGTCCTGGAAGCCAAGGGGCTCGACCTGAAATCCAAGGTTTCCTATGTCGCCGGCCATTCGCTCGGCGAATATTCCGCGCTCTGTGCCGCCGGCACGTTTTCTCTGGCAGACACGGCCCGGCTGTTGCGCATTCGCGGCAATGCCATGCAGGCGGCAGTTCCTGTTGGTAAAGGCGCGATGGCGGCGATCATCGGGCTCGAGCACCGCGATGTGCAGGCTATCTGTGATGGCGTCGGCGAGATCGGCTCCTGCCAGATCGCCAATGACAATGGCGGCGGCCAGCTGGTGATATCCGGCGAGAAGGCAGCGGTCGAAAAGGCCGCGGCTTTGGCCACGGAAAAGGGCGCCAAGCGCGCCATCCTTTTGCCGGTCTCCGCTCCCTTCCATTCGACGCTGATGGCGCCTGCAGCCGATGCCATGCGCGCGGCGCTAGCAATTGTTTCCAAGCACGATCCGGCCGTGCCGCTGATCGCCAATGTGCGCGCGGCCCCGGTGACCGATGCCGGCGAGATCGCCACGCTTCTGGTCGAGCAGGTCACCGGTCAGGTCCGTTGGCGCGAAACCGTCGAGTGGTTTGCAGCCCATGACGTGACGACGCTGTACGAGATCGGTTCCGGCAAGGTGCTGACCGGTCTTGCGCGCCGCATCGACAAGACAGTTACCGGCATTGCCGTCAATTCTCCCGCCGACATCGACGCGGCGATTCAGACTTTGCTCGCTTGAACTGAGGCGAATAGCGAATAGCGAATAGAAAGCTGACGCGTATTTTCTCTTCCTATTCGCTACTCCCTATTCGCTATTCGCTCTAAAAAGAGGAAACCAACCATGTTCGATCTGTCTGGCCGCAAGGCCCTCGTTACCGGCGCATCCGGCGGCATCGGCGAAGAGATTGCCCGCATCCTGCACGCGCAGGGCGCTATCGTCGGCCTGCACGGCACCCGCGTCGAAAAGCTGGAAGAGCTGGCCAATTCGCTTGGCGAGCGCGTTCACCTGTTCCCGGCAAACCTGGCCGACCGCGATGCCGTCAAGGCGCTCGGCGAAAAGGCGGAAAGTGAACTCGGTGGTGTCGATATCCTCGTCAACAATGCCGGCATCACCAAGGACGGCCTGTTCGTTCGCATGAGCGACGCGGACTGGGATGTTGTTATCGAAGTCAACCTGACCTCGGTCTTCCGGCTGACCCGCGAGCTGACCCATCCGATGATGCGCCGCCGCCATGGCCGCATCATCAACATCACCTCGATCGTCGGCGTCACCGGCAATCCGGGCCAGGCCAATTACTGTGCCGCCAAGGCCGGCATGATCGGCTTTTCCAAGTCGCTCGCCCAGGAAATCGCCACCCGCAACGTCACGGTCAACTGCGTCGCGCCCGGCTTCATCGAAAGTGCGATGACCGGCAAGCTGAACGACAAGCAGAAGGACGCCATCATGGGCGCCATCCCGATGAAGCGGATGGGCACAGGCGGCGAAGTGGCGTCTGCCGTCGCTTATCTGGCTTCGAATGAGGCCGGTTACGTCACCGGCCAGACCCTCCACGTCAACGGTGGCATGGCGATGATATGATCCCTGGTACGGGCCGTCAAAGGCCTGTGCCGCCGCGTTTTCGCATCAATCGCAGACGTGGGGGCGAAATACCGGGAATTGCATGTTGACCAAGCCATTCCCGGCGATTTTCGGACTTTGCGGCAGACTTAAACCGTGTTAAGCGGGCCATGGCTGTGCGCAGTCGATCGGAAGATATGCGGTATACGATGGCTTCGGCCGGCGTGGTTTGCCCGCTTCCGATTGAACGAATTGCCGGGCGGATCGTCTTGATCTACCAGGCGTTAATAGGGTACCGATGTCAGAACGGCATCGTTGAGAAAAACAAAGGTCGAGGAATCCGACATGAGCGACGTAGCAGAACGCGTAAAGAAAATTGTTATTGATCATCTTGGCGTCGATGCCGAAAAGGTTTCGGAAGGCGCAAGCTTTATCGACGATCTGGGCGCTGACTCGCTCGACACCGTCGAATTGGTCATGGCATTCGAAGAAGAGTTCGGCGTCGAAATTCCCGACGATGCAGCGGATTCGATCCTGACGGTCGGCGACGCCGTCAAGTTCATCGAAAAGGCACAGGCCTGATATCAGGCCGTGTTGCGGCGGGCCGCCTCGCGGCCCGCCCTTCGTCCCTGCAAGGGACCGGCTCCCCATTACGGGAGCGAAAGGCGTGGTCAAGGAAAGCCTGATGGCTTCCGTCCCTGAGATCACGCAGTAAAGCATCACGGAAAAGGATGTACGGATCCGGTTTTTTGCGCAAGGGTCCGGTCCGGTTCTGGAACGAACAGGCAGGATGGATCACGGGCATGAGACGTGTCGTTATCACCGGTACCGGCATGGTATCTCCCTTGGGCTGCGGAACTGAGATATCCTGGTCGCGGCTCATCGCCGGCGACAATGCCGCCCGCAAAGTCACCGAATTCGAAGTCGAAGACCTGCCTGCAAAGATCGCCTGCCGCCTGCCGTTCGGCGATGGCAGCAATGGCACCTTCAATCCCGACAACTGGATGGAACTGAAGGAGCAGCGCAAGGTCGACAGTTTCATCATCTATGCGATGGCCGCCGCCGACATGGCGCTTGCCGATGCCGGCTGGCATCCGAAGACCGACGAAGACCAGATCGCCACCGGCGTGATGATCGGCTCGGGCATCGGCGGTCTCGAAGGCATCGTCGAAGGCGGCATCACGCTGCGGGACCGCGGCCCGCGCCGGGTGTCTCCCTTCTTCATTCCAGGCCGCCTGATCAACCTTGCC
Organism: Pararhizobium sp. DWP3-4; assembly: GCF_049898205.1. Taxonomy (NCBI): domain Bacteria; kingdom Pseudomonadati; phylum Pseudomonadota; class Alphaproteobacteria; order Hyphomicrobiales; family Rhizobiaceae; genus Pararhizobium; species Pararhizobium sp. DWP3-4. The sequence goes on along the minus strand of NZ_JAFCXF010000009.1, from coordinate 94,198 downwards.
TCCGGCCAGGTGTCGATCCGCCACAAGCTGCGCGGCCCCAATCATTCCGTCGTCACCGCCTGTTCGACAGGCGCCCACGCCATCGGCGATGCGGCGCGCTTCATCATCATGGGCGATGCCGACGTAATGGTCGCCGGCGGTACGGAATCGCCGATTTCGCGCATCGCGCTGGCCGGCTTTGCCGCCTGCAAGGCGCTGTCCACCCAGCACAACGACGACCCGACCAAGGCATCGCGCCCCTACGACAAGGATCGCGACGGTTTCGTCATGGGCGAGGGCGCCGGTATCGTCGTGCTGGAAGAGCTCGAACATGCCAAGGCGCGTGGCGCCAAGATCTATGCCGAAGTGGTCGGCTACGGCCTGTCCGGCGACGCCTACCACATCACCGCTCCGGCCGAAGATGGCGACGGTGCATATCGCTGCATGCAGATGGCCCTGAAGCGCGCCGGGCTGCCGGCATCCGAGGTCGATTATGTCAACGCCCATGGAACCTCGACCATGGCCGACACGATCGAGCTCGGTGCGGTCGAGCGCGTCATGGGCGCGCATGCAGGCAAGGTCTCGATGTCTTCGACCAAGTCGGCGATCGGCCACCTGCTCGGTGCTGCCGGTGCCGTCGAGGCGATTTTCTGCGCGCTGGCGATCCGCGACAATGTCGCGCCGCCGACGCTCAACCTGGATAACCCCTCGGTCGAAACCGAGATCGACCTGGTGCCGCATGTGGCGCGCAAGCGCGAGATCAATGTCGCGGTGTCGAACTCGTTCGGCTTCGGCGGCACCAACGCCTCGCTGGTTCTGCGCCGCTACGCCTGATCCGGACGTGACGGGCCTGCTGGATGGCGGCCCGTTCGTCAACGCCGTCAGGGGCCGGCGTGGCCCCGCAAACACGATAATTCTCCCGCTATCGTGCTTTTGCCGCATTGCTCGGTTCAAACATGGCATATGGACGATTGCGATTGAGCCGATATCGTCAGTCCATGGCTTTCTGGCCATGCTGACACAAGGCCAGGCGCTTAACGTCGCTGTAATCGTGACAAGGTGATTCTCATTCCTGTTTCTCTTCTGGAGTTCGCATCAGGGATGGAGACGTGCATGACGCGAATTCCAGACCCAGGACACCAGTGAGCGACGCAAACGAAAACAACGCAGCGCCTTTCGGCCGCAACGAGGCGGGCAACAACGGCCCGATCATCCCGAAATCGGCGAGCGAAGCTCTTCGTCCGGAAAAAGTGCCGCAGCCGCCCAGGCGGTCGCGCAAGGCAAAAAGCCAGGTCGTTATCTTTCTGAATTTCCTGATGACGGTGATCGTCTGCCTGACCATCGCTGCGGCCGGGACGGTGTATTATGCGATGTCCGCCTATGAGGACAAAGGTCCGCTGACCGCCAATACCAATTTCATCGTGCGCAACGGCGCCGGCATCCAGGAGATCGCCAGCAGCCTCGAGCGCAACAATATCGTCTCCGACGGCCGCGTCTTCCGTTTCATGTCGGAAGCCTATCTCGAGGACAATGATACGCTGAAGGCCGGCGAATACGAGATCAAGGCCGGCTCCTCGATGCAGGAGATCATGCAGCTGCTGAAATCGGGCAAGTCCATCCTCTACTCGGTGTCGCTGCCGGAAGGCCTGACGGTCAAGCAGATGTTTGCCAGGTTGAGCAGCGATCCGGTTCTGGAAGGCGACCTGCCGGCGCAGGTGCCGGCAGAGGGCACGCTTCGTCCGGATACCTACAAATTCTCGCGCGGCACCAAGCGTGCGGAAATCGTCGCGCAGATGGCGGCGGCGCAAAAACAGCTGGTCGATCAGATCTGGGACCGGCGCGATCCGGACCTGCCGATCGCCAGCCGTGACGAATTCGTCACCCTTGCCTCGATCGTCGAAAAAGAAACCGGCATTGCCGACGAACGGTCGCGCGTCGCGTCCGTCTTCATCAATCGGCTGGAAAAGGGCATGCGCTTGCAGTCCGATCCGACGATCATCTACGGCATCTTCGGCGGCGACGGCAAACCGGCCGACCGGCCGATCCTGAAGTCGGACCTGGAGAAGGACACGCCCTACAACACCTACCTGATCAAGGGCCTGCCGCCGACGCCGATCGCCAATCCGGGCCGGGCAGCGCTTGAAGCGGTTTCCAACCCGTCGCGTACGTCGGATCTCTATTTCGTCGCAGACGGCACCGGCGGGCATGTGTTTGCCGCCACGCTCGACGAGCACAACAACAATGTCCGCCGCTGGCGCAAGATCGAGGCTGAAAAGGCCGCTGCCGCGAAAGCGGCCGAGACGGCACCGGCAGCGGAATAAGTCGACCCCATCAGGCTTGTGGATGACACGGCTCCGGTACGCTTGACCCTTGCGGTTGACCGTACCGGGGCCGTACACATTCATGATCAATTCAACGTTCCGCATCCTCTTCGCCTGTTTTGCGCGCGGACACTGGCGGGGCCGGAGGACAAGACGATGCCGCTGCAATCCATGACGGGATTTGCCCGCCGCGAAGGCACTTGCGGACGCTACCGCTGGGCGTGGGAACTGCGCTCGGTCAACGGCAAGGGGCTGGATCTGCGCCTGCGCCTGCCGGCGGGCACCGAGCATCTGGAGACCGAAGTCCGCAAGCTGGCCGGCGAATGCTTTTCGCGCGGCAACATGCAGGTCAATCTCAATGTCAGCGCCAGCGAGACCGGCGTCGAGCCGGTGATCAACCAGGGTGCCCTTTCCGCCGTCCTGTCGCTGCGCGAGCAGTTGCGCGATGTCATCGATCCGTCACCGCTGCGTCTCGACACGCTGCTGTCCATTCGCGGCATCGTCGATTTCCGCGAGCCGGAGGAACAGGAAGGCGAGCGCGTTGCGCGCGACGGCGATATCCTCTCCGGGCTGCGGCAGGCACTTGCCGATATGACATCGATGCGCGAAGGGGAGGGCGTGGCGCTCTACCGCGTGCTTCTGGAGCAGATCGACAGGATCGAGATGCTGACCGGCGAGATCGATGCCGATCCGTCGCGCAGCGTTGCCGCGATCACCGCCCGCCTTGCCAGCCAGATCGCCTTGGTGATGGACGGCGGCTCGAAGGTCGATCCGGATCGCCTGTATGCCGAGGTGGCGATGCTGGCGGCCAAGGCCGATATCCGCGAGGAGATCGACCGCCTGCGCACCCATGTGACGGCTGCCCGCGACCTTTTGAAAAAAGGTGGGCCCGTCGGCCGCAAACTCGATTTCCTTTCCCAGGAATTTAACCGCGAATCAAATACCATCTGTTCCAAGTCGAATACCGCTGCCGTGACCGCCGCCGGTATCGAACTGAAGGTCGTTATCGACCAGTTCCGTGAACAGGTCCAAAATCTGGAGTGACCATGAGCCCCGCGAGCCAAACCTCTGTCAAAGCCATTCAGCGCCGCGGCCTCATGCTGGTGATCTCGTCGCCTTCGGGCGCCGGCAAATCGACGATTGCGCGCAACCTGCTCGAATCCGACCCGCACATGAGCATTTCGGTCAGCGTGACGACGCGCAAGCGGCGTCCGAGCGAGATCGATGGACGGCATTATTTCTTCAAGTCGATCCGCGAGTTCGAGGGGCTTCGCCAGACCGACGCCCTGTTGGAATGGGCCGAGGTGCACGGCAATTTCTATGGCACGCCGCGCGACGCCGTCGAGGCCGCGATGTCGGAAGGGCAGGACATGCTGTTCGATATCGACTGGCAGGGCGCCCAGCAGCTGCAGGAAAAGATGGGCGGCGATGTCGTCTCGATCTTCATCCTGCCGCCGACCATGGCCGAATTGCAGTCGCGCCTGCACCGCCGCGCCGAGGATACCGAAGAGGTCATCGCCACGCGGCTGGCCAATTCGCGCTCCGAGATCGAGCACTGGCTGGAATACGACTATATCGTCGTCAACGAGGACCTCGACAGCGCCTTTGCCTCCGTCCAGGCCATCGTCGAAGCCGAACGCCTGCGCCGCGACCGCCGCCCCGGCCTGTTCGAATTCGTCAACGGGCTTCTGACGGAAACGCCGAAGATCGCTTGATCAAGCTGATGGCCGAGCCGTCATTTGAGGGGAACGTGCAGTATCCTCTCCCTTCTCCCCAGCGGGGAGAAGGTGGCCCGTAGGGCCGGATGAGGGGGCGGCAGGCTCAGAGCTTGCGGCCCCCTCATCGCCTCGCATCCGCTCGGCACTTCTCCCCGCTGGGGAGAAGAGGGAGACCGGAGCTGCCATCAAAGACAATTCGCCAGCCGGCAGAATTCTTCCACCGACAACGTTTCGGCGCGGCGCTTGGGGTCGATCTCCGCCTTGGCCAGCAAGGCTTCGCCGCCGATCGACTTGACGCTTTGGCGCAGCATCTTGCGGCGTTGGCCGAAGGCGGCCATCGTCACTTTTTCAAGGTCTTTGGACGAGCAGGGGATGGGATTTTCGATCGGCTCCAGATGAACCACGGACGATGTGACCTTCGGCGGTGGCGAGAAGGCCTGGGGCGATACGTCGAAGGCCATGCGGGCATTGGTGCGCCAGCCGCAGAGCACGCCGAGGCGGCCGTAATGGTCGTCATCGGCATCGGCAACGATGCGCAAACCCACCTCGCGCTGAAACATCAGCGTCATCGACTGGTAGAACGGCGGCCATGCCTTTGGTAGCAGCCAGTTGACCAGAAGCTGGGTGCCGACATTGTAGGGCAGGTTGGCGATGATCTTGACGGGGCCTTCGGTGACAAGATCCTCGAACGTTATCTTCAGTGCATCGCCCTCGATCACCTCGAGGCGGCCGGGGTAGAAATCGGCGATTTCGGCAAGGGCCGGCAGGCAGCGGGCGTCGCGCTCGATCGCAATCACCTTCTTGGCACCCAGCGACAGGATGGCGCGGGTGAGGCCGCCGGGACCGGGGCCGACTTCGATGACGGTCACGCCCTCCAGCGGACCGGCCGTGCGGGCGATCTTCTGGGTCAGGTTGAGATCGAGCAGAAAATTCTGGCCGAGCGCTTTGTTCGCGTCGAGCCCGTGGCGCGTTATCACATCGCGCAGCGGCGGCAGGCCGTCGATCGCCGCCATCAGTTTTTCCCTCGCGCGGCGTTGCCGGCCAATTGCTGGGCCATCCGCAGGGCTGCCAGCAGGCTGTCGGCGCGGGCGATGCCCTTGCCGGCAAGGCTGAACGCCGTGCCGTGGTCCGGCGATGTGCGGATGAATGGCAGGCCAAGCGTGACGTTGACGCTGTCGTCGAAACCGAGCGCCTTGGCGGGGATCAATGCCTGATCGTGATACATGCAGATCGCCACGTCATAGGTGGCGCGGGCGCGGTCGTGGAACATGGTGTCGGCGGGCAGGGGACCGGTAATGTCGATGCCTTCGGCCTTCAACCGTTCGATGACGGGGCGGATGATCGCATCGTCTTCCACGCCCAGCGCGCCGTTTTCGCCGGCATGCGGATTGAGACCGGCAACGGCGACACGTGGAGAGGCAAGGCCGAAGCGGTCCTTGAGGTCACGCACGGTGATGACGCAGGTCCGGTAGATCAGGTCGGCGGTCAGCTGTTCAGGCACATCCTTCAGCGGGATATGGATGGTGACGGGCACGGCCATCAGCTTCGGCCCGGCGAGCATCATCACCGGCAGCAGTTCCTCCCCGGTCAGGCGCGCGCCAAGATCGGCGAGAAATTCCGTATGGCCGGGAAATTTGAAGCCGGCGTCGTAGAGCACCGACTTGGCGATCGGATTGGTGACGATGGCAGAGGTCGAGCCTTCCATGGTCAGCCGCACGGCGGTTTCGATGGCCCCGGTGATCGCACCCGCATTGGCAGAAGCCGGGATTCCCGCAGTGACCGGGGCGGCGCACGCCACCGGCAAAACCGGCAGCGCACTCTCAAAGATGGTGGAAGCCTCCGTGCAATTGGTCTCGCGGATCGCGATCTCATGGCCGAGAGCCCAGGCGCGCTGCTGCAGGGCTGCGGGATCGCCGATCAGAATGAACGGCGGTGTCCGCAAGGTCTGCCTGTTGATCCAGGCGTCAAGACTGATGTCGAGGCCAATCCCGGCGGGATCGCCCATGGTCAGGGCGAGCGGCCTGTCGCGCATCTGGCTCATGCTGCTGCTGTTACTTTTCGATGATCTGCGCACGCTTGCGCAGTTCCTCGATGTAACGCTTGCTGTTGGGTTCTTCGCCGTCGGTCTTCTTGCCGAGATCCTCGGCACGGAAAACGATTTCGGCGGCCAGATCGTCGGAAACTTCGCGCTTCTTGCAGATGGCAAGATATTCGACGCCGCGTTCGGTGACGCGCGTTGCGGTCGTGCCGCTGTCGCCGGCCTTTTCGATCAGCGGCTTCCAGTCGGCTGGAAGCTCCTGCGCCATCATCCGGCCCAGATTGCGGATCGATACGTCGCGCATCGTGGCGGCAAACACCTTTGCCTGTTCGCAGCCCGGATATTTCGGCCGCGACGCATTGGCTTCTGCCTGGCGCTTGCCGATGATAGCGTTGCGTTTGGAGGCAGGCACGACGAAGATCACCTGCTGCAGGAAATATTCCGTGGTCACCGGCTTGGTGCCGCCAGCTTCCTGCATGCGCCGGACGAGATCCTCGTTCGACAGGCGTCCACCGCCACCGCCGCCGAAACGGGCGTTGACGACCCGCGGCCAGCTCATGGCGACGGCGACATAATTTCTGAAGTGATCGATGCCGACGCCTGCCTGGTCGAGGACCTGCGACAGCTGTTGAACGGAAAGCTTGTTGCCGGCCGCGAATCGTCCGACGGCACCTTCGACTTCGGTGGTGCTGACGGAAGCACCGACGCGCAGGACTTCCTCGCGCTTGAGCGCTTCATCGATCATTTGCTGGCGGGCCGCGCCTGGGCCACCGCTTTGCCTTTGCAGGCGCATGAAGGCAGCACGCTTGGCGATGTCGCCGGACGTGATCGGCGAACCGTTGACGACGGCAACCACCTTGCTCGCGGCGTAGGTGGCCGGCGCGGAGGAAAGTGCCAGGCCGCAGGCAAGGATCATTGTCGAAACCGTGCGCGTGATCGAAAGCTTCCCGCCCATTCTTTAGTCCTTTTCATCTTCCGCCGGACATCGCGTGTCCGGGGCTATGGTCTTCATGCCAAGCGCCAGCATCCTGCGCATTTCTGTGCAACAGATGCATAATACATGCGGCCGAACAATGACAAGACCTGCCGAACGCCGCAAAATAGCGCCTCGGCCGTCGATTCCCCGCCACAGCGCGTTTAAAAAACGGCTGCCGCAGGAGAGACGAGGGCGCCGTCAGGGCGGCGCACCTCAGTTCAAGCCGTCGAACTTCGTGTCGCCGACATCGATGTCGCCGAGCGTACGGAAACTGATACGCGCGCCGATCGACCAGTCGTTGGCGACGGATTGATCGCTGTCGCGCTCTTCCTTGTAGACCAGCGAGAAGATCGTATCCCGGTCGTCATAGGTAATGCCGATGCCATTGCGGGTGACGACATTGCTGTTCAGATCGTAGGTGACCGAGCCGAACACCGACCAGTAATCGGCGAACTTGTAGGCGGCTGCGGTCTGGATCTCGTCCTGGTCCTTGATCGAGCCGTAGAGCGGTTGTGCCTGGATGCTGGTATAGGTCACCGCCGTCTGCCACAGGATGCCCTGATAACCGAGCGTCGCATCGGCGCGGCGCAAGTCGAGATCGCGCTCGTCGAAACGGCTGCTGAAGCTTGCCGTGAGACCCGATGGGGCATCGATGCCCACCATGGCCACATAGTCGGACCGGTCGGTTTCGAGGCCGGAATTGGCACCGGCCTTGACCAGATCGTCGGTCGCAAACGAGTTCACGCCGCCAAGATGGAACGATTGTCCGGCAATGGCGCGCAGGGCATAGCCGTTACCAAGGGCGCCGGTATAGCGGACGCCAAGGTTGGCGCGGGTTCCGCCTTCGATGCGGTCATAGCCGGAGAACTTGTCGCGGTCGAACAGCGATGTCGCGTCGAACACGAAGCTCTGCGCATCCTCGTTCGGCAGGCCGCCGGCATATTCCTCATTGGGCCGGGCGAAGATCTGGGCGATCGGCTCGATGATGTGGCTGCTGTAGTCCGTCGTCAACAGGATCGGGTAGCGCGCGTCGATACCGGCCGTCAGCATCCGGCGCGTTGCCGCGTCGTCATTGTTGAAGTCACCGGTATAGCCGGTGCCGGGATCGGCCATCGATGATCCGATCAGATCGCCGCGGGCGGCCAGGATCGGCGTCAGCGACAGGCCGCCTGGAACGATGAAGTTGCGCTTCCATTCGAGGTCGGCAGTCAGGCGGTGATAGGTGCCTTCAAGGCCGCGGAAGCGATCGACGATACCCGGTATCTCAAATTCGTCCTCGCGGTTACGATTGACGTTGGTCAGGTTGATATCGGCCGTCAATTCTCCGCCGAACACCGGTTCCGGGTGGGTATAGGAATAGTCGAGAACCTGGGCGACGGCCTGCTTGTTTTCGGCGATGCTGTCCGGATCCGCATCCTGGATATCGAAGTAGAAGGCGCGCGCGTCGAAGGAATTGCGCTTGCCGAGACCCGACAGGTAGACCTGGTTCGTAAAGGTCGTGCCGTCGAAGGTCGAAAGCTCGTAGGTCTTGGCGAAGTTGTTGTCGCTCTGAACGAGAACATCCCAGCCGAAGGTCCAGCGCGGGTTGATCTCGAACTTGGCCTTGGAACCGATCATCCCGCGATTGGTTTCCTGGGCATCGACGGTGTTGCCGGTGAAACTGCTGCGGTTCAGCTGGCTGATGCCGGCCATGCTGAGAATATGTTCGCCGTTTTCGAAGCGCTGGCGGAATTCGCCCTGCAGCAGGAAGCCCTGGCGGGTGAGGCCGGTGCCGGTCACCGTCGCATCCATATAGGGCGAAATCGCCCAGTAGTAGGGAACGCTAACGCCGGCGCCGAGCTTCTGCGTATAGCCGAATTTCGGGAACAGGAAGCCGCTCTTGCGCTTAATCGTCTGGTCCGGAACCTCGAGCACCGGCAGGTACAGGATCGGCCTGCCGAACAGCTCGAACTTGGCATTCTCCATGCGAATCGTATGGGTCTTGCCGTTCTGGACGATGCGTTGCGCCTTGACGTGCCAGAGCGACTTGTGATCGGGATCGGTCGCGCACGGCGTGCAGGCCGTATAGACGGCGTTGTTGAGGATCATCTCCTCGCCATTGCGCCGCTCGCCGGTGACGGCGGCAAGCTTGGTCAGGTCGGTGGTTTCGACCCGCAGACGCTCGATAAAGCCGTTGCCGAAATCATCGGTCACGTCCATCTGGTCGGCATAGACCCTGTTGCCGCCCGGTTCGATCAGCTCGATTTCGCCGGTCGCGATGATGCGCCCGGTCTTCTGGCTGTATTCGACCTGCTGGGCGACCATCTGGTAGCCGCCGTAATTGATCTGGACGGCGCCGCGCACGATCACGCGCTCAGCGTCCTTGTTGTAGACAAGTTCATTGGCCGACAGAAGCATCTTGGCGTCTTCGGGCATTTTCGGATTGAACGAATCGATCTTGGTTTCTTGTGCCCATGCGGGTGCGATCGGGGTCAGCGCCTGGAGCGCAACACCGGAAAGCAGAATGGCCGCCAGCAGCCTGATATGTTTGCGGTTGCCTGCCGCCACTAGCCATCCTCCTCATGCAATAGAATCGTCGAGCCCAGCGCCATCGCTACAACAACTGGCAACCAGGCTGCAACGAACGGAGGCACTATGCCGCTGCTCCCGAATGCTTTGACAAGCACGGTGACGACATAAAGCACGAAGCCCGACAGGATTCCACCGAGAATTACCGGTCTCGATTGGTTAAACCGGCTAAATTTTAACGAGACGCTTGCGGCGATCAGAGTCATGGCGACCAGAAGCAGCGGAAGCGCCAGCATGGAGTGGAATTGGGTTTCCATCGCATTGGTCGGGAAGCCAAAAGACTTGGCGACTGCAATTTTGCGTCTCAAGTCGAAAAATTGAATAGAATCAGCCTTCGTCAACGTTTCCTGGACAAATTCCGGCTTCAGGTGAGTCGGCAATTGTACCGTTGCGAGGCGACGCGGCAGTTCGCCGTTGCGGGTTTCCATCACCCCGTTAAGAAGCCAGTAACCATCTTCCAGTTTTGCCGACGCGGCGTCCTGTCTTAAAACGATCGTGCCGAGCGGATCGAAATGGATCACTGTCACATTGACCAGCGTCTTGCCTTCATCCTGAACGGACCGCGCGCCGATGATCGTATCGTCTTTTCCGTAGATCTGACGCAGCCAGGGGATGGAGATTGCCGATACGGCCGAGGACGAGCTGCCCCATTCGGCCTCAAGCGCCTCGGCCTGTTTCGTCCCCCAGGATGCGATCGGATTGAGCGCAATAACCGTGGCAATACCGAACAGGAACGCGCCGATCACGAAGGGCTGCAGAAACTGCCAGGCGGAGATCCCGGCCGCACGCGTCACCACCAGTTCATAGCGCCGATTGAGCGAGATCAGCGACGCCATGCCGGCAAACAGGGCGACGAACGGCACCGTCTGCTGCAGGATCATCGGAATGCGGAACGTCGTCATCAACAGCGCCCCGGTGACCGAATAGCGCGGCAGTTGCGACATGCGGTTCGACAGTTCGCTGAAGTCGATGATGAAGATCAACGCGAAGATGCCGGCGAGGAACCAGAATGTGGTGATCGCGTAACGCTTGAAAAAATAACGCCCGAGCGTCGTGGAGATCATTTCACCTGGTTCCCGTCAGATGCCGGGTTGGCCTTGGTCAGGCGCAGGCGAACCAGAATCTCGTTGACCTTCTGCTCCAGCGTGAGCGGAATTTCAAGCCGCCTGTTGCCCACCAGCTGGCGTATCGCCAGATAGCCGGTGCCAAGCGGGATCAAATACATGATCGGGATGAAGAACCGCGATTCCTCGGCGCTGTTGGCCGCATAGAATGTGGTCCAGCGAATGAACAGGCATGTCAAAAGCGCCGTGATCATCGGATGCACGCGGGCTTCCCGGTGCGACCGGGCATCGCTGCTGAAGACCAGTGCGATCAGGGCAAACAGCAGGGGATAGGTCCATTCCGTCAAGCGGCGATGCAGTTCCGCGGTGAAGGCTTCCGGATTTTTCTCGTAGACAGGATCCTTCGGATCCGGATTGATCAGGAACGGCAGGTCACGGTCCTTGGCTCTGATCGTCGCCTGGCCGGTCATCTTGGTCATGTCGGTCAGGTCGAAGGCGTAGCTGTCGAATTTGATGATCGAGACATTGCCATCCGGCAGTTTGCGGTGCACCTCGCCGTCTTTCATCACCAGCGCCGAGCCGCTGTCGTCGACCGCGCCTTCGCGGGCGTAATAGACGAGCTCATAGGCGGGATCGCGCGAATCGGCGACGAAGATGCCGTGAAGCACGCCGCCGTTGCGCCGCGAGGCGACCTGGACATAGAGACCATCGGTAATCTTGCGGAAGGTGTTTTCCTGGACGACCGACGACAAGAGATCCGCGTGAGCGGTGGCGATCATCTTGCGCACGGCCATGCGCGAATAGGGCTCGACGAAGTTATCGACGGTGAACGATACCGCGCTGAGTGCAAGGCCGAGATAGATGATCGGCCGGATGATCATCATGCGCGAACTGCCGGCCGCGTTCAGAACTGTCAGCTCCGAATCGGCATTCATCGCCGTCAGCGTCTGCGCTACGCCGATCACCAGCGCGAAGGGCAGGATGAGCGGAATGATCGAGGGCAGGATGAGTGTCGCAAGGCGCATGAAGGCCAGCGTCGACTGGCCGCTATCGGTGACCAGATTGACGCTGGTCAAGGCCTGCGTCGTCCAGACGATCGCCATCAGCGGCAAAAGCGTGGCAAAGAACATGCCCGTTGCCCGCTTCAGGATATAGCGTTCGATCAACTTCATACGGGGTCCTGGCCCATCTTCCTGCCGTTTGTCCGGTTCGCTACCGCCGGCCCGGACATGGCCGAGCCGAATGTCCCTATTGCGCTGAATGAACCGGTTTGCATGTTTTCCACGATAACGAAATTGTAAAGGAGCAGGGCTAAGGCTCGGCAAAGAATGATGGTTAACAGCATGTAAACATAAGGTGGCGCCTTGCCAAGGTCATCGAAACCAACAACGGTGCATGAACCTGTTTCCGGGCTTGCGGTTGATGGCGAATGTTTGCCACTGTAACCCCCATGTAACAGACTGGCGTCGGGCCAGGGCAATTCTGGAGTTCTTCATGTCATTGAAATTCGAAATCGGTTTCAGCAAGTCAGCGCGCCTGTCGGGCGGCCTTGCGATCCTGCTCAAGACTCTTGACGGAAAAGAGGCGGCAGGGGCTGCGGAAGCCGATCCGGATGAAATCATTGCCAAGGCCGCACGCATCGCCAAGTTCAAGGCGAAATCTCTGCGCGCCCTCGACATCGTCGCGCCGCAGGGCGCCCCCGTCGATCGTATTCTGGTGCTCGGTATCGGCGACGGCGCCGGCCTGACGGCGCATGACTGGCTGAAGGCTGGCGGTGCTGCGGCATCGAAAGTCCGTGGTGCCGAAAAGGTGGCGATTTTCCTCGATGCGCCCGGCGTCGAAGTGTCCGGAAAGGCTGCCGCCGATTTTGCCCTGGGCATGGAAATGAACGCCTACAGCTTCGACACCTACAAGACGACGAAGAAGGATGATGACGACCAGAAAGGACTGCCGAAGCCGATAAAAGTGACGATCGTCACCGGCGCGGCGATCGCCGCCAAGAAGGCGGCCACCCATTCGCAGGCGATCGCCGAAGGTGTGTTCATCGCCCGCGACCTCGTCAACGAACCGGCCAATATTCTCGGGCCCGTCGAATTCGCAGCCAAGGCGAAGGAGCTGGAAAAGCTCGGCGTCGAGGTCGAAATCCTCACCGAACGGGACATGAAGAAGCTCGGCATGGGCGCGCTGCTTGGCGTGGCACAGGGCTCGGTGCGGCCGCCACGGCTGGCGATCATGCAATGGAAGGGCGGCAAGCCGAAGGACCGGCCGGTCGCCTTCGTCGGCAAGGGCGTGGTGTTCGACAGCGGCGGCATCTCGATCAAGCCGGGCGCCGGCATGGAGGAGATGAAGGGCGACATGGGCGGTGCGGCCGCCGTCACCGGCCTGATGCATGTTCTGGCAACCCGCAAGGCCAAGGCGAATGTCGTCGGGATCATCGGCCTTGTGGAAAACATGCCGGATGGCAACGCCCAGCGTCCGGGCGACATCGTCACCTCGATGTCCGGCCAGACCATCGAGATCATCAACACCGATGCGGAAGGCCGGCTCGTGCTCTGTGACGCGCTGTGGTATTGCAACGACCGCTTCAAGCCGCAGTTCATGATCAATCTGGCCACCTTGACCGGCGCCGTCATGGTGGCGCTCGGCAGCCATTATGCCGGCCTGTTCACCAATGACGACACGCTGGCCGGCCAGCTGACGGCGGCGGGGCTGACGACGCAGGAAAGGCTTTGGCGCCTGCCGCTCGGCAAGGAATATGACAAGATGATCGACAGCAAGTTTGCCGACATGAAGAACACCGGCGGCCGCTATGCCGGCTCGATCACCGCCGCCCAGTTCCTCAAGCGCTTCGTCAAGGACACGCCCTGGGCGCATCTGGATATTGCCGGTACGGCGATGGGCTCGCCGACCGACGAGATCAACCAGTCCTGGGCCTCCGGTTTTGGCGTGCGGTTGCTCGATGAACTCGTTCGCTCCAATTACGAGAGCTGACGGCGACGTGACCGAAATCCTGTTCTACCACCTGACGGAATCCAAGCTCGAAGACGCGCTGCCGCCGCTGCTCGACCGCTGTGTCGAGCGTGGCTGGCGCGTCGTCGTGCAGACGGTGGCCGACGAGCGCCGCGACATGCTCGACAATCACCTCTGGACCTATCGCGACGACAGTTTTCTCCCGCATGGCACCGACGCGACGGAGTTTTCGAGCGATCAGCCGATTCTCTTGACCGCTGGCGAAGATAACGGCAACAACGCCACCGTCCGCTTCATCATCGACGGCGCCGTGCCGCCGCCGGTCGGCGCCTACGAGCGGGTGGTGTTCATGTTCGACGGCTATGACCAGGCCCAGCTGGAAGGCGCGCGGGCGCACTGGAAGGTGCTCAAGGGCGAGGGCCATGCGCTGACCTATTGGCAGCAGAATCAGGACGGGCGCTGGGTGAAGAAGGCTTGATCAACCGTTTCGAAGAATGCTCAGTCCTCTTGAGAGAATGTAACATTCCTGCCGCGATGGAATATGCGCATGATGGTGACAACATCACCCTTGATGCGGAAGGCTATGGTTGCCCGGCGGCGGAAGCCCACTAAGCGCAAACCCGTCCTTCTATCCGAACGGCTGCCTCGTTCGGGAAAGGTGGCGAAAGACACGCAGTAATCAACGATCTCGTTAATATACACTCTGGCGTCACGCGGTCCGGCGCGCGGCAGCAGATAGTCATATAAGTCGCTGAGATCGGCCTCTGCCGCCACGTCGAAGATAATGGCGTGGCTCATGGGCGGCCAGGTTGTTTTTGTTCCTGACGTGCATCCATATGATCATGAAGCCGCTTTCGGACCTCTTCAACGGAAAGCGCGCGGCTCGGGTCGGCATCATGAGCGTCAATGGTCGGCACGACCTCCTCGATCAGCCATTTCTCGATGGCCGCGTCGCGCGCGGCAAGCGTGCGCAATCCATCCCGGATCACTTCGCTTTCGCTGGCATATTCGCCCGACGATACTTTCGCCTTGACCATTTCGGCCATTTCGATGGGAAGGGTTATGCTGAGGGCTTGTGTTGTTCGCATTGCCTGATCCTCCATTTCACAGGATTTTAGCATGCAGTACGATTTAATCATATTACGCCTGTCACAAAAAAAGGCCGCGCACCGAACGGTGCGCGGCCTTCATGATTCTTGAAACGCTCAATCGAAGAACGCATCCACGAACTTGCGACGACCGAGCATGAAGGCATCGGCGACGTGCCGCAGCGGCGCCAGATCGACGTCTGACGTCTTTGCCTTGATGATATCGGCGAAGCGGGCGTAGAGCGCCGGGTATTCCTGTTCCGGCTCGTCATGAACCAGCTTGCCGTCGATCGACAGCTTGGCGCCGCCTTCGGAGAGGACCATCATGCCGGCATCGGTTTCGGCAACGATGTCCCAGCTCTGATGGCCGGTCTGGCGCCAGTCGAATTCGGCCGAAACCGGCAGGTTTTTGGCGTCGCTGAAGACGATAGAGGCGGCGATCGGCGCGTCGCGGTTTTCCGGGAACTCAAGGGTTGCCGAGGTGATGAACAGCGGGTTCGGCAGGATATGGGTGACGATTGACAGGGCGTTGATACCGGGATCGAAGACGCCGAGGCCGCCGGCGGCCCAGATCCAGTCCTGGTTCGGATGCCAGTGGCGCACGTCTTCCTTCCAGATCACCTTGACGTCGTTGATCCTGGTCGAGGCAAGGAATGCCTTTGCGGCCTCGACGGCGGGCGCATAGCGCGAATGCCAGCTGGCAAACAGCGACAGGCCCTTTTCGTCGGCCAGCGCCTGAAGGTCGGCGACTTCGCTCAGCGTCGCACCCGGCGGCTTTTCGAGGAAGACGTGCTTGCCGGCTTCCAGCGCCGTGCGGGCTGCGGCATAGCGGAACTGCGGCGGCATGCAGAGCGACACCGCATCGATCGCCGGAACCGCGTCGAGCATCGCTTCGATCGACTTGAAATTGTCGATGCCATCGACGACGCCGTGGCGGCTGGCGGCAGCGATCAGCTTGTAATCCGCATTCTTGGCGATGGAAGGAAGATGCTGGTCGCGGACGATCTTGCCGACGCCGACGATCGAGATATGGATGGGGCTCATGGTGCTTCGCTCGATTTGTATGACTTTTATGGTGGGCTTTTGTAGCAGAAAGACAGTCCCGGGCAAGCCGTCCGGCGCGGCCGTTATGCCAGATCCGTTTTCGTGAAGTCGTCGCCGACAAACAGCATCGGCACATGCGCCGCCTTGCATGCAGCATAGGAAAAACAGTCGCCGAAATTCAGCTGGGCCGGATGCCCGCGCCCTTTGCCGTATCGCGCAAAGGCGTCGATGGCGGCAAAGCCTATTTCGGGCGTGATGGGGATGACGCTCACGTCCATCGCTTCCAGAAAATCCAGGAGCAAAGTCTTGGTCTCGGCAACGGAACACTTGCGCTTGCGAGACAAAACAACAGCCGCTTCGAACAGAACGGTCGGTGCGGTCACAAGCGGCGATGTCGTAGCGCTCAAACGGTCAGCCATCTCGTTGGCGCGCGGCTCTTCTGCTATGTATTCGACGATTGCCGAGGTTTCGAGGAACATTATTCGTTGCCCCACATCTCGTCCAGATACGCCTTCTCGTCGAAATTTTCGACAGGTTCGCCAAGAGCGCGAAAACGATCCTGAAAAACCTTCAGTCGCTCCTGTAAGGTTTCAGGTGGGGCATCTCTGTGGACGACGCGCTCCAGCGCAATCCGGATCGCTTCCGTCTTCGTTTTGGTTTTGAGCAAACGCTGTGCCTGCGTAGCCAGATCATTCACGGTCTCGTCCCGGACGTAGAGCGGCATTTGAATATTCCGATTTGAACAATTGAATATTCACTATAGATAAGACCGGACGATTGTAAAGTTTGCGGAAGTTTTGCCCATGCCTCCTATCATCCGAAAAGCCGACCGCGCCGATCTCGATGTCCTGATCGACTGGGCCGCCAAAGAGGGCTGGAATCCGGGTCTCGACGATGCACCGGCTTTCTGGGCAGCGGACCCGGACGGCTACTGGATTGCCGAGGAAGACGGCATCATGGCCGCAGCATTGTCGCTGGTGCGTTACGACGAGACCTATGCGTTCCTCGGGTTCTACATGGCGCATCCGGATTATCGCGGGCAGGGGATCGGTCTTGCGCTTTGGCAAAAGGCGCTTTCGGAAGCGGGAGACCGGACGGTCGGGCTGGATGGGGTGGTGGCCCAGCAGGACAATTACCGCAAGTCGGGCTTCGTTTACGCCCATGCCAATTTCCGCTATGGCGGCGAGGTCCAGTGCACCGAGCCGCCGGGCACCGAACTGGTCTCGGTCTCGCCCGTGCTGGTGCCGATGCTCTCCGATTACGATGCGCGATTCAATCCGGCCCGGCGCAACGCCTTCCTGCGCGAATGGCTGAAGGCTATGGACACGCGCGAAAGCTTCGCCCTGCTGCGCAATTCCGAGGTTGCCGGCTACGGCACCATCCGGGCCTGCCGCGAAGGCCACAAGATTGGCCCGCTGTTTGCCGACAGCGAAACGAATGCCGACCTGATTTTCCGCAAGCTGGTGACCAGTGTTGGCGGCGGCCAGGTCTATCTCGATATCCCCGAGCCCAACGCGGCAGCCCGAGGGCTGTGCGATCGCTACAATCTGAAGCCGGTGTTCGAAACGGCGCGGATGTATCGCGGACCGGTGCCGGACCTGCCGCTCGGGCAGATCTACGGCATCACCACGTTCGAATTGGGATAGGGCGCATCAGTTCCAGAACGGCAAGCTGCGATGGCTGCCGAAGATGACGATGCTGGCGAAGACGGCGATCACCAGCAGCACGACGAGAACCCAGAACAGGCGGCTTGATGCCTGAGCCTCTTCGACGAAAACCGGCTCCTTGTTGCGCAACGCGTTCATCGCGTGGCGGGGATCGCCCCATTTGACGCGCCGGAACCGGAAGGCATTTTGGGTTTCGTTGTTCATGGAAAAGGACGTTAAAGCCTCGATTTGAACGGTGGCTTAAAGGTTTTGGTAAAAATTTAGCGTTTGCTTGTGGATAGTGTCCGACCGCGATCTGCAGCGACTGCCTACCGCTTTTTCGTCATGGCCTTGTGCAGCGCCGTGAAGATGCGGTCGTCCTGGGATTGCGAGACATTGAACCGCAAAAAACTGGTCGCCGATTGCGACAGGCTGAAGACGTTGCCGGGGGCAAGAACGATGTTGTCGGCCAGCGCTTCGCGGGCGATATCTGCCGAATCAAGGCCGTCCGGCAGTTGGCTCCAGAGAAACATGCCGGCCTGCGGCTCGATCCAAGATTCGAGCCCGAGGTTTTTTAGCCGGGCGCTGACATTGGTCATGGCGCGCGAAAGGCGCAGGCGCAGTCCCTCCATGTGCTTGCGGTAGCTGCCGTCGCGCAGCACATTCAGCACCAGCTCGGCGGTGAGCCGTCCGCCGCCGAATGTGGTGGCGATCTTCAGGTCGATCAGCCCCTCGATCCAGTCGGGGCGGGCGGCGATGAAGCCGCAGCGCGCCGATGCCGACAGGGTTTTGGAAAAGCTGCCGATATGGATGACCCGGTCAAGACCGTCGAAGGCGGCAAGTCTCGGGGCGGCAACATGCTCGAAATCGGCAAAGATATCGTCCTCGATGATGGTCAGCCCGGCCTGTTCGGCGAGCTTCAGCACCCGGTGCGCCGTCACCGGCGACAGCGTCGCCCCGGTCGGGTTGTGGATGGCGGAGTTGGTGATGTAGAGGCGCGGCTTGTGCTCCTGCAGCACTTTGGCGAACTGCTCGATATCAGGCCCGGTGGGCGTGTAGGCAACGCTGACGATGCGGGCGCGGTGGGCGCGCAGCAGCGCATGGAAATTGAAATAGCAGGGATCGTCCACCATGACGGTGTCGCCCGGTTCCAGCAGAAACCGGCACATGAGATCGAGCGCCTGCGTTCCCGATTCCGTCAGCATGATCTGGTCCGGCGAAGCGTCGATGCCGTGGTCGGCCATTCTGCGCGCGATCAGCTGGCGCAAGGGCGGCAGGCCGAGCGGCGTGCCATAGTCGGCAAGCGACGCGCCATCGGCGCGCGACATGGTCCGCAAGGCGCGGCGCACGCCGTCGTCCGGCAGCCACGAGGGCGGCAGCCAGCCGCATCCCGGTTTGAGATCATCGCTGCCTGCATCCAGCGACTGGCGCGATACCCAGAAGGGATCGACCGCCCGGTCCAGTTTCGGCCCGATTTCCGACAGAGCGAGGGGGGCGGTCTGGCTTGCCACGTAAAAGCCCGAGCCCGGACGCGGCTGGATCACGCCTTCGGCGGCAAGCCTGTCATAGGCTTCGACCACGGTGGAGGTGGAGACCTGCAAGGTTCGCGCAAACGCCCGGATCGACGGCAGCTTGTCGCCTGCAGTCAGGCTGCGGCCGGCAATGCGCTGCCTGATGGCGGCGATCACCGTGGCGATAAGGGTGCCGCTCTTCGTTTCGTCGAGCATCCGTACGTGATCCGATACCATAACAGTTTTGCTAAACCGTACATGACTGTTACTGGCATTGCCAGCCGCCGCCGCCGATAAGAAGGAAACCAAGGAGCTTTGAATGGACCGGATGGCGAGCGGATGGATCAACGGATTGATCGGCGTGGTGATCTTCAGCGGTTCGCTGCCGGCGACCCGCGTAGCGGTGATGCAGCTGGACCCGGTGTTCTTGACCGTTGCGCGCGCGGCGATTGCCGGCCTCTTGGCACTTTGTCTGCTTCTCGTCTTCCGGCAGAAGCGGCCGTCGCGCGGCGATATCGTCTCGCTGGTTGTCGTCGCCCTCGGTGTTGTCGTCGGCTTTCCGCTGTTGACGGCATTGGCGCTCCAGCATGTCACCTCGGCGCATTCCATCGTTTTCGTCGGCCTGCTGCCGCTGGCGACGGCGATCTTCGGCGTATTGCGCGGCGGCGAGCGGCCAAAGCCGGCCTTCTGGATATTCTCGACGCTCGGCAGTGCGCTGGTCGCCGGTTTTGCGCTTGTACAGGGTGGAGCGACATCCCCTCTCGGCGATGGATTGATGCTTGCCGCGATCATCGTCTGCGGGCTCGGTTATGCCGAAGGCGCAAGGCTGTCGCGCACGCTGGGCGGCTGGCAAGTGATCTGCTGGGCGCTGGTCCTGTCGCTGCCGGTGATGATTGCCCTGTCGCTTGTCTTAAGACCGGACACGTTTTCCGGCGTTGCGCTGCCCACCTGGCTCAGCCTTGCCTATGTGTCGCTGTTCAGCATGCTGATCGGTTTCATCTTCTGGTATCGCGGCCTCGTGCAGGGCGGCATCGCCGCCGTCGGCCAGCTCCAACTGCTGCAGCCCTTCTTCGGCCTGGCGCTGGCGGCAACTTTGTTGCATGAGCCGGTGAGCTCAACGATGCTGGCGGTCACTGTTGCAGTCATCCTTTGCGTTGCTGGTGCGCGAAAGTTCGCCCGGTAGGAGCGGGGCGGCCGGAGACTTTTCCCAAGAGAGCTTTTACACTTCGGTCTTCATCGAAGCATTCCGGCGTCAAGGTCGATATAGCAGGATGGAATTTGGCAATCCTTCTGATGTGAGACGATCATGACACCGGACACGATAAATCTGAAAAAGGAACTGGCGCTGCTGCTGGCGCTCGCAACGCTCTGGGGCGCCTCCTACACCTTCATCAAGATCGGCGTAGAGACCATTCCGCCGATCACGCTGATTGCCACCCGCACCCTGATCGCCGGCCTGCTGCTTTTGGCAGTCCTGCGTGTCCGGGGGCTTTCCCTGCCGAAGGACAAAGCGACGTGGGGACGGTTTCTGTTTCAGGCCTGCCTGAACAGCGCAATCCCCTTCACGCTGATCGCCTGGGCGGAACAAACCGTCGATGCTGGTCTCGCCGCCATCCTGAATTCGACGACGCCGATCTTTGCCTTTCTGCTGACAGCCCTTCTCACCCGCCATGAACCGGTGACGGGACGCAAGCTGTTCGGCGTCGTCGCCGGGATTGCCGGGATTACCCTTGTCGTCGGCTTGGAAGCGTTGAACGGTGCCGGTGACCAGCTACCGGCCCAACTCGCCATCGTCGCCGCAACGATCTGCTATGCAGGCGCTGCCATTTTCGGCCGCGGTTTCAAATCGCTCGATCCGATGATGCCGGCGGCCGGGTCGCTGATCTGCGGCGCGGTTATCCTGATGCCGCTCAGCCTGGCGATCGAACAACCTTGGACATTGGCGCCGTCCACAGGCTCGATCCTCGCCTTGCTGGGCCTATCGGTATTTTCGACAGCACTCGCCTTCGTCATCTATTTCCGGCTGGTGCACACGCTTGGCTCTGTCGGGACGACGGCGCAGGCCTATCTGCGCGTTCCGATCGGCGTGGCGATCGGCGTCATCTTTCTGGGAGAAAGCATCAGCAGCACGGCACTTGTGGGTCTTGCCTGCGTCATCAGCGGCGTCATGGCCATGACCATCCCGGCCCGCAAGCGTGTTCCTGCCTGATCAGGCGGTGCCGTCCGTTTGGGCCTCGGTGTGCAGCCAGTGGATGAAATTCCTCGCCGGTGGATTTTGCATCATGCCGGGTGAAAAGATGGCAAAATAGGCGAAGGTCAGCGGGCCGCCGATCGACAGCGCAAACGGCCGGACAAGCCGTCCGGCCGCCAGGTCATCGGCCACAAGAGCCTACATCGTTGCCATGCTGTCGGTGTTGACGATCCCGCTTTCCCCGCGCGTCATGTTCGGTACGGAGGAAACGGCGGCAGGGGAGCCCCAACCGTTCTGAGTCACGGCTATGACGATAGCGGCGCGGAAAGGGCATTGTCTGCTTGAAGGGAAGGCCCGTGCGGTTTGATCCGGTGGGCACCTCATACTCCGTCTTCCTCTCCTCGGGTTTAACCCGAGGACTTGTGGCGGGGGTACAGCAGCGGCGCGTCTGCGCCGCTAGAGAAGTCTTTTCACGCGACGGACGTTGCGTGGCTGGATTCCCGTGACAAGCACGGGAATGACGGGGAACCTAGTGGCCCGTGTTCCCAATCACAGGTCGATGACTGAAAACGCCTTGTTCAGTTGACCGCCGCCGATCAGCTTGCCATTGCCTGTTCGTATTCGTCGGACAATGTCATCCAGTGCTCTTCGGCCTTGGCGAGCCTGGCCACGACTTCGGCGCGTTCCTTGACCTTGGCTGCGGCCTTTTCCGGAAACTTGTCGTAGAGGTCCTGGTCTTCAAGCTCCTTGTCGAGGGCTTGAATCTGTTTGTTCAGTTTTGCCGTCAAGGATTCGACATCGTTGATCTTTTTCTTCAGCGGCGCGAAGGTGGCGCGCTTGTCGGCATTGGCCTTGCGCTGCTCGGCCTTGCTCAGCTGCTCCTCGCCGCCGTTACCCTTGCTCTTGCCGCCCTTACCCTTGGAACTCTGGACGATGGTTGCGCGGTAATCCTCAAGGTCGCCATCATAGTTGGAGACGGTACCGTCCTTCACCAGCCACAGCCGGTCGGCCGTCGCCTCGATCAGGTGGCGATCGTGCGAGATCAGGATGACAGCGCCGGTATATTCGTTCAGCGCCTGGATCAGTGCGTTGCGGCTGTCGATATCCAGATGGTTGGTCGGCTCATCGAGGATCAACAGGTTCGGCGCATCGAAGGCGGCAAGGCCCATCAGCAGACGGGCCTTTTCACCACCGGAGAGGTCCTTGGCCGGCGTGCTCATCTTGGCGGTCGCAAGGCCCATCTGGGCGACGCGGGCGCGCACCTTGCCTTCGGTGGCGCCGGGCATGCGCTGGCGCACATGCTCGACGGCATCGTGTTCGGGGATCAGGTCGTCGAGCTGGTGCTGGGCGAAGAAGCCGATCTTCAGGCCCGGCGCCGTCTGGACCGAGCCGCCGGTGGCGGGAAGGCGGCCGGAGATCAGCTTGGCAAAGGTGGACTTGCCGTTGCCGTTCGAGCCGAGCAGGGCGATGCGGTCGTCGGTATCGATGCGCAGCGACATGTGCTGCAGGATCGGCTTGCCCGGCGTATAGCCGACGGTGCCGTTTTCCAGCGCGATGATCGGCGATGCGGCTTCCTTCTCCGGATCGGGGAACTTGAAGCCCTGAACGTGATCCTCGATGACGGACGAGACCGTGCCCATGCGCTCCAGCGCCTTCACGCGGCTCTGCGCCTGGCGGGCTTTGGAGGCCTTGGCCTTGAAACGGTCGATGAACGCCTGCAGGTGCTTCCGCGCCGCATCGTTCTTGACCTTGGCCTTGGTCTGCAATTCCATCGCCTCGGCGCGCTGGCGCTCGAACTGGTCGTAGGAACCGCGATAGAAGGTCAGCTTCTGCTGGTCGAGATGGACGATGGCATTGACGGCGGTATTCAAGAGGTCGCGGTCATGGCTGATGATGATGACCGTGTGCGGGTACTTGCTGATATAGTCTTCAAGCCAAAGCGTGCCTTCAAGGTCGAGATAGTTGGTCGGCTCGTCGAGCAGAAGCAGGTCCGGCTCGGAAAACAGCACGGCAGCAAGAGCCACGCGCATGCGCCAGCCGCCGGAGAACGACGAGGCGGGGCGCAACTGCGCGGCGGCATCGAAACCGAGGCCGGCGAGAATGCTGGCGGCGCGCGATTCGGCCGAATGCGCCTGGATATCGGCAAGCCGCATGTGGATATCGGCGATCCGGTGCGGGTCGGTGGCGGTCTCGGCTTCGGCGAGAAGCGCCTCGCGCTCCTTGTCGGCCTTGAGCACGATCTCGATCAGCGGCTCCTCGGTGCCGGGGGCTTCCTGCGCCACCTGGCCGATGCGGGCATTCTTCGGGATCGAGACCGAACCGGTCTCGGCTTCCATGTCGCCGGTGATGATTTTGAACAGGGTCGACTTGCCGGCGCCGTTCTTGCCGACGAGGCCAGCCTTGATGCCGGCCGGAAGCGCAACGCTGGCCTGGTCGATGAGAAGGCGTCCGACAATGCGGGCCGAAAGATTATTGAGCGTGATCATGGCGGCGTTTTGGCCGAACTCGGCCGAGAAGGCAAGGGTTTGCCGCAGTGCAACAGGGTCAGGCGGCGTGTGGAGAGTAGGTTTTTTTCGTCCGGCCGCCGATTGCGGCGGAAAACACCAAAGTTCCCGGCTTGCCGCCGCTGCGAACCGCCCTCAAAGCCAGTTCGGCCTGGGTGAACAGATCGACGCCGCCGGATGCGGTAAACGCCATGGCGATGCCGGTGGAGAGCGATAGAGCCTGCGTCGTGAACGCCCGGTTGGGCAGGGCGACCTGCACGCCTTCGACGGAGGTGCAGATGCGTTGAGCGATGGCTTCGGCATTGTCGGCCGAGACGTCGTGGAAGACGAAGGCAAATTCGTCGGTGCCGATGCGGGCGACGAAATCGTTTTTCTTGACGGATTTGCGGAATTCCGGCGCCAGTTTCTTCAGCGCTTTTTCGACGGTTGCGGCGCCATGGCGCTCGCCCATGTCACGCAGGCCCTCGACGGTGACCAGCGCCAGCGCTGCCGGTCCGACAGCCTTGCCGTCGTCATAGAGTGCCGTGAGCTTCGCCGAGAAGGCGATGCGGTTCGGCAGGCCGGTGACGGGATCGCGGGTGGCGGCCTTGCGCATCGTCTCGATATCGCTGTCGATGCCGCCAAGCTGCGTCACGGTCTCGTTCATCGCGGCGGCAAAGGCCTTTTCCTCGCGCTCGAACACCGCCACCGCATCGCGCAGGTGCGCGGCATCATCGGCGAAGTCCGACATGCCGGCGACCGGATCGGTTTCCAGCCGGGTGATGAAGCTGCGCAGCATCGCGGCAAAGACTTCCTTCTTGGCGATGCTGTCCTTCAGCACATGGCTGACGGCGGAGATCGAGCGGGCCGTATCGGCGCGGATCGTATCCGCCTCGATCGCGGCAAAGCCGGACAGGTGATATTGGATGCCGATCTGCTCGATCTGGTTCTGCATCGGGTGCGCGCCGAGTGCCGCCACGTCGCGCGTCAATTGCGGATTGTTGCCGGACAGCGCCTCGTAGAACAGTTCGTAATTGCGGGGGAAAGCGGCAACGCCAAGCTTGGCCATGGTCTGGGCGACCCTGAGCAGGATCGCGGCGTTCTGCGCCTGATTGCCGTCGTGCTGGGGCTTGTCCGTCATTGCGCATCCCTCACAAAACCGCGGAAAGCGCGGTGGTTGCAAGAGAAAGCTGATAAAGCATCGGGATTAAAAGACTGTCAAAGGCAAGAGCGTTTTGACAAAGCACAACTGCCCGGCTGCAGACATTATCGGGCCGGGCATGGCCATCTCGCCTGCATGGCCATTTGGACCAGCATATCGGCGCTGCGACCATGTTCCTTCGGATGGGCGGCGACAAAGGCGCAGACGATCCGCACCTGCTCCTCAAGCATGATTGTGTCGGGATCGCAGACATTGGCACGGATTTTCTCCGTCACCGGGACCTTGCTGTCCGGCCGGTTGTTTTCCTTATCGACGACATCGGACATTTCGGCATGATGCAGATCGCGCGACCAGCGGTCGAGCACGCCGGCAACATAGCCGACGACCACCGGGTGTTTCTGCCGGCAGAACGTGTTGAGGTCGTCGGCATCCATGAACTGCGCCTGGCTCGCCGAAGCAAACATCAGACCGGCTGTCATCGCAAGCATCCGTCTTTTCATGCGACGCCTCCATCAGCGATCACGTATCGGGCAAGCTTACAGGAGGTCGGCCGATATGGGCAACGGATTGTCCGTTCCGTCTGTCATCGGCGCCGTTGCCGGCTGCGGGCGGCGCTCTATATCTCGGCAAAATCAAGCAGGACAAACATCATGCGCAGAGATGGTGGAACCAAAAGCAGCGGCGAACATATCGGCACCGGCGGCAAAAACGGAGCGTCTCATGCCGGTTAAGCGTCCGAATTGGCTGCGCACAGAAGAGCCCGACCAGACCAGCGCCAGTTTTCCCGAACTGTTCTTCGATCTGGTCTTCGTTTTCGCGCTCGTGCAGCTGTCGCATACGCTGGCTTCCGATTTCGGGCCGACGGCGGCATTCGAATCCATGCTTTTGGTCCTGGCGATCTGGTGGGTCTGGATCAATACGACCTGGGTCACCAATCTTTTGCACACCGGCACGGAAGCCGTCAGGCTGATGCTGTTCTGCCTGATGTTCGGCGGCGTGCTGCTGGCGCTGGCGCTGCCGGAAGCCTTTGGCGAGCATGGGCTGATGTTCGCGCTGATCTACTGCGCCATGCAGGTCGGCCGCTCGCTCTTCACGCTCTATGCCTATCGGGGTGTCGACGACGCATCCTTCACCACCTTCGTGCGGATCACGCTCTGGACGCTGGCCTCGTCCGTCTTCTGGCTGGCCGGCGCGATGATGGAGCTGGAAGGCCGGATCGCGCTGTGGAGCTTCGCTTTGATCATCGACTATGCCTCGCCCGCCGTCCGCTACGCCGTGCCGGGCCTTGGAAAATCGCCGCCGGAAACGCTGGATGTCTCGGGCGAGCACATGGCCGAACGCTGCGCCCTGTTCGTCATCATCTGCCTGGGCGAAACCATCCTGACCACCGGCAAGAACGCCGCCGAGCATATGAACTCGAACACGACCTTTGCGGTGTTCTGCAGTGCCTTCCTCAGCACCGGCTTCATGTGGTGGATCTATTTCCATCATGGACAGGCGGATGCGGCCGACAAGGCGGAAAACACCTCACGCCCCGAGAGCGTTGCGCACAACCTGTTCACCTACGGCCATCTGCCGATCATCGCCGGCATCATCCTGACGGCGGTCGGCGAGGATTTCAGCCTGTCGCATGCGCAGGAGGATAGCTCGCTGAAAAACGCTCTGGCGATGATCGGTGGCCCGATCCTGTTTCTCGCCGGCAATATCTGGGTGAAGATGGCGGTTGCTCGGAAAATTCCGGTGTCGCATCTCGCCGGGCTGGTTCTGCTTGCGGCAACCGCCGGGCTCGTGCCGTTCTGCAGCAATTATATCATCCAGATCACCGCGACCGCAGTGCTGTTCGTTGTCGCTGTCTGGGAATATTGGGCTTTGCGGCACGCCACAGGCGCTGCCGCATAACCGGGGCAGGCGTCAGAACGAGGCCGAGACGATCTGCTTTGCGCTGTCGGGCAGCGCCGAGAACAGGGCAGAGAGGTCCTGCCAGCCATCGGGGCGGCGTCCCGACACATTCTCCGGCCAGTGGCAGATGCCGTCGTCATGGATGTAGCCGACCCAGCGCTGCTCGTCCTGATTTTCAAAATGCAGCACGGCAAGCTTGCCGGCCTCAAGCGCTTCGATGGGATACCAATCCATGGCGTCGTCCTGCTCCATTCTTAAAATATGAACGGACTATGACGCGGCTGACTTGCTCAAGCCTTGTGACATTGCTGTGACATCAGCGAAGAACCAAATGATTTCCGGTGCTTGCCTCACTCCGCATAATGCCGGTATTCCGGCGCCCGCAGGAAATAGCTCATGTCCAGAGCAAGGCTCGGCCCGCCCAGCGCCGTCAGCGTCATATGGCACTGGCCGCGATGGTGGGTCTGGTGGTTGAAGAAGTGGGCGAGCGGCGGGGCGAGACGCTGGGTGACGGGGATAGGGTTGCTGACCGGCGTATAGGTAAAGCGGCCGGCGAGAGCCTGTTCGGTGAGGCTGGCGACAAAGGCGACGATGCGCGTGTCCTCTTCGGTTCGAGCAGCCGAGAGCTCGGTGAAATTACCGAACAGGATGCCGTCAAGTGTTTTCGGCGCTTCGCCGGTGCCGGTAAAACGCTTCATCCAGATCCGGTCGGCTGATAGCACGTGGTTGAGCGTCGCGTGCAGCGAGCCGAAGAAGGCGCCCTTGTTTTCGCGGTATCGCGCGTCGTCGAGCTTGCCAGCCGCGTCAAAGACAAGCCGGTTGGCCCAGCGATTATAGTCGGCAAACATCCGGTAGTGATCGAGCATCGCGGTAGTCCCCAAGGTTTTGCGCAGTCTAGCGCCAAAACGCATCGCGATGGGTGATGCGATCCATGAAATTTACTGATTTGATTGTTGGCTGTCTGTGGTTTCGAATGCCCATGTTGCCATGCTTTTGGTTGCCATGCCTTTGAAGGAGACGACATGACCCGCACCCTCTATACGCTCTGCGGCGCAGACCGGAGCCGGCCGTTTTCGCCCCATACGTGGAAGACGGTCCTGTCGCTTGCCCATAAGGGCCTGGATCACCAGACCATGCCGGTGGGCTTCACCCAGATCCCGGTGATCGAGAACGCGGCAACGAAGATCGTACCCTTGCTGCGCGACGGCGATCAATTGGTCAGTGACAGTTTCGAGATCGCGCTCTATCTGGAGAAGACCTATCCGGATCGTCCATCGCTGTTTGGCGGCGAGGGCGGCAAGGGGATGGCACGGTTCATCGAGAGCTGGTCGCTGATGACACTGCACACATCGCTTGTGCGCATCATCCTCATGGACATTCACGACAGCCTGGAGCCGGTCGATCAGGCCTATTTCCGCACCTCCCGCGAAGCCCGCTTCGGCATGAGCCTCGAGGCGGTGGCGGAAACCGGGATAGAGGAACTAAAGACCTTCGCGGCAAAGCTTGAGCCGTTGCGCACGATGCTGAAGAAGCAGCCGTTCATCGGCGGCGAGACACCATTGTTTGCCGACTATATCGTCTTCGGGCCACTGCAATGGGCGCGCATCGTCTCGACGAAGCGGATTCTCGAGCCGGGCGATCCGGTGATCGAGTGGTTCGAGCGTTGCATCGATCTGCATAACGGTGCCGGGCGCTGCGTGACAGCGGCGTGAAACTTCGCGTCTCCCCCTTGTTTTGCACGGAATTGGCGGCTATTGAACCGCAAAATTCGCGGAAAAACCCCCGATTTATGTAAGCAAAGGGAATTGAGACAATGGCGATTGAACGCACATTTTCGATGATCAAGCCGGACGCAACCAAGCGTAACCTGACGGGCGCCATCACCAAGATGCTCGAAGACGCAGGTCTGCGCGTCATCGCTTCCAAGCGCGTCTGGATGAGCACCCGCGAAGCCGAAGGTTTTTACGCCGTTCACAAGGAACGTCCTTTCTTCGGCGAACTGGTTGAAGGCATGACCTCCGGCCCGACCATCGTCCAGGTTCTGGAAGGCGAAGGCGCCATCCTGAAGAACCGCGAAATCATGGGCGCGACCAACCCGGCCAACGCCGACGAAGGCACGATCCGCAAGACCCACGCTCTGTCGATCGGCGAAAATTCGGTTCACGGTTCGGACGCTCCGGAAACCGCTGCCCAGGAAATCAAGTACTGGTTCTCCGACACCGAAATCGTCGGCTGAATCAATCTCTGAGGGTTTTGACCCGAAGAATTTGAAAAGACTGTAAAAAGCCGGGGCGGAAACGCTCCGGCTTTTTTATATTATGGCGTCTCAGGTAGGACACTTCGCAGTCCGGAAATGTTCCGGGGCCTTGCCGTTCTTGAAGACGTCCGGGTTCTTGTCATAGGCCGGGCCGACCACCAGGGCTTCTGCAGGCATGATGTCCTGGTCGAGGTTGGAAATGACCGAGGTTTTCAGTGTCTGCAGGATGGTGCCGTCGGGGCCTTTGACCTCGATCGTCACCGCATAGGGTTTTTGTCTCTTCACGCAGGTGACGTCGGGGCTTTCAAGGACGATCTTGTCGAGCGTTGGAAACAGCTTGCGGTCGAGCGTCAGGGGCGGACCGCCGGATGGGTCTTCGAATGTGGCGACAACGGTGCTGCCGTCGGCAACCTGTTCGGTCTTCGTCAGCGTGATCATGTAGGTTGCATAGGCGAGGCGGTAGTTGAAGATGAACATCTTGCCGGTCAACTGAAGCGGGTCGGGGCCGGTCTCGCGCTGGCAGGCAGGCAGAACGGCCATAACGGCAAGAAGCGTCGCGGCAAGGGTAAGGTGCCGGGTGCTCATGCGGCAAACTCCTTCTTCTGGCGCTGGTAGTGGCGGTTGGCCTTGGCGCGGTTGCCGCAGACGGTCATGTCGCACCAGGTGCGGCTGCGGTTGCGGCTGCGGTCGAGAAACAGCCATTGGCAATTGGGGCAGATTTTCAACCGCTCGGGCTCAGCGAATGTCGCCAGCATCAGCGCCGAGTGCGCCGTGGCGGCATCCAGCGGCGTTCGCGCGGTTTCCGCCTTATGCCTGCGGATGATGGCGGACGCCGCGTCGAGCAGGTCGGCCAGGTCGTCTCCGGTGGAGGCGCCGAGCACGCGGGCGCGAAAATGCCGGTCGGCGGCCTCGCGCAGATCCAGAAACGCCTCGCGGTTTTCCAGGGCAACCGGCTCCAGCACCCCGAACAGCTGCTGTTCAGCAGAGAACCGGTTTGCAGCAGCGGCAAAGTCGCGCATCGCAACGGGATCGGCATAGCGGTCGATCCGCCGCTCGGCGTCGAAACGCAGAATCACCGAATTGGCGACATCGAGAGCGAGTGCGCCACCGGAAAAACGGTGCTGGGTCCAGGAAAACGTCATGCAATATCCTAACTGGTAAAACGTATTTTACCAGTTATAATGATTTTGTCATCAGTGGATATATCATGGCCTATTTTCTGCAGCAGCTTGCCAGCGCCCTGCCTATCGCGGCTCTTTATGCGCTGCTCGCCTTCGGCTATTCCGTCGCCTTTTCCGTTACCCGGCGAGCGGATCTCACCTATGGCGCACTGTTCGGCTTTGCCGGGCAGATTTTCCTGCTGTTTGCCGATTTTGCCTGGAACCGCCTGTGGCTGGTGCTGCCGGCAGCGCTTGCGGTCGGTGCGGTCTCGGCTCTGGTCTATACGCTCGGCGCCGGCCTGTTGATCGGCCGCTCGGTCATGCACAGGCTGGCGGCAACCTCGGCCAACACGGTGGTGGTCGTCTCGCTCGGCATCGCGCTGGTGCTGATGGAAGTGTCGCGAATCGCGGCGCAGACGCGCAGCCTCTGGCTGCCGCCGTTTCTCAATACGCCGGTGACGCTCTGGTCCGATCCGCGGTTTCCGGTGACGCTGACGGTGGTGCAGCTTGTCAACACGGCCCTGATGCTGGCCATCATCGGGGCAGGGCAGCTGTTCCTCGCGCGCTCGGCCTGGGGCCGTGCGTGGCGGGCCGTGTCCGACGATGCGGGCGCTGCGGCATTGTGCGGCGTGGATGGCCGCCGCATCTTCATCGCCGCCTACGGATTTTCGGCCCTTTTGGCGGCGATCGCGGGCATTCTGGCGACCGCCTATTACGGCACGATGGATTTCGGGGCCGGTCTGGTGTTCGGCGTCAAGGTGCTGTTCATTGCCGCCATCGGCGGCCAGACCGCGCCTGTCCTGGCGGCGTTGGGGGCAGCGGTGATGGGATTGAGCGAAACCCTGTGGAGCGCCTATGGGCCAATGCTGTGGCGGGATTTTGTGATCTTTTCGTTCCTGGTGCTGCTTTTGGTGCTGACGCGCAAGGAACAGTTTCAGCCCTGACAGATTGGCCTGGTCAGTCCGACCAGCGGTCCCTTGCGCTGTCGTCCTCGTCCTTGGCGCTGACCCAGCCACCCACAGTACCATCGGTGCCATGTTCCTTCTTCCAGAAGGGCGCCGCGGTTTTCAAGAAATCCATGATGAAATTAGCGCCATCGAAGGCCGCCTGCCGGTGCGGCGAGGCGGTGATGACAAGCACGATGTTTTCGCCGGGCGCGATCTTGCCGTAGCGATGGATCGCGGTGACGGCCTGAAGGCTAAAGCGGGTGATGGCTTGCTGGCAGATACGGGTGATTTCGGCTTGCGCCATGCCTGGATAGTGCTCGAGTTCAAGCGCGCTCAGCGTTCCGGCTTCATCGCGGCAAAGCCCGGAAAACGTCACCACGGCGCCGATATCGTGGCGGCCGGCCGACAGTGCCTGTACTTCCGATGCCAGATCGAAATCGCCACGCTGGACGCGAACCGTGACGGGAGCACGCGTCACCGTCTCAGCCTCCAGTCATCGGCGGGAAAAGCGCGATTTCCCGCGCACCGGTGATCGTCTCGTCGTGATCGACATGTTCCTGGTTGATGGCGACGCGGATGACGTTTTCATGCTCCAGCGCCGTCTCGTATTCTTCGCCCAGCGTCTTCAGGTGGGCGAGCAGGTCGCCTGCCGTGACCACGCTGTCCGGAAGCTCCAGCGTTTCTTCGCCCCTGCCGATCCGCTCGCGCACCCAGGCGAAATAGACGAGGTTGACGCTCGCCATCAGTCGACCATGTGTTTCAGGCCGGCGCGAAAATAGTCGTAGCCGGTATAGAGCGTGATGGCGGCAGCCAGCCAGAGCAGGCCGATGCCCATTTCGGTCGTGTAGGGCAGCACCTTGTCGCCGGCAGGGCCGGCCAGCAGGAAGGCGATGGCAACCATCTGGATCGTCGTTTTCCATTTGGCGATGCGGGTTACCGGCACGCTGACCTTCAGGGCGGCGAGATATTCGCGCAGGCCGGAAACGAGGATTTCACGGCACAGAATGATGATCGCAGCCCAGATCGACCAGCCGGCAATCGTGCCATCGGCGGCGACCAGCAGCAGAACCGAAGCGACCAGCAGCTTGTCGGCGATCGGATCCAGCATGCGGCCGATATTGGAGGTCTGTTTCCAGATGCGCGCCAGGTAACCATCGAAGAAATCGGTGATCGAGGCCACGGCAAACAGCCCCAGCGCCGTCCATCGGGCAAAATCCGAGCTCTGCAGCCTGCCTTCGACAAAGAAACACAGGACGATCAGCGGCACGGCCAGAATACGGGCATAGGTCAGGAGATTGGGAATGTTGTAAGCGGCAGGCGTGGTGGACATCGATTCGGGTTCTCTGCGAGTTCTTTGACGACAGATGAAAGACTTTGTGACTGCGGCGTCAACCAGTCATTAGAGATCGGCCTGAATTATGGCGGAATTCGTCTGAACGCAGGGTGAACTGAAAGCCCCATTTTTGGTCTGTTCACGCATTGCGCTTGGCAAAAGCTCCGTCCTTAGGGCATCATCGAATAAATGCTCCAACGCAGAGCAAATAATGTCCGATGACATGACGCTGATCGACAGGATTTACGAAGCCGCAGTTATTCCCGAGCTGTGGCCGGATGTCTGCGCCAGTCTGGCTGAGGAAGTCTCCGGGTTTTCCGCTGGCATCCTGACCATTGATACGGATTCGACGATGCGATGGGTGTGTTCGCCGAACATCGCGGAACAGATGGAGCGGTATGCGGCGAGCGAGGTGAAACTGCCGAACCCGCGGCCCGAGCGCTCGATGCAGTTATCGCCGATGGCGTTCGCCCGGGATGTCGATCTGATGACCGCCGAAGAAATCGCGGCTGATCCCATCTACAACACATTTTTACGGCCGGTTGGTCTCGGCTGGAGCATGGGAGCGGTGCTGACCGAGCCGTCGGGACACACCCTGATCTTCGACATGATCGGCCGCAGCAGTGACGGGCCTTTCTCGATCGCGGCTCTCGATCGTGCCAACAGCTTGAAAGGCGATCTTGCCCGCGCCACGCTGATCGCGTCGCGTATGTTTTTCCGGCAGGCGGAAAGCATCGCGGCAACGCTTGCGTTGATCGGTCTTCCGGCCGCAGTTCTTGGCAACGACAATCGGGTGCTGGCGATGAACGATGATATGGAAGCGCTCTCGCCGCGCATTCGCACCGGTGCCGCCAATAGAATTTCACTGAAAAACCCTACGGTCAACGGACTGGTTCTGGCGGCGCTGGATCAGTTGGTTGTCGCGCAGGCATCCAACGTCCAGTCCATTCCCCTGGCGGCGGAACAGGGCATGCCGGCCCTGATCCTCCATCTGCTGCCGGTGAGGCGCAATGCGCGCGACATCTTTTCCAAGAGCCTTGCGGTGCTGATCGCCACACCGGTCGGCCAGGCAGGGCCGCCGGATATGCGGGTGCTGAGCGGCCTGTTCGACCTGACGCCCGGAGAGGCCCGTGTGGCCCGGGAACTTGCCTCCGGCGCAAGCCTGGAGGCCGTATCCGTCAAGCTCGGCCTGAAGCTGGAAACGGTCCGAACCTATCTGAAACGCATTTTCCTCAAGACCGGCACGCGGCGTCAGGCGGAGTTGACCTATATGCTGTCCGGGCTGGGGCGGCTGGCACCCTGATTGCAACGTCACAATACGGTCACAGAAATGGGATTTTTTCAGTACGGGATTGGGATTAGAAGCCATTCTTTTTCAGCTGTTTTTCACCCACTATTCTGGAGAACGTCCTGTGGCACAAGTTCCGACAATTCTTCTCGTTCACGGCTTCTGGGGTGGGGCTGCGCACTGGAGCAAAGTCATCGTCGAACTGACCCGCTTGGGGCATACGTCCATCAAAGCGGTCGAGATGCCGCTGACATCCCTGGCGGATGATGCCGAGCGCACCCGCAAGATGATTGCGCAGTTAGACGGGCCTGTTCTGCTGGTCGGCCATTCCTATGGCGGGGCCGTCATTACCCAGGCGGGCAATCAGCCGAATGTCACAGGGCTTGTCTATATCGCTGCATTTGCACCTGACGCCGGCGAGAGCCCAGGCGGCATCACCGCCAAAAATCCGCCGGCCGGAGCTGCCAATCTGGCGCCGGATAGCGACGGTTATCTCTGGGTCAAGCCGGAGAAGTACCACGAGAGCTTCTGCCAGGATCTGACCGCCAGCGAAGGCCTTGTCATGGGAATCACCCAGAGGGCGCCGCTTGCCAGCACATTCGGCGACGTGATCAGCAATCCGGCATGGAAGAACAAGAGCAGCTGGTACCAGATTTCCAGCGAGGACCACATGATCCATCCCGACAACCAGCGCTGGATGTCGGGCCGACTCGGCGCAAAGAAGGTGATCACGCTGAAGGCCAGCCATGCCTCGCTGGCCTCGATGCCCGTCGAAGTCGCAGCCCTCATCGATGAAGCCGCAAAGGCCTAGTCGCCGGTCGCGCTCATCCCTGGACTGGATGCCAATGGCGGCGGGCAATGATGCCCGCCGCCATTGGCTATTTCGTGCCGTCCTCATGGAAATGATCGTAGACCAGCCGCGCCACCGCTTCGGAAATGCCCTCGACGGCGGTCAGGTCGTTGATCCCGGCGCGTGAGACGGCCTTGGCGGTGCCGAAATGATGGAGCAGGGCGCGCTTGCGGGTCGGGCCGATGCCGCCGATCTCGTCGAGCGGGTTCTTGACCATCTCCTTCTTGCGCCGCGCCCGGTGCGTGCCGATGGCAAACCGGTGCGCTTCGTCGCGCATGCGCTGGATGAAATAGAGCACGGGATCGCGCGGCGGCAGCGAAAACCCGTCACGGCTGCCGCCCGGCGGAAAGAACCGCTCGCGGCCGGCCTCTCGATCGACGCCCTTGGCGACGCCGATGGCGGTGACGCAATCCTCGATATCCAACTCTTTGAGAATGGCGCGCACCGCCGTCATCTGGCCCTGGCCGCCATCGATGAGGATCACATCCGGCCAGGCCGGGAACGCGCTGTCCTCGTTGGTCTCGACACTGCGGTCGGGTTTTCCCTCTTCCTTCAAAAGCCGCGAAAACCGTCGCGTCATCACTTCCTTCATCATGCCAAAATCGTCGCCTGGGGTGATGTCGGTCGATTTGATGTTGAACTTCCGGTATTGGCTTTTGACGAAACCTTCCGGCCCCGCCACCACCATACCGCCGACGGCATTGGTGCCCATGATGTGGGAATTGTCGTAGATCTCGATGCGGCGCGGGGCGCGCTCGAGCTTGAACGTCGTGGCAAAGCCGTCCAGCAGCCGTGATTGCGAGGCGGTTTCGGCCAGTTTGCGGCCATGCGCCTCGCGGGCATTGGCAATGGCATGCTCGACCAGATCCTTCTTCTCGCCACGCTGCGGCACCAGAATGACGACCTTGTAGCCGGATTTTTCGCTGAGTGCTGCGCCGAGCAGCTCCTGCTCCTCGACTGTCTCGCAGAGCAGGAGTTGCCGGGGACAGGGCTTGTCGTCGTAGAACTGAGCAAGGAACGCGCTGAGCACTTCGGCTGACGTGAGCGTTGGGTCGGCCTTGGGGAAATAGGCGCGGTTGCCCCAGTTCTGGCCGGTGCGGAAGAAGAATACCTGGATGCAGGAGACGCCGCCTTCGTGATGGATGGCGAAGACATCGGCTTCCTCGACCCCGGACGGATTGATACCCTGGTGGCTCTGGACATGCGACAGCGCCGCCAGCCGGTCGCGGTAGAGCGCTGCCCGCTCGAAATCGAGATTTTCGGAGGCCTCGCTCATCGCCGCCGAAATCGTCGCCTTCACCGCCTGGCTCTTGCCCGAGAGGAAATCCTTGGCCTCGGTCACCAGCTCGGCATAGTCGGCGTCGCTGACCTCATGGGTGCAGGGTGCGGCGCAGCGCTTGATCTGATGCAGCAGGCAGGGGCGGGTGCGGCTTTCAAACACGCTGTCGGTGCAGGTGCGCAGCAGAAAGGCGCGCTGCAGCGAATTGATGGTGCGGCCGACGGCGCCGGCCGAGGCGAAGGGACCAAAGAAATCGCCCTTGCGGCTACGCGCGCCGCGATGCTTGTACAGCGCCGGTGCGCGGCTGTCGCCCGTCACCAGAATATAGGGAAACGACTTGTCATCGCGCAACAGCACGTTGAAGCGCGGCCGCAGGCGCTTGATCAGGTTGGCTTCAAGCAGCAGCGCCTCGATCTCGGTGCGCGTCGTGACGAATTCCATATGGGCGGTTTCGCGCACCATCTTGGTCAGGCGGTTGGAATGCAGCCGTCCTTGCGCATAGTTGCTGACGCGCTTCTTCAGATTTCGTGCCTTGCCGACATAGAGCACGTCGCCGGCTTCGTTGAACATGCGGTAGACGCCGGGGCTGTTGGGCAAGAGCTTGACAAAGGCCTGGATCAGGTCGGCACCGCGCAAGCCGTCGGGAATGGCGCTGGTCTCCGCCCAGTCGAGGATCGGCGCCGGCGCAGCCGGATCCGTTCCCTCGATCAGGTCTTCGTCGTCTCTGGCATTTTCATCATAGAGAATGCCGCCATCGTTGGGCACGCGCCCGTTCATTCCACAATCTCCAAAATATCCGGCGTTTCCCAGGCCAGATGCTGGCCGCCGTCAAGCGCGATCATCTGGCCGGTGATCGACGGCGTGTCGAACAGGAACCGGATCGCCCGGCCGAATTCGTCAAGCTGCGGACCACGCTTCAAGATCAGCGCCTCGATCTGCGTGTCGAAATCCGTCGTATTCTGCCGTTCGTTCGGCAGCGTCGGGCCGGGGCCG
The DNA here is from genome assembly GCF_049898205.1 of Pararhizobium sp. DWP3-4. NCBI lineage: Bacteria > Pseudomonadati > Pseudomonadota > Alphaproteobacteria > Hyphomicrobiales > Rhizobiaceae > Pararhizobium > Pararhizobium sp. DWP3-4. The sequence continues at coordinate 57,433 of NZ_JAFCXF010000009.1, read as the reverse complement.
ATGCCGTTGACGCGGATTGCCGGAGCTAAGGCCTGCGCCATCGTTTTCGTCGCCGTCAAAAGCGCCGACTTCGACAACATATAGGAATAAAATCTCGGATTGGGAGCCCAGACCCGCTGATCGATGATGTTGACGACCAGCCCGGACTCCGCAGGCGGCAATTGCGCGGCAAAATCACGGGCCAGCAGGGACGGGGCTTTGACGTGCAGGGCGAAATGCCGGTCCCATATCGCTTCGTCAAAGTCTTCAAGGCTGTCTTTCTTGAACAGCGAGGCATTGTTGACCAGCAGGCCGATCGGTCCAAGCGCTGCGACGGCTTTTTGCATCAATGCCTGGGTCGAGGCCGTATCGGCCAGGTCCGCCATGATTGCCGACGCGGTGCCGCCGTTTGCGCGTATCGTGGCTGCAAGCGCCTCCGCCTGCGCCAGCGACGTGTTGGCGTGAATGGCCACGGCAAAGCCGTGCCGGGCAAGATCCTCGACGATAGCCTTGCCAATGCGTTTGGCACCACCGGTGACCAGCGCTGTTTTCAAAGGCGTGCTCCGGGTGCCGTTATGCGATTCGTATTTTTGCATGCCGCAAGGATATAGGAGGAGGGGCGTTATTGTGAAACGGCCCGATGCATTCGTTTCGGAAAAATTAATGCAAAAGCGGTAAATTGAATTATTTCGCGTTGTTGTAGTATATATTTTATTAATACTCTTTCATGGTTAATAATTACCATGTGGCTGCGAAGCAACATCGAATTTTAGCCATGCTTCTGCCTCTAAAATTTCACAATTTAGCTCTTGAGAATCCGCATTTGATTGTCAATTTCTCCATCAACCGGGCGGGGTTAAATAGAAATTTCCCGATGTATCAGTTTGGGACCGCGAGGGTCCGGAACATCGGTTCGTAAAGGAGACTTTAATGCGTACTCTCATCACCACTCTTATGGCATCTGCCGTATCCCTCATCGCTTTTTCCGCCGTGCAGGCTGCCGACGCGATCGACGAAGTTCCGGCCGCTCCGGCTGCAGAATATAACGAACCGGCTGTCAAGAACTGGTCGGGCGCCTATGTCGGTGGTACCGCCAACTGGGCTCGTGGCGAGTATGGCGCGACCGGCGGCCGTGGTGCGGCCGGCTTCGGCGGCGGTCTCTATGGCGGCTACAACATGCAGAGCGGCAACATCGTTTACGGTGCGGAAGCCGATATCAACTACGGCGACAACGACGCGCGCAACTCCGACCGCCGCATGGAACAGGGCGTCAACGGCTCGGTTCGCGGCCGCGTCGGTTACGACCTGAACCCGGTTCTCGTCTATGGTACGGCCGGTGTCGCTGCATCCAGCGTCAAGGCCACTGGCAATGCAGGCGGCTCGGACAAGAACACGCTGCTCGGCTGGACGGCCGGTGCCGGTGCCGAAGCCTTCGTGACCGACAATGTCACGGCGCGCGTCGAATACCGCTACTCGGACTACGGTTCGAAGGATTTCAACCTGCCGGGCGGCAGGGTTTCGTCGGGCTACGACGAACACAGCGTCCGCGTCGGTATGGGCGTCAAGTTCTGATCCATCAGACTGCACATGACAAAAAGGCCGGAGCGATCCGGCCTTTTTGCATTTTAATCAGTGATCTCGGCGGTCTCAGACCTTGAACTGGGCGTAGTCCGGGAAGAACTTTTCGAACTTCTGCGGCCAGTTCTTCAGCTTCGGGCGGCCCTTCTGCCATTCACCGGCAAAACGCAACTCGAGATAGCGCAGCAGCGCGGCAAGCGCGAAATGACCCGCATGCAGCTTGGCCCCGGTTTTCGGCATGTTGGCGTTGAGGAGGTCGAGGCCGCGGCCGGCCTTTTCCCACTGCCTGTCGATCCAGGGCTGGTGGACCTTTTCCGGCGGATGGAAGCGCTTTTCATAGACGATCGCCAGAAGGCAGTCGCAGATGCCGTCGCACAAGGCTTCCAGTATGTCCACGTCGGTGCGCTTCTCAGCGTTGCGCGGATAAAGCTTGCCCTTGGTCTCGCGGTCGATGAAATTCATGATCACGCGGCTGTCGTAGATCGCCTTGCCCTCGTCGGTCACCAGCGTCGGGATCTTGCCGAACGGGTTGCTGGCGATCAGGTCCTGCGGATTGCCGTTGGTGTCGGTCAAAACGTTTTCGGTCTCAAGGCCCGCGTAGCGCGCCGCCATGCGCACCTTGTTGGAATAGGGGGAGGTGGGGGAGTAGAAGATCTTCATGCGGACTTTCTTTCGTTGCATGGTCATTGATGGGAAGATCAAGGGATCGCCGGAAGCTTGAGGCTTTTCACCTTGCAGCCGGCGCGATCGATCTCGCCGCAGGCGCGGAAACTGAGATCCTTGTTGAAGCAGATGCGGACTTCATCGACGCGGCCGGAGGCACAGGTGACCGCCAGCGCATCGGGGCGCAGGCCCGGATTGGCCGATGTCAGCGCCGTCTCGATTTGCGTGGCATTTGTCCTCTGGTCCGATCCGGCCGATTGCAGGGACGGCGGGATCACCAGTTTTTCACGGGCGGCGCGCAAAACGGAAAAATAATCCTTCTGGCTCAGCCCCGAGCAGGAACCGTGCTTGCGCCATTCATGGCCGATCAGCCCCATCGACGGCATGATATCGAACAGGGTTCGCCCCAACGCGTCCGGCACCCGGTCGGATTCCCGCGTCCGGCAGAATTCCGGATAGCCTTGCTCGTTCTGCGGCCAGAGCCCGTGGACGATGAAACCGTGATCGTTGTCCGGGTCGCATTGCATCGATCGTCCCGACGGATCGTTGTCCAGGCACCAGCTTGGCGACCAGGACAGCGACAGGACATAGAAATCGAAACCGCTGCCCAGCGGAATCGCCCGGGTTTTCTGACGTGTTCCGCTGGCCGGCGTGCCGATGATCGGCGTGTTGGCCGTGGACGCAGCGGGGTTTGTTTTGACCTTGGAGCTGTCTTCCCCACTCTCGCCGCTGCAGGCAGCAAGCAGGAACAGTCCACAGAGGGCGGCGACAGAAAAGCGAAAGCCTGAAATCACCGATTTCACCGCAACGAAGCGCACTGCGCACCATACACGTACCAGGGATCAAGCCCGCTCAGGCAGAATTCGATGTTCGGACCGATGCCGGCGAAACCCCAGCCGCGTTCGATCAGGTACCACAGCGGCCGCCGCTTGCCATCGGTGGTGGTCGCCGTAGCCCGGCAATATTCGCGCTGGACCAGATGGGTCTCGTCGCGAAGCTCGACGCGGTTCTGGTGCATGCCGCGGATTTCGGCGATGGCCATATTGGTTTTCAGATAGCCGTCTGCCTTGTCGTCGAAATTCGACCTGATGAATCCCAGCACGGCGGGGCTGCCGCAAGCATCGGCAACGCGCCCCGTGCCGTCGTCCATATAGTCGGCCGCCGCCACCGGTGCCGTGCTGCAGGCAACCGCCGCCAGAGAGAATAGAACAGCTGGGACAAGCATTCCGGTCATGATCGTCTCCCTTAGGTCCACGCGGTGGACGTCTGTCAGATTGCGTCTCTTGATAGGGGACCGTCAAGTCCCGGTTCAATCCCGCTCTTGTTCAATCCCGTTCCAGCACGTCCTCGCCGCGCAGCCAGAAAGCGCGGGCAGACGCATGGCGGTCCTGCTTCAGCCGGTCCTTGAGGAAGGGCAAGAGGATGTCGAGTTCGCTCTTCAGGGTGAAAGGCGGGTTGACGATGATCAGGCCGGAACCCGAAAGCCCGGCCGTGTCGCGGTCGCTGCGGACCGAGAGCTCGGCGCAGAGCATTTTGGGGATTTCCAATGCCTGAAGGGCGGCGTGGAATTCGGCGATCGGCGCGCCCTGCTTGAGCGGATACCACAGGCAGAAGGTGCCGCCGGAAAACCGCCGGTAGGCTTTGTGCAGGCCATCCGCCAGCCGCTCGTATTCGCCAGCGATTTCGAACGGCGGATCGACCAGCACGATGCCGCGCTTTTCCTTCGGCGGCAGATGGGCGCCGAGCGCCAGCCAGCCGTCGAGCTCGGTGATCCGGCTCTGGAAATCGCCGTCGAACAGCCGGTGCAGCGTTTCGTAGTCGTCGGGATGCAGTTCCATCGCCGACAGCCGGTCCTGCGGCCGCATCAGCATGCGGGTCAGTTTTGGCGAGCCGGGATAGAGCGTCAGGCCGCCATCCGGGCCCCGATCCGGATTGAGATCGCGCACGGCCGTGAGGTATGGTTCGAGGATCGCCTTCGCCTTGGCCGGAATGTCGGCATCGAGAATGCGGCCGATGCCGTCGACCCATTCGCCGGTCTTTTGCGCTTCTTCGCTCGAAAGGTCGTAGAGGCCGATGCCCGCATGGGTATCGAGCACGCGAAACGCTTTTTCCTTCTGCGCCATGTAGACGATCAGCCGGGCAAGCACGGCGTGCTTGAGGACATCGGCGAAGTTTCCAGCGTGGTAGATGTGACGGTAATTCATTCGCGTCCCTTATCGTCCCGTGAAATGTTGGAATGTATGGCGAAGGGGACTGTGACACCCTTTCGCGATGCAATATAGAAAAGCCATGAACGTTGCGACCCCCATAAAACCAGAAAAGTCCGTCGGCCACACTGTCTGTCCGCACGACTGTCCCTCGGCCTGCGCGCTGGAGGTCGATATTACGCCCGAAGGCCGGATAGGCCGGGTGCGCGGCGCTGGCGCCAATACCTACACCGCCGGCGTCATCTGCGCCAAGGTCGCACGCTATTCCGAGCGCATCTATCACCCCGGCCGCCTGATGGTGCCGCAGCGCCGCAAGGGTGCCAAGGGCGAGGGCCGCTGGCAGGAGCTGTCCTGGGAGGACGCGCTGGACGAGATCGCCGGAGCCTTCGTCAAAGCCGAGCAGCAATATGGGTCCGAAGCCGTCTGGCCCTATTTCTATGCCGGCACGATGGGGCAGGTGCAGCGCGATTCGATCGACCGCCTGCGACACGCCAAGAAATATTCCGGCTTCTTCGGCTCGATCTGCACCAACCTCGCCTGGACCGGGCTGGCGATGGCGACCGGTTCGCTGCGTGGCCCCGATCCGCGCGAGATGGCCAAATCCGATTGCGTCGTCATCTGGGGCACCAATGCGGTCTCCACCCAGGTCAACGTCATGACCCACGCGATCAAGGCCCGCAAGGAGCGCGGTTCCAAGATCGTCGTTATCGACATCTACGACAATCCGACAATCAAGCAGGCCGATATGGGCCTGGTGCTGAAGCCGGGAACCGACGCGGCCCTTGCCTGCGCCGTCATGCACATCGCCTTTCGCGACGGCTATGCCGACCGGGCCTATCTGGCAAAATATGCCGACGATCCGGCCGGTCTTGAAGCGCATCTGAGGACGCGCACGCCGCAATGGGCTTCTGCCATCACCGGCTTGCCGGTGGAGGAGATCGAGGCGTTCGGCAGGCTGATCGGCACAACGCCCAAAACCTATTTCCGTCTCGGCTACGGTTTTACCCGTCAGCGCAACGGTGCGGTGGCCATCCATGCTGCGGCCTCGGTGCCGACCGTGCTTGGTTCCTGGCAGCATGAAGGCGGCGGCGCCTTCCATACCAACAACGATATTTTCCGGTTCGACAAGCGCGAGTTGGTCGGATCAGTGATGCTGGATCCGGATATCCGCATGCTCGATCAGTCGCAGGTCGGCCGGGTGCTGACTGGCGATGCGGAAGCGCTGCGCCATCGCGGCCCGGTGACGGCGATGCTGATCCAGAACACCAATCCGGTCAATGTCGCGCCGGAACAGCGGCTGGTGAAGCGCGGTTTTCTGCGCGATGATCTTTTCGTCGCCGTGCACGAACAGTTCATGACCGATACGGCCAAGGTCGCCGACATCGTGCTGCCCGCCACCATGTTCCTTGAGCATGATGATCTCTACCGTGGCGGCGGCCACCAGCACATTCTGCTCGGCCCCAAGGTGGTCGAGCCGCCATCCACCGTGCGCACCAACCTGTTCGTCATCGAGGAACTGGCAAAGCGCCTCGGCGTTGCCGACAAGCCCGGTTTTGGTTTGAGCGAGCGTGAGCATATCGACCATATCCTGGTCAACTACGGCATCGGCTATGACGCGCTGAAGCGGGAGAAATGGCTCGACGTCCAGCCGGATTTCGACACCGCGCATTTCGTCGATGGTTTCGGCCATCCGGACGGCAAGTTCCGCTTCAAGGCCGACTGGACCGGCACGCCCGCACCGAACCGTCCGCCGAAAGCGCTGGGTGTCTTCGGTCCGCACGCGCAACTGCCGGAGTTTCCAGACCATGTCGATCTGATCGAGGTGGCGACCCCAACCCATCCGTTCCGCCTGGCGACATCGCCGGCCCGGTCCTTCCTCAATTCGACGTTCGCTGAAACGCCGTCGTCAGTGCAGAAGGAAGTCCGGCCGGAAGCGATGATCCACGCGGAAGACGCCGCCGCTCTTGGTATTGCCGACGGCGAGGTCGTTCGGATCGGCAATGATCGCGGCGAGATCCGGCTGCACGCCAAGCTCGGCGGCGGCGCCCGGCGTGGTGTCGTCATCGCCGAGGGGCTTTGGCCCAATGATGCGCATCTGGATGGCGAGGGCATCAATGTGCTCACCGGCGCCGACGCGGCGGCACCCTATGGGGGAGCTGCCTTTCACGACAATCGCGTATGGATGCGCAAGGAATAGCAGTCGATGACGAAGTTCGAAAATGCCAAGGTCGAAATCCTCAAGGACGAGACGCTTTCGAAAAACTGGTACCACCTGCGCAACGTCACCTTCAATTATACCGGCTCGAACGGCATCACCAAGACGCTGCAGCGGGAGGTCTACGATCGCGGCAACGGCGCCACCATCCTGCTCTATGATCCCAAGCGCCACAGCGTCGTCCTGGTGCGGCAGTTCCGTATCCCGGCCCATCTCAACGGCCATTCGGGCTGGCTTCTGGAAACGCCGGCCGGGCTGCTCGACGGCGATCATCCGGCCGAGGCGATCAAGCGCGAGGTGATGGAGGAAACCGGCTATCTGGTGACGGACGTTCGTCCCGTCTTCCAGGCCTTCATGTCGCCCGGTGCCGTGACCGAAACCGTCCACTTCTTCGCCGCGATCATCGATGTGACGGTGCGCGCCGAAGACGGTGGCGGCGCCGCGCATGAGGACGAGGATATCGAAGTGCTGGAAGTTCCGCTCGCCGACGCCATGGCGATGATCGACACGGGCGACATCTGCGATGGCAAGACGATCATGCTGTTGCAATGGGCGATGTTGAATAGGGGGAAGCTGATGGCGGGCTGAACTATGCGGAGAAGAGTTGAACCGCTTCTGCGGCGGCGGCTTGTCGAAGCTTTTTATCGAGCGTGGCGAGCGGAAGCCCTTCGGTGATCGCAAGCGCGAGATAAGCCGCGTCATATGCTGAAAGTTGATGCGCGCGCGCGAGGCCGATCACGAGAGCGTCGTCGCCCGAATCGGCAATGACGATTGGCAAGTGATGCAACCGAATGAGGGATGCTAAGACAAGATCACTGCTGATCCGTTTGCGGCGTTCTGCCATCAACAATACGCTGCGAACTTCGTGTCGCAGAAGATCGGGCGCACATGCAGTTTTGCGAAGCAGTGCGCCCATGACGGCGTCAGCGACGTCGCTATCCTCATCCGGCAGAAACCACACAGCGGCGACCGAGGCGTCAACGACGAAATCGGACTTCATTTACGACCTTCGTCCCGCCATTTTAAAATCTCTTCAAGCGAGACCGGTTTGTTTTTCGCGCGGTCTCGCCGGATCAAGCGGAAGAGATTTGCACGGCGCTCCTCATCATCGATTGGCACGAGCCGTGCCACTGGCGTGTCGCCTCTCGAAATAATGATTTCCTCGCCTAACTCCACCTTCGTAAGCAATTCCGACAAATGCGTTTTGGCTTCAGCGACCTTTACAGTTCTGGTCATAGCCCGATCTCCGCTGGTATGCGGACGTATCCTAACGGAAGATATCTCAGTTGGTCAACCGGTTGGTCATGCCTGCCCAACCTCTCAGGATGCGGCGGACACAACCCCGTCATCCAGCATCCGCACCTTGCCCTCGGCGACAAGCCGCAACGCCGCTGGATAGGATTTGTGCTCTTCTACCAGCACCCGCGCCGCAAGGTTGTCGGCCGTATCGCCCGGCAATACCGGCACCTTGGCCTGGAGGATCACCGGCCCTTCGTCCATGCCTTCGGTGACGAAATGCACGGTGCAGCCGGCTTCCGTCATGCCGGCATCGATGGCGCGCTGGTGGGTGCGCAGGCCGGGAAAGAGCGGCAGCAGGGAAGGGTGGATGTTGATGATCCGGCCTTCGTAGGCATTGATGAAGGTGGCAGTCAGCAGCCGCATGTAGCCGGCCAGGCAGATGATGTCGGGCGACAGGGTTTCCAACGCCGAAAGGATCGCCGCTTCGTGGGCATCCTTGCTGTCGAAATCCTTGCGCACGAACGAGAAGGTGGCGATGCCGAGAGCTGCGGCTTTGGCCAGGCCACCGGCATCTGCCTTGTCGGAGATCACGGCAACGATTTCGGCGGGATAGTCCGGCGCGGAGGCAGCCTTGACCAGCGCCAGCATGTTGGAGCCGCCGCCGGAAATGAACACCACGACCCGCTTGCGGGCCGCTTTCACCGTGTCGTTCATAGAGTGAGCGTGCCCTTGTAGACCGTGCCGGCGGCGCCTTCGTCGCGGGCGACCATGCGGCCGAGCGCAAAGACGGTCTCTCCTTCGGCCTTCAGCACCGAGGTGACCTGATCGGCATCTTCGGCAGCAACCACGACAATCATGCCGACGCCGCAGTTGAAGGTGCGCAGCATTTCGTTGGCGGCGACGCCACCGGTCTTGGCCAGCCAGGAGAATACGGCCGGTGCCTGGATGGCGGTCAGATCGATTTCAGCGGCAAGATGCTTCGGCAGCACCCGCGGAATGTTTTCCGGAAAACCGCCGCCGGTGATGTGGGCGAGCGCCTTCAGCTTGCCGGTTTCGCGGATCGCCTTCAACAGCGGCTTCACATAGATGCGCGTCGGGGTCATCAGCACGTCGGCAAGCGTTCCTTCGCCGAACGGCGCAGGCGCGTCCCAGGCGAGGCCCGACAGCGAAACGATCTTGCGCACCAGCGAATAGCCGTTGGAATGCACGCCGGAGGAGGCGAGACCCAGAATGACGTCGCCTTCGGCGATATCGCCGGCCGGCAGCAGCTGGCCGCGTTCGGCGGCACCGACTGCAAAGCCTGCGAGATCGTAATCGCCGCCGGCATACATGCCGGGCATTTCGGCGGTCTCGCCACCGATCAGCGCACAGCCTGCCTCGCGGCAACCGGCGGCAATGCCGCCGACGATGGCGGCACCCTGGTCGGGATCGAGCTTGCCGGTGGCAAAGTAGTCGAGAAAGAACAACGGCTCGGCGCCCTGGACGACGAGGTCGTTGACGCACATGGCGACGAGGTCGATGCCGACCGTGTCATGCTTGTTGGCTTCGATGGCAATCTTCAGCTTGGTTCCGACGCCGTCATTGGCAGCCACGAGGACCGGATCCTTGAAACCGGCCGCCTTCAGGTCGAACAGGCCGCCGAAGCCACCGATCTCGCCATCGGCGCCGGGACGCCTTGTCGAGCGCACATGCGGCTTGATCTTTTCCACCAAAAGGTTTCCGGCGTCGATGTCCACACCTGCATCGCTGTAGGTCAGACCGTTCTTTCCTGGCTCGCTCATGGCTTGATCTCCGCCGGCTCGTCATATTTGGATTGCGATTGGCATGGTGGTGCCGCAAGTGCAAGCTTATTGCCCCGGTTACTCCCGCTTTTTTGATGTTTTGCCGGCCATTGCCAGCCCTTTTGCACCACAGGCTTGACCATGGCCGGTACCACATCCTATCTCCAACATTGGAAGCAGCGCTGGGCAGCGCTTACGGCAAGGCATCGGAACAGCGGCATGGTCAACAAATTGAGCGGCAGCGGGCTGCAGCGCCAGATCATCTTCTGGCTGCTTTTCCTTGCCGCATTCATCGCCTTCCTGATGGTATTCTCCACCATTCTCCTGCCGTTCATCGCCGGCATGGCGCTCGCCTATTTCCTCGATCCCGTCGCCGACCGGCTGGAGCGCATCGGCCTCAGCCGGCTGATGGCGACGGTCGTCATCCTGATCGGCTTCGTCGTCGTCTTTGCTCTGTCGCTGGTGGTGATCATACCGATCGTGTTTACCCAGGCCTCCGACTTCATCCAGAAGATGCCCGGTTACGTCTCGAAGCTGCAGGAATTCCTGACCAGCCCGGACGCCGCCTGGCTGCCGGACTGGGTTTCCGGGCAGATGGACACGATCAAGCAAAACTCCGCCAAGCTGCTCGAACAGGGCGCCGGTTTCCTCGGCACGCTGTTCCAGCAATTGTGGAATTCGGGCGTGGCGCTGCTCGACATCATCTCGCTGTTCGTGATTACCCCCGTCGTCGCCTTCTATCTGCTGCTCGACTGGGACCGGATGGTCGAGCGGGTCGATAGCTGGGTGCCGCGCGATCATGTTGCGACCGTGCGCCAGATATCCCGCGACATGAACGCGACGATTGCCGGTTTCGTGCGCGGCCAAGGCTCGCTCTGCATCATTCTCGGCCTGTTCTATGGGATTTCGCTCACCTTCGCCGGCCTGAATTTCGGCCTGCTGATCGGCCTGTTTGCCGGCATGATCAGCTTCATTCCCTATGTCGGCTCGATGGTTGGTCTCGTACTTGCCCTCGGCGTTGCTCTGGTGCAGTTCTGGCCGGAGTACCTCAATATCGTCATCATCGCGGCTATCTTCTTTGCCGGGCAGTTCCTCGAGGGCAATATTCTTCAGCCGCGGCTGGTCGGCAAGAGCGTCGGGCTGCATCCGGTCTGGCTGATGTTTGCGTTGCTGGCCTTCGGCGCACTGTTCGGGTTCGTCGGTCTGCTGGTGGCAGTCCCGTGCGCTGCCGCCATCGGCGTGCTTGTCCGCTTCGGCATCGGCCGCTATCTCGACAGTGCGCTCTACCACGGTCATCGCCATATCCTGACGATCGAGCAGGAACACAAAAGCCCCAAGCTTCCAGAGTAACAGCGTATGGTCCGCAAGTTCGAACAACTGCCGCTCGTTTTCGAGCACGAACCGCAGACGGGTCGTGACGATCTGCTCGTGTCCGAACGCCTGAAGGCGGCCGTAACGATCATTGACAGCTGGCCGCGCTGGCCGTCGCCGGTGGTGATCCTGGCCGGTCCCGTGGGATCGGGCAAATCGCACCTTGCAGCGATCTGGCGGGAAAACAGCGCTGCCATGTCCATTCACCCGACGGCCGATAGCAACGCGGCCGAAATCGCAGCGGCAGGCCCGGTGCTTTTCGAGGATGCCGACCGGCAGGGGTTCGATGATCGTGCCCTGTTCCACGTCATCAACAGCGTGCGCGAAAACGGCACCAGCCTGCTGATCACCAGCCGGCTCTGGCCGATGTCCTGGCCGGTCGACCTGCCTGACCTGCGTTCGCGCCTGAAGGCGGCGACGGTGGTCGAGATCGGCGAGCCCGATGATGAACTGCTGGCCCAGGTGCTGGTCAAGCTCCTGGCCGACCGCCAGCTTGCCGTCGATGACCGGCTGATCGCCTATATCGTCGCCCGCATGGAGCGGTCGCTGGAATCCGCCCAGACGATTGTCGAGCGGCTGGATCATCTGGCGCTGGCGCGCGGCACCCGCATCAACCGGGCGCTGGCACTGGAAGTGCTCAACGCCCTTGGAAAGACTGGCGAAATCGATTGACTGTCACAGTTAGGTCGTCAAACTGAGCTAGCTGCTTCGAGAAAAGCAAAAAGGCGGACTGAGGACAATGGACACTGTGACATCTGCAACGACGGCAAACGCGCCGGTGGCCGACGAAATCGATCTTCTGACCAGCCCCGAGCGCTTCATCAACCGCGAATTTTCCTGGCTGCAGTTCAATCGCCGCGTCCTTGAGGAAACCCTCAACACCGCCCATCCTCTGCTGGAGCGCGTCCGCTTCCTGTCGATTTCGGCCGCCAATCTCGATGAATTCTTCATGGTCCGTGTCGCCGGTCTCGAAGGCCAGGTCCGCCAGGGTGTCGTCGTTCGCAGCCCGGACGGCAAGACCCCGGCCGAGCAGCTGCAGGATATTCTCAAGGAAATCGACAATCTGCAGATGGAGCAGCAGGCCTCTCTGGCCGTCCTGCAGCAATATCTGGCCAAGGAAGACATACTGATCGTCCGGCCGGTCTCGCTGTCGGCGCAGGACCGAATCTGGCTTGCCAACGAATTCGAGCAGGCGATCTTTCCGGTCCTGACGCCTTTGTCGATCGATCCCGCCCATCCGTTTCCGTTCATCCCCAATCTCGGCTTCACCATGGGCCTGCAGCTGACCAGCACGCGCGGGCGCGAGCCGATGACGGCGCTTCTGCGCCTGCCCGTCGCGCTTGATCGCTTCATCCGTCTGCCGGACGCCAAGGCGGTGATCCGTTACATCACGCTCGAAGATGCCGTCAGCCTGTTCATCGAACGGCTGTTCCCGGGTTACGAGGTCAAGGGTTCGGGCACCTTTCGCATCATTCGCGACAGCGATATCGAGGTCGAGGAAGAAGCCGAAGATCTCGTGCAATTCTATGAGACGGCCCTGAAGCGGCGCCGGCGCGGCTCGGTCATTCGCATAGAGATCGATTCGGAAATGCCGTTCGAACTGCGGCAGTTCGTCGTCGGCGAACTCGGCGTTCCGGAAAACCGCGTTGCGGTCCTGCCAGGCCTTCTGGCGCTCAACACACTCTCGGAGATCACCAAGGCGCCGCGCGAGGATTTGCGCTTCGAGCCGTACAATGCGCGATTTCCCGAGCGCGTCCGCGAACATGCCGGAGATTGCCTCGCCGCCATCCGCGAAAAGGACATGGTCGTCCATCACCCCTACGAAAGCTTCGACGTGGTGGTGCAGTTTCTGCTCCAGGCTGCGCGCGATCCTGACGTTCTGGCGATAAAGCAGACGCTCTACCGCACCTCGAACGACAGCCCGATCGTCCGCGCGCTGATCGATGCGGCCGAGGCCGGCAAGTCGGTGACGGCGCTGGTGGAACTGAAGGCCCGTTTCGACGAAGAGGCCAATATCCGCTGGGCGCGCGACCTCGAACGCGCCGGCGTGCAAGTGGTGTTCGGCTTCATCGAACTGAAGACGCACGCCAAGATGTCGATGGTGGTGCGCCGCGAGGAAGGCAAGCTTCGCACCTACTGTCATCTCGGCACCGGCAACTATCACCCGGTCACGGCGAAGATCTACACCGACCTGTCGTTCTTCACCTGCAATCCGAAGATTGCCCATGACATGGCCAACATCTTCAATTTCATCACCGGCTACGGCGAGCCGGAAGCGGGAATGAAGCTGGCGATTTCGCCGCATACGTTGCGTCCGCGCATCCTGCAGCATATCGGCGAGGAGATCGTCCATGCCGAGGCCGGCCGTCCGGCGTCGATCTGGATGAAGATGAATTCGCTGGTCGATCCGGAAATCATCGATGCGCTCTACCGCGCCAGCCGCGCCGGGGTGCAGATCGACCTGGTTGTGCGTGGCATCTGCTGCCTGCGGCCGCAGGTTCCGGGCCTGTCCGACAAGATCCGCGTCAAGTCGATCGTCGGGCGCTTCCTTGAGCATTCACGCATCTTCTGTTTCGGCAACGGCCATGGGCTTCCCTCGGAGCACGCGCTCGTCTATATCGGGTCAGCGGACATGATGCCGCGTAATCTGGACCGGCGGGTGGAGACCCTTGTGCCTCTCATCAACCGGACTGTGCATGAACAGGTGCTGTCGCAGATCATGCTGGGTAATCTCATCGATAACCAGCAGAGCTACGAGATCCTGCCTGACGGAACGTCACGGCGCATGGAAGTCGCCAAGGATTCCGAACCGTTCAATGCGCAGGTCTATTTCATGACCAATCCCAGCCTGTCCGGGCGGGGAGAGGCCTTGAAATCCAGCACGCCGAAGGTAATTGCCGGCTGGGATAGCGGCCGCAGAAGATAAAACTGGAATTGCATGGTAGAGTCTGAAGCCCAGGGGCGTTTGCCTGGTATTGCCCCGGTCTCCGTCGTGGACATTGGGTCGAACTCAATTCGCCTGGTGATCTATGAGGGGCTGAGCCGGTCTCCGGCCATTCTGTTCAATGAAAAGGTCATGTGCGGCCTCGGCAAGGGTATCGATGCGACCGGCCGGATGGACGCCGAAAGCGTCGAACGGGCGCTGAAGGCGCTGCACCGATTCCGGGCATTGTCGACGCAGGCGCGCGCCTCCACCGTTTTCGTGCTGGCGACAGCTGCCGCGCGCGATGCCTCGAACGGCCCCGATTTCATCCGCCGTGCAGAAATCATCCTCGGCCAGAAGGTCCGTGTTTTGACCGGCGAGGAGGAAGCCTATTTCTCCGCGCTCGGCATCATCAGCGGCTATCACGATCCCGATGGCGTCGTCGGCGACTTCGGCGGCGGTTCGCTGGAGCTTGTCGATGTCGTCGGCCCCAAGGTCGGCAAGGGCATCACCCTGCCGCTTGGCGGTATCCGCCTGTCGGAACATGCCGAGGGATCGGTCGTCAAGGCCCGCAGCCATGTGCGCCGCTACCTGAAGGGCGCGCAGGTTTTGCAGAATGCCGGCGGCCGCACGTTCTACGCGGTCGGTGGTACCTGGCGTTCGATCGCCAAGCTGCATATGGAACTGCGCGACTATCCGCTGCACATGATGCAGGGCTACGAAATCTCCTTCGACGAAGCCATGGCCTTCCTGCCGGAGGTGATCGAGCCGAAGGATGTCAAATCGCCGGCTTACGCGCATATTTCCAAGAGCCGCCGCGCCCTGCTGCCGTTCGGCGCCGTTGCCCTGCAGGAAGTCATCGCCCAGATGAAGCCGTCGATGATTTCGTTTTCGGCGCTCGGCGTTCGTGAAGGCTACCTCTATTCGCTGCTGTCCGACACGGTGCGGTCGCACGATCCGCTGCTGGCTGCCGCGCGCGAAATTGCCATTCTGCGCGCCCGCTCGCCCGAGCATGCCCGCGAGCTTGCCGACTGGAGCGGCAAAGTGGTGCCGCATTTCGGCATCGATGAGACCGAGGAAGAGGGGCGCTACCGCCAGGCGGCCTGCCTGCTCGCCGATATCAGCTGGCGAGCCCATCCGGATTATCGCGGCCTGCAGGCGCTCAACATCATCGCCCACAGCACGTTTTCCGGCATCACCCATGCCGGGCGAGCCTATATCGCCCTTGCCAACTATTACCGTTTCGAGGGCCTGAACGACGACGGCGCCACCGAGCCTTTGGCGGCGATCGCCACCCCGCGCATGCTGGAGCTCGCCAAGCTTCTCGGCGGTCTTTTGAGGGTGGTCTATCTGCTCTCGGCGTCCATGCCCGGGGTCGCGCGCAATCTCGATATCAGGCCATCGACCTCGCCTGACCTCGATCTCGAGTTCATCGTTCCATCCGCCTACTCGGAATTCGCCGGCGAACGGCTCGATGGCCGCCTGCAGCAGCTGGCGAAGCTGACCGGCAAGCGGATCGCGTTCCGGTTCGAGTAACATTCGCAGGGGATAGCGGTTGAGCGAACGCTTGATCCCCCAATGGCGGTTCACAAACAAAGAAGGTCCCGCAATTTCGGTTGCGGGGCCTTCATCTTTTGGCAGCGTTTACTTGGCGTTCAGGAACTCGCCGACTTCGAGCAGGACGAATTCGTTGTCGTCGGCCTTTTCGAGCGAGCGGCCGGCCGAGAACGGCAGGTTGTTGTCGTTGCCGACGATGATGTGGGTGTCATCGACGCGATCAACATTCTCGATGGTGACGAACGGCATGTCGTAAAAACCTTCGCCGCCGCCCTGGCGCTTTTTGTTGTCCGGATCGGCGATCTTGAGCAGATCGATATAGCCGATCTTGCGCACCGCCTTGCCGGCGTTCTCGTCGGTCATCTCGATTTTGTAGACGCGCTTGACCTTGGAGCCGACGGCAAAGCAATCCGGCTTCGGTGCCTTCGGGTCGGTGCAGGCCTTGTCGACGGTGCCTGCACCATTGTCGCGCTCGATCACCAGCGCCGTCGTGCCGTCCAGCATGTTGAAATCGCCGATCGCTTCGCCACCTTCGGCCAGCGGATAGAGCCAGCTGCGGCCGGTCCAGGCCTTCGATGCGACGTCGAGTTCGATGATGCGCAGCGCCGGGCGGCCTTCGGCCTGCTCGACATTTTCGGCATCCGTCCACAGCGGGCCCTCGAGCAGGCCGTAGAGCTTGCTGCCGTCCTTCGACAGGGCCAGACCTTCATAGCCGCCGGAGCGCTTGACGTTGAGCGCCGGCATCGGCTTGGACGGGTCGGCCTGAACAGCCAGCGTCGGGTTGTCGGGCGACATCACCGGCTTGCCGTTGACGGTGGTGGCGATAACGTCGGTCAGCTTGCCGTCGAGGTCGAATTTCAGGATGTAGGGACCGAATTCCTCGCCGACCCAGAAACCATCGGCAACCGGCTGGATCGATTCGACGTCGAAATCAGCACCCGTCAGGTAGCGTGTGGCCGCACCTTCCATGACGATCGGGAAGGGCGCTTTCTTGTCGGGATCGGAGAGAAACAGCGTCTTTTTGGCTTCGACCTTGCCTGCATCCCAGTCGATCTTGATGTTGTGCAACATCAGCATCGTGTCGGACGAATTCAGCTTCGAGCCGAAACCATTGTCGGACATGCTCCAGAAGGTACCGTCCGCCATGGTCTTGATGCCGGAAAAGCCCTGCATCGGCTGGCCGTCGAACGGCAGCGACAGGCCGGTCAGACGCACGCCGTCCTTGCCGGGAACGGTGCCGAGCGCTTCGGTGCGCTTGCGATCCGGGGTCGTGAACTTGCCCGATGTCTTCAGGTAACCGGCCGCGTCGGCAGGCGCGGCGATGATCGTGTTGGCCGGCAGGATGGCGTGGGCGGCAAGCTTGGCCGGGAATACGGTGTCTTCGGCAAGAGCGGCCGATGTCATCAGAAGGCTGAAAGCCACGGAAGTGAAGAGAGCGTTTTTCATCATGTCCCCATTGAGCGGTTGGTCGAGGGGTTCCGCTTAGCAGGGCTTTAATGTCGGCGACTTGACGGCTGGATGAAGCTTTGGTGACGGAGCAGCGGCAGGCCGTTTACTCGGCGGGAATCCGCAGTTCGATCGGGGCGATAAGCTCGGCCTTGGCTTGCTCGGCCAATGCCATGACGCCGAGCGTCTGGCCACGCCCCTTGACGGCATGGGTTCCCAGATCCTCGATGGCGATCGTATCCGGCAGCTTGATGCGCTGAGCGAGCTCAGCCGAGATCAGCACTTGTCGGCCGAGCGACTTGCACAGGGATTCCAGCCGGGCCGTCGTATTCACCGTATCGCCGAAATAGGCGATCTTGTGATGATCGACGCCGATTTCCGCCGTGATGATGAACCCGCCGTGAAGGGCTGCGCGCAGCCGCGGAACGTGGCCGAAATTCTTGCGCCAGGTATCCGCATTGGCTTCGATGTCATCGAGGATATCGAAGATGCAGCGAACGCAGCGCGCAAATTTGATGCCCCGTTCCAGCCGCCAAGTGACGATCGCGGCGTCGCCGACATAGTCGTCGATCGCACCCTTGTGCCGCCGGACCGGTTCGGCGAAGGCCGCAAACAGGGCTTTGAGAAATTCCTGCGCGCGCAAATCGCCGTGCTTTTCGGCAAAGGACGTCGAACCTGCAAGGTCGATGAACAGGAAAACGCGCTCCTCCTTCACCGGCCGGCGGTAACGGCTGATCAGCATGCTGGTAAAGACGTCACGGCCGAGCAGGTCGCGTACGCGCAGGATGAAGACGATCAGCGCGCAGACGGCCAGCGCATAAAGGAAAACATGGAACGGCATGACGATGATGTCGCTGAGCGATGCCGGTTTGACAAGCTTGAGCCACCAGAGAAGCATGGCTGCCAGGGCATAACCCGCGCTCATCAGGAGCTCGTAGATTATCAGTGCAACAACGATATAGGCGAAGGTCGGAAGCCGCTCGATCCGCCGGTAAAGCGGGCGAAACAGGATCCGGCGTTCAAAGGCGATCAGCGGCAGACCCATGAAGACGGCAAACACCGCACCGATGATGATCGGTTCACCTGGAAAGACCACAAGGCCATAAAGCACGCCGGACAGCGCCATGCCGAGCGCGATCAGCAGCCAGTTCTCCGTTGGGGATATTTCTCTCATGAATCAGTTTCCACTCCCCCCGTGCAGGCAGGTATTGTTCCCCTTGGACAGGTCGGGTCAAGCGATTTCGTGTAACGGTGTGTCGCATCATTCAAGCCCGGCCGCAAAGGCTCGCCCAGCGCCCTGGGGTCATCCCATGGGCTTTCTTGAAGTGCCGGGTGAAATGCGCCTGGTCGGAAAAGCCGCTTTCGAGGGCGATATCGACGAGGCTCCTGCCGCTGCCGATCATGCCGCGCGCCCGCTCAAGCCGGCGCATGACGAGATAGCGGTGCGGGCTGGTGCCGACACTCCAGCGGAAATGCCGGGCGAGCGTAAAACGGTCGAGGCCGCTGACGTTTTCGAGCTCGGCGCTATTCACCTGCCGGTCGGAATGGGCCTGCAGGAAGTCGCAGGTTCTGCGGATTGCGGCCGGATCAAACGTCCGGCCGGACGCCTTGCGGCCGCCGTCCGAATGCCGCAACAGCGCGTCGGCGATACCGGTGAGCGTATCGTCCAGACGCAACTTGCCGATGGCCCCATCGAGATCACGCATAACCTCAGCAAGACTTGCGGCAAAGGCCCGGTCGGCGATCACCGGCGACGGTACGAAGGGCAGGCCGCGCGGCCTTTCTCCAAGCGCATCGATCAGCATTTCCGGCGGCAGGTACAGCATCCGGTAGCGCAGGCCTTCCTCCGTTCCCGCACCGCCATCATGGACCTCGTCGGGATGCAGCACGATGATATCACCGGGCTGGCTGTAACGGACCGTTCCACGGTAGCGGAACGCCTGCACGCCCTGCAACGTCAGGCCGAGCGCATAGGTATCATGGCGATGCGGCTCAAAGGCGTTGCCGTGAAAATGCGCCTCGATCCGCTCGATGCCGCCTGAGACGGGCGCGACCTTGATGCTGTCGGACGCCGCCGATATGCACGAACGTTCAAGATCGCCATGACCGCTGCGGGCTATGGAGGCCCCGGACGCTTCGAGCGTCCTGTTTCCTAGAGTGGAGTTGGCATTCATGTTCGATACCAAATTTGCAATCGTGCTGCGCGAGGACCTGGCCGTCTGGCAAAAGCTCAACGTCACGGCGTTCCTGACCAGCGGCATCATTGCCGAAAAGCCCGGAATTATCGGCGAAGTCTACCGCGATGCGGATGGCAACGTCTACAATCCCTTGAGCATCCAGCCGGTCATCGTGCTATCTGCCGACGAAAAGACCATCGGCACCATTCACCGCCGGGCACTGGAGCGCGAGGTCAAGACATCGCTTTATGTCGAAGAGATGTTTGCGACCGGGCACGATGCGGCAAACCGCGAGGTCTTCGCCCTGTTCGGTCCGGATGATGCCAAGGTTGTCGGCATTGCGCTTCATGCCGACAAGAAGATCGCCGACAAGATCACCAAGGGCGCAAAGATGCACCCCTAGAGCAATTCCAGCAAAAGCGCGCAGCGGTTTTGCGTCCGCAATTGCGGCAAAACAAAAAGATAGAGCGTTTTCGCGATTCGAAGAACAGCGGAAATGCTCTAGCGAAATGTCTTAAAGCTCGACGGCTTCGATCTTGCGATCGACGAAGCGCAGGGCGACTTCGCCGTTGATCAGCTTCAGGGCTGTATCGCCGAACAGTTCGCGACGCCAGCCTCTCAAGGCGCCGACATCGGCGTTTTGGCCTTCCGATGCAATCCGTTCGAGATCCTCGCTATTGGCGATGATCTTGGCGGCGACGCCCTGTTTTTCGGCGATCAGCTTCAACAGGACCTTGAGCATTTCGCCGGCGGCCTGGGCGCCTTCCGGGGCCTGGTTCTGACGCGGCAGCTTCGGCATGTCGGCCTTCGGCAAGTCGAGCGCTGCATTGACCGCTTCAAGGATTGCCGTTCCGGCTGCCGACCGCTCCCAACCCTTGGGGATGGTGCGCAGGCGCGACAGTGCTTCGACATCCTTCGGCTGCTGTTGGGCGATCTCGTAGAGACCGTCATCCTTGAGGATGCGGCCGCGCGGAACGTTGCGGTTGCGGGCCTCGCGCTCGCGCCAGGCGGCTACCTTTTGCAGGACGGCAAGTTCGATCGGCTTCTTCAGCCGCATCTTCAGGCGCTGCCAGGCGTCGTCCGGATGGATGTCGTAGGTTTCCTTGGCTTCGAGGATGGCCATCTCCTCGGTCAGCCACAGCGAGCGGCCTTCGCGCTCAAGCTCGGCCTTCAGGTGCAGGTAGACATCGCGCAGATGGGTGACGTCGGCCAGCGCGTAATCGAGCTGCTTTTCCGACAGCGGCCTGCGGCTCCAGTCGGTGAAGCGCGAGGACTTGTCGATATGGACGTTCTTGATGCGGCTGACCAGCTGGTCGTAGGAGACGCTGTCGCCAAAGCCGCAGACCATGGCGGCCACCTGCGTGTCGAAGATCGGATGCGGGATCAGCTTGCCGAGATTGTAGATGATTTCGATGTCCTGGCGGGCCGCATGGAAGACCTTGACGACATTCGTATTGGCCATCAGCTCGAAGAACGGCGCAAGGTCGATATCCTTGGCCATCGGATCGACAATGACGGCAATATCCGGGCCTGCCATCTGGATCAGGCAGAGCTGGGGCCAGAAGGTCGTCTCGCGGAGAAATTCCGTATCGATTGTCAGGTATTCCCCGCTGGCCAGCGTTTCGCAGGCGGCGGCAAGTTCGGCGGTTGTCTCGATCATCAAACTTCAATCACTGTGGCGGAAATGCGGCCGTTAAAACTCACCCGATGTATCCCGTCACGCCCGGTGCCACAACAAAAAATGCTCAAACAACGCGGAAATATCCGGACATTCCTGTCTTCTGGTGCTCGATGATATGACAATGGAGCAACCAGTCGCCGAGGTTATCGGCGACGAGACCGAGTTCGGCCTGTTCGTCCGGCAGGAGCAGGATCGTGTCGGTCGGTGGCGGCAGGACGGTGCGCTTGTTGGAACTCAGGATGCGGAAGCTCAGGCCATGCAGGTGGATCGGATGCGCATGCGGTGTGCGGTTCCTGACCTGCAGCACATAGTTTTTGCCAAGCTTCAGCTCGGAAACCGGGGCTCCCGGATCCGGCGTATCGCCCTGCCACGGCACCCTATTGATCGCCCAAAACGTGTAGCCGATGGTGCCGCAGATGCTGGGAACCGGCGCATGTTCGGCTGTCGCGGTGAATTCGAGCGGAATGCGTATCGCGGTCGAGAGATCCGCTTCGGCAATCGGATTGGTCGGCAGGGGGGTTACGTCGCGGATATCGCGTTTCAGCGAGGTGCCGGTGGCGCGCAGGGTGGCCACCGTAAACGGGTTTGAGCCTCGCAGATTGCCGAGCTTGACCTCGGCCCCTTCCGCGTCCGGCATGCGCACGACCAATTCGACGCGCTGGCCGGGGCCGACATCGAGCAGATCGAGCGGGGTGGGTGCATCAACCGGATTGCCGTCGAGCGCGATCACCACAGCCGGCGCGCCTTCTGCGGCAAGCGAATAGATGCGCGTCACGTCGGTGGCGGCGATCCGGACACGGACGAGGCCGCCAGCCGGTGCGTCATAGCGCGGCTGCTGCTGCCAGTTGGAGGTGCGCACCGTGCCATAGGTGCCGCCACGCGCAGCATCGCGTGGCTTGAATGGCGCAATGAAGGCGCCGCCGGTGCCGAGCCGCCAGTCGCGCAGGTTGAGCACGATCTCGGCGTCGAAGACGGGATCATCGGGATTCTCGACGACGATGACGCCGGTCAGCCCGTGACCCATCTGCGTCAGCGTGTTGCAATGGGGATGATACCAGAAGGTGCCCGCGTCCGGCGGCGTGAAGGCATAGTCGAAGCTGTCGCCGGGATAGACGTAAGGTTGGGTCATCTCCGGCACGCCGTCCATGGCGTTGACGATGCGCAGGCCGTGCCAGTGGACTGTCGTCGGCTCGTCCAGTGCATTCACCAGCCGGGCGGCGAAGGGCTCGCCCTTTTTCATGCGGATGACCGGTGGCATGCCGGTGGCCGCCGTCTCGCTTGTGCCATAGGTCATGATTTTCGGGGTGATACCGTCAGTGGCCAGTTTTGCCTCGGTGAATTGCGCCTTGAGCAGCAGCGGGGCGGGGGCCGCGATGCTCATTCGTGCCGCAAGCCCGCCGCCGATGGCAAAAGAGGCTGCGGCTGCAGCCGATCCCTTCAGAAGTGTACGGCGGCTGATGATCGGCATGAGGAGGATTCCGGAGATTGAGATGTCCCCCGTTTAAACTTGATGCCGGTATTCATCAATTGCCATTTGCGCGCATCTTGCCGCAGCCACGGCTATTCCTTCTTGTCCTCGGGCCGTGCCGCCAGCTTGTTGAAGAAAGAGGAGGTGCGCAAAAGGTTGCGAAACCGCATCGAGCGTTCACCGGCGGGCACTGCACCGCGCGCCATCATCCTTTGCAGGGTATAGAGCATGAAGGCTGCAAGCACCGCGGCGGTATAGATGAACAGCGCCGGCGGCCCGAAAATGTCCAGCATGAACGAGGCGAACAGCGGCCCGATGATGGCGCCGCACGACCAGAAGAACAGCATGCCGGCCGAGACCAGCGCGTGCTGACCCTCGGCGGCATGGTCGTTGGCATGGGCCGAGCAGAGCGAATAGAGCGGCATGGCGAAGGCGCCGAAGATGAAGATGCCAATGAAGTTCAGCCATTCGTCGCTACCGGCGAACAGGGCGAGATACAGCCCGGCCAGCAGCGAGCCGAAAGTGGCAAAGAGAATGATCAACCGCCGGTCCAGCCGGTCGGAATAGAGCCCGAGCGGATATTGCAGCACCACGCCGCCGATGATCCCAACGCTCATGAAGGTGGCGATCGCTGTGATCGACAGGCCGATGCCCTCGGCATAGATCGGCCCGAGCGAGCGGAAGGTAGAATTGGTCAGCCCGACGACAATGCAGCCGATCGTCGCCAGCGGCGAGATGTTCCACAGCGCCTTGACGTCGAACTTGATCGCCTCCGGCAACCCGGGGCTGGAGCGGTCGGCAAAGGAGATCGGCACCAGCGACAGAGTGAGCGCCATGGAGACGATGGCAAACAGCTGGAACCCCTCGATGCCGACGGTCGGGATCAGATATTGCGCCGCCGTCACCGAGCCGAGATCGACCAGGCGGTAGATCGACAGCGTGCGGGCGCGGTTGGAATTGTTGACCCGGGCATTCAGCCAGCTTTCGACGGTGGCAAACAGGCTGGCAAAACAGATGCCGGCAATCAGCCGCATCAGGAACCAGAACCACGGATCGATCAAAAGCACCATGGCCAGCGAGGCTGCCGAGGCGATCGCCGCCATCGCCGAAAACGTCCTTATATGACCGATCGAGCGCAGGATACGCGTCACGTAGATGCAGCCGATGGCAAAGCCGATATTATAGCCGGTGCCGACAAGCCCGATCAGCGAGGTCGAGAAGCCCTCCTGCAGGGCGCGCAGCGAAATATAGGTCCCCTGCAGCCCGTTGCCGCCGATCAGGATGCCGGCGGTGATGAGGAGAGGGATAAGCGGACGAAGCTGCGACATGAAGAAAATGATCCGGGCGGACGCGACTCCATGCCGGCGTGCCATGCCTCAGTCTTAGACGCAGCCATCCGGCAAAAACAGTCACGATAATTGATGGTCTGGTCAGCATCCGGCATGAATGGGCGGCTTCCACAGTCGCGCAAACGCGGTCCTCTGGTTGTCTTTGATTGCCTGCGCGCACGTCCCGGCCTTGACAAATCGGCCCCACCATGCGCTTTTCCGCCCGATTTTGACGCTGCCGCAGCGCGCTTTGGCGTGGCCGCGCAGCCCCTTGGTTCCAGGATAATATCATGCATCGTTACCGCAGCCACACTTGTGCCGCTCTTCGCAAAGCCGATGTCGGCCAGACCGTCCGCATCTCCGGCTGGGTCCACCGCGTTCGCGACCATGGCGGCCTGCTGTTCATCGATCTTCGCGATCACTATGGCATGACGCAGATCGTCGTCGATCCCGACTCACCGGCCTTCAAGGCTGCCGAGACGGTGCGCGGCGAATGGGTCATCCGCATCGACGGCACCGTCAAGGCGCGATCGGAAGAGACCGTCAACAAGCAGATGGCGACCGGCGAGATCGAGCTTTACGCGCAGGAGATCGAAGTTCTCTCCGCTGCCAAGGAACTGCCGCTGCCGGTGTTCGGCGAGCCCGACTATCCGGAAGACATCCGCCTCAAGTACCGCTTCCTCGATCTGCGCCGCGAAACGCTGCACAAGAACATCGTCAAGCGCAGCCAGATCATTTCCGACATGCGCTCGCGGATGAACTCGGCCGGCTTTGCCGAATATTCGACGCCGATCTTGACTGCATCCTCGCCGGAAGGCGCGCGCGACTTTTTGGTGCCGAGCCGCATCCATCCCGGCACGTTCTTCGCGCTGCCGCAGGCACCGCAGCAGTACAAGCAGCTGTTGATGGTGGCCGGTTTCGACCGCTATTTCCAGATCGCCCCATGCTTCCGCGATGAAGACCCGCGTGCCGACCGACTGCCGGGCGAGTTCTACCAGCTCGACCTGGAAATGAGCTTCGTTACCCAGGAAGACGTCTGGGACACGATGGCGCCGATCATGACCGGCGTGTTCGAGCAGTTTGCCGAAGGCAAGCCAGTCACTAAGGAATGGCCGCGTATTCCTTATGACCAGGCGATCCGCAAATACGGTTCCGACAAGCCGGACCTGCGCAACCCGATCGAGATGCAGGCCGTCACCGAACATTTTGCCGGCTCCGGATTCAAGGTCTTTGCCGGCATGATCGAGCGCGATCCGAAGGTCGAAGTCTGGGCGATCCCGGCCAAGACCGGTGGTTCGCGCGCCTTCTGCGACCGCATGAATGCCTGGGCACAATCAACCGGCCAGCCGGGATTGGGCTACATCTTCTGGCGCAAGGAAGAAGACGGCACGACTGCCGGCTCCGGCCCGCTTGCCAAGAACATCGGCGAGGAGCGCACCGAAGCGCTGCGCACGCAGCTTGGTCTTGATGCAGGCGATGCCTGCTTCTTCGTCGCCGGCGACCCGGCCAAATTCTACAAGTTCGCCGGCGAAGCCCGCACCAAGGCCGGCGAGGACCTGAACCTCATCGACCGCGACCGGTTCGAGCTGTGCTGGATCATCGACTTCCCGTTCTACGAATGGAGCGAGGAAGACAAGAAGGTCGATTTCGCCCACAACCCGTTCTCGATGCCGCAGGGTGGCCTCGAGGCGCTGCAGACGCAGGACCCGCTGACGATCAAGGCCTATCAGTATGACGCGGTCTGCAACGGCTTCGAAATCGCCTCGGGCTCGATCCGCAATCAGTCGCCGGAACTGATGGTCAAGGCGTTCGAGCTGGTCGGCCTCAGCCAGACCGACGTTGAAGAACGTTTTGGCGGCATGTACCGCGCCTTCCAGTACGGCGCGCCTCCACATGGCGGCTGCGCCTTCG
Source organism: Pararhizobium sp. DWP3-4 (assembly GCF_049898205.1). Taxonomy (NCBI): domain Bacteria; kingdom Pseudomonadati; phylum Pseudomonadota; class Alphaproteobacteria; order Hyphomicrobiales; family Rhizobiaceae; genus Pararhizobium; species Pararhizobium sp. DWP3-4. Next base: position 31,909 of record NZ_JAFCXF010000009.1, on the reverse strand, counting down.
GTATCGACCGCGTCGTCATGCTTTTGCTCGGCGCCAAGAACCTGCGCGAAATCACGCTGTTCCCGATGAACCAGCAGGCACAGGACCTCTTGATGAACGCCCCGGCTCCGGCCATGCCCAAGCAGCTTGCGGAACTGTCGCTGCGCGTCATCCCGCCGCTGAAGAAAGACTAAAGGCAAGTCCTTTGCAGATTGGATTTTGATCAACCCGGCGATGCCAATCGCCGGGTTTTTCGTGTCTGCGATGTGCCTTGAGCTTATAAGAAAGAAGGCCCGGCGATCTCTCGCCGGGCCTTCTTATGTTCGGTTGTGATCCGCCGGATCAATCGTTGGCGGTGACCTTGACGCCGAGGACGCCCGGTACCGTGTTCGGCGCGCCCATGGCGGCGCCGATGATCATCGGGAACGGAACCGGGTTGGCCGGTTCGGCCGCGATCGTCAGGCTCTTCGGTGCATCGAGATAGGTGTTGACGGCGCTCGAGACCTGGTTCTGCAATTCCGGCACGTTCAGCTGTGCCATCATCAACGGAACCATGCCCTTCAGCGACTGCGCCAGCTGATCGCCCGTGGTGCCCTGCTGCGAGCCGATATAGTCGAGAACGCGCTTGGTGATCGTCGCATCGTCAAAGCGGATCGAGGCGCTGTTGAACGTCAGCTGCTGGATCAGGCCCATCATCGACAGGCCCATGGCCTGGTTGGCTTCTTCCTTGTTCGGATTGGTTTCCGCCGCCTTCATGGCTTCCTGCACGGACTTCATGAAGCCCAGCGTGTAGCCGGAAACGTCGAAGGCGATCGCCAGGCGGCCGACATTGGCGAAGTCGAAGGCATATTCCTCAAGCGAGACATTGCCCGTGGCCACTTCCCAGCTGCCCTTCATCGTCATCTCGCCGGCAAGGTTTTTCAGGCCGAGCTTTTCAATCGCATCCTTCGACTTGGGGTCCTCGACGCCGGAGAGGTCGGCCTTGATGCCCGAGAAGGTGGCGTCAAAATCGAAACCGGCGTCGCTTTCCTGCTTCGTCAGGTTGGCTTCCGATTCGTCCATCGAAAACACTGGCTTGCCCTTGGCGGTGACCGTCACCGGGCCGGTCGTTGCGGATTCGTAAAGGACGATATCGTTGACCGTGCCGCCGGCCGGATTGCCGGGGATGCTGAGGCCGCCGATGGAGATGTCCTTTGCGGTAATCGCTGTTTCGTCTTCCTTGACGTCGACATCCGGCAGCGTGACGGTTTCGGCATAGTAGCCGCCGCCATCGGTTTCTTCGACGCCCTCAAGCGTTACGTCGCCGATCTTGAAATCCTTGCCGGGGGCGGCGGTCGATTTGACGCTGACGCCGGTAAGCGTCACGGTCGTGCCATCGACAGCGACCTTTTCATAGGCAACAGTTGCGCCATTGAGGGCATAGGCGGCGTTCAGCTTGGTGACGAGATCCGCGCCGTCGAGCGCGAAGGCCGGACCGGAAAGGCCGATAAAAGCGGCGCTCGCTAGCATCAGACGAAGGTTGCGGGTAGGCATCATGGAGCGGTTCCTTGTTGTAAAGCTCTAATTTCGAAGGCATTTCTAATACGGATTAAGGCCGAAATATATTCGAATTGCCTCCGCAAGCGATGTTTCGCGAGACTATTCAATTTTAAGATGAAAATTGTTCGTGGGACCGCCATTTCCCGCAAACGGCATGCGCTGTCCAGGCCAGTCAACGCCGGGCGAGCCCTCAAATTTTCAAGGACATTGAAAATCTGGCGTGGGCTGAGGAATCATTTTGAGGCCCGAACCGGTCACGGCGACAGCTGCCGCGGTGACTGATGTCAGACGAAGGGGTTTCGACCACCTCCGCTGACATTGCGCATCGCCGTTGCCACACAGGGTTCTCCACAGCGCAATGCCCTGCAATCCTTGCCGTTCAGGGTTGGTTGCGGTAGCAAGAAATCATGGGACAAAGCCTTTTGCCGCCGTCGGGCGGAGACGATCATATTCTGCCGGTTGACCTCAAGGCGGCGCTGGAAGAGCGCTATCTCGCCTATGCGCTGTCGACCATCATGCACCGGGCACTGCCTGACGTGCGCGACGGCCTGAAGCCCGTCCATCGCCGCATCATCCATGCGATGAGCGAAATGGGGCTGCGCTCCAATTCCTCGTTCAAGAAATGCGCCCGTATTGTCGGCGACGTCATCGGTAAGTTCCACCCGCATGGCGACCAGTCTGTCTATGATGCGCTGGTGCGCCTGGCGCAGGATTTCTCGCAGCGCTATCCGATCGTCGATGGCCAGGGCAATTTCGGCAATATCGACGGCGACAGCGCGGCCGCCTACCGGTACACCGAAGCCCGCATGACCGATGTGGCGAGCCTTCTGCTCGAAGGCATCGATCAGGACGCGGTGGATTTTCGCCCGACCTACAATGAGGAAGATCAGGAACCGGTCGTCATGCCCGGCGCCTTCCCGAATTTGCTGGCGAACGGCGCATCCGGCATTGCCGTCGGCATGGCGACATCGATCCCGCCGCACAACGCCCATGAACTTTGCGACGCCGCACTGCACCTGATCAAGAACCCGGGCGCGACCATCGAAGAGCTGATGCTCGATCCGAACAATCCGGAGCGCGGCGGCATCGAAGGTCCTGACCTTCCGACCGGCGGCATCATCATCGATAGCCGCGAGAGCATTATCGAGGCCTACAAGACCGGTCGCGGCGGCTTTCGCGTTCGGGCGAAATGGGAAGTCGAAGATACCGGCCGTGGCGGCTACCAGATCATCGTCACCGAAATTCCCTTCCAGGTGCAGAAGTCGCGGCTGATCGAAAAGATCGCCGAGCTTCTGCTCGCCCGCAAGCTGCCGCTGCTGGAAGACGTGCGCGACGAATCGGCCGAGGATGTCCGCCTCGTGCTGGTGCCGAAGAGCCGTTCGGTCGATCCGACCATCCTGATGGAATCGCTGTTCAAGCTGTCGGAGCTGGAAAATCGCATTCCGCTCAACATGAACGTGCTGTCCATGGGCCGCGTTCCCAAGGTGATGGCGCTGAACGAGGTCCTGCTGGAATGGCTGGACCATCGCCGCGACGTGCTGCAGCGCCGCTCGCGCTTCCGGCTGGCCGCGATCGACCGGCGCCTTGAAATCCTCGGCGGCTACCTGATTGCCTATCTCAACCTCGATGAAGTCATCCGCATCATCCGCGAGGAGGATGAGCCCAAGCCCGCGTTGATGGAGCGGTTCACGCTCACCGACCTGCAGGCCGAATCGATCCTTAACATGCGCCTGCGCTCGCTGCGCAAGCTGGAAGAGTTCGAGATCCGCACCGAATTCGAAGCGCTTTCGAAGGAAAAGGCCGAAATCGAGACGCTGCTGGCATCCGACGACAAGCAGTGGCAGACCGTTGCCTGGGAAATCGGCGAGGTGAAGAAGAAATTCGCCAAGGCCACCGAGATCGGCCGCCGCCGGACGTTGTTCTCCAATGCGCCGGAAGCCGATCTGGAAGCGATCCAGCAGGCGATGATCGAGAAGGAACCGATCACCGTCGTCATCTCTGAAAAGGGCTGGATCCGGGCGCTGAAGGGCCACATTTCCGATGTCTCGACGCTGCAGTTCAAGGAGGGCGACGGGCTGAAACTGTCGTTCCCGGCCTCGACCACCGACCGCATCCTCGTCGTCACCACCGGCGGCAAGGCCTATACGCTGGGCGGCGACAAGCTGCCGGGCGGACGCGGGCACGGCGAACCGCTGCGCATCATCGTCGACATGGAAAATGACCAGGACGTGCTGACCGCCTTTGTCCACGACCCGGCGCGAAAACTGCTGATCTCGTCGGCTGCCGGCAATGGTTTCGTGGTGCTGGAAGGCGACATGGCTGCCAACACCCGCAAGGGCAAGCAGATCATGAACGTTGCCATGCCGGACGAAGCCAAGCTGGTCATCCCGGTCAAGGGCGATCACGTCGCCATCGTCGGCGAAAACCGCAAGATGCTGGTCTTCCCCTTGGTGCAGATCCCGGAAATGGGCCGCGGCAAGGGCGTACGATTGCAACGCTACAAGGATGGCGGTGTCTCCGACATGCGCTGCTTTGCCATCGCCGACGGCCTGACATGGGCCGACAGCGCCGGTCGCAGCTTCACCAAGTCCAAGGACGAACTGCTGGAATGGATGGGCGACCGCGCCACAGCGGGCAGGGCAGTGCCGAAGGGCTTCCCGAGGAGTGGCAAGTTTACCGGGTGATGGATCTGCGGGCGGTTGGTATTAACCCGCCCGCTTATCTGTTCTCAGATGGAATGGTGACGTCCCGCAGGAAGCGGATGGCTCCGTCTTCATCGATCTCACCAGCAGCGACCGATAGGACGAAGCTGAAGAGAAGGCTATCGCTCGTTTCGATCTCGTAACCATTCTCCATCAGGAAAACAGCCGCCCCAACAATGGCGATACGTTTGTTTCCGTCAATAAACGCATGGTTCATCGCAAGGCCGAAAAGATATGCTGCGGCAAGTTCGATAACATCGTCGCAACCGTAATGAGCTTTGTTGACCGGCCGGGCCAGAGCCGATTCCAGTGCACCTTCGTCTCTTAAACCGAAAACGCCGCCAAATCGCTCGATCTGGATGGCCTGTAATGCCTCAATAAGAGATCGCTCCAGAAAAATGAAATCCCTCATTCGGCGAGCTTTTTCAGCGCGACCTTGTATTTGTCCATGAACCGATTGGCGTGTTCGAGTTGACGCTGAAACGCCTCCTCAAGCGGCTGCATCTGGAAGACGCCGTCCTTCTCGGTAAGTTTCATTTGATCGCCTGCCTTCAGACCAAACCGGTCAAGCATTTCCTTCGGGATGATGACGCCTTCCGAATTGCCGATTTTGCGGATGGTGATGTTCATGGCAAAAACTCCAATGTTATAATCAAGTTATAACATTGATTTTGCTCCTCGGCAATTGCTGGTGAGTTTCACCCCGTAAACGGAAACTCGTTCGACGCATCCACTGCGGATTTCTTGCGCATCTGCCACACCGAATGCCCGACCAGCGCCAGAATCAGCACTGCACCGCCGGTCAGCGTTTGCGATGTCGGGACCTCCAGGAAGACGATCCAGATCCAGAGTGGGGCGAGGATGGTTTCGAGCAGGTAGAACATGCCGACTTCCGGGGCCGACAGGTAGCGCGGGCCGGTGGCGAGGCAGAAGAAGGCGAGCGGGATCATGATCAGGCCGTCGAACATGATCCAGCCGGGATGGACGATTGCAAGGCCCTCGGCCGGCGAAAGCAGGTAGCCGATAATGGCGGGGAAGATCGCGGTTGCCAGTGGCACCAGCCCCATGTCCTTGCCGCTGGCGCGGCTGACGGTAATGGCGCAGGCAAGCAGCAGGGCCGAGCAAACCGCCATGGCATCGCCGAAGAAACTGCCGCTTTTCAAGCCGTCCTGAACGATCAGCCCGACGCCAAAGACCATCACGGCCATGGTCACCAATGTGGCGTTGGAAGGGCGTTCCTTGAGGAAGACCCAGGACAGGATAGCGGCGAACATCGACGTGAAGGCGACGACGAAGACGACATTGGCGGTCGCGGTGTTGAAGACCGACAACAGGAAAGTGAAGGAGCCGAGGCCGTAGAACAGGCCGGCGAGCAGCCCTGCCTTGCCCGGCACCAGCGCTATCTTGCGGCCGAGAAACTTGTTCAGCACCACCCAGGCGATCAGCGCGACGGCGAAGGTGCAAAGGCTGCGCAGAGCGAGCAGCGACCAGACTTCGCCATCGGCGGAGCGGATCAGCGGAATGTCGAAGGAGAGGGCAAGGCCACCAAGGCCGGTGATGAGAAGTCCGCGGCGGTGGTGGGCGGCATCGATGTCTACACTCAAGATTTCGTCCTGTCAGGTGGCAGCGCTTTAGTCCGTATAGCGCTCCCAGCCTTGGGCCATAAGGTGCTCCTGCGGCAGAAACTTTGTTTTATAGTCCATTTTGCGCGATCCCTTGACCCAATAGCCTAGATACACGTGCGGCAGGCCCCGTTCCCTCACTTTGCGGATGTGATCGAGAATCATGAAGGTGCCGAGCGAGCGGTCCGCCACGTCAGGGTCGAAATAGGAATAGACCATCGACAGGCCATCGCCCATCTTGTCGGTGAGCGCTGCCGAGATCAGCGGCCCCTTCGCCAGACCGATGCCATCGCCTTCGACCTTGAGACGGTACTCGATGATCTTGGTGTTGACATGGGTATCTTCCACCATCATCGCGTAATCCAGCACCGACATGTCGGACATGCCGCCCTTCTGGTGGCGATGGTCGAGATAGCGGCGAAACAGGCTGTATTGCTCGCTGGAGGGTTCTGCCGGGTATTCCGTCGAAACCACGTCGCTGTTTAGCGCCAGGATGCGGCGCATCGACCGGGTGGGTGAAAACTCGCCGGCGACGATGCGCACGGAAACGCAGGCCCGGCAGCTTTCGCAGGCTGGCCGGTAGGCGATATTCTGGGAGCGGCGGAAACCGCCCTGGGTGAGGAGATCGTTGAGTTCAGGTGCCCGCTCGCCCACCATGTGGGTAAACACCTTGCGCTCCATCTCCTGCGGCAGATACGGGCAGGTTGCCGGCGCGGTCAGGTAGAATTGTGGAGACGGTGTAGTTTGCGTGTTCATATGATGCGGAGATCGCTCTTCTTGGCCGCTTGGATAACATTAGCATGGCGCAAGATTATAAAAGGTCAATCGCGACTTTTTGAACTGTCGCGTTGCAATGCAGCGAACTGGTGTTTTTAGATGATCGGCTGCAGGTCTGCGACGGAATGCGGCAAGGCATCCGGGCGCAGGTCTAACCCGTCAATAGGCGTCGCGACGGACAGTGACCGTGCCGATGAGCAGGTCATGCAACAACCGGCCACGATCGGTGAACAGGCCGACAAGCAGCACCAGCGGAGTAAGGATCGCGTTGGCGATCCAGAAGATCACCAGATGGACGATGGCGGTGAGAAAATCCATCGGCCGGCCGTCGGTGCGGGCGATCGCCAGCCCCATCATGCTCATGCCCGGCGAAGCCTGCTTCGGGCCGCCCACCGTGATCCCGAAATACAGCATGGCGAGACCGGCAAACAGCACCGGATAAAGGAAAAAGCCGAGGCCGAACGTCAGGATGCCGAGAAAGAACACGACGACGGCGGCAGGAATCCACAACAGGGCGACGATGGCGTAATCGATCACGAATGCCATGACGCGCCGGCTGAGCACGCCCTGGTAGGCCCGCCAGTCGTTGCTCGGAATTCTGAGGTTTTCGTCCTGTACGCTCATGTCTGTGTCTCCAGTTCTTTCCTGATATGGGTAGTGGCTGCCAAAATGCAAATCCGGCGGTCATGCAAATCTTTGATGGTGGACGCAGCGCCGGCACAAGCCCTTCGCATTGCGGCGGCAATCGATCGGCAGGGCATTCCCGCCGTCCTTTCAGCCTGCGTTCATATGAATATGCTAACGGTGAGGCAGCACTGCAAATCTGGGAGGTTCGTCCTCCCAAATGACACTGGCTCCCAGCCGGTGTGTTGGATAGCAGCGCTTCATCACAGCCACCGGTTCCTCACATGCCCCCCAGCCTTTATGCAGATACCAATACCGGCCGGTTCGAAGGTCTCAAAGGCCGTCTCTGTCTCATGGCGCTGCTCGCAGTAGTCTGCACATTGCTGCTGGCGACATCGACGATATCGGCTTCCATCGAAGCTTTTCGCAAGGCCCATGCCGGTGCAGGGAACATGCGTCAGTTCACAGCCATCTTCGACGCCGCAAATTTCATCTCGGCCGAGAGGGGGCCTGCCAACAACCTGATGACCGCATCGGAGCCCAAGCGGATTGAGGCACGGTTGAAATGGCGCGATGTCGTCGCGAGTACCGACGTGGCGCTGGATGAGCTTGAGCGGCGCGGCATACCGGATGCGATGATCGATGATGTCCGCGCCAGACTTGCCGCAGCTCGCACGCTGATCACGGCAATTGGACAACAGCCGCGCGACGGCCGGCGTTACCAGGAAATTCATGCGGCCGTTGACGCCATGTTTGCTGCCAGGGACTCCTATCGCAGGATCATCGAATGGCAGAGCGGGGAAATCCTCAGGAGGGATCCCGATCTCGCTACCATCGTCGTGCAGGGCATCGCGCTCAGCGATCTGAGGGAATATGCGGGCCGGCTTGGCTCCTATCTGATCGCGCCGATGGCGGCAGCGACGGCCGTGACACCGCAGGATATCGCTGCAAGCAGTGTCGCACGCGGCAGGCTGCTTGAAGTCTGGGACCTGGTCGGCCCACGCTCTGCCTTGCCTGTATCGGATCCGATCCGGCTGAAGCGTCAGGAGGCGGAAGACACCTTCATGCGGCAGGGCCTTACGATGATCGACGAGCAGATGGCGATCGGCAGCAGGAGCGGCCATTTCTCCCTTGATGGCGTCAACCTCACACGGCGCTACGTCGCGCTGATGCAGCCACTTGGTGAATTGAGAAACATCTACATGTCTGAGATTGTCAGCCAGTTCGAAACCCGGGAACGGGAAGCGCAGTTCGCGCTCTACCGCAGCGGACTGATCACGGCCGTGCTGCTGATGCTGGTGCTCGGTCTCGTCGCGGCCGTGCAGATCTATATCCTGCGGCCCTTGCTGAGAGGCGCGCAGGCCGTTATCGCGCTTGCCGACGAGCGCCCCGCCGATCTGGTTTCCGCACGGGGCGAGGTCAAGGAGATCCGAAGGCTGTACGGCGCCATCGGCATTCTGTCGCATCGGCTCGGCGAGCGGGCGCTGCTGACCAGCCAGCTCGAAATCCTTGCCGCAACCGACGGACTGACCGGCCTTCTCAACCGGCGTGCGCTGGAAGGTCATGCGGCGGCCGTGGCGCAGGACACGGCGCAGTATCTGATCCTTTTGGATATCGATCATTTCAAATCGATCAACGACCGCTATGGCCATCCTTTTGGCGACACCGTTTTGCGCACGACTGCGGATCTGATGCGCCTTTCCGCCGGTCAATCGGGCTGTCTGGCCCGTTTCGGCGGCGAGGAGTTTGCGCTTCTGCTGGAAGGCGGTTCGCTGGCGGAAGCGGCCTGCATGGCGCGAAAGCTCAGGACGTCGATCGAGAACTCCCCGCTCAAGGCTCCGGATGGTGCGATGCTGACGGTAACGGCCAGCTTCGGCGTCGCGGGTGGGGCGCATCTACCCTGGAATGACATCCTCGTCCACGCCGACGCCGCCCTCTACAAGGCCAAGGAAGCCGGCCGCAACCGCGTCAGAGTTTTTCGCGCACCGGTTTGAGAGCGCCGTTTCTGATCGGGTCAGGCAACCAAAGGACAGGCGTCAGCGCTTGGCCAGGATCCGCGCCACATCAACAGCAAAGTAGCTGAGGATGCCGTCGCATCCGGCGCGCTTGAAGGCAAGCAGCGTTTCGAGCATGACGCGCTCGCCGTCGATCCAGCCATTGGCGGCGGCGGCCTTGATCTGCGAATATTCGCCGGAGACCTGATAGGCAAAGACCGGCAGGCCAAAACTTTCCTTCATCCGCCAGCAGATATCGAGATAGGGCAGGCCGGGCTTGACCATCAGCATGTCGGCGCCTTCCTCGACGTCGAGGGCGGCGTCACGCATCGCCTCGGTGCCGTTGGCAGGGTCGATATAATAGGTCTTCTTGTCGCCCTTGAGCAGGCCGCTGGTGCCGATCGCTTCACGGTAAGGGCCGTAGAAGGCTGAGGCGAATTTGGTGGCATAGGCCATGATGCCGACATTCTGGTGGCCTGCCGCATCCAGCGCCCGGCGGATGGCGCCGACGCGGCCATCCATCATGTCGGACGGGGCGATGATATCGGCGCCAGCATCGGCCTGCAGGACCGCAGCCCTGGCGATCTGCGCCACCGTCTCGTCGTTGACGATCTCGCCGTCGCGCAGGATGCCGTCATGGCCGTGGCTGGTGAAGGGGTCGAGCGCCACGTCGGTGATGACGCCGATATTCGGCACGGCCTTCTTGATGGCCCGCGTCGTCTCGTTGATCAGGTTGTTGGCAGCAAGGCTGTTGGAGCCGGTGTCGTCACGCAGCGAAATATCGACATTCGGGAAGGTGGCAAGCGCCGGGATACCGAAATCGGCGGCGAGCTTTGCCGCCTCCACAGCCTTGTCGATGCTCATCCGGTTGACGCCGGGCATCGCGTCGATCGGCTCGACGATGTTTGTGCCGGCAACAATGAAGATCGGCCAGATCAGATCGTCGACCGTCAGCCGGTTTTCCTGCACCATCCGCCGGCTCCAGTCGGCCTTGCGGTTGCGGCGCATCCGGCGATGGCCGGTAATGAGGTCAACGGCGTTTGTCTTGTCGGTCATGGCGATCGTCTTTCGTCAGCGTCTAATCTGGTCGCGGTTTATCATGGGCGATCACCAAAGCAAAATGGTCGAGGTGCGGCGTTTCATCCTCCCTTTACCCTCTCCTTGAGGGGGAGGGTCGGCACGGGGTGCCGGGGTTGGGTGATCTGCGGCATCCCCAATAGATCATGGTGTTCGCGGTCGTCACCCCCACCCGCGACTGTGTCGCGACCTTCCTCTTCAAGGAGGAGGTCGAACAACTACGACCACGCGCTGATCGCATCACACACGGCTGGTTTGCTGCCGTTCAATGACGGCAATCGAATTCTGCAGACATGGCTTCCTGTCACGAAGCCGTGATCGTGACGGAACCATTTCGCTCCAGTCCGGTTGTGCCCTCGTCTTATGGAGAGCCCGATCATATCTCACCGGTGAGCGGTGAATGGCCTCCAAACCAGAGGAGAAGATTATGAGAACGAGTGTAAAACTGGCCTTGGCGGCCGCTATTTCTGCAACGTCGCTAGGTGGATATGCCTATGCGCAGACCACGAGCTCGACCACGTCGATGATGGCGGACGACATGATCACGATCGTCAATGTTGGCTCCGAGGCCAATGCCAACACGGACACGTCGTCGATCCCTGCCACCTATCGCAATCCATCACCGGAATCGATCACCAAGGCGCAAACCGAAATTCAGAACGACCCGGCCCTGATGGCGACGCTCGAAGCGAAAAATGTGCAGCTCGAAAACGTGATCGGCATTCAGACAGCGGCCAACGGCGGCAAGATTGTCTACACCAAGTAATTGCAATTGTTCAAAAAAGGGGCTCCCTGTCTGTGGGGCCCTTTTTTATGCCGTTAAAGGCACGAGGTTGGCAGATGAACCTCAAGGCAAACCAAGAAAGCTGAACTGTGCTGCAGGTCGGAGTGACAGCAACCTGCGTTCAAGCCGTTTCCCACTCCGCTGCTGCTCGCAATTGGCTTTGCTGCTGCCGCAATCTTTTTTCCAGCGTCAAAGCGGCGAAAGGCAGTCCATTGAAGAGTGGCAGCGCGCGCAGACGCGGCTGAACGGCGCGAAGCCCGCATAAAATACTGGCAAGCCTCCGATAAATTTCAGGACGTGCGGCGACCGCTAGGCCTTGAGGCTTTTATCCAGTTTGCAATCCCCATATCGTTGCGGAGGCAATCGGGTTACCCTTGTTGTGGGGAGACTGGGAACATGATCGACACATTGGGCGGCACGCAACGCAAATTGACGACGATCTTCTGTGCTGACGTGCAGGACTATACGCGCCTGATGGGCGTGGACGAGGAAGGCACGCTGGCGATGCTGAAGCATTACCGTGATGCCATGTCCCGGCTGATCGCAGCGCATGGCGGGCGGGTGATCAATACCTGGGGAGATGGCGTCATCGCCGAGTTTCCCAGCGTCGTCGAATGCGTGCGGGCAGCCATGGACGTTCAAAACGAACTCGCCGGGCAAAATGCGGCGCGGCCGGTCGATGGGCGGATGTTGTTTCGCATCGGTATCAATCTGGGCGATGTGATCGTCGATGGCGACGATATCTATGGTGACGGCGTCAACATTGCCGCGCGCCTCCAGGCATCGGCCACCGGCGGCGGCATCGTCATCTCCAATACGGTCTACGATCAGGTTCGCAACAAGGTGGCGGTCAGCTTTGATTTCCTCGGACCGCTGGCGATCAAGAATATCGCCGACGCGGTGCCGAGCTATGCCGTGCGCATTGGTGAGCCATTGCCGCCGGCCGATGCAACGCCGGGCATGAGGGCAAAGCCGGGCGTGGATGCGGGCTCGCATCGGCAGGTCAACTCTGCGGCGCCGCTGCACAAACTATGGGCGCTGATCGCCCCGATGTTTTGGCTGGCCGCCCTGGCGGCTGCGGTGCTGGTCGCCATAAATATTCTGTCGTGGCAGGGCGTGTTCTGGTCGGCCTGGCCGGTGCTGGGAGTGGCGGTTCTCTCTGCCGTGGCCTGGGTGGCGATGCAAACCCGGTACGACCGGCTCCTTGCCGGACTTGGCGTCATCAGTCTGGCTATTGCCGGGATCAATGTTTTGACATGGCACGGAATTTTCTGGTCGGTCTGGCCGCTGCTCGGCATCGGCATTGTTGCCGCCTTGTACAAGATCATCCCCCGCTGATCTTCAGTCATATTTCCCTTGTCGCCATGGCTGCTTCTGCTGCGCTCTGATGAATGGATGGCTGGCTTGGATTGCGACGGCGCAGCCATCGTGGGGCGGGCTGTGGAAAAATATCCGTCTGGCAAAGCGCTCGCCTGCGACCTATCTTCGCCGCCATGGCCCGTGATTCTATAAAAATCCCCAAACTGTCGCTGATCGAAACGTTGTTCGGGCTGTTCCTGCGGCTGGTGGCGGTGTCGTGTTTCTGGTTTGGTCTCAACTACTGGGCGATGCTGATCGGCTTTTCGTTCGGCGGCGGCGGACGGTTCGATCTGCTGCCGGTACCGTGGCGGGTGGCAGCCACAGCTCTGGCCGTCGTCTACCCCGTGGCGGCGCTTGGATTGTGGCTGCTGGTCTCATGGGGGCCGGTCATTTGGGTGGCGGCAGCCGGGGCGGAAATCGTGATGTTTGCGGTCTATCCGCAGATTTTCGGGGAGAAGTCGCCGCTGGTCATTCTCCATGCCGCCGTGGCCGTAACCTTCGTGCTTTTCCGGGCTGCGATCTTCTATCAGCGGACCAGGCAGGCACGTGCTGCAAGAATTGATTTACCCTGATACAAGGGCTGTGGATAGTAAGGCGCTGTTAAGGCTGGTGTTTAAGTAGAATTTTATACGTATTCGATAGTGTCTACCTCAAGGCGGGAAGAGAAACATACACCGCCAAACAAAACAGTGAGGCAGTCATCATGAACACCAAAATGAAACCGCAGGCCGTTGCCGTCAAAGATCCCCACGAAGATGCGATCCGTTCGCTCTACATGGAATCCCTCCACCTGGTTGAGCGTCTTCACCGTCGTCTGCTCGACGTCGTCAAGGATGAGTTCGACCGGTCGGGCCGCTCCGATGTCAACGCCGTCCAGGCACTTCTCCTCTTCAACATCGGCAATTCGGAACTGACGGCCGGCGAACTGCGCTCGCGCGGTTACTATCTCGGCTCCAACGTATCCTACAATGTTAAAAAGCTGGTTGATCTCGGCTTCATCAATCACCAGCGCTCGCGTGTCGACCGCCGTTCGGTCCGCATCAGCCTGACGGACGAGGGCCAGGAGATCGCCGAAACGGTTGCCAAGCTCTATGAACGCCATATCGGCTCGATCCAGAAGGTTGGCGGCATCGGCACCGACGAGTTCGGCCAGATGAACAAGCTCCTGCAGCGCCTCGACCGCTTCTGGAACGACACCATGCTCTACAAGCTCTGATCAAGGCTACCGACTGACTGCTGTTTCTCCTCTCCTGCGGCTTGCCGGCCGCAGGATGAGAGGCGGACACAGGATGCATGATGCCACCGTTTTCCGGCCCGGTTGATGCGTTACCCGATTGAAGCCATGCTCGTCGGGGCGCCGAGGTCGATGACCTTCCCTCATCCGATCAATCCCGCCGCGCGCTCACGCGCAAATGTCCCTGCTTCATGGAAACGAACTCCCCAGTGCGGTCCCTTCACTGCTTCCTGCGCGCTCGGTGAACATAGCGGTAATGTCTCCCGAATGCCGCACCGGTGCAAGGCGGACGCCTTGACGTCTGACGTCGCGGGTGGGTGACACGAATCGGCCATATTACTATGACAGCGACAATGCACGAGAATGCGGGTTTTGCGTTGCTTCTGTTGCCAATCGGCGACTGGCCGCTAATTGCATTCATGATCTCACAAATGTGAACGGCGGGCAGAGAGCTGCAAGTATAGTTTACGTTTGTTAACCGTGTTCGTGATAGCTCTGCGTTTTGCGTAGCAGCATTGGATGGTAGGAAATATGTCGAAAAAACCCGGAATTGATGCACTTTCGCGTCGTGGTTTCCTTGCCTCGGCGGCGGCTTTCGGCGCTGCAACATTTGCCGGTGGCGCTTTCGCGCAGGACGCGCTCGACGATATCATCAATGCACCGCGCCGCGGCGCTTGGGACGATCAGTTTGACGCCAAGGCTTCGCGCAGCGCCACCGCCGTCGTCTCCAACACGCCGATCTTCGGCATGGATACGCTGGCCAATACGCAGAATGCCATCGGCCAGTACCAGCAGATCGTTTCGGCCGGCGGCTGGCCGCAGGTCAATTCGCCGGTTCGCCTGGAAATGGGCGTCGCCGATCCCTCCGTGCAGGCCCTGCGCCAGCGCCTGATCATTTCGGGCGATCTGCCGCAATCCGCCGGTATTTCCAACTCCTTTGACAGCTATGTCGATGGCGCGGTCAAGCGCTTCCAGGCCCGTCACGGCCTGCCGGCCGACGGCGTGCTCGGCGAATATTCCGTCAAGGCGATGAACATCGCCGCCGATGTCCGGCTTGGTCAGCTGAACACCAACATCGTCCGCCTGCAGTCGATGTCGGGCGATCTGGGCGAGCGCTATGTGCTGGTCAACATTCCGGCGGCCTATATCGAAGCCGTCGAGAATGGCCGCGTTGCGACACGCCACACGGCCGTTGTCGGCCGCATCAGCCGCCAGACCCACATCATCAACTCGAAGATCTACGAGGTCATCCTCAACCCGTATTGGACATCGCCGCGCTCGATCGTCGAGAAGGACATCGTTCCGCTGATGCGCAAGGATCCGGAATATCTGAAGAAGAATTCCATCCGCCTCATCGACGGCAAGGGCAACGAAGTTTCCCCGGAGACGATCGACTGGAATGCCGAGAAGGCGCCGAACCTGACGTTCCGCCAGGATCCAGGCAAGACCAACGCCATGGCCTCGACGAAGATCAACTTCCACAACCCCAACAATGAATACATGCACGACACGCCGCAGCAGGGCCTGTTCAACAAGCTCGCCCGCTTCGAAAGCTCCGGCTGCGTGCGCGTCCAAAACGTCCGCGACCTGACGACCTGGCTTTTGCGAGACACACCCGGCTGGTCGCGTCAGCAGATCGAGGCGACGATCCGTGCCGGCCAGAACTCGCCGATCAAGCTGGCAGTCGAAGTTCCGGTCTATTTCAAGTATATCACCGCCTGGGCTGCAACCGACGGCATCGTGCAGTTCCGCGACGACATCTACGAGATGGACGGCGAGCAGGAACTGGCGTTGCAGACCACGTTCGGGATCGAGCAGGCGGCCGGTTCCGTCGAGCGCGACAACCTGCCGCAATAAGCCGGTCCGCATTCATCGAACCAAGGCCGCGTCCCATCAAGGTGCGCGGCCTTTTGCGTTCCCGTCCCTGTCGCATCCCGGCGCTGCAGATGGGGGAAATGGCGCAAATCGCACAGCCCGTATTGCCCTTGCCATGCGAGGACGGTAAACACCGTGCCACCGCCTCTTAAGGAGCTTTGAGAATGAGCGCTTCCGTCGTCAACCCCGATGTTTTCTTCAGCCGTTCACTTGCCGACACCGATCCGGATATTTTCGGTGCGATCGAGAAGGAGCTGGGCCGCCAGCGCCATGAGATCGAATTGATCGCGTCTGAAAACATCGTCTCGCGCGCCGTGCTCGAAGCCCAGGGCTCGATCATGACCAACAAGTACGCCGAAGGCTATCCGGGCAAGCGCTATTACGGCGGCTGCCAGTTCGTCGACATCGCCGAAGAGCTCGCCATCGAGCGCGCCAAAAAACTGTTCGGCGTCGGCTTCGCCAACGTCCAGCCGAATTCGGGTTCGCAGATGAACCAGGCCGTGTTCCTGGCGCTGCTGCAGCCGGGCGACACATTCATGGGCCTCGATCTCAACTCGGGCGGTCACCTGACACATGGTTCGCCGGTCAACATGTCGGGAAAATGGTTCAACGTCGTCTCCTACGGCGTGCGCGAGGGCGACAACCTGCTCGATATGGATGCCGTTGCCGAAAAGGCCCGGCAGCACAAGCCCAAGCTGATCATCGCCGGCGGTACTGCCTATTCCCGCATCTGGGACTGGAAGCGTTTCCGCGAGATCGCCGATGAAGTCGGCGCCTATCTGATGGTTGACATGGCCCATATCGCCGGCCTGGTTGCCGGCAACCAGCATCCGTCGCCGTTCCCGCATTGCCATGTTGCCACCACCACCACGCACAAGTCGCTGCGCGGCCCGCGCGGCGGCATGATCCTCACCAATGACGAGGCGCTGGCAAAGAAGTTCAATTCGGCCGTGTTCCCCGGCCTGCAGGGCGGCCCGCTGATGCACGTGATCGCCGCCAAGGCCGTGGCTCTGGGCGAAGCGTTGCAGCCGGAATTCCAGGATTACGCTGCGCAGATCGTCAAGAATGCCAAGGCGCTGTCGGAAACGCTGGTTGCCGGCGGCCTCGATATCGTCTCGGGCGGCACCGACAATCACCTGATGCTGGTCGACCTTCGCAAGAAGAACGCCACCGGCAAGCGGGCCGAAGCAGCGCTCGGCCGCGCCTACATCACCTGCAACAAGAACGGCATCCCGTTCGATCCGGAAAAGCCGTTCGTCACCTCCGGTGTTCGCCTCGGCACGCCTGCCGGTACGACGCGTGGCTTCAAGGAAGCGGACTTCCGCGAAATCGGCAACCTGATCGTCGAAGTGCTCGATGGTCTGAAAGTCGCCAATTCCGATGAAGGCAATGCCGCAGTCGAAGCCGGTGTGCGTGAAAAGGTGGTCAAGCTGACCGACCGTTTCCCGATGTACCCCTACCTCTGATCCTAGACCTCTTATCAAGGAGCCTTGATGCGCTGCCCCTATTGCGGATCGGAAGACAGCCAGGTGAAGGACAGCCGTCCTGCGGAGGATGGCGCCGCCATCCGCCGCCGGCGCATCTGCCCGGATTGTGGCGGCCGCTTCACGACCTTCGAACGGGTGCAGCTCAGGGAGCTGATGATCCTGAAGAAGACCGGCCGCAAGGCGCCGTTCGACCGCGACAAGCTGTTACGGTCGTTCGAGATCGCGCTGCGCAAGCGGCCGATCGATCGCGACCGGATCGAGCGGGCGGTGTCGGGCATCGTCCGGCGGCTTGAAAGCTCCGGCGAAACGGAAATTCCGTCCGAGGAAATCGGCCTGCAGGTGCTCGAGGCCTTGAAAGGACTCGATGACGTTGCCTTCGTCCGTTATGCCTCGGTCTATCGCGATTTCTCCCATGCGGATGATTTCGAGAAGGTCATTGCCGAGATCAGCGCCAAGATCGCACGTGATCCCGGCGCCTGATCGATGCCAATACACGCGCCGCCTGAAGGGGCGGCGTTTGACGTCTGCAGGGTAGGGATGGGCATCGGTATGGCGGAAATGGCTGACGACGAGCGTTTTATGGCGGAGGCGCTGCGCCTCGCCCATCAGCACCTCGGTGCCACTGGTTCCAACCCGTCCGTCGGCTGCGTCATCGTCCGCGATGATGGCGATGGCGCGAAGATCGTCGGCAGCGCCGTCACCGCCACCGGCGGCCGGCCGCATGCCGAGACGCAGGCTTTGGCCGCCGCTGGAGAGGCTGCACGCGGCGCCACGGCCTATGTCACTCTGGAACCCTGCTCCCACCACGGCAAGACGCCGCCCTGCGCCGATGCGCTGATCGCGGCAGGCGTTGCCCGGGTGGTGGTCGCCGTGGTCGATCCGGATGATCGTGTCTCGGGTCACGGGCTTGAGAAGCTACGTGATGCCGGCATCGCGGTCGTCACCGGTGTGCTGGAGGAAGAGGGTGAGCGCGAGCTTGAGGGCTACCTCATGCGCAAGCGCAACAACCGGCCGTATGTGACTCTGAAGCTTGCCGTTTCCGCCGATGGCATGATCGGCATCAAGGGACAGGGGCAGGTGAGCATCACCGGTGCCCCGGCGCGCGCAATTGTTCATCGGCGGCGGGCGGAAACCGACGCCATCCTTGTCGGCATCGGCACGGCGATTGCCGACGACCCGGAATTGACTGCCCGGATCCCGGGACTGGAGCACCGCTCGCCATTGCGGATCGTCATCGACGGCGATCTCAATCTGCCGGTGACCTCCAAGCTGGCACAGACGGCGCGCACCGTGCCGGTCCTGATCGTCACTGGTGAGAGCGACGGCTCGGTCGCCTTTTCAAAGCGCCAGCAGGCGTTGGAGGCAGCCGGTGTCGAAGTCGTGGTCTGCGATCCGCAAGTGCCGGCCGATCTGCTGGCAGCTCTGGCAACGCGCGGCGTGTCCTCGCTTCTGGTCGAAGGCGGCGCGCGTACGGCGCAGCAATTCCTCAATGACGGGCTGGTCGACCGGATTCTGCTGTTTACCGCGCCGCGCACCCTTGGCGAGGAGGGGGTACCATCCCCAATTGACAGGAAGCTGATCCCGGTGGGCTTCGTCCACCGGCGGACAGACACGTTCGGCGACGACCTTCTCGACACCTACGAATACGAAAGAACCCTCTGATGTTCACCGGCATTATCACCGATATCGGCACCGTCGAAACCATTACGCCGCTTGATGAGGGCATCAAGCTGCGTATCGCCACCGCCTATGATCCAAAGGGCATCGATATCGGCGCGTCGATCGCCTGTTCCGGCGTCTGCCTTACTGTCACGACATTGCCGCAAGAAGGCGCCAACGGCCGCTGGTTCGAGGTCGAGGCCTGGGAAGAGGCGCTGCGGTTGACGACGATTTCGTCGTGGACGGCGAGCCAGAAGATCAACCTGGAACGCTCGCTGAAGATCGGCGACGAACTGGGCGGCCATCTGGTATCCGGTCATGTCGACGGCAAGGCTGAGATTCTCTCCGTCGAAACGGAAGGCGAGGCCACCCGGTTTCGCCTGCGCGCGCCTGAACATCTGGCAAAGTTCGTGGCACCGAAGGGCTCCATTGGGCTGGATGGAACATCCCTGACGGTCAACGCCGTCGATGGAACGGATTTCGACGTGCTTTTGATCCGGCATTCGCTTGAGGTGACGACGTGGGGTGAGCGCAAGGCCGGCGATTTCGTCAATTTCGAAGTCGACACGATGGCCCGCTATGCCGCGCGGCTGGCTGAGTTTCCGGCGCCAAAGGCCGAATAAACCGGCTTGAACGATCTCCGGAATGGTCTGATCCCGCCCGGATTGTCCGGGAGCGGATCAAACCATTCTCCGGTACGGATGAGCTGATTTGTCTCGGCGACTACGCCAGGCGAAACCTCACCGCTCCAGCAAAATCACATTTGCGCCGTGATAGGTCGTCCGCCCGGTTTCCTTGAATTGCAGTTTCGAGGCCACTCTCAGCGATGCGAGGTTGCCGGTATCGATGATGCAGGTCTTCTTCAGCGACGGAAAATGCTGATCGCCCCATTTCAGCGCTGCACCAACGGCCTCGGTTGCGAGGCCACGGCCATGGGAGCGTGGCGACAGTGCCCAGCCGGTTTCCATCGTGCCTTCGACCGAGGGACTGATGCCACGGTGCAGATCGTGAAAGCCGGCTTCGCCGATAAATTGGCCGGTCCCGCGATCCTGCAAAACCATAAATCCGAAGCCGAAATAATGCCACATGCCGACCTGGCGCAGGAAGCGCGTCCAGGCCTGTTCACGCGAAAACGGTATGCCGCCGACGAAGCGGGTGACTTCCGGATCGGCAAACAGCGCGGCGTAGGCGGCAAAGTCGTCGCGGCGATAGGGGCGCAGGATCAGACGTTCGGTTTCGATGGTGGGGACGCTGTGCATGAGGCTGTTCAGTCCGTTAGAGATGATGATGCCGGTATTCGATCAGATTCCCGGCTCGCCGTCCCAGTAATCGGTTTCGCTTTGCTTGCGTCCGACGAAACGGAAGACGGGTTTTCCACCGGGTGTTGCACGCGACTTGGCCAGGAATTTGCCCGAATCCGGATATTCGACGATCTCGGCCTTCGCATTTGCCGAAATCGACAGGTAGGTGAGGGGGACGCTACCGGTGTTGATCAGGTGGTGCGCAGTCTCGGGTCCCCCGGCCGGTGCCCCCAGCACGTCTCCGGGCTTGACGGGATAGCGATCCGGCCCGAAGCGGTATTCGCCTTCGCCGCTCAAAATGACGAACAGCTCTTCCTCGATATGGTGATTGTGGAACGGACAGCCGGATTTTCCCGGCGGAACCTCACCGTAGCCTATACCGAGATCCCTCAGACCGAGCTGTGCGCCGAAGGACGCGTCGCGGGATTCAAAGAAAGTGCCTTCCTGCCAGTGGTCCAGCTCAAGGTCAGCCGGGTTGACGACGGGTTTTTCCAACTTTGTCATATTTTTCTCCATCTCGGCGAAACTTGTACAGAGACGCCATCGGATTGAAAAGACGGCGCCAATTTCAGCTGTTCTGCATGGAGCGATGGTCGAACGGCCGGCCAAATCCATGCAAACCGCGAAAAATGCTTGCCAACCGGGCTCCAGCGTGGTTTGACCGCCGCCTGCGCTGGAGATGTCCGGCCCCCAATTTCAGACAGGTGACAAATGTCCGATACCGAAAAACCACATATTCTGATTGTGGAAGCGCGTTTCTATGATGATATGGCCGACGCCTTGCTCGACGGCGCCACGTCGGCGCTCAAGGATGCCGGTGCGACCTTCGACGTCGTGACCGTTCCCGGCGCGCTGGAAATCCCGGCGGCAATTGCGATGGCGCTCGACGGCATCGACAATGGCGCCACCGAGTATGACGGTTTCGTCGCGCTCGGCATGGTCATCCGTGGCGAGACGTACCACTTCGACATCGTCTCGAATGAATCCTCCCGCGCACTGATGGATCTTGCCGTCAGCGAAAGTCTTGCCATCGGCAACGGCATCCTGACCGTCGAAAACGACGCGCAGGCCTGGGCCCGGGCCAAGAAGAGCGAAGGCGACAAGGGCGGCTTTGCTGCCCGCGCGGCGCTGACCATGATCGACCTGAAGATCAAGCTGGGCGGCGAACAGTGAGCGACACTCCCACCAATTCGCCGGCCAACCAGCCGATCAAGCAGGCAAACCAGCGCGGCGCAGCCCGTCTTGCCGCCGTTCAGGCGCTGTACCAGATGGATATCGGCGGCACCGGCGTGCTGGAGATCGTCGCAGAATACGAAACCCACCGGCTTGGCCAGGAAATCGACGGCGATACCTATCTGAAGGCGGATGCCTCGTGGTTTCGCTCGATCGTTGCCGGCGTCGTGCGCGATCAGCGTCTGCTCGATCCGCTGATCGGCACCGCTCTGCAGGACGACTGGGCCTTGTCGCGTCTCGATTCGACCGTTCGTGCCATCCTGCGTGCCGGCACGTTCGAGCTGCGCGAACGCAAGGACGTTCCGGTCGCCGTGATCGTTACCGAATATGTCGAAATCGCCAAGGCATTCTTCGAACAGGACGAGCCGAAACTGGTCAATGCGGTGCTCGACCGGATCGCCCGCACGATCAGAACCGACGTCAAAAAGTAAGGTCATGCGATGACGGTGCGGGCAGGCGGGGTGCAGGGCGTGGGTCTTGAACTGCGCGATGCCCGCCGCAATGTCTATCTGCTGACGGCGGCACAGGCCATTCTTGGCATCATCGGCCCGATCGTCTTTTCCGTCGGCGGTGTTGCCGGCTATCAGCTGCTCGGCAACGACAAGTCGCTGGCGACTGCACCGCTGACCGGTTTCAATGTCGGCGTCGCGCTCGGCGCCATTTTCGTCACCGCCATGTCCAGATTTATCGGCCGCAAGGCAGCGTTCGTGGTCGGCGCTCTTCTGGGTGCCGGCGGCGGGCTGGTCGCCGCCTCTGCGTTGTTTCGAAACGACTTCTGGCTGTTTGCGCTCGGGTTGTGCATCTGCGGCATGGCGGGCGGCTTCACCCAGAAACTGCGCTTTGCCGCCGCCGATGCGTCTCCGCGTTTCTACAAGCCCCGGGCGATTTCCTGGATTCTCGCCGGCGGCATGGTCTCTGCCGTGCTCGGGCCGCAATTGGTCATCCTGACCAAGGATGCGCTGGCGCCGGTGTTCTTTGCCGGTGCCTTCATCGCACTGGTTCCCACCTGCCTGGCGGCGATCGCCATCCTGGCGTTCCTCCGGCTGCCGGATCTGCGCCCCGTCACGGGCTCTGCATCCATGGGCCCCATCCGTCCGCTGCGCGAGATCGTGCTGACCCAGCGCTTCCTCACCGGCATGGTCTGCGGCATCTCCACCTATGCTCTGATGACCTTCATGATGACCGGCGCGCCGATCGCCATGGTCGTCGGCTGCGGGTTCTCGCAGGACCTGGCGACGCTCGGCATCCAGTGGCACGTGCTGGCCATGTTTGCCCCGAGCTTCTTCACCGGCATGCTGGTCAGCCGCTATGGCCCGAAGCGCGTGGTCGCCTGCGGACTGGTCATCTTGATGCTGTGCGCGCTGGTCGCGCATGCGGGCGTTGCGCTGTGGAATTTCTGGGGTGCGCTGATCCTGCTGGGTGCGGGCTGGAATTTCGGTTTCATCGGCTCGACCGCGATCGTTGCCTCCAGCTACCGGCCGCAGGAAGCCGACAAGGTGCAGGGCTTTCACGACATTATCCTGTTCAGCACGGTGGCGCTTGCCTCGTTCGGCTCCGGCAAGGTGCTGACGGCCTACGGCTGGGATATGCTGAGCGCTGCCGTCTGGCCGGTAACGGTATTCTGCGTTTTGCTGCTCGTTGCGCTGTTTGTCGCCGAAAGGCGGGGCGCCGTCTGAGATTTTTCCCCCAAAGAGGTATTCCCGACTTGTAAGCCGCCGCCAACATACCGAAAAACGTGGGTTTTTCCGGTTTTCGCGGCTTGACGATCCCGATTCGCCACAGCACTCTGCAGCCACGTATGCGGCCCTTGCTTGAAGAGGAGGCTTGGGCTGCAGCGCTTTTTGGGGGCCTGCGGAACGGAGTGAGCCCGTAGGCTAAACGGAGGAAATCGCGAAATGACCATACTTCTGGGCGTTATCGCATGCGGGTTGCTTTCGGTGGTTTATGCCATCTGGGCAACGCGATCGGTGTTGTCTGCCGATCAGGGCAATGCCCGCATGCAAGAGATTGCAGGCTTCATACGCGAGGGGGCGCAGGCCTATCTCACACGTCAATATATGACCATTGCCATCGTCGGTGCCGTCGTCTTTGTCGGTGCCTGGGTTCTTCTCTCCGTGACAGCCGCCATCGGCTTCCTGATCGGCGCGGTTCTGTCGGGTGCGGCCGGTTTCATCGGCATGCACGTGTCCGTCAGAGCCAACGTGCGCACGGCACAGGCATCCTCCGTCAGTCTTGCGGCAGGTCTCGATATCGCCTTCAAGTCCGGTGCGATCACCGGCATGCTGGTTGCAGGTCTGGCCCTGCTCGGCGTCACCATCTACTACCTCATCTTGACGGCCGGTCTTGGCCTTGCCGTAGGCTCGCGTGACGTGATCGATGCGCTGGTGTCGCTCGGCTTCGGTGCGTCGCTGATCTCGATCTTCGCCCGTCTTGGCGGCGGCATCTTCACCAAGGGTGCGGACGTCGGCGGCGATCTGGTCGGCAAGGTGGAAGCCGGCATTCCGGAAGACGATCCACGCAACCCGGCCACCATCGCCGACAATGTCGGCGACAATGTTGGCGACTGCGCAGGCATGGCGGCCGATCTGTTCGAAACCTATGCGGTCTCGATCGTTGCCACCATGGTTCTGGCCGCGATCTTCTTTGCCGGCGGGGCCAATCTCAGCCTTGTGATGAGCTATCCGCTGGCCATCTGCGGCGCCTGCATCATCACCTCGATCATCGGTGCCTTCTTCGTCAAGCTCGGCTCGAACGGCTCGATCATGGGCGCACTCTACAAGGGCCTGATCGTCACGGGCCTGCTGTCGATCGTCGGCCTCGCTCTTGCCACGTCATTGACCATCGGCTGGGGCTCGATCGGCACCGTCGAGGGCAAGGATATCACCGGCACCAACCTGTTCATCTGCGGCATTCTCGGCCTTGTGGTCACCGCCCTGATCGTGGTGATTACCGAATATTACACCGGCACCAACAAGCGGCCGGTCAATTCCATCGCCCAGGCCTCCGTCAGCGGCCACGGCACCAACGTCATCCAGGGTCTCGCCGTTTCGCTGGAATCGACAGCGCTTCCGGCACTCGTCATCGTCGGCGGCATCATCTCGACCTACCAGCTGGCAGGCCTGTTCGGCACAGGCATCGCCGTCACCGCCATGCTCGGCATTGCCGGCATGATTGTGGCACTGGATGCCTTCGGTCCGGTGACCGACAATGCCGGTGGTATCGCCGAGATGGCCGGTCTTCCCCCGGAGGTGCGCAAATCGACCGATGCGCTCGATGCGGTCGGTAATACGACCAAGGCTGTCACCAAGGGCTATGCGATCGGTTCTGCCGGTCTCGGCGCGCTGGTTTTGTTCGCCGCCTATTCGAACGACCTGAAATACTTCGCCGCCAATGGCGACAAGTATCCGTACTTCGCCGATGTCGGGACGATCTCGTTTGATCTGTCCAACCCTTATGTCGTCGCAGGCCTGATCTTCGGCGGTCTCATCCCCTACCTGTTCGGCGGTATCGCCATGACGGCCGTCGGCCGCGCGGCCAGTGCCGTGGTGGAGGAAGTCCGCCGCCAGTTCCGTGAAAAGCCGGGCATCATGGCAGGTACCGACCGGCCCGACTACGGCCGCGCCGTCGATATGCTGACCAAGGCGGCGATCCGCGAAATGATCGTGCCGTCGCTGCTGCCGGTGCTGGCGCCGATCGTCGTCTATTTCGGCGTGCTGCTGATCTCCGGCTCCAAGGCGTCCGCCTTTGCAGCGCTCGGCGCCTCGCTTCTCGGCGTCATCGTCAACGGTATCTTCGTCGCCATCTCGATGACTTCGGGTGGTGGTGCTTGGGACAATGCCAAGAAGAGCTTTGAAGACGGTTTCGTCGACAAGGACGGCACGCGCCACCTGAAGGGGTCGGAAGCCCACAAGGCCTCCGTCACCGGCGATACGGTCGGCGATCCCTACAAGGACACCGCTGGTCCGGCCGTCAATCCGGCGATCAAGATCACCAATATCGTTGCATTGCTGCTTCTGGCGGTGCTTGCAGGATAAAGGGTGAAGGCCGAGCCCGCCGCACCATTTCGGGCAGGCGGGTGAAGGACCCAGAACAAAGAAAACCCGCCGGCGCATATACCGCCGGCGGGTTTTTCATGAAGATCTTGAGGTTGGCGGTTACTGGTTGTTGGCGTTGCCAAGCACCGATTTCGCCATGCTCTTGCCGATACCGTTGCCGGAGAGCAGCTGGCCGAGGAAGGTCATTTCCTTGCCGCCGGTTGGCGTGGTGCGGGAAATCATGTCGAAGACCTTGCCGTCCTGCAGCGTGTAGTGCGCCAACTGCGAAACGACGCCGTCCTTGTCGAAATAGACGGCGAGCACGCTTTGATCGACCAGCTTCGGCTTCATGAAGGCGACCGGACGCTGGCGCCTCTGCGAAATGTAGTAGAACACTTCATTGTCGAATGTCGCCGTCGTCGATGGCGTTCCCAGCGACAGGAGTACCTGCTCGCGGCTGGAGCCGACCGGCGCCAGGGCCAGCGTTTCCTGGTCGACGACATAGCCCTGATTGATGGTTTCGCTGGTGTTCAGCATCTCGGCCGTCTTGCAGCCGGAAAGGGTGGTTACGCAAATTGCCAATGTAAAGGCGACGTTATTCAGAAATTTCATGTCTGACCTGAAATACCGTTTCGTCAACGACATCTCCCCCAAGGTAACGCTGGCAGATGCGCCATTGCATTTCGTGCCTGCTTCGGTAAACCAGCTTCGGCAATCATGCAATAACAGGATGCGCGGGCTAGCGCATTTTGAAGCAGGCAAACTTGGGCTTTATGATGATATTCGGACTGTTCGGCAAAAAAAACGGCAATGCGGCCATCGTTGAGCGCCAATACGCGCTGTTGACCGCCGCCGCCCGCCGTCCGTATCTTTATACCGACCTTGATGTGCCGGACACCGTGATGGGCCGTTTCGAGATGCTGTCGGCATCGCTGATCCTGTATTTCCGCCGAACCCGCAGCTCGCGCCGCGCCGGCCAGGAGATTTCCCAGGAGATCATCGACGCGTTCTTCGAGGATGTGGATCATTCGATCCGCGAGCTCGGCGTCGGCGATGTCAGCGTGCCCAAGCGCATGAAGAAGCTGGCATCGATGTTCTATGGCCGGCTTGAAAGCTATGCAGCGGCGCTTGAGCGGCGCGACCGCAGCGAGCTGGCCGCCGCGTTGAAGCGCAATTTCCATCCGCAGACGGACGATCACGCGCTGTCGATGCTGGGCCTTGCCGACTATCTGCTGGCTGCCGAAGCCCAGCTTGCGCAGCAAGGCGAGGATGTCGTAGAAACCGGCCGGATCGACCTGCCGCAAGCGGCCGCCTGATATCGGTCTAACCGGCAGCACTATCTTGGGCGGCAGCGCCGCCCGAAAGGACCAGACGATGAACCACGACGAAAAACCCGCATTCTCCTATCCGGTCAAGGTCGGCAATATTTCCGCCAACGCCGTGACGGTTCGTCTCGAGGCAAATGAGGCCGAACGCAAGGCACTGCGCGATCTCTGGGATGTCCTGGAGGTCAAGTCGGTGGCCGCCGAGTTGCAGGTTGCCCGCTGGAAGAGGGACGGCGTCAAGATCAAGGGCCGGGTCAAGGCCAGGATCGTTCAGGCTTGCGTCGTGACGCTGGAGCCGGTCGAATCGAACATCGATGAACCCGTCGAAGCGATCTTCGTGCCGGAGGGATCGCGGCTGGCGCGGATCGCCGCCAACGATAGCGGCGAGATGATTCTCGATCCGGAAGGTCCCGATCTTCCCGACATGTTTACCGGCGACACCATCGATGTCGGTGTTACCGTGACCGAACATGCAGCACTTGCCATCGATCCCTATCCGCGAAAAGCGGGGGTGAGCTTCGGGGAGCGGATCGAAAGCAGCGAAAAAGACGATGTCCGTCCAAATCCCTTTGCAGTCCTCAAGGATTGGAAAAAGGACTGAGTCAACGGCAGCGTGCGGCACAATTCGGTTGTCACATCAGCGAAAAACGGTATTTTGGCCAAAATCCAGCCCGTTGGGCCGTTTTGCTCCTTAAGTGGGGCCGTTACGTCTCAAATGTCATGAAAACACGTGTGTCTCCATCGCCCATGCTGATTGCGCCGGAACGAAACATGCAGTGTGGCAGGAAAAAAGGATAGGGCACGCGTGGTCAGAATTTCTCTTGATGTGATGGGCGGCGACTTCGGTCCGCAGGTCGTCATCCCGGGCGCCGCCAAGGCGCTGGAACGGCATCCCGATATCCGTTTCGCGCTGTACGGACTTGCAGATCAATGTGCTCCTTTGTTGGAAAAATATCCCAAGCTCAAGGCGAGCAGCACGTTTCATGCGTCCGAATTGGCGATAGCCATGGACGAGAAGCCGAGCCAGGCGCTGCGGCGCGGCCGTGGCAAGGCCAGCATGTGGCAGGCGATCGACGCCGTCAACAAGGGTGAGGCCGATGTGGTGGTCTCGGCTGGCAATACCGGCGCGCTGATGGCGATGTCGGTGTTTTGCCTGCGGATGATGCCGGGTATCCAGCGCCCGGCGATTGCGGCGATCTGGCCTACGCTGAAGGGCGAAAGCATCGTGCTTGACGTCGGTGCGACGATCGGCGCCGATGCGCAGCAGCTGATGGATTTTGCCCTGATGGGGGGCGCCATGGCGCGCGCCCTGTTCGAAGTCGAGCGCCCGACGCTCGGCCTGCTCAATGTCGGCGTCGAGGAAATCAAGGGCCAGGAACAGGTCAAGGAAGCCGGGCGCCTGTTGCGCGAAGCCGGCATCGACAGCATCGATTATTTCGGCTTCGTCGAGGGTGACGATATCGGCCGCGGCACGGTCGATGTGGTGGTCACCGAAGGTTTTTCCGGCAATATCGCGCTCAAGGCTGCCGAAGGTACGGCGCGCCAGATCGCCGAATATCTGCGCGCGGCAATGTCGCGTACGCTTTTGGCCAAGATCGGATATATTCTTGCCAAGGGCGCCTTCGACCGGCTGCGCGAGAAGATGGACCCGCGAAAGGTCAACGGTGGCGTCTTCCTCGGCCTTAATGGTGTCGTGATCAAGAGCCATGGAGGAACGGACGCGGAAGGTTTCGCAGCCGCTATCGACGTCGGCTACGACATGGTCCGCAACGGGCTGAAGGCCAAGATCGAAAACGATGTGCAAAAATACCATGCCTCGCGCCCTTCCGAAGGTGCAGCGACAGGCACGGCAGACGAGGTTTGAAAAGCATGATCCGTTCTGTGGTTCGCGGTTTTGGGGCATCCCTCCCGAAGCAGGTGATGACCAATCGCGAAATGGAAGACAAGGTCGACACGACCGATGAATGGATCGTGCAGCGCACCGGTATCCGCCAGCGCTACATCGCCGGTGAGGGGGAGACCACGGCGTCGCTTGGCGAAGGGGCTGCACGCGCGGCTCTCGGCAATGCCGGCCTGACGCCGGCCGACATCGACCTGATCATCGTGGCCACTTCGACGCCCGACAACACCTTTCCGGCAACTGCCGTCAACATCCAGAACCGGCTCGGCATGCATCACGGCGCCGCCTTCGACCTGCAGGCCGTCTGTTCGGGCTTCATCTTTGCGGTGACCACGGCGGACGCCTATATCCGCGGCGGGCTGGCCAAGCGGGTGCTGGTCATCGGTGCAGAGACGTTTTCACGCATTCTCGACTGGAACGACCGCACGACCTGCGTGCTGTTCGGTGACGGCGCCGGCGCGCTGATTCTGGAAGCCCAGGAAGGCTCAGGCACCACGGCCGATCGCGGTGTCCTGACAGCGCAGTTGCGCTCAGACGGCGCCCACAAGGAAAAGCTCTATGTCGACGGCGGTCCTTCGACCACCGGCACGGTCGGCCATCTGCGCATGGAGGGCCGCGAGGTCTTCAAACATGCGGTCGGCATGATCACCGACGTGATCGAGGCCGCGTTCGAGGCGACCGGCACGACCGCCGACGATCTCGACTGGCTGGTGCCGCACCAGGCCAATCGCCGGATCATTGACGGTTCGGCCAAGAAGCTCGGAATTCCGCTTGAAAAGGTGGTTGTCACCGTCGATCTCCACGGCAATACCTCGGCAGCCTCGATTCCCTTGGCACTCAATGTCGCGGCATCGGACGGACGCATCAAAAAGGGTGATCTCGTCCTGCTTGAGGCGATGGGGGGCGGCTTCACCTGGGGTTCCGTACTGCTGCGCTGGTAAAAAAATGTGATATGGTGCAGACGCTTGACCGGAATGGACAAGGGCAATACTCTTTCCGGGCTAATCGATATTTCAAGAAAATCGGTGGGGGAAGATGAGCGGAAAAACGGTGACACGAGCAGACCTGGCCGAATCGGTTTTTCGCAAGGTCGGTCTTTCGCGAACGGAATCGGCCGAACTGGTCGAGACCGTGATTGACGAAATCTGTAATGCCATCGTGCGGGGTGAAAGCGTCAAGCTTTCGTCCTTCGCAACGTTTCAGGTCAGAGACAAGAACGAGCGCATCGGGCGAAACCCGAAAACCGGCGAGGAAGTCCCGATTTCTCCCCGCCGCGTCATGACGTTCAAGGCCTCCAACGTGCTGAAGCAACGCGTGCTCAAGGCGCATCTGCAGCGCAAGGCCAAGTTGAAACCGCAGTCGCCAGCCGCCTAAATCCACCTCCGATCATTAAAGTGGTTGAAAACACCTCCATAAGCCATTGAAATGCGCTTGATTCGTGTAATCTTACGCAGTCACGGCACCAGAGACCTGCGGCAAGAGCCGCGTGGCGAATGCCGCGCATGTTCGATGCGGAATGGGGGAAGACATGGACAAGAGCCCGGATGCATTTCGCACCATCAGTGAAGTGGCCGACGATCTCGACCTGCCGCAGCATGTGCTGAGATTCTGGGAAACGCGCTTCCTGCAGATCAAGCCGATGAAGCGTGGCGGCGGCCGGCGGTATTACCGCCCGGAAGATGTCGACCTGCTCAAGGGCATCCGCCATCTGCTTTACGATCACGGCTACACGATCAAGGGCGTACAGAAGCTTTTGAAGATGAACGGCAACAAGTTCGTCGCGGCCATCGCCAGCGGCGATCTGGCAACCGTCGAGGCGCTGGCTGCCGCCAATATCGAGGAACCGGCACAGCCGAAACTCGGCAATCCCGACGAGGATCAGATCGTCGGCCGCGCCAAAGCCCCGGCCAGCCGCCGGTTCTTTTCTTTCGTCGGCGGCAATGACGAAACGCCGGAAATTTCGATCGGCAAGACATCGGTCGGCAAGGAGGACAGGGCGCTGTTGCAGGAAGCGCTCTACGACCTTTTGGAATGCAAGCGGCTGCTCGACCAGGTGCGCTGAAATCGCGGCACCGCTATAGCCGACCCTGTCACGCTTTCCCCTCGTGCCGCCATGCCGTTCATGGTAGGAACCCCGACCGAATTCTCAGCAAGGCAAGACAATGGAAAAGTCCTGGACGAAAAGCGTGACGCTCGCCCTGGAGGGGCCGGGCAAATACGTGACGATCTCCAATACCACAGAGGCCTCCTGGGCGATGATCGAGGACTGGCCGCTGGAGGATGCACCGGCGTTGGACCGGGCGCTGGAAATCTGCGCTGAGGTCGTCGAAGGCAAACGTCCGGCCGAAGACGCGCGCAAGGCCTTTCTGGCGGCGGCTGCCGAAGCGGAGATTGCGGTGCAGGATTAAAGGCGCCGCGCGGTTGGCGCGAAAGCGGTCTTTTGGCCGTCGCGCCGGCCGGGTAAAAGGGCTCTTGGCGCAAGCCGCCGGCATCTCCATATGTCTGTCGTGCGAGTGAGAAAGAACGAGATGACCAAGGCCCTCCAGGCAAAGTTTCACGGCGAGATGCTGGCGCTCTACGATCATTGTGCGCGAATCGGCTTCCGGCCTGTTCTGTTTCGCCGCCTCGTCATCCTGAAAGGTGGCGTCGAGGCGGCGCGCGAATTGGTGTTCAAGCCCGGCACGACGGGTCTGGAACGCCTGGTCGAGGCAAACAAGACCGAATTTTCGATGGAAGCAGCGATGACAAGGCCGGAATATCGTGCTCTTTTTGCGCCGCTGGACATCAAGGAGGCGGCCAAGCGGCTTGAGGGCAGCGCCACGCGCGAACGCTCCAGAGGCCGGCTGACGGCGACGGCCTCGGCGCGTGCCGGACAGGGCGGGCAAGGGGCGCTGTAGCAGTTTAAATGTGCTGAATAGTTTTTGAACCGGAACCGGTTTCAGGAATTATGCAGTGTCACCAACGCGAAACAGGCATAATGACCATGACGAAGAAGCAGAAGCTCGAACATTCCGATTTTTCCGGCGAATTCACCGAAGGCGATATCACCGTGCTCGTCGATATCTTCCGCAAGGAAGGCAGCACCGATGGCTGGACGCTGGAAGTGATTGACCAGGACGAAGGGCTGACAGTCTGGGAAGAGCCGTTCGCCACGGACAAGGAAGCCTTCGAAGAATTCTTGGCCACCGTCGAACGCGATGGCATCGAGTCGTTCCTGGAAGAACCTGAGACCGATATTTCAGTGCATTGAAAGCTGGTCGCCGCAATGAGAGCGGCGGTCCGCTCTAGGGTTGAAACCCAATCAACACATTGATCTTGATTGACGATTGTGATTCAATCGCTCCACAAGAGGAGTTTTGGTCATGGCAGGTGAATTCTGGCTTGATGATCGGCAGTGGTCCAAC
>NZ_JAFCXF010000008.1:0-304909 GCF_049898205.1 Pararhizobium sp. DWP3-4 | reverse complement strand
CGGCGGACGGAGACCCTTGCTCTCCCACGGGCTTGGTGTCCCAAAGGTGCGACGGTCTTCCATCCGCCACCGCAACTGGCATTACAGCGCCAAATGCGGAAGAAGGGAAGTTACAAAGGGAGAAGAGACAGAAAGCGCCCAAAAACCGTTCCGCTTTCGTCAACGATGCACTATGTCATGGACCACGACACAACGGAGCCGATATGCCCGCCAAGCCAACACAACAGGATCAATTGCGCGCCAAACCAGGCCGCAAGGCCAGCGAAAACGCCGTCCCCTCCTCCGTGCAGGTGTTGGATCGCAGTCTGAAACTGCTCGATCTTGTCGCCAGCGCCGATGGCGCCGCGCTGACCGACCTGTCGGATCAGTCCGGCATGGCGCCGTCCACCGTCCACCGGCTGCTGACATCGCTTGCTAATCACGGCATGGTCACCCACGATACCGAGACCGGCGCCTGGACGATCGGGCTGAAAGCCTTCGAGATCGGCAATGCCTTCCTGCGCTTCCGCAAGCTCGGCACGATCAGCCGCCCGTTCCTGAAACAGCTGATGGAACATTCCGGCGAAACCGCCAATATCGGCATCGAGGACGGTGGCGATGTCGTCTTCATCTCGCAGGTCGAAAGCCACGCCCCGATGCGCGCCTTCTTTCGTCCCGGCCGCCGTGGCCCGATCCACGCGTCGGGCATCGGCAAGGCCATCCTGTCGACGTGGGACAACGCTGCCATCGAACGCCTGCTGACGCCCCGCCCGCTTGCCTGCTTCACCGAAAAAACCCGGGATACCCTGCCCAAGCTTTTGACCGATATCGAAACCATCCGTGCGCGCGGCTGGTCGATCGACGACGAGGAGCACACACTCGGCATGCGCTGCCTCGCCGCGCCGATCTTCAACGAATATGGCGAGGCCATCGCCGGGATTTCGGTGTCAGGCCCGGCGGTCAGGCTCCCGGACGCGACGCTGGCCGCGCTTGGACCTGTGGTAGAGGCCGCAGCCGAGGGGGTGACGCAGGCGATGGGCGGCCGGCGGGGCGTCAGCCCATAAAGGCACGCCCAAGCCAGCTAACGTGTCGCTCCCGGTATTAATGGCCGGGATGCAGGGCGTCGTTCAGATACATGCAGGTCAGCATGGTGAAGACATAGGCCTGGATGACCGACATCAGCATTTCCAGCGCCGTCAGGGCAACGGTCATCGCCAGCGGCAGGATGGCGCCGATGACCCCCAGCGTGCCAAGATCGGTCATCGACGCCACGAACCCCGCAAACACCTTCAGCGTAATATGTCCGGCCAGCATCACCGCGAACAGGCGGACGGAATGGCTGATCGGCCGCGACATGTAGGAAATCACCTCGATGGGGATGATGATCGGCGCCAGCACCATCGGAATCCCGGCGGGCATGAACAGCCGGAAAAAACCCAACCCGTGCTTCACCAATCCATAAATCGTCACTGTCCCGAACACGATCATCGCCAGCGCGAAGGTAACGATGATGTGGCTGGTGACCGTGAAGGCGAAGGGAAACATCCCGATCAGGTTGGCGACCAGGATGAACATGAACAGCGAGAACACCAGGGGGAAAAACCGCATGCCCTCTTTCCCGGCATTCTCGCGCAGGGTTTTGCCAACGAATTCGAACAGAAGTTCCGACACCGATTGCCAGCGGCCGGGCACGAGGCTCCGCTTTGCCGTGCCGATCAGAAGCAGGCCGGCTGCCAAGGCGACCGTCAGAACCATGTATGCGGAGGAATTGGTGAAGCTCAGATCGACGCCACCCGCTGTCAGTTCCAGAAGCGGCTTGATTTCGAATTGTTCAATAGGACCGGCCATCGGTTATCCTTGAAAAGAGATCGCGATCACGCGCAGGTCGGCACGCCGGCTCAAGGGCGCAAAGACACGCGCGACGGGATCGCGGGACTGAATGATGAAAGCGAGGGAGAGGGTTTCACGGGCGGCTCCTGCTCTCACGGGTGAGATGCGGAGCCGTCCCCAGGGTGGTCGAGGCGCAGGTCGTCCTGCACGAAATCCTGATATCCACATCCTGCGGCGATTGCAAGCCGCCGCAGGCAGGCACGGTTCAACGGGTGAAAAGCATCAGAGCAAACACCGCAAACACCATCAGATGCAGCAGTCCCTGGGTGATCGACGTCCGGCGCCCCAGATAGGTCATTACCGTCAATCCCACGGTTAACCCGAACAACACGGTCTCGGTCGGCGATATCCCGAAGACCACGGTTTTGCCGGTTACCAGGCCGACCGCCAGCACGGCGGGAACGGTAAGCCCGACCGTCGACACGAAGGCCCCGAGGCAAAGGTTGATCGCCCGCTGCGTTTCGTTGTTCAGCGCTGCCTTCACGGCCGTGATCGATTCGGGGGTGAATACGATGATCGCGATCAGCACGCCGCCGACAGCAACGGGCGCACCGGCGATGGCCACGCCATAGTCGATGACCACGGCAAGGTCATGGGCGAGCAGAACGATCGGCACCATCAAAGCCAGCAGGATGACGGTGTGAACCAGAAGCTTGCGCCTGCCGGCACCGCTCCGTGCTGGCGAAGGCCCGGCCGAGGCATCGGGGGTTTCCCTGCGGATCGACATTTCGCCCGCGGGCGGCTGCATGAAATGTGTTCTGTACCGCCCCATCTGCAGAGCGAGGAACGCGCCGTACAGTGCCGCCGTGAGCAAGCCGATCGCGATGGCCTGCGATGGCCGGAAGGTGCCGTTGCCCGTCGTCAGCGTGTTCGGAAGAATGAGCGCGACGCCGGCCAAAACCAGGGTCATGGAAATGAAGGCAAGGGCACCCTGCGCATTATACTCCTGCTCGCCATGACGGAACGCACCGGCAACCAGGCAGAGGCCGGTGACGAGGTTCATGATGATCATCATGACAGCGAAGATCGAATCCCTGGCGATGGTCGGCGCCTCGTTGGGGCCAAGCATGACGGCGGCAATGAGAATGACTTCGATCGACACGATGGACAGCGTCAGGATGAGCGTTCCATACGGCTCGCCGAGCTCGTGCGCCAGATGGTCGGCCTCGCGCACGACACCGAACGAACCGAGCAGGATGGTGCCGAACAGCGCGGCGAAACAGGCGATGGCCACCCAGACCGTCATCGGCTGGGATAGCCAGGTGGATCCTTTCCACAGGAACAGGATGACGACCAGCCAGGCGATGGCGAGTTTCAAATAAGGGCTATGGATCAGGCTAGGGGAAGATTTCGGCAACAAGACTTGTGAACCTCACAAGGGGCCGTCCCCGATGGTTAGGATCGCGGCACGGTCGTCCGTGCCGGGCTTTCGCGAAGCATATGGATTTTTCTAACAATCTACTGTGGCGCTGTCCAGTCGCGATGGAGTTGGGGCACGGCGCTGGCCAAGCTGGGCACCGCAATACCCCTCAGTCACCGGCAGCCGGTTCCGTATTAGTTCCGTGCCACCCACGCGTGCCAGTCGGCTTCGCTGCCACGGAACACGTTGAGATCGATCCTGCCCTCGACGCCATGTGAAAGACCGGAGCCGGAATATTGCCAGAACAGCCACTTGCGGCCCGGATAGACCTGCGACGGGTGTGCTGCCACCGAGCGCAGCCAGAACGGATAGTCCTTGAATTCGCCGGTCAGGTTGTCACGGTAGAAATCCGGTGCGGTGTAAATCACCGGACGCTTGCCGTAGTGGCGCTCCAGCTTGTCCATGAACACCTGCATCTTCTCGATCGCCTTGGCCCGCGACAGGCGGTACTTGCAGCTGGATTCGCCGTTATATTCGACGTCGATCACCGGCGGCAGCGCATCGGGATCGCGCGGCACGTTGCGGATGAACCAGTCGGCCTGTTCGCCGGCCGTGCGGCACCAGTAGAAGAAATGATAGGCGCCGCGCTTCAGTCCGGCATCCTTTGCCCGCTTCCAGTTCGTCCTGAACATCGGATCGAGATGGTCGCCGCCGTCGGTCGCCTTGATATAGGCGAAGTTCGCCCCTTGCGTACGCAGTTTCGCCCAGTCCATTTCGCCCTGCCAGCGTGACACGTCGACGCCATGTACCGCGAGCTTGCGCGGCGAAGCCTTGCCGAAATTGATCGGATGCGCATCGCGGAACTGGTGGCCGTAGATTTGCCCACGCCGGGTGCGCGAAGCGCCGCTTGTCGGGTTTTCCGGCATGATCATTGCGACCGGGCGTTCAGCCGGAACAGCCATGCCTTCGGTCACGGATTCGAATGCCTGCGACTGCGGAACCTGACGCGCCCAGGCCAGTTGCTCGGGATGACTTTCGGCCTGCGCAATCAGCGCGCCGACATCGGCCGCAGGCACTGGCCCCGGCACGACGGAACTGGTCGTCTCCTTCGACGGCAATCCCGCCACCAGGCTTTCCGGCCCGGAACTCGATGTGCAGCCTGCCATAAACAGGCCGGCAAGAAGGATCGCTGGAACAGCCACAAAACGCATAGGAACCCGTACGCAAAACAAACAAACAGGCGGCACCCGCCCCCACTGCCTTCAATTCCTAACGGATAATTACCAACAAAGATTGAATCCGATCTTTCTTACATACGGAGGTGATGCGGCAGACACGTCAGCAGGGGATTTGTCTCCGAAATCTGGTCAGTCCGGCCGCGACGGCCTCGCACTGGCAGCCGTTCGTCCGCCGCTCATCAAAAAAATTTCACCCCCGCAAATCCCCGCCCGCAAAACCCGTGCCATACTTCTTCCCGTCCCATCACGGATACACCGGAAAGCGTTGCCGGCGAGGTGGGGCCGGTGCCGGATGGTTTGGCGAAACGCGCGCAAAATCCCCGGGGCTGCGTGAAAGGCGGTTCTCCTCCGGTTCGTGAAAGCGGGCCGGGCGTGCCGGGTGGTCACACCGTCCTTGGGCGGTCCAGGGCTAAACCCCGCCTCATTGAAAAGCCCAGCGGATAAGCGGCCGGGCTGGGGCATTGGAGGCTTTCCTGTCAGAGAGGAAAGCGCAGAAGAACCTGAGAAGCGCGGCAAAAGACACTGAACGGGGCGCCGGAAGGCGTCATATAAACTTACTATCCTGCGGCACTTTCCAGCGCCCCGGCCAAGTGACTGAAAGCAAGCAAAACCCCCGGCGGATTTTCCGGGCGTGGCTTGAGGTGTTGAAGGACCGCGATCTCCCTCTTCTCCCCCGCAGGGAGAAGGTGGCCCGCAGGGCCGGATGAAGGGGGCGAAGCCACGTGAAGCCGAAAATCCGGGGAAACTGAAAAAGAAAAAGTTGAGAAAACACAACAATGAAAGGCCTCCCCTCCCCGCCGGGGAGAAGAGGGATTTCCACCTCCCCCTTGAGGGGGGAGGTCGCGACGCAGTCGCGGGTGGGGGTGACCACCACGAGCACCATAGCCTATTGCATATGCCGCAAATCACCCCACCCCGGAGCTTCGCTCCGACCCTCCCCTCAAGGGGAGGGTAACACCTTCACGCCGGCTCCAGTGTCCTGGCCGAAACACCGGCCTTGCGCGTCTTCATCGGTTTGCCTGCCACATAGACCTCGGCCACACAACGGTCGTCGCCCATCGTCTGCAGGATGAACAGCTCCTCGACCAGCGATTTCGCCGTGCGCATCCGCAGTTCCATCGCCGATTTG
Organism: Pararhizobium sp. DWP3-4; assembly: GCF_049898205.1. Taxonomy (NCBI): domain Bacteria; kingdom Pseudomonadati; phylum Pseudomonadota; class Alphaproteobacteria; order Hyphomicrobiales; family Rhizobiaceae; genus Pararhizobium; species Pararhizobium sp. DWP3-4. The sequence goes on along the minus strand of NZ_JAFCXF010000008.1, from coordinate 299,313 downwards.
CCGCTCGAATCGAGCACGACGATGTCGGCATCAGCGCCCACATGCAGCGAGCCGATGCGGTTCTCGAGCCCCAGCGCCCGGGCATTGCCGAGTGTCATGCGATAGAAGGAATTGAGCGGCGACAGGCGCTGGCCCTGCAGGTGCAGCACCTTGTAGGCCTCATCCATCGTCTCCAGCATCGAGAAGCTGGTACCCGCCCCGACATCGGTTGCCACCGACCAGCGGGCGCCGCGGCGGTCGAACCTGTCGCGGTCGAACAGGCCGGAGCCGAGGAAGAGGTTGGAGGTCGGGCAGAATACGCCGACAGCGCCGGTCTCGGCCAGCACCGAAATCTCCCGGTCGCTGAGATAGATGCAGTGCCCGAGCAGCGTCTTGTCCGTCAAAAGATCGTAGCGGGCATAGATGTCGGTATAATCCTTGGCATCGGGATAAAGCGAGGTGGCAAAGGCGATCTCGTCCTTGTTTTCCGACAGATGCGTCTGCACGTAGCAATCGCGATGCTCGGCGACCAAAGCCTGGCTCATCTCCATCTGCTCCGGTGTCGAGGTGATGGCGAAGCGCGGGCTGATCGCATACTGCGCCCGGCCCCTGCCATGCCATTTGTTAATCAGCCGCTTGGTCTCGTCATAACCCTGTTGAGGCGTGTCGCGCAGTGCATCCGGCGCATTGCGGTCCATCATCACCTTTCCGCCAACCATCAGCATGCCGCGCTGTTCGGCCGCCGTGAAATAGGCGTCGACGCTCTGCGGATGTACCGAACAATAGGCAACCGCCGTCGTCGTGCCGTTCGACAGAAGCTCGTCCATGAACCGTCCGGCGATGAAAGCCGCATGTTCCGGCTCGGCGAATTTCTGCTCCTCGACGAAGATGTAGGTGTTCAGCCATTCGAGCAGCTGCGCGCCATAGGACGCGATCGCCTGGGTCTGCGGGAAATGCAGATGCGTATCGATCAGCCCGGGCAGGATCAGGTGCGGCCGGTGATCGGCCACTGCGACGCCAGGGCCGGCAACCTTGCTGATTTCGGCATGATCGCCGACAGCAGCGATCTTGCCACCGCGCACCAGAACCGCGCCATCGTCCACGGTCAGATAGGATGCGGTATCATCGATACCCTGGGGCTCAGCGATAAAGGTCAGCACGCGTCCACGGATCAGGAGTTCGCTCATTGGGTTTTTCCTCCGTTCACAACTGTCTCGTACCAGGCGACCAAAAGCTTGCGCTCGTCATCGGTCACGGCCGTCACGTTGGCAGGCGGCATCGCGTGCGACCGCCCGGCCTGCAGGTAGATTTCCCGCGCATGGTTGGCGATCTGGGCATCGCTCTCCAGCACCACGCCCTTCGGCGGCTTGATCATACCCTCCCAGCCCGGCTCCTGGGCATGGCACATGGAACAGCGGCCAAGGATGGTGTCGCGCACCTTCGGAAAGGCTTCTGCGGTCACGAAAGGCTGCATCGCCGCCGAAACCTTTTCCGGCTTGCCGGTCAGGATTTTGGGCACGGTCGACAGCCACATGATGACGATGAACAGAAGCACGGTGGCCAGCCAGGTCCAGGTCGGGTTGCCAGTGTTGGCGTGGCGGGTGTTGAAATAGTGCCGGATGGTGACGCCCATCAGGAACACCAGCGAGGCGATGATCCAGTTGAACTGGGTACCGAAGGCCAGCGGATAATGATTCGACAGCATCAGGAACAGCACGGGCAGCGTCAAATAGTTGTTGTGCGTCGAGCGCTGCTTGGCGATCCGGCCGTATTTCGCATCCGGCGTGCGGCCGGCGATCAGGTCGGCGACGACGATACGCTGGTTCGGCATGATGATGAAGAACACGTTGGCCGACATGATCGTCGCCGTGAAGGCGCCGAGATGCAGGAATGCGGCGCGGCCGGTGAACAGCTGTGTATAACCCCAGGCAACCGCGACCAGGATGAAGTACAGCGCCATCATCAGCCGCGTATTGTCATTGCCGAAGCGCGATTTGCACAGCAGGTCGTAGATGATCCAGCCGAAGGCGAGCGAGGCCAGCGATATGACGATGGCAACGGGCTTGGAAACATCCAGCACGTTCGGATCGATCAGGTAGAGATCGGCGCCGGCATAATAGACGAGTGCGAGCATGCCGAAGCCGGAAAGCCAGGTGACGTAGCTTTCCCATTTGAACCAGATCAGGTGTTCCGGCATGTTGGACGGCGCCACCAGGTATTTCTGGATGTGATAGAAGCCGCCCCCATGCACCTGCCATTCCTCGCCGTAAGCACCGGCGGGAAGATCCGGACGCTTGCGCAGGCCAAGGTCGAGCGCGACGAAATAGAACGACGAGCCGATCCAGGCGATGGCGGTAATGACGTGCAGCCAGCGGACGGCGAAGGTCAGCCAGTCCCAGGCAATGGCGTATTCGTACATAAGGGCCTCCCTCTTTGGGAGACTTCTGCCACTGGACGATTCCAACCGAAATGCCGGTTAATCACCAACACTTTCAAAAAAATCTATAAGATCACCCCCGCTGTGGTCGGTTGCCGCCTGTGGTAGAAGGGTGTCATGTCCTATCTCGACAATATCCGTGTCTTCGTCCGCGTCGTTGAACTCGGCACGCTTTCCTCCGCCGGCCGCGACCAGCGGGTGACCCCTGCCGTCGCCAGCAATCGTATCAAGGAGCTGGAAAAACACCTCGGCGTGCGACTGTTCAACCGCACGACGCGAAAACTGTCGCCGACCGAACATGGACGGGTGTTCTACCTCGGTGCCGTCAAGATCATCGAGGCCGTCAACGAGGCGGAAAGCGCCATCGCCGATCTCTCGCACAATCCGAAAGGGTCGCTGAGGATCACAGCCCCGCTCGGCATCGGCCGCCGCCTGATCGCCTCTGGCATTCCGGAATTCCACGATAAGTATCCGGATATCGAGGTGCGCGTGCGCCTCTCCGACCACAATGTCGATATTTTGAGCGAGGGCGTCGATGTCGCCTTCAAGCTCGGCGTTCTCGAAGATTCCAACCTGCGCATGCGCGGCATCCTCAACTGCCAGCGCGTCGTCTGCGCGGCGCCCGGCTATCTGGCAAAGCGCGGCACTCCGGAAACGCCGGACGCCCTGATCGACGACAAACACGACTGTCTGCTGTTGCGCTATCCCGGCTCGAAGGAATATTACTGGACCCTGCAGACGCCGGACGGCATTCGCAAACTGGAAATCGGCGGCCCCTACGATTCCGACGATGGCGATGTCCTGACACAATGGGCGCTGGAAGGCCGGGGCATCATCAACAAGCCGTTGTTCGAGGTGAAAGCATACCTCAATGACGGCACGCTGGTCGAAATCCTCAAAGACACCCCGCCCGCCAGCGTCCAGCTCGCGGCGATCTACCCGCACAAGCGTTTTCAGGATCCAAAAGTCCGGCTGATGATCGATTTCATGGCCGAACGCTGTCAGCGGATGATCGGCAAGATGCTGGAGTGAGAAGGGAAGCAGTCGACCCAATTGAATATGTCGTAAAAAATAGTATATCTTATGGTAAATATACTAGGTGGAGATGCCGATGGCATATGCTCTCATGACCAGCGCCGACTTCAACCAAAACCCCAGCAAGGCAAAGAAAGCCGCGAACGAAGGTCCGCTCGTCATCACAGAGCATGGGGAAGCGAGCTATGTTCTTGTCCGATATAGCGATTTCGAAAATAACTGGAAAAAGTCCAGAAGCCTGTATGATGCCTTACGTCACAAGGATTCCCGGTTCGATGATGATTTCACTCCCGAACGCGTAAGTTTCGAGGGGCGGGACGTCGAATTCTGATGACATTTCTGCTCGATACGGACGCGCTATCTGCGTCTCGCAGACCCCATCTTCAAGCCAGAGAGTACCAAGATTTTCTCCGAGCATTCGATATAGGTACGGCATATATTTCCACGGTCTCAATCATGGAAATCGAGTTCGGTATAGAACGCGAACGAGGTCGTAATCGTGATTTCGCGGATGATCTGACCCTCTGGTTGACGACGGTTGTTATCCCGGAATTCACAGATAGGATTTTGTCTTTCGATAGGCGCGCGGCCTCGATCGCCGGCCGATTGCCGACACCGCATAAAAAACCGAATGCGGATGCCATGATTGCGGCAACCGCGCTTGCCAATGATCTGGTCATCGTTACGCGCAATCTATCGGATTTTCAGCCGCTGGGTGTGACGTGCCTCAACCCTTGGCACGGCCTGTGAGTAGATAGGTGGATCAGACTTTGGCGGAAAACGCTTGCTGCCTCGTCTGCACTCCTGCCAACGCCGCCGTCATGATTTCCGCAGCCGCCAGAGCGGCAATCACCGCAGGCCGCTTGTCCTTCACCCCCGTCCCACCAATCGGGCAGATCAGGCGGTCGAAAATTTCGGGACGGCCGATTTCGCGGGAGAGCCAGTTCTTGAACGTCGCACGCTTTGTCTTCGAGCCGATCATGCCGACATAGGCGGCATCGTCGCGGCGCAGCGCTTCGGCGGTGATGAGAAAATCAAGCGCATGGTCATGGGTGAGAATGACGAAGGAACTGCCCGCCGGGGCGTCGCGGACCAAGGCTTCCGGCATCGCCGTCAGGCAGGTTTCGATACCCGGCACACTGGAGGCGGAGAGTTCGTGCTCCCGGGTATCGACAAGGATGATCCTCAGCGGCACCAGCGAAAGCGCCATCGCCAAAGCATCGCCGACATGGCCGGCGCCAAAAACATAGACATGCGGACGCGAGGCCATTTCGCGATCGCTGCGGGCAGCCAGAAACATGGCGAGTTCAGTGTTCATGTTCGTGAACGAAAGCCCGACCCGGCCGCCACAGCACTGGCCGATTTCCGGACCGAGCGGAACATGCATGGCTTCAGCCGGACGCCCTTGTCGTAGAGCCCACCGCGCATGGTCGATCGCCATATATTCCAGCTGCCCGCCGCCGACCGTTCCGAAGATGCAATCGGCCGACACCAGCATCCAGGCATCGGTATCGCGCGGTGTCGAACCGGCAGCCCCCGTCACCTCGACGAACACGCAGTCCGGCTCGCGGTGCAGGAATTCCCTGATGTCTTCACGTTTGGCAGACATGCCGTTTACCCGTTCTTTGCCGCGCGGCGCAGCCGCTCGATGGCGAGCAATACCCGTTCCGGCGTTGCTGGCGCATCTATGCGCGGTGCGATACGATACTCCGCAACGCTCGCCGCCGCCATGGAGATTGCTTCGAGCACCGAGATCGGCAGCATGAAGGGCGGCTCGCCGACGGCCTTGGAGCGGCGGATCGTTTCCTCCCGATTGACCGACCATTCGGCGAGCTTGACGTTGAAGATGCGCGGCCGGTCGGAGGCGAGCGGGATCTTGTAGGTCGATGGTGCATGGGTGCGCAGCCGGCCCTTGGCATCCCACCACAGCTCCTCCGTCGTCAGCCAACCCATACCCTGCACAAAAGCACCCTCGACTTGGCCGATATCCAGCGCCGGGTTGAGCGACTTGCCGACATCATGCAGCACATCGGTGCGATCGACCTGATACTCGCCGGTCAGCGTATCGACGCTGACCTCGGAGCAGGCAGCGCCGTAGGCATAGTAGAAAAAGGGGCGTCCCCGTCCCTCGGACCGGTTCCAATGGATTTTTGGCGTCTTGTAGAAACCCGCAGCCGACAGCTGGATGCGTGATCCATAGGCGATCTTGATAAAATCGGAAAAGGCGATGCGCTCGGCACCGACGCGGATCGTGTTCGGCTCGAAGGCGATATCGTTTTCGCTGACGCCCCAGCGCTCGGCCGCAAAGGTGACCAGCCGCGCCTTGATCTGCTGGGCGGCATTGGCAGCCGCCATACCGTTAAGATCGGTGCCGGATGAGGCTGCGGTCGCCGACGTGTTCGGCACCTTGCCGGTCGTCGTCGCCGTCACCTTGATCCGGTTGAGATCGACCTGGAATTCGTCCGCCACAACCTGGGCAATCTTGGTGTAGAGCCCCTGCCCCATTTCCGTTCCGCCATGGTTGAGATGGATCGACCCGTCGGCATAGACATGCACCAGCGCGCCGGCCTGATTGTATTCCGTCTTGGTGAAAGAGATGCCGAACTTCACCGGCGTCAGCGCGATGCCGCGCTTGATCACGCTGCTCTTACCGTTGAAGGCCAGTACGTCCTCACGCCGCGCCGCATAATCGCAGGATGTTTCGAGCTCCTCAATGATCCGGCCGATGATGTTGTCTTCGACAGTCTGGTGATACGGCGTCAGGTTGCGCCCCTCGCCGCCGTAGAAATTCAGCTTGCGGATTTCGAGCGGATCCTTGCCGAGCGCATAGGCCACGTCCTCGATCATCCGCTCGCCGCCGACCATGCCCTGCGGGCCGCCGAAGCCGCGAAAGGCGGTGTTCGAAACTGTGTTGGTCTTCAGCGGCCGCGAGCGCAGCCGGACATGCGGATAGAAGTAGCAATTGTCGGCATGGAACAGCGCGCGGTCGGTGACCGGGCCGGAAAGATCCGCCGAGAAGCCGCAGCGGGCCGAGAAGGTGGCGTCCACAGCCTCGATCCGGCCATCGTCGTCGAAGCCGACCTTGTAGCCGACGTGGAAATCATGGCGCTTGCCGGTCGCCGTCATGTCATCGTCGCGGTCGGGGCGGATCTTGACGGCACGGTGATATTTCTTCGCTGCGAGCGCTGCGACGGCAGCAAACAGATTGGCCTGCGTTTCCTTGCCGCCGAAGGCACCGCCCATGCGGCGCACATTGATGGTCACGGCATTGGAGGCGACGCCCAGCACCTGGCCGACCATGTGCTGGGTTTCACTCGGATGCTGGGTCGAAGAGTAGAGCAAAATTTCGTCGTCTTCGCCGGGAATGGCAAAGGAGATATGGCCTTCGAGATAGAAATGGTCCTGCCCGCCGATGCGCATCTCGCCTTCGAGGATGTTCTTCGCCTTGGCGAAACCGGCAGCGATATCGCCACGCTCCAGCTTCAGCGGATCGATGACCAGCGGATAGTTGGCGGCGGCGGCCTCCAGAACGTCGGTGACATGCGGCAGGTCGCGATACTCTATCTTGACCTGGGCAGCAGCACGACGGGCCTCGTCGCGGGTTTCGGCGATGACGGCGAAGATCGGCTGGCCGTGGAACTCGACCTTGCCGGTCGCAAACACCGGGTCGTCATGCTTGTGCGCCGGGCTGACATCATTCTCGCCGGGAATATCGTCGGCGGTAAGGACGCCGATCACGCCGGGTGCGGATTTCACGGCGTCGAAATCGATCGACAGAATTTCGGCATGAGCGCGCTGCGACAGGCCGAGATAGGCGTGCAGGGTGCCGGCGGGTTCCGGAATATCGTCGATATATTCGGCCGTTCCCGTCACATGCTTGTGGCCGGATTCGTGGCGTTCGTTTTCGTGGACGCCGCCGCGGATGCGGTCGATGGGCTGCATGACGTTCATGGTCTTCTCCCTCACACGGCCTGCTTGCGGTCGAGCCGCACCGGCTCATCGCCCTCAGTCTCCAGATAGAAGCGCCGCAAGAGGTTTTTCGCCACCAGCAGACGGTAATCGGCAGATGCGCGCCAGTCGGTGAGCGGCTTATAGTCCTTGCCGAGCGCTTCCATGGCGATCTCAATCGTCGCCTCGGTCCACTCGGCGCCGATCAACGCAGCCTCGACATTGTCGGCCCGCTTTGGTGTCCCGGCCATGCCGCCGTAAGCGATCACGGCGTCGGAGACTTTGCCGCTGTCATCGAAGGCCAGGCGGAAGGCGCCGCAGACGGCGGAAATGTCTTCGTCCAGCCGCTTGGTAATCTTGTAGACCGCGTAGTGCGCTTTTTCGTTGAGGAACGGGATGCGCACGGCCTCAACGAATTCGCCGGGCTGGCGGTCCTGCTTGCCGTATTCGATGAAGAAGCTTTCAAGCGCCACGGTGCGGCTGACCTTACCCTTGCGCAGGACGACGGAAGCACCGAGCGCGATCAAGGCCGGTGGCGTATCGCCGATCGGCGAGCCATTGGCGATGTTGCCGCCGATCGTGCCCATGTTGCGCACCTGCTGGCCGCCGATGCGGTTCCACAGTTCGACGAGCTGCGGAAAATGCTTCGCGATCAACGGAAAGGCTTCGGTGTAGCTGACACCGGCACCGAACGTGATGCCGGTGTCATCGACGGTTATGCGGCGCAGCTCATCGAGATGGCTGAGATGCACAACCGGCGCGATATCGCGCATGAATTTCGTCACCCACAGACCGACATCGGTGGAACCGGCGACGATGCGGGCCTCGGGCTCCGCTTCATAAATTTCGGCAAGATCGTCAACGGAGGCCGGCAGCAGGAAGCGCTCGGAACCTTCGCCGATTTCGACGCGCTTGCCATCCTTCAGCGCGTCCAGCTTTTCAATTATCCCTGCACGCTCTGCAACCAGAGGATCCCTGTCGAGATCGCCGATCACCGACACGGCCTCGGCGGCTCGGATGATGGCGGCGTAGCCGGTGCAGCGACAGAGATTGCCCTGCAGCGCCTTTTCGATTTCGGTTACCGAAGGTTTCGGATTTTCCATCCAGAGCCCATAGAGCGACATCACGAAGCCGGGCGTGCAGAAGCCGCATTGCGAGGCATGCGTATCGACCATCGCCTGCTGTACAGGATGCAGCGGGCCGCCCGGCACGGCGAGCGAATCCACCGTGACGATATGGCAGCCATCGAGAGAGCCGACGAAGCGGATGCAGGCGTTGACCGATTCATATTTCAGCTGGCCATCCAGCAGGCGGCCGACCAGCACGGTGCAGGCACCACAGTCGCCCTCTGCGCAGCCTTCCTTGGTGCCGCGCAAATTGCGGTCGAGCCGCAGGAAATCGAGCAATGTCTGGACCGCCGAAACGGCCGAGAGTTCGACCAGGCGGTGATTGAGCAGAAAACGGATGGAGCTGCGAATTTGGACTGTCATAGCTCAGCTCCCGCGATAGGTCGAATAGCTGTAGGGCGACAGCAGCAGGGGCACATGGTAATGCGCCGACACGTCTGCGATGCCGAAGCGGATGGGGATGATATCGAGAAATGCGATTTCGCCATCTTTCCGGCCGAGATAATCGCCGGCGTGGAAGCGCAGCTCGTAGGTTCCGGATGCCATCTCATCGCCACTCAACAACGGCGCATCGCAGCGGCCGTCGTCATTGGTGTGGGTGGAACCGATCTGCTCGGCACGGTCGCCTTCGATGTGGAAGAGGTCGATGCGCAGGTTTTCGGCGGGTTTGCCGAGCGCCGTGTCGAGCACGTGGGTCGTCAGCCGGCCGGCTGTTCCAGATTGCATGCGTTTCACCTCCCGAAGACTGCATTCATCCGGTCACTATCCTTCACCAGACTTCCCTGCGGTAGCGAGCTGATCGTTCGAGACTTTCAAAATTTTGAGGGGGAATGGCGCGCGCGGTTTGCGGTTAGAAATCGGCCAATCGAACATTTTGGGAGGAATGATTTCATGAGATATCCGCGCGATCTCCAGGGCTATGGCGCAATCGCACCGAACGCCGCCTGGCCGGACGGAGCCCGCATCGCCGTTCAATTCGTCGTCAATTACGAGGAAGGCGGCGAAAACTGCGTGCTGCATGGCGACATCGCATCGGAAGCCTTCCTGTCAGAGATCGTCGGCGCCAGCGCATGGGCGGGCCAGCGGCATTCGAACATGGAATCGATCTATGAATACGGTGCCCGCGCCGGCTTCTGGCGGCTGCACCGGCTTTTGACCGAACGCGACGTTCCGGTCACGGTCTATGGCGTCGCTACCGCCCTGAAGCGCTCCCCTGACCAGGTGGCGGCGATGCAGAGTGCCGGTTGGGAAATCGCCTCGCACGGGCTGAAATGGGTCGAGCACAAGGACATGGACCCAGCGGAGGAGCGCAAGCAGATCACGGAAGCGATCCGGCTGCACACGCTCGTCACCGGCGAACGGCCGCGCGGCTGGTACACCGGCCGATGTTCGGAAAATACCGTCGATCTGGTGACGGAAGAAGGCGGCTTTGCCTATGTCTCCGACAGCTATGCCGACGACCTGCCCTACTGGCACGAGCACGGCGGCAAACACCAACTGGTCATTCCCTACACGCTCGACACCAACGACATGCGCTTTGCCACTCCGCAAGGCTTCAACAGCGGCGACCAATTCTTCAGTTATCTGAAGGACACGTTCGACGTGCTCTATGCCGAGGGCGCGCAGGGTGCGCCAAAGATGATGAATATCGGCCTGCACTGCCGCTTGGCCGGACGGCCGGGCCGCGCGGCCGCCCTTGCCCGGTTCATCGATTACGTGAAGAGCCATGACAAAGTCTGGATCGCCCGTCGCATCGACATTGCCGATCATTGGGCCAAGACCTTTCCCTTCAAGTCGAATGACAGCCGTCCGTCGCGTCTTTCGGAAGAGGCGTTCGTTGCCCGCTTCGGCGGCATCTTCGAACATTCGGACTGGATCGCCCGGCGTGTCTTTGCGGGCGAATTGGGCGCAGCCAACGATACGGCGATCGGCCTGCATGCAGCGCTAGCGGCAGTGTTTCGCGGCGCGAGCGAAACGGAGCGGTTGGCGGTGCTGAATGCTCACCCGGATCTCGCCGGCAAACTGGCGCAAGCCAAACGGCTGACTGAAAGCTCGACCAGCGAACAGGCGTCCGCCGGGCTCGATGCTTTGACGGATGCAGAGCGCGAACAGTTCAACATTCTCAACGGCCGCTATGTCAAAACCTTCGGCTTCCCCTTCATCATCGCGGTGCGCGGTCTTGGCAAGGCCGATATCCTGGCGGCCTTTCAGCGTCGCATCGGTAATGACTGGCAGACGGAATTCCAAACCGCCTGCCGCCAGGTCGAGCGGATCGCCCTGCTCCGTCTAACCGACATGCTGCCGAACTGAGGGCGTAGACGATGAAGACGATCGAAATCAGACCGCTCACCCGCGAGGCTTTCGCCCCCTTCGGCGAGGTGCTGGAAACCGATGGCGCGCACAATTTCCCGATCAACGCCGGAAAATGCGTTCGCTACCATGATCTGGCCAAGATCGAGACGACCGGCGAGAAGGCACGGCCGATGATCAGCCTTTTGCGTGGCGAACCTTATCCGCTGCCGCTGGAACTCGGCATGGTCGAGCGGCACCCTTTCGGCAGCCAAGCCTTCATTCCACTCAGCGAACACCCGTTCCTCGTTGTCGTTGCCGAGGAAACGCCGGATGGGCCGGGCGAGCCGATCGCCTTCAAGACGGCGCCCGGCCAAGGCGTCAATATCGGCCGCAATGTCTGGCACGGCATCCTCACGCCGCTCGACGGCCTCTCCGACTTCGCGGTGGTCGACCGCGCGGGTGAGGGCGTCAATCTGGAAGAGCATTTTTATGATACGCCGTTCCTGATCCGGTGAGCCGTACGCGATCCTTGGGGCCGATCCAGCGCGCCCGCACTTCAACCGTCAAAAAATTTGCAGGACGATGTCGATTTCCGAAAAGCTCGTTCGTCGTTAGGATGACCGGCCATTAAGGCCGGCTCAAACAAGGAGACAGACGATGCGTGTGATGGTGCTCGTGAAAGCGACCGAAGACAGCGAAAAGAGCTTTGTGCCGACGGCCGAAACCAACGCGATGATGGAGGCGATGGGCAAGTTCAACGACGAACTGCGCGATGCCGGCATCCTGCGTGACGCCGACGGCCTGAAACCCTCCTCGGCGGGCAAGCGCGTTGCCTTCGATGGTCCCCACCGCACCGTCATCGACGGGCCGTTCACTGAAGCCCGCGAACTGGTCGCCGGTTTCTGGCTCTGGGACGTCAAGGATATGGACGAGGCCGTCGCCTGGGTGAAACGCTGTCCCAATCCGATGCCTGGGCCAAGCGAGATCGAAATCCGGCCGTTGTATGAGATGGCTGACTGGCAATGAGAAGCTGACACGCAGGTCACGAAAGTTCGTGGGTGAGCGCCCGCGAAGCGCGGCGGCGGCTGAGAATCGTCGCCTAGTCTCTGGAATTTACTGTGGCTTGGCAGGTATTGCAGATGACTGAAGGCGGCAAAGAGCACGCCATTTGCGATCATGCTAACGCACAACACGATAGGCCATGCCGAGAGACCGTGGGGCCGTTTCCTTGAAGCCGAACTGTTCATAGAGCGTGTTTGCGGGCACATCCGCGATCAGACTGACATAGGCTGAAGCAGGAAGTTGGCTTTCTATATGCGCCATAATGGCTTTCATGATCATCTTTCCGAGCCCGCGTCCCTGATGTGCGGGATGAACTGCAATGTCCACGACCTGAAAAAAGCAACCTCCATCCCCGATCAGCCGTCCCATTCCAACCGCGGAGCCTTCGCACAAAACCAATGCGGAAAAAACAGTTCCCGGCAAACCTTTCCTTGCCGCCTCTTCCGAGAATGGGCTTAGCCCCGCCACCGCACGAAGATGAAGATATTCTTCTGTAGAGGGGGTCCGAAGCACGATTGAGTAAGCAAGCTGGTCCATCCGAAATCTCCTGATCGTCTTATCCTGGCGATTTCCTCTATCATCACGCCCAGCATGAATCACTGCTGTCCAGGTCGGCTGAACCTATTGAAGAACGCTAAGGAAGATCCTTGGCCCATTGCTTTTCACAACCGAAGTCCGGGTATGACTGAGCGGCACTGCGGACACCACAAGTGTTGCTTTAGGTTGAACACATAGTTCGTTCATGTCAAATGAAAATCCTGGGTTGCATGGACACGTCTTGAGCGAACAAATTCGGGTGTTAAAATTACCAATATCAGATTAGTAGCTTTTGACGTGGATGGAACACTGTTCCGAGGTGAAAATGTCTGCGGTTGCATCGGCAGAAATATTGGGCGGTCAACCGAAATGGTTGCCTTCGAGCTTCTACGTTCACGTGAGGACATCACCAATGGACGGGAGGCTATGCTGGAATGGTACCTTCCTTTCAGCAAGGCCAAATTGATTGAGCATCTGGCTGATCTCCGTCTCGCTCCGGGGGTTACCCAAGGTTTCAACCGGCTAAAGGCTGCAGGGATAAAGATCGCCCTTGTTTCGATTACTTGGCAATTCGCAGTCGAATGGCTCGCGACAGAGTTGGGTGCCGATTACGCGGTTGGTACCGGCTGGCGAGAGGACGATACCCTCAGCCATTTCTGGCCGGAAGATAAGGCCATCTATCTGAATTCGCTACTCGCTGAACTCAAAATGAAACGGGCGTCCTTGGCGGCAGTCGGGGATTCGTATGGCGATATTCCAATGCTCAACTTCGCTTCTCGAAGCTATTTCGTTGGTGAAACCCGACCACAGGAACTGCTCCATTCCGAGCATTGGCCTGACGCAAATATTGAAGACATAGTTCTGGACATACTCGCGCGGCGCTAGGGCCGTATGATAGAAACTGAGCGACAATGGATGACTGGGACCTACCGTAAAAAATGGGCCGCAACGCCTGCGGCCCATACCGTGGATAAATCGTCGGAAACGAGGCGACCGTTCGCCGCTTCGCCGCCTCATCTCACTCCGCGAAGAACGCGAAGCGGATGACGAACAGGATGGCGACGATCAGGGTGGCCGGGTGGATGGCGCGCCATTTGCCGGTGAACAATTTTAGCACGACATAGCTGATGAAGCCGAAGGCGAGGCCGTTGGCGATCGAATAGGTGAAGGGCATGGCAAGGGCCGTCAGCGCCGCCGGTGCGGCTTCGGTGAGGTCTTCCCAATCGACTTCGGTCAGTTCGCGCATCATCAGGCCGGCGACGTAGAGCAGAGCCGGAGCCGTCGCATAGGTGGGCACGGAGGCCGCCAGCGGCGAGATGAACAGTGCTGCCAGAAACAGCACGGCGATGACCAGGGCTGTGAGGCCCGTGCGGCCGCCGGCCTGGACGCCCGAGGCGCTTTCGACATAGGCGGTGGTGCTGCTGGTGCCCATCAGCGAACCGGCAACGATGGCCGTGCTATCGGCCAGAAGCGCGCGGCCGAGGCGGCTTGGCTTGCCTTCCTGGATCAGGTTGGCGCGCTTGGCGACGCCGATCAGCGTGCCGGTGGCGTCGAACACTTCGACCAGAACGAAGACGAGGATGACGTGGATCAGGCCGCCATGCAGGGCGCCGACGATATCGAGCTGCAGGAAGGTCGGCGCCATGCTCGGCGGCATCGAGACGATGCCGTGGAATTCGCTGACGCCGGTCATCCATGAGAGGATGGTCACGGCCAGAATGCCGATCAGGATCGCCCCCTTGACCCTCAGCGCATCGAGCACCGCGATGACGAAGAAGCCGAAAATCGCCAGCAGCGGTCCGGCTGCCTTCAGACTGCCGAGGCCGACCAGCGTTGCCGGATTGTCGACGACGATGCCTGCGTTCTTCAGTGCGATAATGCCGAGAAAGAGGCCGATACCGGTGGCAATTGCGCTGCGCAGTGAATGCGGTATGCCCTGGATCAGCCAGCTGCGGATACCGGTCACCGTCAGGAAGACGAAGATCAGGCCTGAGATGAAGACGGCGCCGAGCGCCTGCTGCCAGGTGAAGCCAAGTGCGGCGACGACGGTGAAGGCGAAGAAGGCGTTGAGGCCCATGCCCGGCGCCATGCCGATCGGCCAGTTGGCAACGAGCGCCATGACGATCGAGCCGAGTGCAGGGGCGAGACAGGTGGCCACGAAGATCGCGTCGCGGTCCATGCCGGTGGTCGATAGAATATCCGGATTGACGAAGATGATGTACGACATCGTGAGAAATGTCGTGACGCCCGCAACCAGTTCGGTGCGGATCGTGGTATTGTGCTCACTCAGCTTGAAGAGCCGTTCAAACATATTTCCTCCCTTGGCCGGAAAAATCCATTCCCGGCGCATGCCACAGGTTGAACCGCCTTCTCCTCTGGCGAACCAACCAAAACTGTACCGATCTTCAAGCCATCACGGCTTGTCAGGGCCCCTGCCCGATCAGTCTCCGGCTACCGTTGCGGCAGTCCGGATGTCTCATTCACGGTTTTATGATTGTGCGTTTTCGCGCTGCAGATCGCTAGCCGTCCATTTCGACGCTGAAAACGAAAGACTTTCAAATTTTTGGGGGAACAGTGTTTGGCGGAACGGGGCTCGGCCGGCGGGAAGCGGCGCTTCCCTTTCGTCAGATTCGCGGTGCGACTGCCGCAGACGCCGTAAATCATTTTGTGAGCATTTGCAGCAAAGTCAAGCATGGCTCAGCTGCGTTCGATGTCGCGGCGCAGAACGATCGATGTGGTGAGGTCATCGACATTTTCCATCGTCGCGACCTCGTTTCTCAGTTCGTTCAGCGCGTTGATCGAGCCCACTTCGACTTCGACGACGAGATCGAGCTGTCCGCTGACCGATGACACCTTGCGAACCGAGGAGAAGCCAGCCAGCCGGTCGAGCACGCCGATGGATGGGGTCTTCTTCAGCGTCAGAAGCAGGAAGGCATGGACCTGGCCTTCGTCGAGCTGCCCGATATCGGCACGATAACCGCGAATGATCCCCGCCTTTTCGAGCCGGTTGACGCGCTCGGTCGTTGCACTTCTGGACAGGCCGATGCGGCCTGCCAGCGACTTCATCGGGATGCGCGCTTCACGCGACAGAATGCTTAGGATCGTGCGGTCGATCGCGTCTGTGTCCTGCATGATAATGCGCCTTTCCGGGAACCGACAAGATGACGGTTATTATAAACATAATGCCGGTGCAACCGGCATATTGTCAGGTGCAAGGTTTGACGGCCCGTGCAACTCTGACAGCAGACGAGGACCCATCATGACCGATATGCTGAAGACCACACCGGATTTTTCCATCGACGATGCCAAGCGCCTGTTGGCGGAGCACTATGGCCTCGCCGGTTCGCTATCGCCGCTCGACAGCGAACGCGACCAGAACTTCAAGGTAGCGGCCAGCACCGGCGGGATTTACATCCTCAAGATCGTCAACGCCGCCGAACCGCCGGTAGAAAGCGATTTCCAGACGGCGCTTCTCAGCCATGTCGGTGAACATGCGCCCGACCTGCCCGTTCCCCATATCCGCCCGACGATCTCAGGCGCAAGCCTGGGCGAAACGACCAGCATACATGGTGTGCGCCATCTGCTGCGCCTTGTCGGCTGGGTGCCGGGCACGCCGCTGGCACAGTCTGCCCGCAGTTCTGAAGCGCTGACATCGCTTGGCGGTCTGCTCGGCCGGTTCGATGCTGCATTGAAAGGCTTCATGCACCCAGGCGCGTTGCGCGATCTCGACTGGAATATTCGCAATGCCGGCCGCTCCGCTGAGCGGTTGCACCATATTGCCGGCACAGACGACCGCGCACTTCTGCAGCGCTTCCTTACCCGGTTCGAAACGGTGGTCGAGCCGAGACTGCCGAAATTGCGCTCGGCCGTCATCCACAACGATGCCAATGACTGGAACGTGCTGGTTGCCGATGATGATCACGACCGGATCGCCGGCCTGATCGATCTCGGCGATGCGCTCTACGCTCCCGTCATCGCCGAGGTCGCTATCGCTGCCGCCTATGCCGGGCTCGACCATGCCGATCCGATCGGCGCTGCCGCTGATATCGCCCGCGGTTTCCATGCCGAGTATCCGCTGCTCGAAGAGGAACTCGATCTTCTGTTCGATCTGATCGCCATGCGGCTCGTCACATCCGTGACGATCTCAGCGTCCCGCCGTGCCCATACCGGCGGCAATCCCTATCTCGCCATCAGCGAAAAGCCGGCCTGGACGCTGCTGCGTAAACTCGATGCGATAAACCCGCGTTTTGCCACCGCAATCCTGCGGCATGCCTGCGGTTTCGAGGCAACGCCGGGCACACGCGCCGTCACCGCCTGGATCGAGGCAAACCGGAAGACGCTGCGTCCGCTGCTCGACCGTCCCGCCGCAACTTATCCGGCTGCCCTGATTCCCTATGCCGATCCGCAGCATCCGATGACGGTCAAGTCCGCCGGCGAACAGCCGGACGAGGCGCAGGCGATCTGGGAAGCCTATTGCGCCGAACGGGGCGTCGATCTCGGCATCGGTCCCTGGGGCGAGGCACGCACGGTCTATTCCGGCGATATGTTCGTATCGCGGCTGATCGAAGACACTCGCCGCATCCGTCATCTCGGCCTCGACCTGTTCATGGCCGCAGGCACTAGGCTCTACACACCGATCGCTGCCACGGTCGTCAGTGTCGAGATCGAGCCCGATCCGCTCGGCTACGGCTGCCTGATTGCTCTGCGCCATGAACCCGAGGGCTGCCCGGCCTTCATCAGCCTCTGGGGCCATCTTGCCCATGAAGCGCTGGGCCGGTTGAAGGCGGGCGACCGCCTGGACGCCGGCGCGCTGGTCGGCGAGATGGGCGCTCCGGCGGAAAACGGAGGCTGGGCGCCGCACCTGCACCTGCAGCTCTCCGTCGATACCCGGCTTTCCGCCACGGAAATCCTCGGCGTCGGCGAAGAACGCTATCTCGATGTCTGGGCCGAGCTTTTCCCCCATGCCAACGCCTTTGCCGGCATCGCACCGGAATTCTATGCAAAAACCGGGCGATCGCATGACGAGATCGTCAAGCTGCGCAAGGAGCTTTTGGTCCCCAACCTGTCGATTTCCTATGACAAGCCGATTAAGTTCGTGCGTGGCGACGGGGTCTGGCTGATCGACGACAGCGGCCGGGCCTATCTCGATTGCTTCAACAATGTCTGCCATATCGGCCATGCGCATCCGGCCGTCGTCGAGGCGATGGCGCGGCAGGCAGCGACCCTCAATACCAACACGCGCTACCTGCACGACAATATCGTTGCCTATGCCGAACGGCTGACCGCGACGCTGCCGAAGGAGCTGACGGTTGCCGGTTTCGTCAACAGCGGCTCGGAGGCCAACAGCCTGGCGCTCCGGATGATGCGCGCCCATACCGGCCGGGAAAACGCCATCGTGCTGGACTGGGCCTATCACGGCACGACGCAGGAGCTGATCGAGATCAGCCCCTATAAGTTCCGCCGCAAGGGCGGCAAGGACAAGAAGCCGCATGTGCATGTGGCGCCGGTTCCAGACAGCTATCGCGCCCCGGCCGATTGGCCGATTGAAGAACATGGCAAGCGTTACGCCGAAAGCGTCGCCGAACTGATCGCGCAGATGCAGGCAAGGGGCGAAGGTCCGGGTTTCTTCATCGCCGAATCGATCCCGAGCGTCGCCGGTCAGGTGTTTCTGCCGGAAGGTTATCTCAGGCAAGTCTACCAAATGATCCGCGGCGCAGGCGGTGTGTGCATCGCCGATGAGGTTCAGGTCGGCTTCGGCCGGGTGGGCAGCCACTGGTGGGCATTCGAAGAACAGGGCGTCGTTCCCGACATCGTCACCATGGGCAAGCCGATCGGCGATGGCCATCCGCTGGCTGCTGTCGTGACCACCCGCGAGATCGCCGACAGCTTCGACAACGGCATGGAATATTTCAACACGTTCGGCGGTAACCCGGTCTCCTGCGCCGTCGGTCTCGCCGTGCTCGACGTCATCGAGGGCCAGAACCTTCGCGAAAACGCGCTGAGGATCGGCAATTACCTGATGGCCGGGTTCCGGGCGATGCAGGAGCGCTACGAGGTGATCGGCGACGTGCGCGGCATGGGGCTCTTCCTCGGCATCGAACTGGTGACCGACCGCAAGACCAAGGCGCCAGCGACGGATTTCGCCCGGGCCGTTTCGAACGGCGCACGTCAGCGCGGCGTGCTGATGGGCACCGAAGGGCCACATGACAATGTGCTGAAGATGCGGCCGCCTATGGTCTTCTCAAGGCGCGACGCCGACCATCTGCTGGCCGTGCTCGAGGAAACATTCGAGGCAGTTACTGCCCGGGGCTGACAGCCCCGGCGAATATGAGAGGACGAATGAACGAAGAGCTTGGCAGCGCTTGGCGCTGCCCGGACGGAATACGTGCGACTAAAAACCGGAGGAGAACGAAACCATGAAATCAGCAATTTTTGGACTATTGGCCGCAGCAACGCTGGCGGGCACGGCAGCACAGGCGGGCACGCTTGATATCGCCCGCGAGCGCGGTGCGCTTCGTTGCGGCGTCAGCCAGGGCGTACTGGGCTTTTCGAGCCCGAACGACAAGGGCGAATGGGCGGGCTTCGACGTCGATTTCTGCCGTGCTGTGGCAGCAGCGACGCTCGGCGATTCCAGCAAGGTGCAATATGTGCCGCTTTCCACCAAGGAGCGTTTCGCCGCCCTGCAATCGGGTGAAGTCGATCTTCTGTCGCGCCAGACCACCTGGACCTTGTCGCGCGATACCGATCTCGGCATGAGCTTTGTCGGCGCCAACTACTATGATGGCCAGGCTTTCATGATCCGCAAGGATCTGGGCGTAAAGAGCGCCAAGGAACTGTCCGGCGCTTCGGTCTGCACCGAAACCGGTACCACCACCGAACAGAACATGGCCGACTATTTCAGCGCCAACAGCATCCAGTACAACGTGATTGCCTTTGAAAAGCCCGACCAGACCGTGCAGGCCTTCGGCACCGGCCGATGCGACGTCTATTCGACGGATGCTTCCGCCCTTTATGCCCAACGGCTGACGCTGACCGATCCCGACAACTACATCGTCCTGCCCGAGGTCATCTCCAAAGAGCCGCTTGGGCCGGCCGTCCGCCAGGGGGACGAGCAATGGTTCAAGATCGTTCGCTGGACCCTGTTCGCGATGATCGAGGCGGAAGAACTCGGCATCACCAAGGAAAATGCGGCCAAAACGGCTGAAGACGGCACCGTGGCGCAGAAGCGCTTTCTCGGCGCAGACGGCGCGATTTCGAAGAACTTCGGCCTCGATCCGAAATGGGCTTTCCAGGCCATCTCGGCCGTCGGCAACTATGGCGAAGTTTTTGAACGCCATCTCGGCAAGGACAGCCCGCTGAAGATCGAGCGTGGCCTGAACAACCTGTGGAACAATGGCGGCCTGGTCTACGCACCGCCGCTTCGCTGATCGAAACGCATAAACTGCCCGAGCCGTCGCGAGGTCAAACTTCGCGGCGGTTTTTTTGTATTCGGCGTGGGAGACGGAAATAAAGAGGCCCAGAATCGAAAAAGCCTGCCGCGGGAGGAGGTGCGGCAGGCTTTCGAATAGAACCGAATGGCAACTGGGAGGAGGAGTGTTGCCATTCCGCAAGTGCCCTCTGGGAGGAGGAGTGAGGCCACTTACATATCGAAGCTTTGCGGGAGGAGGTGCATCACTTCGATGAGTTCAATATACATTGTTTCCGCTTAATTCGTAGGCAGAATTTTGCAGAGCAGCCATGCGCTATGCGCTTAGCAGATGGCTTTCCCTGGCATAAATCGTTTCAATGCCGACATCCTGTGTTCGGTGGGCATTGCATGGCTACGCCCGCAGCATCTGCTGCAGGTGCCATTTGAGGGAGGACTATCATTCCGCTGCGATCGCGGCAGGATAGTGGACGGTCCCTTCGGTCTCATCGCTTGCCGGCTCCGGTTCGGCAATCTTGCTCTCCGGCTGCTTTCCGAAAAACAGCGCATAACCGGCCGGCAGAACGAGGATGGTCAGAACGGTGGCAACGAGGATACCGCCCATCATCGCATAGGCGAGAGGCCCCCAGAAAACCCCGCGCGAAATCGGGATCAGCGCCAGAACCGCAGTCATCGCCGTCAGCACGATCGGCCGGAAACGCCGCACAGCCGAGCCGACGATCGCTTCCGTCCGCTCCATGCCCGCGGCGATGTCCTGGTCGATCTGATCGACGAGGATGATCGAGTTGCGCATGATGATGCCGAGCAGCGCGATGACGCCAAGGATCGCGACGAAGCCGAACGGTGCGCCGCTGATTAGCAGGGCGGCGGCGGCACCGATAATGCCGAGCGGGCCGGTTGCCAGAACCAGCATCGCCTTGCCGAAATGCTGCAGCTGGATCATCAGCAGCACAACGATGACCGCAAGCATGACCGGCGCCTTGTCGGCGATCGACTGCTGGCTTTCGGCCGCATCTTCCGCACCGCCCTGGATTTCGACTGCATAACCGGGCGCAAGACTATCGCGCAGCGGTTTCAGGTCGGCATACATCTTCATGGCCACATCATTGGGCTGCACGCCATCGGGCAGCGTGCCGCGCACCGTGATCGTCGGCAGGCGATTGCGGCGCCATTCGACACCTTGTTCGAGAACAGGCACGACCTTGGCAACCTGCGACAGTGGCACGTAGCTGCCAAAATCGGTCGGGACATAGATCGAATGCACGGCCGACAGCAGATGACGGTTCGCATCCGGCTCGCGGGCAACGATGGACACCGTTTCCTCGCCATCACGGAAATCGTCAAGCGGCGCCCCGCTCATCGTTGCCTGCAGCATCTGTCGGATGCGCTGCGACGAGACGCCGAGTGCACGGGCACGGTCCTGGTCGATCACCAGCTTCATTGCTGGCACCGGCTCAAGCCAATCATCATGGATAGCACCGAGCTGGGGATTTTCGGCGAATTTCGCCTTCACCTGATCCGCAATGCGGCGGACTTCGGCGCGGTCTTGTCCGGTAATCCGCATCTGGACCGGCCAGCCGGTCGGAGGGCCGAGGAATAGGCGATCGACCTTGCTACGGATGGACGGGAAGTCCTGGGCAAGAATGGTGCGCAGCTTGACGATCAGCCGTTCGCGGGCCGGCTCATCATTGGCCATGACGAGAAGCTGGGCGAAATTCGGATTGCGCAGCTGCTGATCGAGCGGCAGGAAGAAGCGTGGCGCGCCCTCGCCGATATAGGTGGCGATGAATTTCTTGTCGGTGTCGTCGAGTATTTTCGCCTCGAGTGCCTTGGCCTGGGTTTCCACTTCCTTGATGCTGGTGCCTTCCGGCAGCCAGAGATCGACGAGAATTTCAGGGCGCGACGATTGCGGGAAGAAGTTCTTCGGGATGAACTGGAATGCCCAGAGGCTGGCGACGAAGGTGACGAGCGTCAGCGACAGAACGATCACACGGTGGCGCACGGCCCAGCCGACGGTGGCGCGCAGGCGACGATAGAAGCGCGTGTCGAAGACGTCGTGATGGCTTCCGGCATGGGCGCGCTGCTTGAGGATCATGTAGCCGAGCCAAGGGGTGAAATAGACGGCGACGAACCAGGAGACGACCAGCGCGATGCCGACGACATAAAATAGCGATCGGACATATTCACCGGCAGTGGAGGCCGCAAAACCGACCGGGATGAAGCCCGCTGTGGTGATCAGCGTGCCGGTCAGCATCGGGAATGCCGTCGAAGAATAAGCGAAACTGGCAGCATCGAGCTTGTCCAGCCCCTCCTCCAGTTTGCGCTCCATCAATTCGACCACGATCATGGCATCATCGACCAGCAGACCCAGCGCGATGATCAGCGCCCCCAGCGAAATGCGCTGCAGGTCAATACCCAGCTCATACATGATGGCGAAGGTGGCAGCCAGCACCAGCGGAATGGCAATGGCGATGACAAGGCCCGAGCGCCAGCCGATCGACACGAACGAAACGATCAGCACGATCACCAGCGCCTCGCCGAGCGCCTTCATGAATTCGCCGACGGCCTCGGTGACAACTTCCGGCTGATCGGCGATCTGATCGACCTTGACGCCGTAGGGAAGCGCGGTTTCGAAACGCTTGTAGGTTTCCTCGACCGCAGCGCCGACATCCGTCACCTTGTAGCCCTTGGCCATGACCACGCCGATCTGGACGCTGTCCTCGCCATTGAAGCGGTATTTGCGCTGATAGGGATCCTCAAGGCCGGACGAGACTGCGGCGATGTCGCCAAGCCGCGTCACCTCGTTGCCGGAGCGCAGGCGCAGCTCGCGGATATCGGCAGCACTGGTCAGTCCACCTTCGACGGATACACGCACCGAACGGGTGCCGGTATCGACGGAGCCAGCCGGATCGACAGTGTTCTGTCCCTTGATGGCGTTCTGCACATCGGCAAGCGTCAGGCCGCGCGACGCAAGCACCGCGGAGGAAATGTCGATATAGATCTTTTCCGGCTGATCGCCGATAATCACGGCCTTTTCGACGCCCGGCGTCGTCAACAGCATGTCGCGCGCCTGGATGGCGAATGTCTTCAGTTCCGGATAGCTGTAGCCTTCGCCGCTCAGCGAATGCAGGGTGACGACTGGGTCGTTGCCTGCAATCCGGCCGGATAGCCAGAATCGATAGTTTGTCGGTGCCATGCAGCGTATCCACAAATAAAGTCAGCGCAGAGCTCATAACGATCTTGGTGGTGGTCATCCTCAGGGTTAGTTGTGTAACTCTTCCAATTGCCTAGATTGTATTTGGCTTGCAGCGCGTGCCCAGCTTCGTGGGCGCAGAGTGCCGTAAGCGGTGCCCCTAAAGTGCCAAAGTAGGCTTCCATCTCTTTAATTAGATTTTCCCCTAGAAGGATTATCCCGTCCGTCGCAGTCGCAGCACCTGTCCAGCTTGGCGGACGGTACGTCAGGTCTCGGGTAAACGCCGCATTCGGTGATTCACCATCGTAATAGGTGAATAGCTCGAGGTTGATGCCAAGGTACGTCGTAAGATCATCGAGAATCATAACGAGCCCGTTGGCATAGTTTTGTTTGGCGAAGTCGAGGGGTTTGATCGTCGATTTGTCCACCGAAGATTGCTGGGCATCAAAAGACAAACCGCAAGTGTGTGTAGCTTCCCTTTCGGCGGAGTCTTCGAAGGCGACTGGCAATGACGCTAGGCACAGGCAAAACTGGCGACGACCAAGCAAGTTCATTTCGGCGGATCAGTACATAAATCGGGCCACTGCTCACAAGCTTCCTTTTCCCGCTGCTCAAGCAAGCTTAGCTTGCTTGGCGAGAGGCAAAGGTTACCCGGTGGTAGTTTTCGTGCTCCCGGTAGCATTGGTGGGAGGATCGCTGGCGGGCCGTTTACAGACTGCCCGGACCCGGATGGGACAACAAAGATCAGGACACCGTCGATTTGTGTTCCGACGTCTGAAGGCGTCGTGACGATCCAATCGGCCAACCCGCCTTCATGCTTAGACCTAAACTGATACTGGTGGCCGTATTCGTTGGTAACGGACACAGTTGGGCAAATCTCCTCTAGACGTCCCTTGATAATCTCAAGGCTGTTGGGGGCCCCCAATGGTCGCTCAAGCCCCTGTCTCGCTCGTTCAGACAATGCGGACGTATCTAGAGTACCATCCGCAAAGTCTTGGACGAGCTCCATCTCTGTCTTCACGTCGCTCAAAGTGAAGTCGTAGGCAGCGGCAGATCCCGTCGCTGCAAGCACGATCAAAACGGCGACAAGGTCAATCCGTCGTCTCACCATTGAAGTAGTTAGCATTAAAGACTCCCTCCGTGGTCAGAATCGGGTCCGTTGCGTTGTTGTTTGACAGGACCGCGGCGTTCGCCTTATCGCCGTTCCAATCTTGAGGCATCAACACGTAGCCTCCCGTCAGGTATCTGTCGGAGCGCAGAACGCCGCAATCGCGCAAATGACCATCAGGGAGCGTAGCAGGACAGGTGACATCGCTGAAAAACGCGTAGCGGTACCCCATGCCTGAAATGGGCTTGGGCTTGTTCATGCCTTGCGAGGAGAAGTATTTGAAGCCCGCTACTTGGGCGGAAAACGCGGAAAGCTCGTTTCCATTCTTATCAAGGTAATTCAGGAATACTCCTGCATGACCGCTGCGAGCTCGATTAAAGTTCACGAACGCGCCAGGAAACAAATCTTTGAACGCAACCCGTTTTCCCATCCCCATCTGATCGACCGCGTAGCCAAAGCCGGAAGAATTACTGTTCTCCACCTGCCAAATCATGCCCCGTAGATAACGAGGTCTCAGTTTTTCCCAATAGCCTTTTGGAAGAAAGTGAAATGGAGCATTGTCCCTGGTGACCTGTGCATACCCGTTAAGGGCTTGAATAAGCACCTCAAGTTGAGCGGCTACGCACATCGTTAGGGGAGCGGCGGAGGACGCCTTGATTGTACCGTTGTCCCCAAATTGAAGATCGTGTGTGAGCGCCGAGTCTCCGTACCCGAGTCCGCCGTGATCTCGATACGTTCTTTCGACCGCCTCTAGAACGTATTTGCTGAATTCACTGTCTGCTGGTGCCGCAAATGCTGCTGGCGTGATGGCCAAGCAAAATACGGGGAAGAAAAATGATATCAGTCGGAACATTGGAATTCCCCCTCTTGGACCAATGCGCAAAACAATACACCTTACGCCGTGGGTCGCCAACTTGCTCTGAGTGGCTACGCTCAACTAGGGAACGAGGCCAATCCTTGACCGCTTCGGCCGCGCGCTACTCGGATACGACAGCCGTGCACTTCATAATCGCGAAGATCCCGCTCTTTCTTCAAGCGCGCTGTCGAACTCTGAACCTTCGGAGCGGCTCTCCTTTGGTACTTCCACAATCCCTTTATTCGTGCGACCTTGACCACGGAGAAATCGTGAGCAATGGGCCTGCCGGTTTTAACGATTACCGGGTATCGGAGCCTAAGATCGGAATCGAACAACGGCAACTTGGAATTCTGGGCCGTGGTGAGATGAACGAAAATGTCCGGCCCGCCTTCACCACCCGAGGGGGAATGATCAGATCACCGCCGGCACCAGAATTCGGCTCGCCGTGGAAACCGCACAAGGAACTTGCCCGCCACCATCTTGAAAACAGCCTCCAATATCCCGATCTTGACTAAGTAATTGAAGCCTGACGATGCTGTACCTCATTCTTGCCATGTCCGCTATAATTTGCACGTTCTTTATTGGACGCTTTTTCGCCGCGAAGACGAGACTGGTCGAAAAGGCAATTGATGACATCGTTGTCCGTAAGCTTTCAAACTCCCGGACGAATATTGAGCTAAGCCGTTTGAGAGAGCAAAATGGGGTAATGCGCAACCTGTTGATCGACATGTTGGAAAATGAGGGTCCAGTAGTGTCGGCCGTGGCCAAAACACCCTCTGAACAAGACCGTGCGGCAAAAGCAAGAGTGCAACGCCGACGAGAGATTTTCGGCGAGGCGGTCTTTGCACTCCAGCAAGCCGGAAATGCTCAGCAGGACGTCCCTTATTCTAAGATCGACAGACTCGTATGATAGTTATAAGCTCGGCGTTGTTGAACGCACTGCGCCAGGCATGGTTTCGGCGCGACCTGGCTAGCGGGCGTCGGACAGGCGGTTCAAAACAATATCAATTTTCCTTCGGCGTCGAAGTGCCGTCCAGATGTAATCATTCGGGTACGTGAGGTGATCTGGCGGTTGAGGATCATCGAGACGATGATGGGTATCGCGCAGGTTCCAGTTGCCATTGAAATAGCTTCCGAGAGTCGAAGCGTTCCGGCTTCGGACAGCGCGGAAAGGAGCATAACGCGATCCACCAAGCTCGTTTCGTATCGAGCGTACCGCAGCAAATCCTTGGCGTTTTTCCGGCGGACCGCAGGAAAGTCGGACTTAGACCTGAGCTGGTACCGATAGCCCTCGCCCTCCACCGCATCCTTAACCCATGGGGGGATCTAACTGTCAACAGCAATCTCGGACTGTCGGTATGGATGCATTGGCACAGCGGTTAAAGGGCTAAACTAAGAATTGATACGGAAATCAACAGCGACTTAAACAAATTCGAATTCGCCGTAAAAATGATCTCTTTCTAACACCGGGTCTTCTGAGTAACGCAGCTGCTCCATATTGCCCCATCCCATATCAAAAGCGAGTAAACATAAAGCAAAGTGTTTACTTGTCGCCCGATAGGTTCCCATCATGTTGCCATTCCAAACGATTTTATATTTTTTTGGATGCGATTCTTCGAAGCTGAATTTGGGGAACACATAGCTAAGGTCGTATGTTATTTCTAACCCCCCTTCATAGCCCTCGGCGACCGACGTGCCGCTCTCGAGTTGCACCCCATCTAGTGCCTCAACAATCTCTGTGAGGGCGGTGCCGTACTCGCATGGAGTTCGCAAAGTTTCTCCAGACCGCTGTGAGCTCAATGGATGTTGGGGTGTCAAGTCACCACGGGTAGGGGAAAGCAGTTCGGGTGAAGTCATTTGATGGCTCTGAAATGAGTGTCGATGAATAATTGTCATGTCAAAAACTCTCGGTCGTCAAGCTAGTGATTGTCGAAGGGATAGGCCACTGCCCCACAGCCTATAGGATCGTGTCCCAGGAGGTGGTGTAGCTTCGGCAGTCGCCGTGCCTTCCGGACAGAGCCGGGAATGGGTCAGCTTGCCGCTGGCAGGCTGATGAGAGGATCATCGCTCATTGTGGCGATGGTCTCAAGCGTCATGTAGCGGGAACGTTGCACAGCCCATTCATCGTTCTGTTCGAGGAGCAACGCGCCGACGAGGCGGACGATAGCCTCGTCGTTTGGGAAGATACCGACGACCTCTGTGCGACGCTTGATCTCGCCGTTGAGGCGTTCGATCGGGTTGGTCGAATGAAGCTTGGTCCAGTGCGTTTTGGGAAAGGTCATGTAGGCGAGCACATCCTGTTCGGCATTATCCATCAGCGTGGCGAGTTTCGGCACCTTGGGCCTGATCTGGTCGGCGACATTACGCCATTGGGTGCTTGCAGCCTCTGGGGTGTCCTGGGCAAAGGCGGTGGCGATGAAGGCGGAGACGACGCGCCGTCCGCTCTTTCCGGCATGGGCCAAGGCATTGCGCATGAAGTGGACCCTGCAGCGCTGCCAGGTAGCGGAGAGCACCTTCGACACGGCCGCCTTGATCCCCTCATGCGCATCGGAGACAGCAAGCTTGACGCCGCGCAGGCCCCGTCGGGTCAGCTTTCGAAGAAACTCAGTCCAGATCGCTTCGGCCTCAGATGTGCAAATCTCCATACCGAGCACTTCGCGTCGGCCGTCGGTGTTGACGCCCACCGCAATGATGACGGCGACGGAGACGATCCGGCCACCGCGCCGGACCTTCAGATAGGTGGCATCGATCCACAGATAGGGCCATTCCCCTTCGATAGGCCTGTCGAGGAAGGCCTTCACCTTATCGTCGATCTCCTCGCAGAGCCGGGATACCTGGCTCTTGGAGATGCCCGACATGCCCATGGCCTTGACGAGGTCATCGACGGATCGGGTCGAGACGCCTTGGATATAGGCCTCCTGGATCACCGCCGTCAGAGCCTTCTCGGCCATCCGGCGCGGCTCAAGGAAGCTCGGGAAATAGCTGCCTGTGCGAAGCTTCGGAATGCGCAACTCGACGGTGCCCGCTCGCGTCTCCCAGTCCCGGTCGCGATAACCGTTGCGCTGGGCCAGTCGGAAGCCATTCTTCTCGCCATAACCCGCGCCGGTCTTCGTCCCGACCTCCAGCGCCATCAGCTTCTCGGCAGCAAAGCCGATCATATCCCGCAGCAAATCGGCGTCGGCGCTCTTCTCAACGAGTGAGCGCAGGTTCATCATGTCGTCGGTCATCAGTGGTGTCCTTCAGGTTGGTCTTGAACAACCCGACCCTACCGGAAAACACTGGTGACCACCGCTACGCCGCCCGCTCCCTACAGCACTATGGAAGGTGCGCTTGCGAGCGGCTTCGCTATCGCCCAGCTACACCACTCGGCGGGACACGATCGCCTATAGCCGTTCGATCCATTCCGAAAGCAGCCGGAGCGAAGGGAGACGGGTTCCCGCTCACGCGGTTTCCTGGGTTGCAGTCGCCTCTATAAGACGATGGACCACAAGCTCGTGCCACGCATCGCTGAGCCTGGCGTCGACTTTGCTACGTGCCTCCGCAAGCAGTGCGTCTGTTCGAACCAGTCCTGCACCATTTCTGCGATGTCCTCCCGGTAACCTTTCCCAGCCCCATATCGCGCGCGGAGGTTCGACCAGAAGTCCGACGAACCATCCAAATATGGTTTGAAAGTGGTTCTGCCCCCAGTGACCGAACGAACTACCAATCCTGACGCCAGACTTTAATGTCCTCCTTGAGAGTTTCCAGCAAACCTTCGATTTCCGGAAGAGATGCAAATTTCTCTTCAAGACTGTCAATGGGTCCAGTTAACTTCGCCAGATAGTCGTGTGACCGCCGATTCGCGTCGGCCCGAACGCCAGAACCGATAAAGTGCGTGATTTCGAAATTGTCCCAAGCACCACGCCGGGCAAGCGAGGCGGCGATTGAACTGGGATGCCCATTTTTAATTTGCTCGATGAGCGTTTGATGAGACGGGCGAACGCTGGGCGGGAGTTTCGCATATGCTTTCGCAGCGACTTCATCTCTGTCTCTATCGCGACACGAGCCTGCTGGATACGCGCAGCGTCGGCGTTGGTAACGAGATCTACCGACAAGGCCACGAAGCGTTGAAGGCGCTCCACCTGGTACTGGCGCACAAGTTTCATCTGGCGATCAAGCTGCCGCCAGTCATCGGCAGCAGACCCGTCCATGGCATTGAAAAACAGCGTTGGCACGGCCCCGATACCAGCCTCCACAGGTGCAAGATACGAGACACACTCATGCCCCACGATTGGAATGGACCGCTCGCGGCTTGTTGTGTTCAAACGAGTGTTGATACCATCGTTACTGAGCCTGCTGGTCGCCATGGCCTTGGTGCCGCTCTTCAGCTTGGATTGAGCCCCGTCATGAAAACGATGTGCCTGTGCCCGATGTAGGTGGTGGCACATGTTAGATTAGGGAGACCCCGATCGCCCACTCGGGGTGATACGACATCCCTCGCACTGGCCGAAGCCCACTGAAGTGGGTCCGTAGCTCAATGGTGAGAGCCGGGCGTTCACAACCGCTTGCTTGGGGATTCACGCCCCTGGCTAAACTTCTTCTAACAATTCTTGGGAATCGATTTGGAGGATGAGGCGCTGATTCAGATCGTTGGTCAGCATGGTGTGACGCTTCCGCATCGGCAAACGCTCAACCGAGCAGTTACGGTTTTTTTCATATTTTCGATTGAGAACTGGCGCTCCACGCGATCAATGAAACGAGAACACTTGATGAAGTATCGAAAGCCTTTGAAGATCACGCAGCGCACAACTTCGGTGACTAACAGCTTTGTACAAGCCGTGATCCCGTGGGTTTCGCCAAAACCGCATGAACGAGATGAAGCCCTGGACGTTTTGGGTATGAAGCTGGAAACTGTCTCCTGCGCGTATTGCGGCGGCTCCGCTTCAGATTGGGACCATTTACGCGCCCTGGTAAGGAACAAACGCCCAACAGGTTACGTCTCGGACTACAAGAACATGGTCCCCGCCTGCGGACGCTGTAATCAGTCGAAGGGTGCACAAGAGTGGCGCACTTGGATTGAAGGTGCTGCGCCAAGCTCTCCAACCACCAGGAAAGTTTCCAAACTAAAAGATCGCATTTCTGCGCTGGCTCGCTTTGAGGCTTGGGGCCAGGTTGAGCCACTGGCCCTCGAAGAACTAGCCGCGCCAGCCCTCTGGAAAGCACACTGGGAAAATCTCGCTTCTTTGGAACAGGCACTGCGGATGGCACAAGAACATGCTGCTATTCTACAAGCGGAAGTCAGCAAAAACTTTCACACCACATTTCCTCACACTACGAGCCCAACAAATGATACGGCGGTCTCCGTAGACATAGCAGTGACATTTGACGGCAACGGTCCGCTAGCGACAATCACAATGTCATCGTATAAAGCAAAGTCGGGATGCTAAAATACCAAGGCGAGCCCAGCCAGGCTCGCCTGTGATGCATACTCCCCTTCAACCCCATTCGGATCTGACAAATGCGTCGATAGCCGTTGTCCGCGCGTCAACGTCGGTTTCGTCCCATCCATTGTTCGTGGTGATCGTCACCGCGATGGCCGCAGTGCCAAGAAGGCCACTCGATTGGTAAACACTGGCCTTTGCAACCGGAGAAGTTGCCTGCAACGACGAATTGACCCGCGGTGGAAGCATCGTCAAGTTTCCAATGTTGTGAATATAGGCGGCACCACTACTCTGCGGCATCACATGTTCAACGGACCGTGACGGCTCCTCCAGCCAGATCTTATTCCACTGCAATTCGTTCAATGGACTTCCGGCTGCTGCTGCGAGGTGCTCGTCATATCGGAATAGGATGTAGCGAAGTTCTTCTGTCCATCCTTCGTAAGACTGATTCCAATAATCTTTGGCTTTCAGAACGTTTGCAATATCATAGTTTGTTCCGAGATCTGCCAATCCGGCCTCGATCTTAGTGACATCAAGGTTGTCGGCGATGATCTTGTATCCGAGTCGGACATAGTCTCCGATTTTATGACGGGTGTCCGCGCCGCCGAGACCAAAAATGCGAAACGTCACCCTCTCCCAGGTCCCAAGCAATCGTCTCTCGACGTCCGCATCGAACCTTCGGAGTAGAATTGCCGTTGCGACGAAGCGTGCGTGGACGATTTTCGTCACAGCGCGTAGTCGCACATTACCATCCAGCGCATTCACGGCCTGCACTACCCGCTTCAAGTTTTCGCCGACCACGATCACGCTGTTGAGTTTGACTCCTGCAGCAATAGTTAGCGCTGATGCCGAATCCTCCTGCGAGATAATCCGGTTTGGTTGTTGTCCGAGTGACCAGGTTCCGGCAAAGCGCAAGCTTTCATCCCCTAGGTTTCCACGTTGCCCGAGTGCCTGGTAGATTTGTTTCCAAATCTCTTGCATTTCTTTCACGGCTTCTTGCCGGGTGCCGGGCTCGACATGCTCAAAGAGCAGCGCCATTAGCTGGCTCTTCAGCTTGTCGATCCATTTGACATCGAGACCGCGGCTGTTGAGAACTTCGAATACGCGGTAGACCGTCGCCTCGTCTGGTATCTCATGGTAGATCATCGATAGCTGGTTCTTTACAACCGCCACCAGTTCGACAATCGGAAACCTGAGCAGCCAATCCCGTACAAAGGCTTCGCACTCTCTCGCGGCATGAATCAAGTTCATGTCGGAGGCAGTCTTAGCCTGATCCTCGTTGATGGCTCCCGCACGAATGTAGTCGGTGAATACGCTACTGCTGTCGTGGTTTGTCTGAAGCAACACCAGTGAGTGGTCGTCACCCTTCACGAGGAGCTCTGAAATGTCTCTCCAAATTTTTTCCTGAACAGCATCACTGACATTAAGAGCTTTCACGATCGCCTTGAAAAGTATCACAAGTGTCGTGATGCGTTGTTGACCATCGACGATCTCTACCGTTCTGAACTGGTCAGCACCAATTAGGCGATCACCTTTGGAAAGGGCCACGACCGTAGCCATGAAATGTTCACGGCCCGAGATCTTCGCATCCAATATGTCGTGAAAAAGATCTGATCGTTGCCGTGGTCCCCATGCATAGGCGCGCTGATACTCTGGAATTCGGAAGAGCCGACCTGTGAGCAAGGTCGAGACTTTGAGGTGCATCGGGTTCAGCTGCATTTCAGACCTTCAATTCGAGTGCGCGTACACGCAAGAGCCGCATTCATGACGATTACGAGTTAATACAGAACAAACAAATGCGAAGGTATTGCGAAATATGGCCCGACGAGCCAGCTGTTCCAACAATGGGCAGGCGCGGCTGTTGCTTCGGCGTGGTCGTAATGCCACATCCGGTTGTCGGAACACTGCGCTGCCAGCAATAGGTATTCAGCAACCTATGACTTGGCCGTGAGGGGCGTTGAGGCATTTACGGACCGAGTGGAAACAAGTTGAATAGAAAAAACTCCACGATCAGAGACGCGATGATTAATGATTGCTGGCGTGGACGAAGGTTGTAGAGCCGGTCAATGATCCTTTAGCAACCGCCTCCGTGCCGAAAGATCGCTGTTCATTCCGGCTCAAAGCCGATCTCCAGCCCAGCGGAATCAGAGAAAACGTGTCGTCGCAGGGGTAAGCGATATTCCGCGTTAGATCATGCTCGGCGAACTATGCGGCGAAATACCTTTCGGTGTAAGAGAAGTTTTGTCGGAGAAGGAAATAATCTTCTGGTAGCGTCGATCATCGATCCCAATATCATCTCGCGGGGCAAGCGCACTACTCTCCCCGACCGCAAACATAGCGCTCATGGATGAAGACGTAAGGACCCGATATTTTTCACTAGTAGATGAAGCCGAGATTGATCTGACCGCCCGCGAGATTGCAACAATATCAGTCGTGCCGCTTAAAATATGCAACTGATTTTCTGGATACTTCCTTGCGATCCGTGTCGAAAACCCGGGCAGCACGCCTACGGTAGTAGGGAGGAGCCGCCACCAGGAACCCGCTGCTCAGCTCACGCTGTCTGTGAACCTATGTTCGGAGATCCGCTCTCCAGATCCAAGTCACTTGTGTAGCGGCTGAAAACTTTCTAACACCATGGTGCACACAGGCATTCCCGAAATTTCACGTTTCTTAATTGTATCAAGTCTCCGACTCCGTCCAGTATTGGCTGATAAAGTCGCCCCTTGTTCGGGTTATGATATCTGGAGGACACATGGCATCTTCCCTGTTGGAACCTGACTATGCCGCGCCTCAGGCCGCGATGCTCACTGACGATGCGATTGACATTCTAAAGTTTGCATGCGCGTCGTTCACCGCGGGTCACGGGACAGCTCTCATTACGTTGATTGGAATCCGCGGCGGCGCAGCCCGTGCACTAGGGGCACAAATGGCTGTCCGCGCCGATGGCCTATATTGTGGCTACGTATCGGGCGGATGCACGGAAGCGGCCCTTGCGGCCGAAGCCGTGCTTTCGATCGTGAGGGGCGTAGACCGTAACGTTATGCTGGGAGTTGGATCTCCATTTTTCGACATCGTTCTTCCCTGCGACGGCGGAATCACCGTTTCCATCCATGTCCTGAACGAAATTGATGTGTTGTTCGGCGTGATCGAGGCTCTGCAAAAGAGACAGCGCATCAGCCTGACATACGACCCTGCGTCACAACGCATTTGTTCAATTGGCGCAGGAGAAGTGACAGGCTCGAAGAGTAGCCTTTTTCTGCGCCAATTTCGACCGCGACTGCGTCTCCACCTCGGTGGCAACTCTTTGGAAACTACCGTCGTTGCGCGCGTCGCGAGTGCGGCCGGGTTCGAAGTTTTCGTGTGTGATCAAGCGTCGGAGATTGATGCAACTCATTGGGACTCTGACAGCGCGGTGGCCCTCCTCTTTCACGACGTCGAAAAGGAGAGAGCTTTGCTCGAACGGGCCTTGGCATCCTCATGCTTTTACATCGGTGCGCTCGGGAGCAAACGCACTCATGCCCAACGTTGTGATGCTTTGCGCGTCCGCGGGCATGGAGAGGGACAAGTCTCTCGGATCAAGGGGCCAATTGGGCTGTTCAGCAAGGCGCGTGACTCCACCGCGCTGGCTCTTTCAATCCTTGCAGACATAACTCTCGTAAGGCAACTTGATGAATACAACATGGTCACGGTCGCGGACTGAGGTCCCAGCAAATCGGTCCTTGCGAGAGATGATCCCCTAAGCCGAAAAACCAGGCCGCCGGACGCTCACTCTACTTCTGCCCGGCGATGGTCATGATCCCTGCCGCAGGCCTCCTCCTGTTGCTTGCGAAAAAATTGCGTTCAGGAACTTCGCGGCGATATCACCTCCAAGCAGATAATCACGCTCCCTTTTGACAATCTATCTCCGGCCACCTCAACTGAATTGGTGGAATGCTGGGGTCAAATGACTTCGAGTTCATAGTAGGAATAAGCTTATGCGCTCCACTGCATTACGTGTGAAGCCGTTGTTTGATATCGATGCCAGCGAAATGCTAAGCGACGACAAACGGAGATGACAACTCGCATCATGGCCAATTCTCCCTCTTGGAAAACTCCCAAGCGCTTCTTGGGTGATGCGATTACGCGTCGAAATCCGTTGTCGCAGACCTTCATGGTGCATGGGTTGCCTGCCCTGCCGATTCGTAACGCAGGTTAGTAACACAGCACGCATTATACGCTGGGGCGTCATTCTTTGCCTCAGAACCCAGTGCAGAAATCGTCAACTCAGGCGAAGCGGTAAGATACGAATAACGGTCCGCCAAGAGGTAGCCGCCCGTGAGGAAATGGCGAGAGCAACATTTGTCACCGTGGATTTCGCTTTACAGAAATACACCCCCCTTTCTGTGAATAAGGTCCCGTTTTCGACGTTGTTCAGAATGGCGGCCGATATCGAGGGAGTGTCTGTTGCTGACGAAAACGAATTTCAACCATTTCGAAGCGAGAAGGTGTCCCACGGAATTCGTTTTTGAGTCTTTCTGCACCGAAAGGCAGAGAGAGGCGCAGCAAGCAGTTACAATTGTGCCTCACCTCCTGGAAGCCGATCATATGGGATATCTTGAGTGTAAGGCCTTTGATGTAGCTAGAGGCGACCGCTGGTACGTGGTTACTGTTTAGGGTGAAGGGCGCCAGCCCGTAGAGTTTTGTGAGAATTATTCTAATGATGGAGCTTAGGATGCTGAAAACTGTGGCAACACGGCGTATTGAGACGGCCCCCGGTATGGTGTTTGACGTCTCGGTTTCGGGAGATGTGGATAAGCCTTTGGTCATCATGCTTCATGGTTTCGGTGTTTCTCGCCATTCCTTTGACGCTCAACTTGATGCTCTGGGGGTCGCCGGATTTTTCGCCGTTGCGCCCAACCAGCGAGGTTACTCCCCAGATGCTCGTCCAGATCCGGCCGATTTCCCGCAGTACAGTATGGACGAGGTGATTAGCGACGTATTCGCGATCGCAGAAAGACTGGGCAATGGGAACCGCCGTTTCCATCTGGTCGGTCACGACTGGGGAGCCAGTCTCACTTGGGAAATTGCGAATCGCTTTCCTGAAAAACTGGCGTCGATAACCATCCTATCTCGCCCGCACCCACTGTCTTTTAACCGCGCGTTGGAACAAGACCCCGAGCAAGCACAGCGTTCACAGCATCACGGTCGATTTTTGGATCCCCAAGCTGGCCCCAACATTTTGGCGGAAGACTCGAAGTTGCTTCGAACTCGTCTGACAAAGAATGGGGTACCCAGTGAGGCGATTGCAAAACACCTGTCAGTAATAGGAAATCCCCAGGCTATGGAGGCCGCGCTCGCTTGGTATCGGGCCAGAGGCACTCGACATGTGCCCGTCGGACCGACGAAGGTTCCGACCCTTTATATATGGGGGGACAGCGATGATACTGTGGGCCGCGTCGCGGCCGAAGGAACAGCCGATTTTGTTGAAGCCGACTATACTTTCAAATCCTTACCAGGAGTTGGTCACTTCGTCTCTGATCAAGCCCCAGAAGACGTGACCTCGCTCCTGTTGAATCATCTCGCTCGGCATCCCACCTAGGTCGTGTTGACAACGTCGATCTCAACCAAGGCTTCGTTATCGATCTTTTGTTTCTACAACACTGAGGCTGAATCCCGAACCCTCGTCATTGCATTGAAGTCGCCACTTACCCGCATGCGTTTTGTCAGGGGCAAGTTCAGGGCGGATTATCTTGCCAAACAGACTCGGTTCGGAAATTTCGAAACCTGGAAACGCCTCCTGGACAACTCGGCCAATCCAGCCCTTGGGATTGCTCTTGCGAATACGGACGGACTTGGTGTGCCCACGATATTCAATTCGGTAAGTGAAAGTCGGCGTGAGCCCTCCTTGCGGCCTGCTCTCGGCGGGATAACCGGGCGTGTGCCGTGAAATAGAAGCTCCTGGCGGATGCTGTCGGCATCATATCCCTTGTCCGCGAGGAGACTACGAGGCCTGTTTACCGGCATCGCGAGAAGATGTGGAACAGCGAGATAATTGGAAGTCTCGCCACCCGTCAGGACAAAGCCAAGAGGCGTCCCTGACCGTCTGCGGATATGGGCAATGGTTATCCATGCTTCTGCTGAAGCGATGGATTTCTCGAAGTCCTTGGCCAACCTGCGGCATCGGCCCAGCCATGCGAAGGTCCATTCAACGACCCAGCAGCGCGGCAGGATTTCAAAGTCCTTGGCCTTGTCGGAGCGCTTGGTGATTTCGAGCGTCCATTTACCGATTTTCTGGACCTTATGTCGAGCAGCGAGTTCTGCTGCAAAGCGCCAACAGCGGCCATCCGGCAGTTGCTTAATCAGTCTGCCAGCTTGAACAGGAACGTTGTTACCAGCTTGCTTGGATCAGGTTCAATGGAGGGATTGTTGTCGTGGACCTCGAGCCGGCACGCGAATAGCTCTCCGGCCTCCGTGCTCGATGAGTCCCATATCAAGCCCTTCTCCTTTGCCCATCCGACGAGCATGGCGGTGGCATCGTAAAGTCCCTCGTATGGGCCTGTGTAGGTCATTCGGACGTATCGTCCTCCGGGCAGCACCCCTTCGACCAGACGACCCGAAAGAGGAATGGACCCATCTGTGGTGATACCCGTTTCGATCTCGAGGCGCGGCATATCGATGAGGTTGAACTTGATGAACTCGACTCCGTCTGGCGCAACCCCCGCTCGCGCGAAAGCATCAAACAATTCATCGAAAGCTGGATCGACCTCCTCGGCGAACGGGATCACAACTGGCAGACGAACAGCGACATAACGCTGTGGTTCGCGTTCGACCATTTCCGGCATCGTTAGCATTGGCCTCTCCTGTTCTTCTTGTCCATGACGTATGGAATATAACGACTCCGATAGGCCGGTTCCTAGTTTTTGTTAGGCCACACCTACGGCATTCTCGAAGTCGGCTTCGGGCCAATTGCGGACGATCGCTTGCCTTCTCGACTAACGGATAGACGGAAAAGAGCTTGACCTCAGCCCGCCGATTAGAGAAGCCGGCATCGGCGAAGACAAGAAGGAGCCACGGCCAGCGGCTGCGGATGGATTTCAGAAGATCGGGAGCACCGTCGCGATCCTGGATATCGGCGCTGTGCACCATGAGCCGACCATCAGCCCGAGGGTATCGACGATGATGTGACGCTTGCGCCCTTTGATCTTCTTGCCAGCGTCAAAGCTCCGGATACCGCCGCTTTCAGTCGTTTTGACACTTGGCTGTCGATGGCACCGGCGGTAGGAGAGGCTTCTTCCCTCTCAATGACGAGGGGATGGTTGATCCGTATCCTGAGACCGATTGCATGCATTCATGGAAATACCGCTGCACCGTCGAACACGGCGGAAAGTCCTTCGGTAGCAGCCGCCACTGGCAGCCCGTCGAAGCAATATAGAGAAGGGCGTTCAAAACATCGCGCAGATCGGTCTTGCGCGGACGGCCCAGACGCCGCGGCGCTGGCATGAAAGGGGCAACAAATTCCCATTCGCGATCTGTAACGTCGCTTGCATACCGGCTCGTTCGACGTACATATTGCCGCCGGGTGGTTCCAGTCTAGGCCATCGTGTTCTCCATCGAATCTCAGCAAATCCGAAGGAACCACAACTGGCTGAAAGCACTCAACTCTTTTCGGGGCAGGCTCTTAGACAAGTCATCTGGAATTGAAGTTTCCTGCTTATGATGCCCAATGGGAAATCCTTCGCCTCAGCATAAAGCAGCAATGAACGGCAAGATTTCACCGGGACGCATATTGTCCACGTGTTGAAGTAAGCGGAGGACGGCACGCGATCGGCGAGGTCTGGAGCAAGCGGGGATAAGAATTCACGACCCAACTTTCACAATTGGTTCATATTTACGCTGATCAATGCCGGATTGGCGGCAACTCGAGGACGAGCGTGACAAGCTAAATGTTCGACGACCAATCGCTACAAAGGACTGCTAAGGTGCATGCTGTCGAAAAATCGTTGAGGCTGGGTGACAGGCTAGAGCTAGGCGACAGTATCGGCGCGGACTGGAGTCTCGATCCGGCGCGCAAGCGCGCAATTTGTGATTGATCCATAACTGAACGTCTAGATCGGCAGGCGCGGCGAACAAACCGACCTAAAGCGCATATCAGGGGCACCTATCGATTAGCACGCCCATCAGTTACTATGCAGTTGCTTGATGGTGACGTGCCGTCGAAAACCGCGATGATCGATCGAGCCGCGAGTAGGTTGCTTCTAGCCAAAGCTTCGTCGGTTGAACCAGCGGCGTGCGGAGTTGCGACGAAATTTGGCAGCGCCAGTAGCTCATCAGCAACAGATTTGAACGCCGGGTCTATTTCGCCGTGAAAAACGTCGAGGGCTGCACCACGAATAGACTTATGTTTCAGGGCTTTTAGGAGTGCCACTTCATCGATCAGGCCGCCACGAGACGTGTTCAAAAGTATCGAAGTGGGCTTCATCTGCCGCAAGGCGTTCTCGTCGATCAAATTGCGCGTTTCATTCGTCAGGGGAGAGTGCAAGCTAACGTAGTCGCTCTGCCGTAAAAGGGTAGAGAGATCCACGAAGCTAACGCCGAGGCGGATACCCTCACTCAAATCTGGTCGGGGCGCATAGGCCAGGACATTTACATCGAAGCCAGCAAGCCGCTGTGAGACCTGTCGTGCGATGCTACCAAATCCGATTAGTCCAACCGTCTTCTGAAACAGTTCGGTTCCTACTAAAATACTCCAGTCGCCATCTGCCATTTGCGCCTGAGACTCATGAAACCGTCGGCCGGAAGCCAGCATAAGTCCTACTGTATGATCTGCCACAGACGGAGCGTTGCCGCCGGCAGCGATCGTTACGACTTTACCAAGCTTTTCAGCTGCTGCGACATCCACACGTTCATAGCCTACTCCCCTGCGCGCGATCACAAGCAAATCGGGATGTGCCGCGAGGATCTCTCGCGTCACCCAGGCGTGTCCAACGATCCATCCTTGACAACCCGCAAGAAGTTCCACCAATTGCTCTCTTGTGGCATTGCCATCAGGCTTTGCAAGTCTAACGGTGCATCCGTTCGATTCAAGATACGA
Organism: Pararhizobium sp. DWP3-4; assembly: GCF_049898205.1. Lineage (NCBI taxonomy): Bacteria > Pseudomonadati > Pseudomonadota > Alphaproteobacteria > Hyphomicrobiales > Rhizobiaceae > Pararhizobium > Pararhizobium sp. DWP3-4. Next base: position 259,823 of record NZ_JAFCXF010000008.1, on the reverse strand, counting down.
TTTGGATTGATTATCAAAAAATGGGACGGTTACGAGAATATTGCGAGCACCCATGGCCAAGCTCCAACGCACGATTTAAGGAAATGGTAAAAGTTCGAGTACATTCGTGTTTTGCGTCTCCAGCGAGAAAACTATCGCGTTTTCTGCGATCTACAGTCCAACCAAGGGCTAATCTCAAAATGCTTGGCTTCAAACACACGGATATCGGCTGCAAGTTCCAGAGTTGCATCGATCGGGTCCAGACCACGCATCAGTCCGTCTTTCCGAGACCCGTCGATCGCGAAGGTAACTTGCTCTCCTGTTGAGTCGACCGTGATCCTTTGATCTTGAAGACTTATGGTAAGAACGTTTGTTGCGGGCTTCGCCGCGCAAACAAGCAGACGATCGACAATGTCGGGGTTGAGCGTGATGGTCAGCAGACCATTGCGTTGACAGTTATCGTCGAATATCCCTGAAAAGCTCGTTCCGATAATTGCGCGGATACCCAATTGCGAAAGACCCCATACCGCATGTTCTCTGCTCGACCCGCATCCGAAATTCGAACCAACGATCAGGAATCGTGCATCGTGCCATTCTGGGCGATTTAAAACAAAGTCTCGATTTTTCTGCCCGGCTGAATTGAACCTGAGATCAAAGAACGCGCCCCTGTCCAGCCCTTTACGATCAACGCCCTTCAGGAACTGCTTTGGCATGATTACATCAGTATCGATGTTGGCCGACGGCAGCGGCGCAGCTCTCCCCGTGACCGAAATAAATGCTCGCATCAGCTCGCCTCGCGTACCAATTTTCTGACATCAGTTAGCCGTCCGCTGATTGCCGCCGCGGCAACCATTGCTGGACTCATCAAATGGGTACGTGCCCCAGCCCCCTGTCTTCCTTCGAAATTCCGATTGGTGCTGGAGGCACAACGATTGCCCGGCTGCAGCACATCATCGTTCATCGCAAGGCACATTGAGCACCCTGATTGCCGCCATTCGAAACCAGCGTCTATAAAGACCTGATGTATCCCCTCGGCTTCCGCCAGCCTTTTAACTTGAGTTGATCCCGGCACGACGATGGCCCGTACGCCTGAGGCGACCTTTCTCCCCTTCAGAACAAGGGCGGCGTCTCGTAGGTCTTCGATCCTTGAGTTTGTGCAAGACCCAATAAATGCATGATCAATCTTGATTTCAGTCATCAAAAGTCCCGGAGCCAATCCCATGTAATCAAGCGCGCGAACAATGGCTGCCTTTTTCTTGGGGTCGGACATATTAATTGGGTCCGGGATGCGATCTAAAATCGTAGTTGCTTGGTCAGGGCTCGTCCCCCATGTCACCATGGGTGCAACCTCCGCAGCGTCCATCACCACCTCGTGATCGAACAAGGCCCCGGGATCGGACCTCAGCGAAAGCCAAGCCTCACAACCGGCAGTCCACATGTGGCTCTCGGGCGCGCGAGGCCGACCCTCAATATATTTCAAAACCTTATTGTCCGCCGCTATGACGGCACCGCGCGCGCCCGCTTCCACGATCATAGTGCAGATCGTCATTCGGCTTTCGACGCTCATGTTCAAGATTGCGGCACCGGCAAACTCGACGGCGAATCCAGTAGCACCGTCAGCGCCAATTCTTCGGATGACCTCCATGACGATATCTTTTCCAGTAATTCCCACCGCAGGAACGCCGTCGATAACGATTCTCATTGTTTTCAATCGCTTATAGACAAGCGTCTGCGTCGCCAGATAGTGCTCGATGTCGGATGTCCCGATCCCAAATCCAAGCGCACCCAAGGCTCCATAGGCCGTCGTGTGGCTATCACCTGCTGCGACAACCATGCCCGGCAGGACAAGGCCCTGTTCTGGAGCAACGACATGCTCAATCCCTTGCCGAGCATCAAGGATGTCGATCAGTTCAATCCCAAAGTCGCGCGCGTTTTCTGCGAAATAATCAGCTTGCATCTGGCCACCAGCATCCGGCATTTTGCCCGTGCGGTGCGGCGCAGTCGAGTTAACATGGTCGATCACCATCAGAGCTGCGGACGGATTCCAAACCTGACGACCCGCCTCGCGTAAACCGGAAAAGGCCTGGGGACTTGTATATTCGTTCAAGACAGTGCGATCGACATACAAAAGTATGTGGTCATTGTCGTCCAATTTTCGCACCGTGTGCGCATCGATGATCTTGTCGTAAAGTGTTTTTGTGGCCATTGTTCATGATCTTTGTCGCTACTGGATCAGCCTCCAAAATAGCTTTTGCAGTATCAAAGACTACGGCAAAACGCGCATAAATTGATGCACCGAACGCATATGACGCGTGCAGCTATAGTTTTACGAGACGCGACCGATTGGCGGCGTCAAGAGGCAGTTGGATGGGCTAAAGACGGAACCCGGCCCGTAGGACAAGGTACAGGCCCCGGTGCCGGAGAAAAAGCGCCCCGGTAAACTTCGAGGCCATCATACGGAACCGCAATCGAATGGCTTTGCGCAAGGTCGTAAACTACAATCGCGACATCTCAGCCGAGGAAACGGAGGCGCGAGGCGCCGTGGCAAACATTGCATCGATGAGTTCGGGAGTAGGCGATTTTACGGCTTGGGCGTGGAAAGATTGCTACTTTCATCGTACTCTTCGCGCTGCCGCTGATCAATGTCGGTAACTCGATTGTACGTCTTTGAGGGAATAGCTTAGCGAATGTGATCCGCTAGCGTTTTTGGCCTTCCGCTGTACTCATATTGTCTCGGCAGGACAAACCAGACGCACGTTCGCTATCAAAGTCGCTCCGGCCTGCAGGCCAGGTGCTGTTCGCTCCTGAAAGTTTTAGTTTGGCACTCAAACCCCAACTTCGCGATCTCTCGCGTGCGCCAAACGAAACCCCACCATCTGCGGAGTCGATAATGATAAAGCCGAACGTCCTCCTTAAAGAAGCTTTTGGCAGCAAGTCCTTGAGATTGAAGCTAAGACGCAACCTCCGACTAGGCACACATGAATGGAGGCACTGTTCCAACAACATTTCGCGCGCTAGTGGCGAACCGCCCTAATGCTTTTCAACGAACCCACATTAGCACCATATAAACGGCATGGCAGTTTTTTCCGAGTTTGTTTGATTTTCGAATATACCGGTTCGAAACTGAAGCTGCTGAACCATCTGGCCTCATTGCAACCGGTAACTTTCATTTGCATCATCTTTTCCGATAGCACGCATATGCCGGGCCCTCCCGCCCGGCCTTTTTTAATGCTTGACCGGATAGCCTGCGGCAGCAAGGATCAGGTTGGCGATCTCGCGTGGATGTGAGATCAGTGACACGTGACTGGAATTCAGTTCGACTGTTGTCGCGTCCATGCGCTTGGCAAGAAATCTCTCGAGGTCGGGATTTGTCGTACGATCATTCTTTGAAACGGCGTACCAACTAGGCTTCGTCTTCCAGGCGGCTTGCGTGGTCTTAGTCGCAAACAATTTGTCCGAAATTCGTCCCTGGACCGCATATAGTGCCATAGCGTCTTTATGGCTAAGATCTCCTGCGAAGTCGTGGACAAATGCCTCTTCGCTAAGTTGGGCAAAACCGCCGCTATGGACTAGACCCTTGCTTGCAGGCGGTGCTGCGAACCTGCCGGTTAGTGCCGGGTAGTCTTCACCGGCGTCCGGTGCGCGTGCCGCAACGTAGACGAGTGCAGTGACTTTGGGATCGATACCAGTCTCGCTTATAACCATTCCCGCATAAGAATGGCCCACAAGGACTGTTGGCCCGTCTTGCAGGTCGAGCGCGCGCTTGGTTGCCGCCACATCGTCAGAAAATGACGTCAGGGGATTTTGTACTGAAGTGACGTGAAGTCCAGCTTTTTGCAAAAGCGGTATTACCTTGGACCAACTGGAGCCATCGGCATAGGCACCGTGTACCAGCACGACATTGAGTGCCTTGACCGGCGGCGAAGAGGCGGCCGCCGAGAGATCGGGAATCGAAAGAGAAGCCAAAATTGCGGCGGCAGCGACTACCGTCCTGTGGAAAATGTTCATTACGTTTGTCCTTAACGTTCCGTTTGGAGCAAGACGCTCCATTTGCTAGTTCGGCCCTCGCCCTACAAACGCAACATTTTCACGCTTTTGTGATAACAAAAAGCGCGCGCGAGTGAGTATCTAACGATGGCTTTTAAATGTGAATCGAATGAATGAGCCTTCGCGAAAATACATGGGCTGGGGCAATGCGTGCAGCTCGCCTTGGCGATTCCGCAGCCTATGAGAGATTACTTGAGGAGATCGGTGGGACACTACGCGGCCTTGTAAATCGCAAACTCTCGCGGCTTGGGATGAGCGCTAGTCAGACCGAGGATATTGTCCAGGAGGTACTCCTGGGCCTTCACATAATGCGCGACCGTTGGGATGTCGAGCGGCCATTTATCCCGTGGTTGCAGGCAATCGTGCGCTACAAAGTCGGTGACGCGGTGCGTAAGCGCAGCCGGGAAGCCCGCTTATACTGTGAGATTACACTGGATGAGGTCGCCGAAATTATCCAAGCTCCGGACAGTGACCGTCACATGCCCGACATTGAACGGGCATTCGAAACCCTTTCAGCCGGTCAACGGGATGTCGTTTCATCTCTCACGATCGAAGGACGGTCTGTGCGTGAGATAGCCGAACGGCTGGAGACTAGCGAAGGCGCCGTTCGTGTCACTCTACATCGAGCGTTGCAGCGTCTCTCTGATTTTGGCCACCTCGCTCCCCGCCATAAAAGAAGATGAAGATATGAAGACCGCTGATGATACCTCTGCCCTGATTAAAAAGATGGTCATTGAAGCATCCCAGCGCAGCGATCAGCGCAAATTGTCGTTCGAGCAGCTTTTACTACCAGCCGCATTCCTGATGCTTGCCGTTTCAATCGCGCTTGCATTTTTAATTTTTGGCAGCGATCTTGAGGTCGTCAGCATTCTTACAAGACCTCCGTTCCTTTTCAAGTTTGTGGTGATGGTCGCGCTTGCTGCTGGAGCCTTGCTTCTCGTTCGGCAAGCGGGCCAACCGGGGACTGGGCGTCTTGGGGTAATGGCGCTCGTTCCCGGTTTATCGCTGATGGCCGCGGGCATCGCATTGGACAACTCGGCCTTCCCGACACCGGGCGTGAGCGCCGTATCTGTCCTTAGCTGTGTGGGCGCAATCGTTTTGCTGTCTCTCCCGGTACTTGTGGCAATTTTGTGTGTCTTAAAGTGCGGCGTTCCAACACGGCCGGGTAGAGATGGGTTAATGGCAGGGCTCCTCGCGGGTACAATAGGCGGGGCAGCTTATGCTTTCGTTTGCAAAAACGACGGCGCCGCGTTTGTGGCTGTTTGGTATAATGTCGCAATAATCATCGTTTCTATCCTCGGATCGGTTACAGGCCGCCGTTTGCTCGCCTGGTAAGTCGAAGGTCAACGACCCACCCAGGGCTACGTCGGCCATCTCGTGGCGGTTCAGCTGCGACAACCATTTCCGGCGAGCGAGGCCTTGCTCGAGTGTCAATGGCACCCTGTGAGCCTAGTCGCTATCTTCAATAGCAGTCTCAAGGTCGGCTAGCGAACGGTCGCGTAGACGTCGTTAATAGAGTTCACGAGGATGTCCGCTGTCGCTGCCGAGAGAGTCCAGCCCAAATGACCATGGCCGGTATTGTAAAAGACACCGGGCCGATTGCCTCTGCCCACGCGCGGTAGCATATTTGGCATCATCGGCCGCAAGCCGGCCCAGGGGACCACATCTGAGGTGTCTACACCTGGAAAACAATCGCGGCACCATGCCACAAGTGGTTTGATCCGGTCGCTGCGTATGTCCAAGTTTTCGCCATTGTACTCGGCAGTTCCGGCAATACGAAAGCGCCCTAATCCCAGCCTGCTGGTGACGATTTTTGCGTCATCGTCGAGCAAGCTGACCCAAGGGGCAGACGCCTGACTACTGTTATCCCTAAGGTTGACGGTGATGGAGTATCCTTTGACAGGATAGATATTCACCCGGTCGCCTAGCTGTGCGGCGAAACCACGGCTGGCCACGCCGGCACAAATCACGATAGCATCAAAATGGTCGATGTTTAGGTCGGGATACCGCGACGATGCATGACGCCAGCAAACCGAGAGATTCTTTTCTCCATGCTTCACCGTTTCGACAACTGCGTCGTTGATAAAGTGCACGCCGCGCCGAACGGAGGCTTCCGCAAGTCCGCGTGTAAATTTGTGAATGTCACCAGTTGAATCAGATCGGGTGAAGAAGCCACCGTAAAATGCACCGCTTAGCGTTGGTTCGATGGCATATATTTCGTCGACGTTTACGGGCCTGCGCTCCAATCCGCCCACCTCCAATAGTTTATTGACCTCAGAGGCGTGCTGATAGGCGCGCTTGGAGCGATAGATATGGAGAATGCCCCGTCTCTCCAGGTCGAAATCGATCTTCTCTTCCTCCGCGATCTCGAACATACGCCTACGCGCCTCGATAGCCAGTTTAGCTGTGAAGATCGTATTCTTCTCGTAGTTTGAGATATTGAGGATAAATTCTGCCATCCAAGAATATTTATGCCAGGTTGGTTTGGGATTTATAAGGAGAGGCGCATCCTTCTTAAGTATCCACTTTAAGCCTTTGAAGACGGTCGACCAGCTGTTCCATACTTCGGCATTGGACACCGAAAGCTGGCCTCCATTTGCAAATGAAGTTTCCATAGCAGCATACCGGTTGCGATCAAAAACTGTAACATTATAACCGTGACGAGAAAGGGTATAGGCGGTCGTGACACCGGTGATACCGGCACCGACAATTGCGATATTGGTCATGAATAAGAGTCCTCAGGATCAAATTGCGGTTTCGCCGCATAAAACGGCGCGAAACCCCATCTGTCAGGGAACCTGAGAGTTTATCCGACACGCGCCACGCCAGATGTTTTCCACCTGTGTCGTTGGCCGCGCTTACCGTTTTCACCGGCCCGGCTTTCTCCTTCGGTGGGCAAATCTTTTGGCTTGCCACTCTCCAGATGTTCGACGCCAATTTGGTCCTTTTGCCTGAGAGTTTCCGGGGTAGTTGCTCCGTCGGCGCCGGACTTTGCCGGTCTCTCCCAAATAGCCTTACGAACAAGTTTTTTGTACTGCAGCTAAGCCCTATGAACAATCCCGACCGATGCCTAGATCGTGCTGCTACGGCAGACAAGCGAACCTATTGGTTTCGTTCTGGCGGCGACGCGAGCCCACGATCAATGCTTTCTTTCTCTTTTTTTTCAATAAGATGGCGAAGTAAGATTTATCCGCAAGGTGAGTGGAATCGCAAGCGCCCAATCTAGTATGCGCAACAAGCATCAATTTATGCTCAAGCAATAGTGGATATTGAAGGGTGCCGATGTATCAATATTCAGCGTTAGCCGAAAAAACAAAAGTCGGCCTACGGCTTGGCGAGACAGTTGCAACCTTCGACGATTTTAACGCTGTTGGAGCGTGGCTAAGCAATCAAGATTAGCTCGCCCAGCGGATCAGCAACTACCAAAAATCTAGGATTGCCAGCGAGCAGCCTGATAGAAAAAAGGGGAACTGAAATGAAACTATATGCAGCATTCACCGTCGTCCTAGCTGTTGGCATATCAAGCACCGCAGCTTTTGCCGAAGGCAGCGGCCGTCTCGAAAAGATCCGGCAAAGCGGCGCCATAACTCTTGGCCATCCAGAGACGTCGGTGCCATTCGCATTTCTCGATGAAAATCAGAAGCCTGTCGGTTACACCGTCGAAATCTGCCAGGAGGTTGCGGCGGCGATCAAAATGAAGCTCGGATTAGATAAGCTCGAAATCCGATATAATCCTGTGACATCTGCTACCCGAATTCCGTTGATTTCTAATGGCACGATCGATCTGGAATGTGGGAACACGACCAACAAGCTTGAACGGCACGATTTTGTATCATTCGCACCCACGACCTTCGTCGCGCAGATCGTACTGATTGCGCGCAAGGAGAGTGGGCTGGATGTAGACGATCTGGCTAGCTTTCGCGGAAAGACGATCGCCGCCCAGGCGGGAGGTCAAAACTTTAAGACTGTGTCCGAATTGAATGCAAAAAATAACTACGGCATAACGGTTGTGGCGACAAATGACATCGCCCAGAATTTTCTGATGGTGGAAAGCGGAAGAGCCGCCGCAGCGGCAAATGACGACGGGCTGGCTTACGCATCAGTCGCGTCATCGAAGGATCCGGGAGCTTTCGTTATCAGCACCAAAGGGCTGGAGTTGGCGCCGTACGGGATTGTTGAGCCTAAGGATGATCCAGAGTTTAAGAAGGTGGTCGATGACGCGGTCATCGATCTGATGAAAACCGGCAGGATTGCCACGCTTTATGAGAAGTACTTCAACACACCTATTCCACCCAAGAACATCAATCTCAAATATCCGATGAGCACTGCGCTTAAAAAAGCGCTGAAGCATCCAACGGATTCGGGCGATCCCGCCGATTATCAATGATTGCCAGTCTTTTTTTGGCCGGCGTACAGAGATCAGGAATTGGGACATTCGAAATGAATTACGACTGGAGTTGGCAGGTATTCTTCGAACTTTCCCCAGACGGCGTTCATACGTATCTTGAGACGATACTGATGGGCGCTGGTTGGACGCTTGCATTGGCTGCAAGCTCATTTCTGTTCGCCTTAACCCTGGGCTCAATTCTAGGGGTAATGAGGACGGCGCGATCGCGCCGTCTAAATCTTATGGGAACAATTTACGTCGAAATCATCCGAAACATTCCGTTGCTGGTCCAAATGTTCCTTTGGTATTTCGTACTTCCCGAGTTGCTCCCTGTGCGGCTGGGTTTGGCAATGAAACAAATGCCGCAGCCATGGAGTTCGTTGCTCCCGGCCTTTCTTTGTCTTGGATTCTACGGTGCGAGTCGCGTTTCAGAACAAGTTCGTGCGGGTATTCAGTCGCTGCCAAGAGGCCAGTTGCAAGCCGGCACTGCATTGGGTCTCTCGGAAGTTCAAGTGTATCAATACATAATTCTTCCCGAAGCGTTTAGGATCATTATCCCTCTCATGACCTCCGAGCTGGTCGGAACTGTTAAATACTCCTCGGTCGCGTTGACAATTGGTCTGCTGGAACTGACCGGCGAAGCTCGATCAATGCAAGAATTCAGCTTCCATATTTTTGAAGCCTTTACCGCGGCGACGTTGGTCTATCTCACGATAAATTGGACAATTGTTTCAGCGATGCGAACGCTGGAACGCGCCGTCGCAGTGCCCGGCTTAGTTGGATCATCGGGCACAAAATAGCCTTCTCATCAGGTGGACAGATATGAGTGAACTTGATTTTTCTTCTTTGGCTGGAGCCCTTCCCTACCTTTTTAAAACCGGTATGGCGCTCACACTCTCCATAACGGCGCTTTCGGCGATTATGGGAATAGCCCTTGGCACTCTTCTCGCCATCATGCGGCTGTCACCCTTAAGAATTTTTTCAGTGCCTGCCGGCATCTACGTGAATGTGATGCGTTCTATCCCACTTCTGCTGGTTATTTTTTGGTTCTACTTCCTGGTGCCCTACATCGGGGCTTGGATAGTAGGAGCCGACCGCCCTATTAAAGTCGGCGCCTTTCGGTCCGCAGTCGTCAGTTTTACTTTGTTTGAGGCCGCTTATTTTTGCGAAATCATGCGAACAGGCATCCAATCAATTTCGCGGGGTCAGGTATCTGCAGGGGTGGCGCTTGGGCTCAATTACAGACAAATCATGACGAATATCGTGCTACCCCAGGCCGCGCGGAATATGCTTCCGTCGCTCTTCACGCGGATAATTATACTTTTCCAGGATACATCACTTGTCTACGTTCTGTCGCTAACGGACTTCCTTGGTGCAGCATCTAAAATTGGCCAAAGAGACGGCCGGCTGACCGAGATGTACTTGTTTGTGGCAGCAGTTTACTTAATTATTTGCTTCTCGGCATCACGGTTAGTCAAGCTGTTGGAGAAACGCGTCCAGGTGGTCCGCTGACCAAATATGAAAGACTCACAGATGATCGAAATCACAAATCTAAGTAAATGGTACGGTTCCCTTCAAGTGTTAGACAGTTGCTCAGTCTCTGTCAAAAAGGGTGAGGTGGTAGTGGTCTGCGGACCATCAGGGTCAGGAAAATCTACGCTCATCAAGACCGTGAACGCGCTGGAGCCTTTTCAAAAAGGCGAGATAATCGTTAACAATATATCCGTTGGAGATCCGAAGACCAATTTGCCAAAACTTCGTGCGACCACAGGCATGGTATTTCAGCATTTTGAATTGTTTCCGCATTTGAGCGTTCTCGAAAACCTATGCCTCGCTCAGCTCAAGGTCTTGAAAAGAAGTCGGGACGAGGCAAGGCAGCGAGCCCTCAAACTTCTCGAGCGGGTGGGATTATCGTCGCACAAAGATAAATATCCAGCAACATTATCCGGCGGCCAGCAACAGCGCGTCGCAATCGCCCGGGCTTTGTCAATGGACCCGACCGCGATGCTTTTCGATGAGCCGACATCCGCGCTCGATCCCGAAATGGTGACCGAAGTTTTGGACGTGATGACTGATCTTGCAAAAGAGGGAATGACGATGATGGTCGTCACTCACGAAATGGGGTTTGCCCGCAAGGTAGCCGATCGGGTCATCTTCATGGATGGTGGTCGAATAATCGAAGACTGCGGTAAAAACGAATTCTTTGACAATCTCGACGCCCGCGCTGATCGCACTCGCCTCTTCCTGTCAAAAATACTGCAACACTGAGAGGCTTCGAAAATGCAGTCCTCCCAATCAAATGAAACGAACGCATCGCTTGCTGAAGTCCAAATCGACCTTCGGAGCGACACCGTCACGAGGCCTACAGCAGAAATGTATGCGAGTATGCGAAGCGCACCTTTAGGGGACGACGGTTTGGAAGGGGACCCAACGGTTCAGCGTCTTGAAGCGACCACAGCCAATATCCTGGGAAAAGAAGCTGGTTTGTTCTTCCCAACATGCACAATGGCCAATCTTGTGGCGGCCATCAGCCAAGCAGGAAGAAACGAGCAGGTTCTGATAGAAGCGAACGCTCATATGTTTACTTCAGAACGTGGATCAGCGACGTTTTCTGGCCTTTTCTATGAACCGATCGCGGGCGAGGATGGTGCAATGGACATAGATCTGCTCACCGACGCCGTCGTGTACAATCGCAACAAACTGAAAACCGCGTTGATCTGCATGGAAACCTCTCACAACAATGCCGGCGGGACAGTGCTTCCGCTTGAGCATATGAGAACGGTGTTCGAACTTGGTCAAGGACAGGGTGTGCGGGTCCATCTGGACGGAGCAAGACTATTCAATGCGGCCGTCGCGCTAGACGTTGAGCCTAGTGAGATCTCGAAACACGCAGACAGCGTATCCGTGTGTCTCTCAAAAGGACTGAGCGCCCCTGCCGGCGCGATCTTAGTCGCCAGTGGGGAAACTATCAAAAGTGCTAAAGCCTTGCGCAAGATGCTCGGTGGCACCCAGCGGCAAGTTGGCATTCTCGCCGCCGCGGGTTTGGAGGGCATTTTAAACATGGGCGCACGTCTGATCCATGACCACACGAACGCCCGTCGCCTGAGCGAGGCTTTAAATGATGGCAGGACAGGGCTTAAAGCGTCCCGGCCCCAGACTAATATCGTACAGGTTGACGTCTCAGGGTCGGGACGGACCAGTTTTCAATGGCGCTCAGAACTCGAGACCGCTGGCTTGTGGGTAAGGCCCTGGGGCGTCAACCTTTTGCGGTGCGTGACGCATCGTCATATTAGTGAAGCTGATATCGATCTGGCTGTGGATATCTTTAAGAAACTGGCATAACTCACTTTTAAGTGCTTACCCGTTCGCACAGGGAAATGCACCATTTAGCGCGTGGGGAGATTTCCCTTTAAAGATGAAGCACAAGGGTGGGATTAAGTTAGCTCGCTAAGCTATGTCTAATTAGCTTGCGGAGGGTGTGTCATCCAACTGCGGCAAAGAGCTTTCCCGGAGCGCATCTCATTCTGGCACGGGGGGCCTCGATCTCCTCTAGCATAAGTTCGAATTGCTCAATTTCCGATCGACTTTTTCGAAGAAGCGCCACGCTGACGACTTCCGAGCGCAGGCTCGCTGATCCCGCTCCTATACTCGGAGCGGGGGCTAGACCTTAGTCTCAATCCGTTCCGCATTTGGCCAGGGAATTCACGTGAACCCAGAACTGCTCCGCGGCCATCGATTGCCTGGCTCGCGGCCTGAAAAGGTGTATTTCAATTGGAATATTCCATGACGCGTCGCCTGCGGGGACCAAGGCCCCAGTATCCAAGTAATCGTCAACCAGGCTTTTTGGCAGCCAGGCCATCCCCCTAGCATCAAGGGCCATTGTCACCAAGAGCTTCGCCAGTTGTGAAGTGAACGTCGGTCTAAGCCGGCATCTCTTAGTTGAAGCTGCATGCACTGCTGATACGATTCGCCCCATTCCAGACTCCGGACGGTATGAAAGATAGGGCACAGGGTGCTGAGCGTCGCCAGGCAAACGAAATAAAGGTTCGGTGTCTCCGTACACCTTGGGAACGCTAACAGGCATCAAAACATCTTCACCGACCCGAACAGATCGAAATTGGTCGGTCGTCAACAGAGTCGTTGCGGCAGGGTGGTAGTGACAAAGTAGAAACTGTGCCTGCCCCTGGACCATGATACGCTCGCACGCTTCCATGTGATTGGCGACCAACTGAACGTTGATTGGGCTTTGTAGTGTTGCTTCGAGTTGACGCAGCCACACGGGAAAAAACACCAATGATAAAGCGTTAGTTGACGCAAACCGCAAACTCGCCGTGGCTTCTTCTGCTCGCTCCTTGGCCTCTGCGCGCGCCGTGCGAAGCTGTCTCAGCACTTCTTCGGCCGTTACTCTGAAGGACTCTCCCGCCGGACACAGAGTTACCTTGTGGGTTGTACGGTTGAATAAGGGGACACCAACCCATTCCTCCAACGACCGAATCCTTCGGCTCAGAGCGGATTGTGTTATATCTCGCGCTTCTGCAGCGGCGGAAAAACTGCTGAGGTTCGAAACGGCAAGAAAATCCTCGAGCCACTCAACCTCCATCTTCTATATCCTCCATGGAACTCGCGGTGCATCGCGTGTCACGTTCTTTCACGTGTACAGTAGTGCTTGCCAAGGCGCGGCGCAATAACCCGGATATGCGAGACAAGTGTCGACAAAGCCTAGGCAGGCACTGTCAAAGCCTCACCCCTCGCGCGTGTAATGACGATGCTGTCTGCGAAAAGCTTGCCTGAGATAGACGGAGCGGGAAACGAGGCACTTACCTACATGTGCTAATGACAGGCAAGGATGAGGTTAACCGGTTTGAAAAACATGCACGACCGCCGCAGACTGTGGACAGTATGCGAGTTTGCACCGTGACATCCTGTCGGACCTTGGCCCTGCCTGTACTGGTACGATCGGAATAGCACCTTCCGGAAACATAAATCCCGAGCACAAATTTCCCTCTCTTTTCGAGGTTCATAAGTCTGCACCCGACATCGCTGGTCTGGGGACTGCCAATCCGCTTGGTCAAATATGGTCGGGAGCTATGATGTCGGATCACCTTGGCCAGGAAGAAGCAGGCAGCGCCGCGTTGGCGACGATCGAGGCCGTCTTGAGGAGGAGAAGTTACGGACACGCGACCTCGCTGGACCGGCTTCGACCTGCGGCAAAGCGGTCGCCGAATTTCTGTCCATAGGCACACCATACCGTAATTACTACCGTTTCTCGTCCAGAATTCGTTACGGTGTACCGTCGTCGATCCGGATTGAGACAGGGAGGCCGAGCAGAAGCCCACACCTCGTTGATAGGGTTCATTCATGCCTCTGTTTGAAACTCCGGAAGTGCAGGCCGCAGTGAAGTAGATGCCATGCGCGTGGGCAGTTCTGTTTGGCGATTTCTTCGACATCATGACGTATCGCAACTACCCGCAGTCTTTGCCAACTCGGCAAGGAGCTCGGCCGCCCGCCATGCGGCCGGAAATCCTGCGTAAGGGGCGGTCTGGATCACCGCCTCTTCTAGTTCACGGAAAGTCAGCCCATTGGTCAGGCCGACACGAAAATGGTTTTCAAGTTCCGATGTCTGCCGCAAGGCGATGAGAGTACCGATGGTCACGAGGCTTCGCTGCTTGCGGTCAAGCCCGTCCCGAGCCCACACTCTGCCGAAGACGAATTCCAGTGAGAGCCCGGCAATCACCGCTTGGGCACCCTCCCCGGCGGCGAGTTCCACCATTAGGGATGTACGATCCGAACCACGAAGTTCACTGTAGACCCATTTTCCGTTTTCGCTATCAGACATCAAAGCACAGCTCCCAGAAGCGCCTTCGGCTCGAAATAGGACTGGAGGCCGAATACGCCATATTCCCGGCCGATGCCCGACTGCTTAAACCCCCCGAAGGGAACGTCAGGATCATGAGCCGCACCGTTGATCGCTACACGACCGGCGTCGAGCTGCATGGCCACTTTCGTCGCTCTTTCCTCGTTGGCGGAAAGGACATAGGCGTAAAGACCGTAAGGAGTGTCGTTGGCCATCCGGATCGCCTCGGCTTCATCCTCATAGGTCAGGACGCAAAGAACGGGACCGAAAATCTCTTCCTGCGCGATGGCCATATCGTTGCTGACGTCCGCAAAAATTGTTGGGCGGACAAAATAGCCGCCAAGTCCTTCGGGATGACCTTCCCCTCCGGCGACCAGAGTAGCGCCTGTGTCGAGCCCAAGCTTGATATACCGCTGGACACGTTCGTATTGGGCCTGGCTGACCATTGGTCCGATGGTGGTGTCTGGAGCGAGGGGTTCACCGGCTTGGACGGAAGCAAAGTGCTTCTTAATCGAGGCGATGGCTTCGTCCTTGCGCGACGCGGGAACAAAAATGCGCGTGCCATTGAGGCAGGCTTGCCCGCTGTTGCCTAAACCGACCTGGAGTGCGGTTGGAATTGCCTTGTCGAAGTCGGCGTCGTCCAGGATGATGGTCGGGGACTTTCCACCCAGCTCCAACGTTACCCGCTTCAAAGTTGCAGCTGCTTCACGGAGGATCGACTTACCCACCGGCGTCGAGCCCGTGAAGGAAATCTTGGCGATATCGGGATTCGTCGTCAGTTCGGCGCCAACGATGTCGCCGCGACCGTTCACAATGTTGAATACACCGGCCGGGGCACAAGCTTCGTGCAGCGCTTCAAGTAGGACCTGTGTCTGGGTAGCGCTCATTTCGCTGGGCTTGATCACGGCAGTACAGCCAGCCGCGAGGGTATATGCAAGCTTGTTGCAGATGAAACCCACGTTGCTGTTCCACGGCGTGATCAGGCCGACGACTCCTACTGGCTCCATCACCACGTCTGCCGTACCAACCTTCCGAATGAGATCGTATTTCTCCAATGCACGAGCAGCATCCAGGAAGCTGTTGGCTGCACTCGATGCCATCCAATAGGCACGTGTTGCCGGCGCACCGAATTCCTGAACGATAGCCTCAATTAGCTCGTTCTTTTTAGCCCAAACGACCTCGTGAAGTCTGTGTAGTAGCGCTATGCGCTCCGGCTTGGGGCTGCGTGACCAGCTCTTGAATGCGCCCTTCGCGGCAGCAATGGCAATACGTGCATCTTGAGCATCACCGAGCCGAACTCGGCCGATTACTTCTGCGTCCACCGGATTATGCAAATCAAAAAGCTCCGTGCCATGCGGCGTGACGAACTCTCCGTTGATGTAGATCTGTATGATATCTCTCATATGATCGCCTCCTTCAAGCGTTGCCAAAAACATAGGCTTGATAATCATCTCGGATAATCTACATAGTTTAAGATAGCTAATTGCAGAAAACGGGATAATGCGTCTTAGGATCGAAGAGTTGGAGAGTGTGGTTGCCGTGGCCAAACGCCGAAGCTTTCGGGCTGCCGCGTTGGACGTCGGCGTATCTCCGACTGTTCTCAGCCAGAGGATTGCAGCGGTGGAGGCTAAGTTCGGCGTCCGTCTGTTTAATCGAACGACACGAAGTGTGTCGCTGACCGAGGCTGGAACCCGCTTCATTAGTGAGGTTGGCCCTGCGGTCGCCCGAATACATAACGCGATCGACATGGTGAATGATCATCGTAGTCTTCCGGCGGGGGTTTTGCGTATCAATATGTCGGTAGGCGCGGCTCGCCGAGTCTTCTCGCCGCTGCTTATCGCGTTCTCGAAACACTACCCGGAGATCGAAGTGGATCTCGTAACTGAGGACCGGCCTATCGACATCGTCGCGGAAGGTTATGATGCGGGAGTCCGGCCTAACAATCTGATTGCGAAGGACATGATCGCGCTGAGACTGGAACCTGACCAGCATTTCTCGATCGTCGGCTCGCCTGCCTACATGGACGGCAGGCAGCCGCCACTCAGCCCACAAGACCTGCTGGATCACGAATGCATCCGATCGAGAATGCCGAGCGGTGCTATCGATCCCTGGGAATTCGACGTAGACCGGCAAACCTTGAAGCTAGATGTCCGCGGTCGGTTCACGTTGGACGATGGCGGATTGATGCTGGAGGCAGCGCTCTCCGGGGTTGGCTTGGCCTACCTTTCCGACTGGTGGACTACCGAGGCGGTCAGCAAGGGCAAACTCCAAAGCTTCCTTGGCGGATACATCACCCCCTCGACTGGCCTATCCCTTTATTATCCCAGTCGACGTTATCAGCCTGCCGCACTCTTGGCACTCACCCGCTTCATCACCGATAGATACGCTGGTAATCGCCGTCACACGTGATGTCATCGTGAATAATGATCGCTGCAATAAGTCGCACGGACCCCGTGCAAACATACTTTGTGTAAGGCGTAGGCCATTTTAACTTTTTGTGTCCTATAGATCATCAGCCGACGCGCCTTTGACAGCCAAAGCTCGGGTGCACCAGCGACTTCATGCCCATCTGACCCATCAGGCGCTGTCCCTCCTAGCAGATGGCCGCAGTGATCTGACAGCGGCCCTTGTGACGGGCGAAGATGGCTTGATACCGTCTATGAGGCCGGCATGCCGCTCCGTTAGTGACAACACCTTTGCAGACGGTAGAAAGAGCTGCGCGAAAGGTCTGCCAACTGTAGCAGACCGGCAAAGTGAAATGGCCTCAACGCCTGGATGGTGGATGGTGTGCGCTTTTTGCTCGGCATTTGCTGCTAGGGCTCCAGTATTTTAGATAGGCCTTTTTCGTAGGCAAATAGGCAAACTGTCGGGGGTCATTTCAACAGGCGCGCTCTTAGATGCAAGCCAATACGTCCTAAAAAGAGGTAAAAACGTCTTTTGAGACAAAGCTAACTGCCGATATGCTGGTTATAGATCTTACAAGAGGATTGATCATGAGCGACAAATTAGACCGCCTTCTCCAGGAAATTTTTGACGCTCACGGCGGGATCAACCGCTGGCGGCAGGCAAAAGGGTTAGCTTCAACGATCGTGACGGGCGGAAAGTTGTGGGGTCTAAAAGGTATCGAAATGGATCGTACCCCGAGGCGCGCAACAACCGACTTTCATCGTCAGTGGACGCAGATAGATGGATTTGGGAACCCCGACTGGAAAATGCGCTGGGTTCCAGAACATGTCGAAATTACAGATGAGGCGGGGACGATAATCGCCGAACGTGACAATGGGCGAGAGGCGTTCGGTGATCGTGGTTTTGAAACTCACTGGGATCCGCTAAACCTCGCGTATTTCAATGGCTACGCAATGTGGACCTACCATGCGTTGCCATTTCTGTTGGCAGAACCGGGATATGTTGTACATGAGATACCCTCTGTGCATAGTGACGTTCAGAACCTTCGTGGCCTTGCCGTGCGCTTTCCCGATAATGTTCACAGCCATACGCGAGACCAACGCTTCTATTTTGGAACGGACGGCCTTCTGTGCCGACACGATTATGAAGTCGATGTCTGGGCCAATTCGCCGGCGGCACATTTCCTGTCCGACTACGTTGAGGTGGATGGCTTCAAATTTCCAACACGTCGAAGCGTATTTGCCCGCAGACCTGACGGCTCTCCCGACAAAGACTTTAGCACAGTGACTGTCGAACTGTCCGAGTATGCGGTTCAATAATTTTTTACTGCAGACTGCACATGGTATTTGAAACCGTCGGGGTTTCTCGGAGTAGCCCCTTCCGAGCGGCGTGACTTGATTCCAATAAACCGATCCGATCGGCATGATAATCGCGAATCTTAAAATCAACCACGTCGTTTTAAAGACTATCTGGGGCGCGAGGTGGTCAATATGTGCACGTCGCGCTTCCATGCCGGTCACCATCACGGCTCCAATCATTGGCGCGTCCAAACCATTCTCACAGCGATCCGGTTGATGCGATGATGGTTCGTTTGACGACCGAGAGAACGGCCCGCTTGAGACGTGTTAATAAACAGCTTATCCGAAAATGAAACCGACCCCGTCACGCGACGTTTCCGGTGACGCCCATGACGTTTCGGTCACAATTGCCTGCGAAGAAGCGGAGCCGTTAATCCGGTATGCGATTTCACCTTCGCCTTGATACCACTTCAAGAATAATCGGGGAGAAGCCCGCGCGCCAGTATCAACTCGGCCGTCTCCGACTCGACCTGCTCCTACCACCGTTGCGACGTCGGCGTCTCTTCCTACGCGAGCATAACGCTGTGCGCCCTGCCCGGATCAATTGCTTCAAAGTCGGTGATCTGATCTTTGCTGCGAACGGTGCCAACGACGCGGTATCCGGCGGAAAGCAGTGGCGCGGCTAAAACCAGAACTGACACCGGTGATGAAAACGACTTTCAAATTGTTCATGGTGTGATCTCCTTTTGCTGTCGCCAACGGATAACCCTATCCATTCCACATATTAGTCGCTCAATAGAGCGAAGCTCTTGAAGATCAATTATAATTTCGGATTTACAGACGGCACATCGTGCAACTCCCGGGCTGGTCACCGATATGGTTGAAAGCGTCTCCCACTGTAACGTCAGGAGTTCAACCGGCGAAACGAGTTATGTGTCCGGATCCTCCCGCACTCGCTTCTGCTCCCGATAGTGTAGAAAAGGCTTAGTGAAGCTTTCGGCCGCACCGACGTTAATGATGGTTGGCAACTGGCGACAGACAACCTGGCCATCCACCTGACAGTTGGCGTTGAGCCTGTCGCAGACGAGCGGAAGCCAACCATGACATGCTCCTTTAAATCCTTGACGTGCTCGGGTCGTGCGTAGCGCGCGATATACCCGGAAGACTCGCACGTCACCTCGTCCAACATCGCGAAACGCCGCCCGACCATGTCGCTGCCCTGCGGTTCGCCGACGCGCAACACGCAGTCGATACCTTCGCACACCGGTGTTCTGCCCCCACGTCGCCATGGCTTATAAACAGTGATCGGATAGGAACGACAACGAGTGTTTTGCGACTGTTGCAGGTTGAAACTCAAGCCAGTATGGTTGAATATGAGCCTCTAGAGGAGCTTGGCACAGGAGGCCTAAAGCCCTATGGAGATCGGCCGGAATGCCCACCAGTGATACATTGTTCTTCGGTCCATTTCGCCTTGTCATTTCGGAGCGCCTGCTCTTAAAGAATGGCGCGCCAGTCGTGATCGGCGACCGTGCACTCGATATCCTCATTTCACTGGTCTGTTGCGCGGGCAGGACCTTGACTCACCGGGAGCTGACTGCGCTCGTCTGGCCACACTTGATTGTTGAAGATTCCAATCTTCGGGTGCACGTTGCCGGCCTGCGTAAGGTGCTTGGTGACGGGATCGACGGCATCCGCTACATCGTCAATGTTACGGGCCGAGGATATTGTTTTGTAGCTCCAGTTCGAAATCACCCCCAGGAGGGATTATCGAGATCGGGTGGCGCACATATTCAGAAGGCGACACAGATCCCAGCCGCGCTCTCACGCATGGTAGGTCGCGCAGCATCGATCCAAGCCGTATCGAATGTCCTGATGTCCCGTCGGTTTGTGAGTATTGTTGGGCCGGGCGGGATGGGCAAGACCACGGTAGCCATTGCAGTGGCTCATGCCCTTTTTGAGCAGTTCGACGGCGCGGTATACTTCATTGACCTCGGAGCGCTTACTGATCCTTCGCTTATCGCCGGTACCGTTGCCGCCACCCTCGGCACCTACTCCTCCGGCGAGGATACGCTTTCCAGCGTGCTCGCCTTCTTAGGCGACAGGAAAGTTTGCATTATCCTCGATAGTTGCGAGCATCTGGTTGATGCCACTGCCGCGCTGTCGGCGCGCCTCTTTAGCGCGGCGCCCAATCTATATATCCTGACAACAAGTCGGGAAGCTCTCAGAGTTACTGGGGAGAATGTCCACCTACTTCCGCCCCTGGACGGCCCCCATGAGGGAGCTGACCTTACTGTCGCCGAAGCGCTCGCGTCGCCCGCCGCTCAACTCTTTCTAGAACGTGCGGCGGCGTCAGGCTACGGCGCCGAACTAAGTGAAGTTGAAGTGGGACTCGTCGCAGATATATGCCGTCGCCTGGACGGTATTGCTCTTGCCATAGAGATCGCGGCCAGCCGGGTCGGCGCCTACGGCGTCGCAGGCACTGCCAAAATGTTGGACGGTCCCTTCAAGTTACTCTGGAATGGCTGCCGAAATGCAGTCCCTCGGCACCAGACCCTCGCCGCCATGCTGGATTGGAGCTACAATCTGCTTTCCGACACCGAGCAACGGGTTCTGTGTCGGCTTTCTGTTTTCAGAGGCGCCTTCGATCTCGAAGCGGCTGTCGCCGTATCGGACGAGGTCGGGTCAATTGCCGGAGAGTGCGCGACCGCAGTCGCAGGCCTCGCCGACAGGTCGTTAGTCTCGATCACCTCAATTCGAGGCTCCACCTATTACAGACTCCTAGACACTACGCGAGCATTTGCAGAGAGCAAACTTCACCAACAGCAAGATGCGGACACCATAAAGCGGCGTCATGCTATCTATGTCTCAAACCTGCTAGCCGCTTTGGAAACCCCACAGATCGCTGACTTCGGCGGCTACAGTGCTTCCGCGTTAGAGTTGCATCTTGGAAATGTTCGGGCCGCGGTGGAATGGAGCTTCTCACCCGAGGGCGACGCCGATGTAGCCCTAAAGCTCGTAGTATACGCCGCGCCGCTTTTACTGGGCTTGTCGCTGCTCAGCGAATGCCGGGCGTGGTGTCGTCGCGCCCTGGCCGCAGCTCCTCAACACTCTGATAACTTGGGTCACGAGCTTGCGTTGAGAAAGGTGCTCTCTATTGCGTCAATGTACACGCTTGGGAACACTCCAGAGGTCCGCACCGAAATCGAACGAGGCCTGGAACTTGCGGATGCCCAGGGTGACAGCGAGCATCAGTTGCACTTCCTTGCCGGCCTCAACCTGTTTTTGGTACGGCGCGGAAATTTCCGAGTCGCGCTTACGGTGGCCGAGCGCTATGCCGACGTTGCCAAGGATGTCGGACCAGCGGGCGAGGTGTGCGCCGAGTGGATGCTTGGGCAAACTTACCACATGCTCGGCAACCAGGCCGAGGCACGTCGCCGTATTGAGCGCGGCTTTGCGCTACAAGCCGCATCTCCCGCGGTCCACGTCAACTACTTCGCATATGACCATCGCGTTCGAGCTGAGGTAGCTCTGGCGCGCACCCTCTGGCTGGCGGGATTGCCAGATCAAGCCGTCGACGCTGCTCGCGTAGCGTTAGATCAGATTGACCGTTGCGATCATCCGGTCACCCGGTGCGTAAGCCTTCTTTGGGCAACATATGTGTTCCTATGGTGCGGCGCGTTCGACGTTGCTGCGAATGTACTCGGTCGCGCAACAGATCATGCTAAACGGCACGCGCTACCGGTTTATCAGGACGTTGCTGCCGCGATGCGGGGCGAACTCATGGTGCTAAGCGGCGCGGTGGAGGACGGAATTGACTTTCTCCAGTCGAGTATCCCATCTATGATAGCAGATGACCACCATGTCGTGGTCTCCGCGGCCTCTCGTGCGTGGGCCGAAGGCCTCGTCCGTTGCGGGCGGCACGAGGAGGCGAAGCCGCTCATTGCCCGCGCCGTGGAGCGTGCGCAGGCATTTGGAGGAACCTTTGATCTACCTGAGCTTCTGAGGGTTCAAGGCGTCGTACTACTTGCTGACCCGGCCATGGAGCCCACGCTTCCTGAGGCAGCTCTGATACACTCGTTAGAGTTAGCGAGATCGCAGGCTGCGCGCGGGTGGGAATTGCGGACCGCGACGACCTTGGCCCGAATGTGGAGCGAACAGGGAGAAGTTGACAAGGCGCGCAGCTTGCTTCTTCCAATCCAGCGGCGCTTTACGGAAGGGTTCGGGTCTCAAGATCTAAGGACGGCGACGGCGCTGCTGGAGAGTCTCCTCCCAGCACAGGAAACTCCAGGAACGCCGAGCGAACTCTCTTCTAATTCCAAAGTGGCTTGGGCCCAGAATGCTCCCCGACAGAAACAACGGCGTCCTTGACCCGGTTTCACGGATTGAGCCGAGCCAAATGCTAACACCCAAGTAATTTCTTCCTGGAACCGCTTGGCGATCTCCGCACCAGTCCATGCAGAGCGGTCCCAAACGCTTGCATCGGTTGCAACGCGAGTCGAATATTGCCCACGGCACATAATGAAACATGGATACCCGGCATAGGCGAGTTGCTCAAACTGCCAGCGAACCTCTTACTATGTTGGAAAAATGGGCCGAAAGCAGCTGGGCGGGGTCACCATCCGCCCGGGTAGAAGAGGGCCAATCTGAAGGACCTGTCCTAGCTTCATCAAGGCGGCTCTATCTTTAGGATTGCAGCGAGGGCCTAACTGCCGAGGCGCCATTAGTTAGCTGTTGACGACTGGCTTCAGCAGGTCCTGCAGGCCGATGTTGCGGTACATTTCGGCGCGAACACGGTCGGCGACGGCGGCCACGACTTCTGCTCCGTCCTGTGAAGGGTCAATGTGGACGCGGAACGGTCGGGTGCCGAAGGGCAAATCGACAATCCGGACTACCTCGACTGCGACGGCAGCCGGATCAGCGTCGATCGGCTCCAGAGCGGCCAGTCCCTTCAAGGCCTGCTCGGGAATACCCTTGTATGGGCCTTCGGTATATTCGGCCGCTACGGCTGTATCGGAAGGCGAGCCTGAGTGCGCAAAGTGATTTGTGCCCTTGGTAAAGGCGCCTGGCACGACGATCGAGGTTTCGATGCCCCAACGGGACAGCTCCGTCGAGTAGGACACCGCGAGCGAGTCCATCGCGGCCTTGGCGGCAAAATAGGGTGACAGGAACGGAGGGGTGCCGCCACGGGTGCTGGATGAGGAGACCCAGATCACCAGACCCTTACCCTGCTTCCGCAGGAAAGGAAGTGCCGCCCGGTTGACGCGCTGGGTGGAAAGAACGTTGATGTCATACAATTCAGCGAACTGCTCCGGGGTGAAGGCCTCAGCCGGGCCGAAGGACATGTGGCCAGCGTTGTGCATGATGACATCGAGACGGCCTGCATCAGCGATGATCTTTGCGATGCCTGCCTCGACCGAGGCGTCGGAGGCAACGTCTAGCTCGACAGAGCGGAGATCGACATTATGTTCCTTAGCGAAGGCTTTGGCGTCCGAAACGGCCCAGGCATTGCGGCCCTCGGTTGCCCGCATGCCGGCGTAGACAGTGTGGCCGGCCTGGGCGAGTTGGCGGGTGGTCATGGCACCGAACCCGCTGGAAGCACCGGTGACGACGATAACTTGCTTAGTCATGGTCCTACTCCTTCTGTGAGAATTGGTTTTGCGTTGGGTTCTGGTTCGGAGGTCCAAGGTTATGCGACGCCACCGTTGGCTCGGACAATTTGGCCGTTGATCCAGCCCGCGTGAGGACCGGCGAGGAAGGCAACGACGCTGGCGATATCGGACGGCTGTCCCAAGCGTTCCAGCGGCGGCATTTTCGAGAATTGGGCGATCAGCTCGTCGCTCTTGCCGTTAAGGAACAGCTCGGTGGCGATCGGACCAGGGGCTACGGCATTCACAGTGATGTTGCGGCCGCGCAATTCCTTGGCGAAGACATGGGTAAAGGCTTCAACGGCGGCCTTCGTGCCATTGTAGACCGCATAACCTGGCATGTTCAGCGCCAGCGTTGTCGACGAGAAGTTGATAATGCGGCCGCCGCTCTGCAGGCGCTTGGCGGCTTCGCGCAGGGTGTTGAACGTACCCTTAGTGTTGATTGCGAAATGGCGATCGAACTCTTCGTCGCTAGTGTCGGCCAGTGAAATGGTCTTGAGAATGCCGGCGTTGTTCACCAAAACATCGATGCGCCCAAAGGCGGCTTCAGCCGATTCAAACATGCGGGCGACAGCGATCGGGTCGGACACGTCGGCCTGTGCGGTGATGGCCTTGCCACCCTTGGCTTCTATGCTGCGAGCCAGTTCTGCGGCCGGTGCAGCGCTCCCCGAGTAGTTGATGACAACCATAAAGCCATCAGATGCAAGACGCTCGGCAATTGCCGCGCCGATGCCGCGAGAAGCGCCGGTGACGATAGCAACTTGGTTAGTGTGTTCGGACATTTGCGATCTCCTTGGTGTGAAGTGGGTGTTGACAAGAAGGAAGATGCCACTATCCGAACATCCTATAATCATGCATCCTTCGCCAACACTATGCGGGGATGACGAATAATGTAGCGTATGCCATGCGGAGTACTGGAGCGTAAGCGCGTCACGATGGCGACGGCAGACCCGGGGTAGCCGTCGCCATCGTGACGCTGTAAGGCCATCGGAGGCCAGTTTGAGGAGTAGGCCTCCGATGGCAATGGACGATTGCTGGGCTTGGGGGCTAGCTGTGCAACCGTCCGGTGAACAGACTGTATTCTTGGGTTAGCTATCCCACGCTGATCCCATAATAATTTCGGTGAAATTCTCGCGCTTGTAGGTTGGGTCCATGCGCTCAAGAACATCGGCCTTGACGTTGCCGAAGGTCGAACCTGGCTTGCGAATGGTGCCGTAGCAGAACGCGGAGAGAATAGCGTGCTTGAAGCGCAGGCCACGCGGATGGCAGGCGCAAACTTCTTCGCGTTCTTTGTCCGAAAAATCGTGATAGGCGATACCAAGAACGTCCATCTCGACGCCTGCCGTAACCAATGCCACAGTGGGGCGTTTATGCTGGGGAATGCCCGGCGTCGTATGCAGCGCAATCGAATCCCATACGTCGTCAACATCTCTTTCCGGAATGTCGTACGATTTCAGAAAATTACGTGCCGTGTTGGCGCCATCGACTTCGAAACGTTCAGTCTCGCTCGCATAGGAATCGAATAGTCCCATGTCGTGGAACATCGTACCGACGTAGAGTAACTCGGGATCGTATTTCAGCCGCTTGCGTTCTCCGGTGATCGCCCCAAACAAGAATACGCGGCGCGAATGGTTATAAAGAAGGTCGGTTTCTGTATCCCGAACCAGCTCAGTCACGGCCTTGGCCATCTGACTATCAGGTATTTTGATACCAGCAATGATTTCTGCATTTCCCATTTTCGTGTACCTCACAGGGTGGTAATGTTGAGACGTTCTACGGCGAGGGTAACACCTGTGCCGTAAGCGGGGTCGGCCTTCGTGCAAAATTCGATGTAGCGCTGCTTAACCTCGGGACGGGCATCCCCCATTGCACGGGCGGTATTGTCGAAAAGGACCTGCTGCTCTGCCGGATTCATATTGCGGAAAAGTTCGCCAGGCTGCTCGTAATAATCATTTTCAACACGGTGATCCCACCATGTTGCATCGCCCTCGAGTGGCAGTGGGGGCTCCTTCCGCTCGGGTTCGTTACCAATCCAGGCGCCCTTGGAATTCGGCCAGTAGGTGGGCGTTGCGCCAAGATTGCCATCGGTGCGCATCTGCCCGTCGCGATGATAACTTTGGAATGGGCACTTCGGTGCGTTGATCGGAATATGGTTGTAGTTGACACCCAGGCGGTAGCGCTGGGAATCGCCGTATGAAAAGAGGCGCCCCTGAAGCATCTTGTCGGGCGAGTAGCCAATGCCCGGAACAACATTTGCGGGCGAAAAAGCAACCTGTTCTGTTTCAGCGAAATAGTTTTCCGGATTTCGGTTTAGCACGAAATTTCCGACTTCTATCAGCGGGTATTCCGCTTTAGACCACACCTTGGTGAGATCGAACGGATTGTGCCGGTGATGGCGCGCCTGCTGTTCCGTCATCACTTGAATGAACAGCTTCCACTTTGGGAAATTGCCGGCCTCGATATTGTCAAAGAGGTCCCGCCCGTGGCTCTCGCGATCCTTGCCGACAAGAGCTTCGGCTTCTTCATCCGATAGATTTTCGATCCCTTGCTGAGTTCGAAAATGGAACTTAACCCACACGCGCTCATTTGCGGTGTTTACAAATGAAAAGGCATGACCGCCAAAGCCATGCATGTGGCGAAAGCTTCTCGGAATCCCGCGGGAGGACATAATGATCGTTACTTGGTGAAGGGCTTCCGGAAGGAATGACCAAAAATCCCAGTTGTTATCCGCGGATCGGATGCCCGTGCGGGGATCACGTTTGATCGCGTGGTTGAGATCAGAAAAACCGAGCGGGTCCCTGAAGAAGAAGACCGGTGTGTTATTGCCAACGACATCCCAGTTTCCTTCTCCTGTGTAAAATTTTAATGCGAAGCCACGGATGTCACGTTCTGCGTCGGCCGCGCCGCGTTCGCCAGCGACGGTAGAAAATCGCGCGAACATGGGTGTTTGCTTTCCGATCTCGGAGAAGATCGCCGCCTTAGTAAAGCGTGTGACGTCATGAGTCACGGTGAAGGTACCGTGCGCGCCCCATCCTTTTGCATGCATGCGGCGTTCAGGGATTACTTCGCGGTCGAAATGCGCCAGCTTTTCGATCAACCATATGTCTTGTAGTAGAGCCGGCCCGCGGGGCCCAGCGGTTTGGGTGTTTACGTTGTCAACCACCGGTGCACCTGTGGCATGGGTGAGTTTTGGAGCGTTTTTTGTCATGAACAATGATCCTCTGGCCCCAGGACGATCTTAAAATTAGTGTCTTTACCGTCCACGATTTTCGGTGAGCGACTGGTTATGAGGATAGCGATGTTGTGACTTGAGGGCATGTTATACGCTGCAAATTTGTGTGAAAACCTGTCGATATTTCTTCGCGAAATTTCATAATCCTTTACTCCCGCGGATTTTGTTTCATTACCTGCGGCTTACGAATCGGCCTACAGTGACCAGGCACCGGGCGGTGACCTGAGCCCCTGATTTTCCTCCAAATTTGGTGCAGTCCGTTACACTGAGGAGACGGACAGCATGAAGCATTCGCGGTTTACACACGAACAGAACATCGGGATATTGAATGAGCCGGAGAGCGGCCTGAGGACGGCAGACGCAAGCACGGAATATCCGAAGCGACTTTTCACAATACAACGAAGTTTGGCGGCATGGAGGTTTCCGATGCCCGCAAGCTGAAGGCTCTGGAAGATGAGAACGCCAAGGTGAAGAAGCTGCTGACCGAGATGATAATGCTATTTTGAAGGATGTCGCTTAAAAAAAATTATGGTCCGCCCCATCCGTGCAGCGACATCGCAAATGACGATTCCAGTATCATAAATGTATCCGGCCTGTCGCGAGTGGGCTGCCGTTGCAGCCAGGCCATGATGAGATACGCACACGCCGTTTCCAATAAATGGTTCGGGCACGAAGGCCGCTTTTTTTGAACAGGACTTACGGCGTGTTGATCCACTGTTTCGTCATCACTATTCCCGAACTTGCAATCGAGCCAGGAGCGTCGGGTGATGCAGGATCCCTGTTCGTAGAGTTCTCCAGGCTTGGTCAGTGCGCCCCAAACAGTCCGGGCGATCTTAGCGACAAGTGCAACGACGGCGTTATTGGGATGCATCCGAGCTTAGAGGCAAGCCAGCTTCCCAGTCGATCACTCGTTCGATCAAGACGCCGAAAGCAGGACCAAGCGCCATGGACAAGCAGTTTGCGAATAGCGGTTTCCCCACTTGCTGATGCCGAGAAGCTTCTGCTTTCCACCGGTCAAATATTCTCGACGGACAAGACCAAGCCAGGCAGTCAGGTCGCGGGCTCTCTGGAACTGGCGACACTGCCAACCGCCGCCAGAAGTGCGGTGGCTCCCAAGGCTCCAATGCTTGTCATAAGCCGCCGCGCAACATCTTCCCGATCGGCGATCGAAGCGATTTCTTTCGTGACCTCACCTATGCGCTGTTCCAATTGACCGAAGTCGGCAATAGGCCAGCGATCCACTTGGGCATGGCAGGGGAAAGATCTTTTGATGCGTCCTAAATCACCTGCGGTAGGTCAAGCTTGAACAGGCCCGCTCCTTGCCGCCACGCGCCGTATTCGAGGTAGGACGCTCGTATCTGATTGTCATTCGTGTGCGTGTTGCCTGACTCTGGACCAGACTAATACCTGAGAATGTAGTTTCAGACATTGAACTTACGCTTCAGATAAGGCTCTCGATCGTTATCGGAAGTTCTCGGATTCTTTTCCCAGTTGCGTGAAAAATCGCATTTGCTACTGCCGGAGCGATTCCAACAATGGCGATTTCGCCTAGCCCTTTCACGCCAAGTGGATTAACAATGGTATCGTCTTCATCAATGAAGTGCGCTTCAAGGTGGGGCGTGTCGAGGTTTACCGGTACAAGATAATCAGCTAAATGCGCGTTGATGGGGCGGCCATCCCTGGGATCGAGCACAGTCCGCTCCATAATGGCCATGCCGATTCCACCAATCATACCGCCAATGCATTGGCTCCTTGCAAGCTTTGGATTAACCACTCTTCCCACACCATATGCGCCAACGACGCGCCTCACGCGAATAATCGCAACGTCGGGGTCAACAGCCACCTCGGCGAAAACGGCACCAAACGAGTGCATAGAGTAGGACCTGGAGGCGCTTGGATCTCGCGTTACATTTGCTGATCCTACAATCTCGGCGAGGCCGCTATCTGCCATGATCAAACTGTATGAAATACCGCCAGTCTCGCTTCTTTTTTCAAAAAGAGCTCCGTTTCTCCAGTCGAGCACATCGGCCTTCCGTCCGGCAAACTTCCCTTTAGTCGAGATCGCTTCTTCGAGAGCTTTAGCCTGCACGTCTAAACACGCGGCTCTTATAGCAGACCCGACAGAGGCCATTGTTTGCGATCCCCCGTGCGGGGGAGTTGACGGAAAATCCGAGTGTCCGAGACTGAACCGAATTTTTTCTACTGGCAATCCGAGATACTCGGATGCGACTTGTGTCATCGACGTGTAGGTACCAGGACCCATGTCACTTGCTGCCGCTTCGATCTCCGCGATCCCGTTAGGAAGAAGTCTCACGCGGGCACTGGCAGGACTGAAAAAGCTCGGATACGCGGCGGAGGCCATCCCGTAGCCGATAAGCAGGCGGCCATCTCGCATCGAGCGCGGATCCGGAAGCCTTCTTTCCCAACCGAACCTTCTCGCGCCGACTTCGTAGCATTTCAGCACCGAACGGCTGGAAAAGGGAACGTTGCGGCTTTGATCGAGCTTCGGCTCGTTGATCTTGCGAAGCTCTACGGGATCCATGTTCAGCTGATAGGATAACTCATCAATCGCGCATTCAATGGCGTGCATTCCGCTAGCTTCGCCTGGCCCTCGCATGTAGGTCGATGTGCTGGTATCGAACTGCATCAGGCGGTATCGGGTTCTCACGTTAGGGCAGGAGTACATAAAGGTCGTCACGGATGTCAGTGCCTCTATATACTGTTCGTACTTGCTGGTTTCTCCCGCCCCCTCGTGGATTATGCTTGTAAGTTTACCGTCACGCTCCGCAGCCAAGGCGACCCGTTGAATGGTATATGGCCGGTGACCAGTGGTAAAAAACATCTGTTTCCGGGTCAGGACGAGCTTTACCGGACGCCCCACCTGTTTTGCAGCCAATGCCGCTAGCGTCACATGTGGCCAGGTTCTGAGGCTGCTACCAAATGCGCCGCCTATAAAGGGGCAAATGACTGTTACGTTTTCGGCGGGAATTCCAAAAATCGCCGCGATTTCCGCCTGCTCGTTGACGATGAATTGGCTTTTGCTCCAAAGCGTCACTTTGTCTCCGTCCCAAGATGCTACCGTCGCGTGGGGCTCCATTGGATTATGGTTCTCACGTGCCATCACATAGTCGACGTCTAGCTTGATATTTGCTGCATCAAATACCGCGTCGGCGTATCCTCGCTCACTGTCGGCCTGAACTCGGCTACCCGGTTTACGCGTCGCATCTGGTATGATGAGTTCGCCCGTCTTAGTATGGGAGGGCACTTGGGGTCGAAGGGCGTCGTAGGTAATTCTCAAAGCGTTTGCGCCGCGCTCTGCTTGTTCAAGTGTCTCGGCGACTACCACCGCCACCGGTTGTCCGAAGAACCTGACCCGACCATCCTGGAGCACGTGCAGACGTTCGCCCACCGCCGGATCAATGCCGGAACGATGTTCAGCATAGGGAAGTTCAGCGGCGTTAAGATGAGTGATGACCGCAAGCACACCAGGCATCTCCTCGACTTCGCTCGTCTGCATCGAAGTGATCCGTCCAATGCCGGCACTACTGCTGACGACCACGGCGTACGTCTGGTTGGGTTGGTTGAATTCGGCCGAGTAGGTAGCCTTTCCCGTTACTTTCAAACGGCCGTCTACCCGGGAAACGGTTTCTCCGATCGATCTTATGGTCATGCTTTCTCTCCTGCCAACTCGAGCGCCCGGATGATCGTCGCAGGGAGGAGCTTGGCTTTAAATCCGTTTCCTGAAAGGGGGCGGACACCTTCCAGCGAAAGTGCCGCTGCAGCCTCAAAAGCGGCTCGCGACGGTTTCTGCCCGTGAAGGGAATTTTCGACCAGTCGCATACGCCACGGTTTTGTCCCCACGCCACCAGCGGCCACCCGCGCTTCGCGAATGGTCCCATCTACAATGTGGAGGGCGGCAGCGGTCGAAACGAGGGCAAATTCATACGAAGACCGATCGCGAACCTTCAGATACCTTGCTGTTCTCGCATAGGCACCTGAGGGAATCCTAATTTCGACAATCAATTCGCTTTGCTGCAGCGTATGTTCCAGATGAGGAGTGGCGCCCGGAAGGCGGAATAGGTCCTCCACGAGAAAACTGCGCGCTCCTTTCGCTCCTCGCACGACCATCGACGCGTCGAGCGCCACTAGTGAGACAGCTAAGTCAGAGGGATGAGTTGCAACGCATTGATCGGACGTTCCAAGGAGCGCGTGTCCGGCATTGTGGCCTTCCAGGGCAGAGCAGCCGGAGCCAGGAACGCGTTTGTTGCAGCCAACATCGAGCATGCGGAAGTAAGGACAGCGCACGCGTTGGAGCAAGTTCCCTCCAATCGAGGCGGCGTTTCTCAACTGCGGGGACGCGCCTTCGACGAGAGTTTCAGCGATGAGTGGCTGCAAGGCTCGCACGTCTGAGTTCGCTGCCACTTCCGACATTCTCGCCAATGAGCCAATTACGATTGAGCCGTCGATCACGCGGATATAGTCAAGGGGAAGATGATTGACATCTACTAGACGATTTGGCCGTTCGATCTCCTCGCGCATCAGGTCCACGAGCGTGGTTCCACCTGCAATGTACCTTGCACCACCTGCGGCAGCCGCGATGGCCTGTTTCTCGCCAGCGGGCCTTTCCAATGTAAAGGGGATCATGTCCTCTCGCCCTTCGCGGCCTGCTCAATTGCTGCTATGATTCCAGGATAAGCGCCGCACCGACAGATATTCCCGCTCATCCATTCACTAATGTCGTGCCTCGAACCTGCATGCCCCTCGTTTATGCAGGCAAGGCCTGACATAATCTGTCCCGAGGTGCAGTAGCCACATTGGAAACCTTCGTGCTCAATGAACGCGTCTTGCAATGGATGAAGATTATCTCCCGCTGCAATACCCTCAATAGTGGTAATCTCGGAACCGTCATGGAGGACTGCAAGTGCCAAACAACTGATTATCCGTTGGCTGTTTACATGGATCGTGCAAGCCCCACATGCGCCCTGATTGCACCCCTTTTTCGTTCCAGTCAGAGCGAGGCGTTCCCTGAGCAGATCTAGGAGAGACAGCCGCGTATCGATTTCAAGACAAACCCGCTGCGAGTTGATTGTGAAGCACACTGCGGCAATGTGTGGCGCCGCCAACCCCACGTCATCCGCAAACGCCGCGTCCCTCGATAGCGGAAGTGTGGCGACGGCAGCGCTGCCCGACAAGAGCAAGATTTCGCGTCGGAGGAGTAAGAGTCGATCATTATGTCGCGGGGACTCAGAGAGCTCGTCGTCCATATTCTCGTTGATTGAGTGCGTCACGATGGCTTCCCTTCAGTAGTGTCGAAAGAAACTCGGTGCCCGTGGAAGCATGCAACCTAGGGGCTAGGGTTACTAAAGTTACCGTAGTCATTGGCTTTAGCCGGATGCGGAAAGAATGTTTGTCACTTAGAACGTTCAGTGAGGAGCTGGGTCAAGGATAGCGATATTCCGACCATAGGGCGTGTTAAGCGTTGCAAAATTGCGTGAAAGCCTGCCCATGGCCTCGCAGAAATCCACTTCCGCCTCGTGTGCTTGCTGGTAAGGCTCCACAACTACTGAACTCGATTGCAGCCACGTACCGTTGGTATCGCATCCGCGTGAGATTGCATGCCTAATCCTTGAAGCCGCAAGCCGAAAGCCGAAAGCACAACGAGTTCCGCTGGTAGGGTTGTTGATGGGAATTATCCATCGACCGAACGCGGTCTACGAAACCTTTTGATGATTTTGCGAATTGCTCGACACGGCGACCGCCGTCATTCCTCAGGGCAAAGTCCAACGTGACCTGGAAACCGTCGTTCAACATGTAGGCGTGATCAATGCGCATGCCAGTATCGGCCGACCAACGGCAAAACGCCGACGTTCCTATTGGCTCCGCAGGGAGGTAAATATAAGCTATAGTTGATTTCCTTTGCCGATTTGGCCGAGCGCTAACTCGACGTCCATTCGGGCGACCTGGAAGCTAGTAACCCACAATCCCGGCCTGACAGCGGTGGCTAACGCACGCCAAAGGTTATGGATGTTCAGTCATTCGTGCTCAGCGCCCGCCCGCGCACTGCGGCGGATAGCCTGAGGTGGCTGTCCGAACGCGCGCAGGAATGCCCGGCGCATGCGCTCCCTATCGGCAAACCCGGTTTCGGCCGCGACGTACTCTATGGGGTGACGACTTTGTTCCATCATTAGCCGGGCGGCTTCCAGACGCAGATGTTCGACCGCCTTGGCAGGAGACTGTCCGGTTTCTGACCGAAAGGCACGGCTAAACTGACGAGGACTGAGATGTGCGACATTAGCTAGTTGCTCGACCGACAGAGCCGACTTGAGATTCTTCCTGGCGTAGTCGAGGGAGCTCTGGATGCGATCGGATTTAGCATCCATCTTGAGCAGTTCGGAATGCTGGGACTGACCACCTGCGCGGCGGTGATAGAGGACAAGCTTCTGGGCTACCGAGCGAGCGAGCCCTTGTCCGTAATCCTTTTCGACCATTCCGAGGGCTAGATCGATTCCAGCACTCATGCCCGCTGACGTCCAAATGGTTCCGTCAATAATGAAGATCCTGTCGTCCTCCATCTTCACCTTCGGATAAAGATCCTGTAGCTCGCGAGCAGACAACCAGTGAGTGGTCGCTCGCTTGCCGTCGAGGAGGCCCGCCTGGGCAAGTACAAACGCCCCGGTGCAAATTGAAGCGGTTCTTCTTGACGCCATGCTTGCCCGACGGGCGAAGTCTATCATTCTGGCTGATGCCTCGAAGGTTTCCATGCCGCCACCGAAGATGACGGTATCGAAATTGGCATCGTCGAATGCCGCGGTATGGGCCGTGAGCCCATGCGAACTGCGGATCGGACCACCCTCCTCAGAGAGGACGTCGATCTGATAGACATTTTCGCCCGCAGAGACATTAGCGAACTCGAATACTGAGATTGCCGCCAGAAACATAAGCTGAAAACCTGGGACGAGGACAAATCCAATGCGCTGCATACTCAGTTCCTATGGCCTGAAAAGTTGCATATACGACATTTAAGACGAGCGCGATAGAGCGTAGGTTCTCTTGGCGGCAAGCAATCAAGCGGGCTTCAAAAGAAGGGTCACGGTCATGAACACGACTGTACACAAGGGAACGGCACTCATCACAGGCGCGTCCTCCGGGATAGGTGCGGTCTATGCAGACCGTTTAGCCCGACGCGGCTACGACCTTATCGTTGTTGCACGTAGCGGAGACAGGCTGAAGGAGCTCGCTGAACGTATCACTGACGAAACGGGACGTTCCGTCGAGACACTTTCCGCTGATCTGACGAATACAAAGGACCTGGCACGTGTTGAGCATGTGCTTCGTACCGACGCAAGCATCACGCTCATCGTCAACAACGCTGGTGTAGGAGCGACTGCGCCACTTCTACAATCTGACATCGCGAAAATGGAGGCCATGGTGGCATTGAATGTCACCGGACCGATGCGGCTGACCTATGCCGTTGCACCCGGATTCGTATCACGCGGCACAGGTACGATTATCAACATCGCGTCGATCGTTGCCATTGCTCCTGAGGTTCTCAACGGCGTCTATGGTGGTAGTAAGGCTTTCATATTGGCCTTTAGCCAATCCCTTCATCACGAGCTCGCCGACAAGGGCGTTCGGGTACAGGCGGTGCTCCCCGGCGCGACCGCGACCAACTTCTGGGATGCTGCAGGCCTTCCAGTCGCCCAGCTGCCCTCCGAGATTGTTATGTCCCCCACGGACATGGTCGATGCAGCACTTTCCGGGCTCGATCAGGGCGAACTGGTAACAATCCCCTCATTGCCAAACATCGCCGACTGGAAAGCCTTCGACACTGCTCGATTGACGCTCGGCCCTAACCTGTCGCATGCGGCTCCCGCAGCTCGCTACAGGGCTTGATGCTACGAAGTGAATCATGGCTGTCCATTTAATGGCAGCCATGATTCTATACGTTGTCATGCATCCGGCGCTTCAAACGAAGGCGCGCATTTTTTCGCTAAAGACGATGCCTGCCTGAGGGTGCGTGATACGGCGCACGTCAGGCACAAGCGACCCCGTTTTGGTTCTTGGTGCCTTCACGTTGGCTGAAGCCATTTTTGGCGCAAGGATTGAAGCTATGAGGCTCAGGTAGGGTTATTTGGAGGAGTTGTGAATCGTCTCTACTTTTTCTGCCAGCACCTGAGATTGCAGACTGGAAAGCGTGAAGAAAGAAACGACAAGCCCAATGGCCATCATATGATGGTGCCGTCTGAGTGGGCGGCAGCCACTTCATCTATTTTGCACGCAATCGGACGTTTTCAATCCTGCCGCCGCAGTTAACACAAGACATTGCGTAGTAAGGCGGCTTATCGAACTTTGGCGTTTAACGACTTTGAAGGGCTGTTGGACTCAAAGCGGGATTGGCCCGTGGGTTTTTACGTTCTCCATGGACACACACGTCTGGAAGCTCCTGACGTTTCCTCCATCGAAAAACAGCGAGCGGGTTAGCTCGTTGTACTCTGCCATGTCCTTCACGTTCAGCATTAGTATGAAATCCATTTCTCCAGTGACGTAATAGCATTGCTGCACCTGCGGACAGCGCATGAAGCGATCCTTCATCGCATCCAGAAGATCCAGTCTTTCATTCTCCGTCGTGACATGAACAATAATCGTCAAGGGGCGCCCAACAGCGACTTCGTCCAGGACGGCAATCTCGCTTCTGATGACCTTTGTTTTGCGCAGGTGCTGAAGCCGTCGAGCCACTGCAGGCGGTGAAAGCCCGATCGCGTCGCCAATGACGCGCTGCGACAGCTGATTGTCAGCCTGAACCATCCGTAAGATCTTGAGGTCGAACTCATCGAGGGCGGCAGCAACAGAACCAGCCATATTTACCCCCTCCTCTGCAATTTTCTTGCAACAGTTACCGAAAATTAGAGCACAAAGAAAGTTCATTTTGCAATATTCTCTCGGTCATCAATCAGTGAGGACGCGATGATCCATTTTCATACCCCAACGCACGCGCAAATTAGGGACGTCGACAAATCGCTCCTTGGCGTTTCGGCTCCCAGACTTGTGCGACCTTACCTCTCCTTGTGGAGCGATCAGCGAAGCACGCCGCTCGTGCCCCTAACGGAGATCGCCGAAGACACTCAAGTCGAGAGCATTGTTATAAAGGACGAAGGACAGCGGCTGAGCCTGGGCAGCTTTAAGGCTCTCGGTGGCGCCTACGCGGTAATGATACTATTCAAAAGAATACTGGAAGAGCACTTCGGCGAAGAGGTTTCCCCCGCCCAACTCGTTTCCCCGACCGCACGCGATTTTGCCTCGCGCATCACCTTCTGCTGCGCGACTGATGGAAACCATGGAAAGTCCGTTGCGGCCGGCGCTCGTATACTAGGCTGCCGCTCGGTCATTTTCGTCCACGAGGGTGTGACCGAGTCCCGGTCAGAAGCCATCGGTGCCGACCAAGTGATCCGCGTCAAGGGCAACTACGATGTTTCTGTCAAAGAAGCCGAGCGTGTCAGCAAGGAGCGAGGCTGGCTTCTCGTTTCCGACACCTCATGGGAAGGATACGAGGAGATCCCATCGCTAGTCGCGCAAGGCTACACCATTCTTGCTCAGGAAACTCTTGAGCAGATGGGAATGCTCAACATCGACCCGCCGACCCACGTCTTTCTTCAGGCGGGCGTCGGGGGATTTGCGAGCAGCGTTTCGCTGCATCTCAGCGAAGTGCTTGGTTACAGAAACATTCGAACGGTTATCGTTGAGCCAGACCGCGCCGCCTGCCTATTTGCCTCCGCACAGGCTGGCCAGCTGACATCTTTCACGCCCACCGAGCCGACCATCATGGCGATGCTCGAATGCTATACCCCCTCGCTGGTCGCTTGGCGGATCCTGAGCGCGAGCGCGAGCGCGTTCGTGACGGTGACTGAAGATCAGGCCAAAGAGGCCATGCGGATGCTGGCGTTCCGCGATCACCCTGTTGTTAGCGGTGAAAGCGGTGCTGCAGGACTTTCCGGCTACCTAGCGGTCGCCCGCGATCCAGAGGCTCGTCGAACACTTGGGCTCGATCCCAAGAGCCGAATTCTCCTCATCAACACCGAAGGGGCAACCGACCCTGCGTCTTACGAAGCCATCGTTGGACTAGCCCCGAACGACGTCCTTGGGAAAACCGCCAAATATTCTGACTGACCCTGCGGACGTAAATGTAATGCAAAAAGCAAGGGAACATATCATGAGCGCCATCAAAATCCCGCTGAGAGGCTTCACGCCGACCGAGTTCGAAGGTCGCGTCGAGCGCGCAAGACAGATCATGCATCGCCATAAGTTCGATGCCCTGCTGGTCTCCTCGCCGCCGAACGTCCGCTACTTCACCGGCTTCGATTCACAGTTCTGGGAAAGCCCGACCCGGCCGTGGTTCGTCGTCGTGCCGCTCGAGGGCGATCCGGTAGCCGTCATTCCGGAGATCGGCGCGCCGGAAATGGCTCTAACGTGGATGTCGGACATCCGGACATGGCAAGCGCCAAATCCAAGCGATGACGGCATTTCCCTCCTGAAATCCACGATCGAAAGCTTCCCACGTCGTTACGGTCGCCTTGGTGCCGAGCTTGGGCGTGAGATGGCGCTGCGCATGCCCGTCTCTGATTTTCTGCGGCTGCGCGATACGCTAGCGCTCGAGATCGCCGATGGTGCTCCTTGCATTTGGGACATCCGCATGGTCAAGACCGCAGCGGAAATCGAGCATATTCATTACATCTGCCAACTTGCCAGCGACGCTTACGAAGCGTTGCCGACAAGCATTTCGATCGGAGAAAGCGAACGGGAAGTGGCGCGCAAGCTTCGGATCGACATCGCCCGGCGCGGTGCGGATTCGACTCCGTTCATGCCGGCAATCTCCGGACCCGGCGGCGTGGCTCAAATCGTCTGCGGCCCACATGATCGCCTTATTCAGAACGGCGACGTCCTCTTCATTGATACCGGCTCGACATTTGACGGTTACTTCTGCGATTTCGACCGCAACTATGCGATCGGCACGATCTCTGACGACGCAAAGCGCGTCCACGATGCGCTGTGGCTAGCGACAGAAGCGGGTATCGCCGCGGCGGTGCCTGGTGCAAAGACGGACGATGTCTTTCGGGCGATGGCGAAGATTATCGAAGGGGCGGGCGCGATTGGCAACAATGTTGGGCGTCTCGGGCACGGCCTGGGCCTACAGCTGACGGAGCCGCCTTCCCACAGGCTCGGCGATGAAACCGTGATCGTTGAGAACATGGTGCTGACCATCGAGCCCGGCATGGAATATGCGCCGGGAAAAATGATTGTCCATGAAGAGAACATTGCCATCACCAAGGACGGTCCGCGGCTTCTGACCAAGCGTGCGCCGCGGGAGATGCCGACGATCCGGTAACGTCTTTGGAAGAATGCGGGGGAGGACAACTCCAATGCCGGTCGGGTGGTCCGCCCGGTCTCAAAAAAGGGGAATAAAAAATGCTAAAGAAAATCGCAATGGTAACTGCCCTTGCGCTCTCGGCGATGACGACCAATTCAAGCTCGGCCGCAGACGTTAAAACGATCACCGATGGCATGTTGCTTGTCGGATCGGACCAAGTCTATCCGCCCTACGACTACGTTGAAGCCGGTGTAACAAAAGGCTTTGATGCAGACGTAATGGCCGTGATCGCGCCAAAACTCGGCGTCGAAGTGAAGTTCATCGACACGCGTTTCGCTAGCCTCATTCCGGGACTGCAGGCAAACCGTTTCGATATGATCGCCTCAGCGCTGTATGTGACGCCGGCGCGGGCGCAAGTGGTCGATTATATCGCCTATGCCAAGACCGGCGGCTCTCTGATGGTTCGCGCCGACAACAGCTTCGCGCCCAAAACGCCTGAGGAACTTTGCGGAAAACGGGTCGCCAACCTGAAGGGCGCTGCCTGGGTCCCGGAACTTCAAAAAGTGTCGCAGGAGAAATGCGGGTCCAATCCGATTGATGTAAAGGAGTTTGCAACATCGGCAGAGGCAGCGCAGGCGCTGCTCTCAAGGGGCGCCGACGTCGTGTTTGACGATGCCGGCGTGTCAAAGGCTGGGGTTATTGCCTCCGGTGACCGGCTGAAGATCACCTCCACCGAAATCCTCTTTCCCGTTGTCATGGGGCTGGCGGTCAAGAAGGGTAACGACGCGCTCCTTTCACAGCTGAAGGAGGCTTTCGAGCCTCTCAAATCGAGCGAGGCGTACAAGTCGATCCTTGGGAAATACAACCTTGACCTTCCCTCCGATGCTGAAGTCGCCGCGGCCTTGACCGAAGCTAAGTAAACCCGCAATCCGGCCCGGGCCGCTGCGGCGACTCGGGCGTTTCTTCAGGGAACTAGATACATGGTTTTCGATTGGCCCTATATGATCGGGCTCCTATGGAGCCGCGACTTCTGGAACGCGACACTCGTGGTGGTCGAGCTCAGTGTAGCAACCTGGGTACTAGCTGTTGTCTTTGGCTTCTTCGTCGCGCTAGCACACGGCTCTGGTTTATGGGTCGTACGCCGCTCGGCGGCACTCTACGTCTGGTTCTTCAGGAGCCTGCCGCTGTTGGTTTTGCTGATTTTCGTCTATAACTTGCCTCAGGCTTTTCCCTCGACATCTGATCTCCTGTCTGTTCCGTTCGTGGCAGGTCTCTTGGCAATGGTTTTGAGCGAGACGGCCTACATTGCAGAAATCCATCGTGGCGCGCTCGTAGCTGTCGGCAAAGGGCAATACGAGGCGGGTCGCGTGCTTGGCCTGTCGCGCGCAGGTATCCAACGCTTAATCATTATTCCCCAGGCGTTGCGGATCGCTCTCCCGTCGCTCGGAAACGAGTTCGTTTCGATCGTCAAATTGACATCGCTAGTGTCCGCCATTTCGCTTGCCGAAATCCTTCTGGTCGGGCAGCGGTACTATACGCAAAATTTCAAAGTCATTGAGACGATGGTCGCTGTCGCGTTCTATTACGTCTTGATAGTAACTGTGTTCGACACTGGGTTGAAAGCGCTCGAGCGGCGTCTGGACTTTTCACGGCGTCTGGCGGAGCTTACCACCGAGGACGCGGAGCCAAGCGGCGCCATAGCAAGGGCGATTGGCGATGATATGCAGATGGCATCCACAAAACCGGCAATACGTCTCGATCGCGGTGGCAAGTCGTATGGCATACACTCGGTCTTCGAAAACCTCAACTTTTCCGTCAAGCCGGGTGAAGTCGTGTCCATCATTGGCCCCTCAGGTTCTGGGAAGACTACACTTATCCGTTCCCTAAACGGGCTAGAAACACTCGATCATGGCGTGGTCTATCTCGAGGACCGGCCGTTCATCGCCGGATCCCAGGAAAAGCTTGCAAAGTCGCTTCGCCATAACCGGTGGGACGCGTTGCGAATCGGTATGGTATTCCAGAACTTTAATCTCTTTCCGCATTGCACGGCGCTCGAAAATGTCATGATGGGACCCCTTTATCATGGGCGCGCCGATGTATCGGAACTGCGCAAGGAAGCCCGCACACTGCTCGACCAGGTCGGTATGCTGGTTCACGAGAACAAGTATCCGCACCAGCTTTCGGGTGGTCAGCAACAACGCATCGCCATCGCCCGCGCTCTTGCGATGCATCCATCGATCCTCCTGTTCGATGAACCGACCTCGGCTCTCGATCCGGAGACAGTCGGAGAAGTGCTGCGCATCATCGCCGCCTTGGCGCGTTCCGGAAGGACGATGGTCATCGTTACGCATGAAATGAAGTTCGCCATGGAGGTCTCAGATCGGGTCATCTTCATGGAGAAAGGCAGCGTCGTGTTTGATGGCTCTCCAGCACAACTGACAGAGCGGCGCACGAATGACGTGCGTTTGAAAGAATTTGTTCGCCTTTGACTAGCGCGCACTGGCTGCATATCGGATCAAGGGAATATAGGCACAAGAGGAGCTGAGATGAGCGACAAATCGATCAGCGGCACTCGCCTAATTGGGCGCCTCCGCGAACTTGGTGACATTGGACGAGATGGCAAGGGACGACTTAGTCGCCTCGCTGCAACGGATACCGATAAACTCGGAAGAGACTTGTTCGTCTCATGGCTTCGTCAAGCCGGTCTTGAAGTTGCGGTGGACCGCATTGGAAACATATTTGGCATATGGCAGCTGGCGGGGTCGAGCGATGAGAGACCGCTTTTGCTTGGTTCTCATATCGATACTGTCATCAATGCGGGACAGTACGATGGTTGCTACGGGGTCCTCGCGGGACTTGAAGTGATCGAGACATTGAAAGAGGATGGTTTCAAGCCCAACCGACCAATTGCCGTTGCAGCCTTCACCAATGAGGAAGGCGTCCGCTTTGCGCCGGACATGTTGGGATCCCTCGTGTTCGCCGGCGGCCTTGGTTTGAACGAAGCCCTTGCAATCGTTGGTACCGACGGAGCAGTACTTGGTGAAGAGCTTGCCCGAATTGGATACGCGGGGACCGAGCCGCCGGGTTTCATCATGCCTGCGGCTTACATAGAGCTTCATGTAGAACAGGGACCTGTTCTGGAACAATCTAGGATCGACATCGGAGCGGTCGAGAACCTTCAGGGTATTTCGTGGCAGAGGGTCGATATTGAGGGTGTGGCAAATCACGCCGGGACGACCCCGATGGCTATGCGATCGGACGCGGGATACGGAGCGGCTAGAATCACTACCTATCTTCGAGATCTCACGCGAGATTGCGCAGGCTCAAGTGTTGCGACCGTCGGC
The DNA here is from genome assembly GCF_049898205.1 of Pararhizobium sp. DWP3-4. NCBI lineage: Bacteria > Pseudomonadati > Pseudomonadota > Alphaproteobacteria > Hyphomicrobiales > Rhizobiaceae > Pararhizobium > Pararhizobium sp. DWP3-4. Next base: position 218,269 of record NZ_JAFCXF010000008.1, on the reverse strand, counting down.
TGCATAGAGCTGGAGCCAAACGCTATCAACGTCATCCCTTCGCACGCTTCCCTCACGGTAGACCTCAGAAGTCCCTCAGAAGACTGGCTCCTGAAGCACGAAGCCGCTCTTGAAACGTTTGTTGAGACGCTCGCAGAAGAGGAGCGATTGACGATCTCTGTCAAAAGGCTTGCCCGGACTATCCCCGTGAAATTCGATGACGCCTTAGTGCATAAAATTGTGAATGCCGCCGAAACGCGAGGTCTTTCGGTTCGTCGAATGACCTCTGGCGCCGGGCATGACGCGCAAATGATCGCATCTATGGCGCCGACAGCGATGATTTTTGTTCCAAGCATTGGGGGCATCAGTCACAACCCCGCTGAACGGACAGCCGAAATCGACTTGATCAGGGGTGCAAACGTTTTGCTGGATGTAGTTCAAGAGCTGTCAGCTCGCGTTTTCTGATGAAAATCCCGCGCCTTGATGTTGGATTGTGTGACCCGTTGGCTTCGGCGAGGCCCGCAGATCCGGCACTCTCCCTCTAAACTTCATTCCTGTGCGCAGCGTCCGAAACTCTCGTTAAGTCAGCAAGGCCTAACAAGTCAGCGGAAAGGTCACAAAGCAGCTGGCCCAGATGCAGGACCACCTTGCCTTCCCGTTGGATTCTGCCTTCGCTCGCCGGAGCCAAACTTGTCACGCCGCCCCTACTCCATGATAAGGCGTGTCTACCAATTTTGGGACAGTGATTCCGTTCATTCGCGGGTAGCGATCAATACTGCCGCTGACACATGAACAAGGCCTTTCGGTTCGCGCCGTTTCGGAACGCCTCAACAGTAAAACCTCTGCTGCGAGCGAAGGAGAAAGGAGACCGGACTTTCGGTCTGGCCGTTAACTGCGGGCCTCGACGACAATGCCGCGCTGGAGCGACATCTTTTCCGGCGGGTTGGCAATGGACTCGTCAGCGTCAATCCAAGATTGTATTAAACGCGGCGGCTTCGGCAGGCCCCAGCCCACACCAGAATGAGACCGACCCCCTGAAGCCTGTCCTGGCCTTAATGTCGAAAGGTTGATGCTCGCTGCAGTCGTGTAGAGGAAATTTGTCAGAGAAAAACCAGCGGGAGATGGAAGGGTCGCCGCCGGTCGTTCTGACGCCATACTTTCACTCAGACCCGCCCAGCGTGTAGGCGGTCTTCACAACAGTGAAGAACTCGGCCGCATACTTGCCCTGCTCGCGCGAGCCGAAAGACGAAGCCTTGCGGCCGCCGAACGGCACGTGGAAATCGACACCGGCGGTCGGCAGGTTGACCATCACCATGCCGGCTTCCGAATTGCGCTTGAAATGGGTCGCATGCTTGAGGCTGGTCGTGGCGATACCGGCCGACAGGCCGAACGGCGTGTCGTTGGCAACGCTGAGCGCTTCCTCGTAATCCTTGACCCGGATGACGGAGGCGACAGGGCCAAAAATTTCTTCACGGCTGATGCGCATCTGGTTGGTCGCTTCGGTAAACAGCGTCGGCTGCAGGTAGAAGCCCGGATTGTCGCGGGTGATGGTCTCGCCGCCGAAAGCGAGCTTGGCGCCTTCCTGCTTGCCGATCGCGATGTAATCGGTATCGGTGGCAAGCTGGCGCTCATCGACAACCGGTCCAATGTGCGTACCAGCCTTCAACGCATCATCGACCACCAGCGTTTTCAGCTTTTCGGTCAGTGCTGCGACGAACTTGTCGTGGATGCCTTCGGTGACGATCAGGCGCGACGATGCGGTGCAGCGCTGGCCGGTCGAGAAGAAGCCGGAGTTTGCAGCCGCCTCGACAGCAACGGTCAGATCGGCATCATCCAGCACGACCATCGGGTTCTTGCCGCCCATTTCCAGCTGGAACTTGCGGTTATGCTCGATCGAGGCCGCAGCGACGCGCTTGCCTGTGCCGGTCGAGCCGGTAAAGGTGATGCCAGCGAGATCCGGGCTATCGAGCATGGCCTGGCCGACGACCGAGCCCTTGCCCATGACGAGGTTCAAGACGCCGTTCGGCAGGCCGGCGCGGTGCAGGATGTCGGCGATCGCCCACGAGCAACCCGGCACCAGTTCGGCCGGCTTGAAGACGATGGTGTTGCCGTAGCAGAGTGCCGGCGCAATCTTCCAGGCCGGGATGGCGATCGGGAAATTCCACGGCGTGATGATGCCGATGACACCGATCGGCTCGCGGGTGATCTCGACGCCGATGTTCGGGCGAACCGACGGCAGGACTTCGCCAGCCAGACGCAGCGCTTCGCCTGCGAAGAAATCAAAGATCTGGGCGGCGCGGATGGTTTCGCCGATGGCTTCCGGCAGCGTCTTGCCTTCCTCGCGGGCGAGCAGGTTGCCGAGCTCATCCTTGCGGGCAAGAATTTCGTCGGCAGTCTTCTTCAGGATCGCGTGACGCTCGAGGATGCCGGAACGCGACCAGGCCGGAAACGCGGCCTTTGCAGCAGCGATCGCGGTCTTGGCGTCGTCAGCGCTGGCGCTGGCATAAAGGCCGACAATTTCCTTGGTATTCGACGGATTGATGTTTTCAACACCGTTGCTGCCGACCCATTCGCCGGCGATCAGGTTTTGATGGAGTGTCATGGGCTTAAAGCCTCCTTGGTTTCAGCGAGCCCCCGAGAGCGGCACCCGCAGTCAAATATGTGAGCAGATCAGAGCTGGCCGATCATGATCTCGTCTTCGCTGGCAATCGCCAGCGTGTTGCGCAGCGGCAGACCGAATTCGGACGCCTCGATTTCGAAGATGTCGCCCGCCTCGGTCTTGATGCCGTCGCCGAAGGACAGCGTTGCCGTCCCGAACATATGGACATGCACGTCGCCCGGCGCACGGAAAATTCCATACTTGAAGTGGTGATATTCGAGATTGGCGAAGGTATGGGACATGTTGGCTTCGCCCGACAGGAACGGCTTTTCCCAGAACACTGCACCGTCACGGATGATCCGCGACGTACCGCGGATGTCGCTGGGCGCTTCGCCGACCCGGATTTCCGGACCGAAGCTTGCAGGCCGCAGCTTGGAATGGGCGAGATAGAGATAGTTGACGCGCTCGGTCACATGATCGGAAAATTCGTTGGCGACAGCAAAGCCGATGCGGAACGGTGCGCCCTTGTCGGAGATAACATAAATGCCGGCCATTTCCGGCTCTTCGCCACCATCCTGCGCAAACGACGGCGAGACCAGGTCGCCGCCAGGCGCAACCGTCTGGCTGCCGTTGCCCTTGTAGAACCATTCGGGCTGAACGCCCTTTTCGCCGGGCTTCGGCTTGCCGCCTTCAAGACCCATCTTGAACATCTTCATCGTGTCGGTGGCGCCCCTGGAGACGACCGCGTGCATGGCATCGCGCGTGGATGCCGAGCCCAGATGCGTCAGACCCGTGCCGGTCAGATGCAGATGCGCGTTGTCAGGATGGGTGATCGGCGGCAGGAACAGGCCGTTGGCATAAGCCTGTTCGAGATCGATCTCCTCGCCGAGGCCATGCATTTCGATTACCGAAAAAAGCGGCTTCCCGCCGTTTGCGGCTTCCATCGCCAGTGCATATACGCTTCCAGCATTTTTAACGGCTTTTCCGGTTCCGTCCGGCTCGCGCACGGCGACAATTATCTCTCCGTTCGAACCCTTGATCTGTGAAATGAGCATAAGATTGTTTCCTAACTTTTGTTCTTCAAACGAAGGGCGTCAAAGGGATCCAAGCGAGGCGAAATATCCCCCGCTTTCATGGCTTCGCGAAAGAATGTAGCTCAGCTCGAAATTCTCGTTGGAACTCAGTGCGTCTTCACGGAAATGACTTCCTCGGCTCTCCGTCCGCAGCAGTGCTGCTTGCGCCATCATCCGACCCGTCTCGATCAGATTGTCCGTCTCGATCACATGGACAAAATCATCACGTGTCGTGGCGGACGCAGCCTGCAGACGCTCCTGCAAATCCGTTAGCTCCGAGAGAAACTGGTTAAGTCCCTTCTCGTTTCGCAAGATCAGTAGGTTACGGTTGGCAGCGGCCTGAAGTTCCGATCGAATGGTCCGCCCGTCTTCCCCGCTGCCTCTGCTGAATTTAGCCAGATGGGCTTGGATCACGTCAATGCCCTCTCCCACCTGTGTGATGTCAACTTGACGGGCGCGTTTGGCAGCAGCCCTTCCAGCGCGGGCACCAAAGACTTGGCAGGTCATCGCCATGTTTCCGCCGAGGCGATCCGCTCCGTGCGGTCCGGCTGCAGTTTCACCCGCAGCAAAAAGACCCTCGAGAGTCGTCCCCCCGTTCTCGTCTATTCGAAGGCCGCCGTTGATCGCGTGTGCAGAACAAGTAATCTGAACCGCATCACTGTAGAGATCTGTCCCGCGCTCCTTGTACCATTCATAGGTAAGAGGCCACATTTGACCGAAGGACCGTGTTTTGTCGGCCAAAAGCCGATCGAAGTCACAGTCTCTGAAGTCCATGTAGACCCCGCCCCTGTCGGTGCCCCGTCCTTCGTTGATTGCTCTCTGGATCGATATCTCGATGTAGCGAGAAATGTCAGATGAACTGAACGGGAAGTGTCGTTCCTTTTCCTGCATTACATCCGCCACAGTTATGCCTGGCGGAAGATAATTCTCTATGAAGGGGGCGCCATTTCTGTCGGTCAGATTGGGATGGGCATCCCAGAGGTAGTTTCCGAAAAGGTTGATAAAGGGATCAATAATCGAGACTCCGGCCTGCATGAACTCCATGTTTGCGAGCTCCGCCCCGGCTCGCCAAGCCATCGCGTAGCCGTCACCGGTGATATCGGTCGGGTATAAATTCTTTGCAAAAAGCTGGCTAGCACCGCCGGTTGTCAAAATAACGGACTTGGCCCGAACAAAGACCAAACCGCCCTCGTTATCGATCGCCATTGCGCCGTGGCACACGTCCCCGTCGCTGACCAGTCCGACAACCATCATGCGGTCCATCGCGCGGACGCCGCGACGGGTTGCCTCTTCACCCAGGGCACGCATGATCGGCTTGAAGTGGTCCTTCAACACATGTGACCGCGGCTTTGATGAGAAGCAGGCGCGGAATGCGAGATAGCGATCCTCGTTTCTCTCGAAATGGACCCCGAACTTCTCCAGATATCGGAGGCTGGACTCAGATTCATTCACCAAGATGTCCACCAAACGAGGATCGGCCATACCCTGTGCCGCCTTGAGGATGTCTTCTCGGAAGACATCCGGGCTATCCGTTGGATCACCTGCGCCGTCCGGGACGTTGTACGCACCGACCTCGGCGACACTGTAAAAGGTTGCGCCGCTCTTTCGGAAGTTGTTTTTGACGAGGACCATAACGTCCGCGCCCTCATCGTGAGCCGCAAGAACCGCTCTTAACGCGGCGCCACCACTGCCAATGACCAGGACATCCGTTTCAAGTGTCTTGTACTCAAACATGCTTTTCACCCTCAGCTGAAATGGTTGAAGTCCATGGTCTTGAGATTTTCGGCAACTCTAACCGGGAACGGAATAAGGCGCAGAATGTCCTGCTGAACATCAACACCGGGTGCCACTTCTACCAGCTCAAGGCCGTCGGGCCGGCCCTCGAATACGGCACGCTCCGTAACGTAAGTGACCTTCTGACCCCGCTCGACGGCGAGCTTTGCATTGAAGGTGACCTGTTCGACCTTGGGCACGAACTTGCTGAATTTTCCTTCGTTTCGAATAATTAGCGTCCCGTTTTCCGTGCCGATCTCCAGACCTCCGGCACTGAAAGCGCCGCAGAACACGATGCGCGGTGTCCTGCTCACGATATCAATGAAGCCGCCACAACCCGGCACGATGCCGTTGAATTTGCTGACGTTCACATTGCCGCTAGCGTCAATCTGTCCGCAGCCAAGGAATGTAATGTCCAAGCCACCGCCTTGGAAACAATCGAAGACCGACGTGGAATCGATGATGGCGTCCGGGTTGATATTGGTTCCGAAGATCGCGCGTTCGCCCGGTATACCACCGAGTGAACCGTGCTCAGGGAAATACGTGGCGTGCGGAGCTGACCGTCTTTCATGGAGAATTGTCGGTACAGCGATTGGCATCCCAACGCCGAGGTTTACAGTTGCTCCGTCGGAAACCTCGGAACTCGCTCTGCTCGCAACGATACGTTCAACGCCAGGAGGGACAACACCGACATCGCCGACCGGGAGGCGGACGGCACCTGTCAGCGCGGGGTTAAGATGCCCGCCGGCAAGCTCTTGGTCTGGCACCACCACGACAGCGTCGACAAAAATGCCCGGGACTTCAACCAGCCTCGGATGGATCGAACCTTTTTGCGTCATACGACGCACCTGGACCACAACCTTGCCACCCGAAGCCTTGGTCGCTTGGGCGATCGCCTTGATACCGAGTGACACTGGCTCATCTTCCAGACTGATGTTGCCGCATTCGTCCGCGGTCGTGCCACGCAGGAATGCCACGTTTATTGGTTGCACATCATAGGCGAGATGGGCGTCCCCCTCGATCTCCACGTGCCTGGCAAGCGAGTGTGTGGCTGCATCATTCATGCGGCCGCCCTCGACGTCGGGATCAACGAAGGTCCCCAAGCCCACTTTTGTGTAGGTCCTCTTTCGTCCAGCGGCACAATCTCGCAGCATTTGGAAAATAGTACCCATAGGGGCGACGTGCGCAGCGAACGCGCCTTCCTTGAGCAAAGTGGTGTAGCGAGATGTTTTCAGGTAGCTGTAGCCGCTTCCTATTGCAGTGGCGACCAGCCCCGGGTGTGCGAGATTTTCGAGACCACGCCCCTCTCCCATGCCGACGATGATGGGATGGATCTCCGTAATCGAACGGGGTGAGCCGGTCTGGACAAAGCGGTCGCCGAGAGCTCGTAGCAGCGCGTCCGGCGTAAGGACATTTTCACATCCGCAGATCGCAAGGCAATCATAGTCCTTCACCCAGGATGCAGCCTCGTCGGCGGTTATGATGTTGACGTTTTTCATTGAGCTTCCTCTAAAAGCACAGTTTTTTCTGAAAAGAGCGACCTGTTACGGGTGCACTTAGGTGTATGTGCGCACGATCCCGCCATCGGCCCGTATTGGGGCTCCGTTGGTGGCGGCTGCGGCTGGACTGCAAAGATAACAAATCATATTCGCTACCTCTTCCGGCGTCGTGTAGCGCTTGATCAAGGACGTTGGTCGGCGCGTGCTGAAGGTGCGTTCCATCAGGTCGCCCTCGCTGATGCTTTGCTCAACCGCCCGCTGCTTGATCTGATCACGTGTCGTCTCCGCCCATGTCGGGCCGGGCAGCACGGAATTCACTGTCACGTTTGATCCCGCCGTCAATTCCGATACACCTCGGCTAAACGCGAGTTGGGCGGCCTTCGAGACGCCGTAGTGGATCATCTCCTTGGGAATGATGACGCCGGATTCGCTGGATACATTGACGATTCTTCCCCAGTCGCTTTCAAGCATCCCCTTGAGGTAGTGACGCGTGAGGCGAACCCCCGGCATCAGGTTGATGCGCAGCATTTCCTCCCACTCATCGTCCGATGTCCGGAAAAAATCTTTTTGCGTGTAGAAGCCCGCGTTGTTCACCAGAATATCCACGTGTGGAAATTCTTGGAGCATTCGAGATACGTCCTCGAACACTGTTAAATCAGCCCCGATGCCGCGGGCGCGCACGCCGGTATCGTCCGTGGTCAAAGTTTCGACCGCTGCATCGACCGAGCCTTGTGAACGTCCATGGATGATGACCTTTGCACCCATTCCCGCTAACCCGGCAGCGACGGCAAAGCCAATCCCTTTTGTCGAACCAGTCACCAATGCAACTTTGCCGCTAAGATCCAAATTCATTGTTGTGTTCCTCGGGTTTCCATCGACACACGTTTTCCTGAACACTGACCTAAAGCCGTGCGTCATCGAAGACCGCCACACCCGCAGCGGACTGTTCAAAAATGTCTAAATGCTTGAGTTCGAGCCAACTAAAACGCGTGGCCGGCATGCTCAGTTGATTTTTGGGCGTACCTCATGCTTGACCACCGCATCTCGCCATCCTTGCAACTTGTTCTCTCCGTCACCGTTTTCGCCATAGCTGAGGTGGGCTTTGCGGTGGCAGTAAGCGCTCAAACGCTGCTGCAGCACGCAAGACAGACGTGTCGCCGAGATGCTGGCCCACGATTTGCAGTCCAACTGGAAAGCCATCCACAATACCGCACTGGATGCTCGCCGCTGGCTGTCCCGTCAGATTGAACGGAAACGTAAATCGGGCGTAATCATCATAGGTTACATCCTTTCCGGCGATGCTCCCCTTACCGGTACCATCCGCTGCCAGGGGAAGGACCGCGACCGTGGGTGTGAGGATGAGATCGACGGAGCCCATGACAACTGCCATAGCATTCACGAATGCCTTTCGCGTTGTGATGGCATCGGTGGCAGCTTCAAAGGTGAGTGTTTGCGCGAGAAGCGCGCGAAGGGCCTCGCCTACCGGCTCCTTTGACTGTTCGAGAAGCTTCCGCAGGCCAGTAATATCAGTCTCGAGTGCCATCAGCGTCTGAAAGGCATGAGCGATTTCAATATCGGGAGGTGAAACCTTCACCATTTCAAGTCCAAACGCTTCTGCAAGCTCGTCAACCGCCTCACTCACCTTGGCTCGGATGCGAGGATCGGTGGGCTGGTCATTCCAGTCCGGCCAATATGCGACACGCAGTCCGCGCACGAATGGTGAGCGTGCCGCCGCGAGCCAGTCAACATCGCACGTGTTGTTGGATAACCGGTCCCGGCCATCTGCTCCCGCAATCACGGACAGCATAAGCGCAGCGTCTGTGACATTCCTTGTAATCGGCCCGACATGCTCAAGGGATTCCCACCCCGAGGCGCCCGGCAAACGCTCATCGCGGCATCCGGGCCAAAGTGGAACGCGACCCATAGACGCTTTAAACCCGACGTTACCCGTGAGCGCGGAGGGTATGCGAATTGACCCCCCGCCGTCGCTTCCAATCGCCAGTGGGCATACTTTGGCTGCGACCGCGGCGGCAGATCCTGCACTCGATCCCCCGGGGGTTTTGCTTAAATCCCAAGGATTGCGTGTCGCCTCGAAAAGGAGGTTGCAGCCGTGAGCTGAATAGCCGAATTCTGACGCGTTTGTCTTCCCGATCACAATTGCACCAGCCGCCCTGAGGCGTTCTACAGCGATATCATCCTGATCAGGTACGAAATCTTTGTACAACCTAGAACCGAACGTCGTTCTGAGCCCCTTTGTAAGAACTAGATCTTTAATCGCAACCGGCACGCCAGCAAGCGGACCCACTGCGCGGCCTAGTGCAACGTCGGCATCTAACTGCTTGGCGGCAAGCATCGCACCGTCGTAGTCTACCGTTGCAAACGCATGGATGTGTTGCTCCACGTCGTCAAGGACCGCGAACGCGGCCTTCACAATGTCCACGGCACACGCGCGACGGGATGTGACCAAGTCTCTGATATCGATGGCCGACAGCGCAATATATTCATCAGGAGTCATGAACGTATCCCCGAGATTGGAACAACAGATTTGGGCAAGGGAGGTCTTGTTGGCTGTACGACAAGGCGTTCAGCCCTGTGGCATGCTGCCAGGTGCCCTCCATCGATCTCTGCGAGGGCCGGCATCACCGTCCGGCATTGACCGATTTCAACCGGACAACGCCCTGCGAACCTGCACGCGTTCGGATTTGGATCGATGGGGCTGCTTGCGGAACCTTCCAAACGTGCGGTTTTGATCCCTCGTCGAGCCGGATCGGGGCTCGCAGCGAGTAGCGCGCGGGTATAGGGGTGGACGGGGTTCTCAAAGATCTGTCGAGTGAGCCCGCTCTCTATGATTTTTCCCAGGTACATTACCAAAATGCGATCGCTGATAATTCTCACCACTTCGAGATCGTGCGTGACGAAGAGATAGCTCATGCCGCGCTTGGCCCGCAGTTCCCCGAGAAGTCGAAGGATTGTGGACTGGACTGAAACGTCGAGTGCCGACGTTGGTTCGTCGAGGATTAGCAAACGCGGTTCTACCGCAATCGCCCGTGCGATCCCGATACGCGCCTTCTGGCCGCCGGAGAGCTGATGTGGATAACGCGAACCTAGCTCTCGTGGCAATCCCACGTCATCGAAGGCTTGAAGCACCTTTGCCTCAACTTCCGTTGCGGTCAGTTCGGACAACAATTGCCGAACCGGATCGGCAACCGCTTGAAACGCCGTGAAGTGAGGGTTCAGAGACTCGGTAGGGTCCTGAAACACGATCTGGATCGATGCACGATGAACGGATTCCGAGAATTTCTTCATCGGTAGCTCCGTCAGATCGATGTCGTCGAACAGGATTGAGCCGGAGGTTGGCTCAACCATTCGCGATAGGAGACGCGATAGGATCGTCTTGCCACAACCGGACTCGCCGACGAGGCCGACGCACTCGCCCTCACCGATGGAAAAATTCAGATCATCGACCGCATGAATCCAATGAGTGCGCAAACCGCGTCGACTTGGGAAGCGCTTCGTCAACCCACGTGCAGAAATGATGTTTTTCATTTTGGATACCTACAACGAACGACGTGATTGGAATTGATGTGTGTCCACGGAAGCGGTTTAAGCGAGCAATCCTCTTTGGCGCGCTCACAGCGAGCGATGTAACGACAGGCAGGCAGTGTGCCTCTTAAGTCCGGTAGGCTGCCAGGGATCACCGCCAACTGATCGAGAGTGTCCGCCGCAGAGGGGAGCGACTCAAATAGGCGCTTCGTGTAGGGGTGCTTCAGTTCGTTCGGGAAGCTGTTTGATTGAGCAACCTCGACCACGTGCCCAGCGTGCATCACCGCAATTCTGTCGCAGTATTCTCCAGCAAGGGCCAGATCATGGGTGATGAGAATCGCAGCCATGTTGGTTTCGACAACCAATTCGCGGATAAGGTCCATGATCACCGCCTGGGTCGTTACGTCCAGGCCAGTGGTCGGTTCGTCTGCGATGAGCAGCGAAGGTTTACAGGCCAGGGCCATGGCGATCATAACGCGCTGGCACATGCCGCCCGACATCTCGAACGGATATGCCTCATATCGACGCTCGGGGTCCGGAATTCGGACGCGTGCCAGAGCCTCGATAGCGGCCGACCGTAGCGCCTTACCGCGCAGCGAACAATGCCGCCGCAGCACGTCCTCAATCTGATGCCCAACCTTTCGGATAGGGTTCAGTGCCGTTCGAGGGCTCTGGAAGACCATGGATATCTCTTTCCCTCGGAGATCCGCCATGTTGTGCGGTTTGACGGCGACGCCCTTGAAACTGATACTACCGGAGCGAATGTTTGCAGCTGGATCCGACAACCCCATGATGCTGTAGGAAAGCACTGATTTTCCAGAACCGCTTTCGCCGACGATTCCCAAAATCTCGCCTTCGTGAACTGCGAAGGTGACATCTTCTAGAGCCTTGACACATCCACGGCGCGTCAGAAAATCGATTGATAGGTTATTTACGCTAAGGAGTTGTTTTGTCATGTGCGTGCTCGCGGATCTATCAGGTCGCGCAATCCATCGCCAACCAGGTTAAAGCAGAAGACTGCGATGACGAGGGCAAGACCTGGGAAGACAAAGGTCCACCATTCGCCGGAGAAGATGTATTGTGCCCCTTCAGAGACCATGATGCCCCATTCAGGCGTCGGCGGCCGGACACCAAGGCCGATGAACGATAGGCCTGCTGCGTTCAAAATGGCCCACCCCAGATTAAGGGACGCCTGGACCACCATCTTCGGCAATATATTCGGCGCAATGTGCGCGGCCAGGACCCGAGCCGGCCCATTTCCACCCATTCGCGCGGCCTCAACATACGTCAATTTGCTCAGCACGCTGACTTCCGCCCGCGCAAAGCGCGTGTAAAACGGCAGATTGATAATTGCAGTGGCGACCATGATGTTGAACACGTTGTTGCCAAGTGCCGCGACGATGCCCATCGCCAGAACAAAGAGCGGGAACGCCATGATTGTATCCATGAACCGGCCGATGATCGCGTCGGTCCAACCTCCGGCGTACCCTGCGACGGAACCGAGTGCGAGACCGATTGCGAACGAGACAGCGACCGCGCCGACAGCGATGCCAAGATCGAGCCGGGTTGCATAAATCACGCGGCTGAGGATGTCCCTCCCGAGCGCATCCGTACCAAAGGGGTGACTTAAAGAGGGTGGCAGGAGTGTCTTTGCCGCATCCGTGGCGATAGGATCGTATGGGGCGATCACGGGGGCGATCACTGCAATGACGACAAGTCCAAGAAGGATCAATCCGGCTGCAAACGTCAGCTTGTTTGTGCTGGCGATATACCGAGCGTCGCTCACGAATTCTGCGAACGCGTTTCTATTAGTGCTCATATCTGACCCTCGGATCTATAGCAGTGATCAGCAAGTCGACCACCAAATTGAGAAGGACGTAGAGAATAGCCATCAGCAGCACGAAGCCCTGAACGGCCGCGTAGTCGGAAGCCATGACGGCGGCGACCGCGTATGCTCCGATGCCGGGCCACGCAAAAACCTGCTCGACCAACACGCTACCGCCTAGAAGGAAAGAGAACACCATTCCAAGTATGCTGATGATGGGAAGCATGGCGTTGCGGAGCGCGTAGCTGAAGACCATTTTGGAGTAGGACAGTCCCATGGCGCGAGCTGTGCGGCAGTAATCGCTTGCAAGTGTTTCCAGCATTGCAGCGCGTGTGATGCGGGCGATCGGGGCTAACGCGAACAAACCCAGGGAAATGGTTGGCAATACGAGTTTCATGAACGCCGCCTGGAAAGTCTCAACATCGCCGGTCAACAGCGTATCGATCAGCAAGAAGCCCGTAACTGTCGGGGGCATCGTGTGGTAAATTTCATTTATTCTGCCCAGTGGCTCAGGCGCGACGCCGAGTTGAAAATAAAAAACGAAGATCAGAATCAGCGCGACGAAAAACGTCGGGAAGGCGGCACCAATTGTAACGATCACCCGGCAGACATGGTCGACCAATGTTCCCGGCCGCAGAGCTGCGAGCATACCCAATGGCAAACCCACGACGATTGCGAACAACAGGGCGGCGCACGTTAGCTCGATTGACGCGGGCGCGCGGGCAATAAGGTCACTCAGTACTGGATGGCCGCTGGAGATCGACAGACCTAGGTCGCCATGTGCAAGCCGGGAGATGAAGTCGACGAACTGCATCAGGACTGGCTGGTCAAGACCAAGCTGGGAGCGAACTCTCGCGACAGTTTCCGGATTGGCCGACGGACCTGCGTAGAAGACTGCCGGGTCACCGGGTAGCGCGCGCTGGAGCACGAACGTGACGACGATAACCCCTGCTATGGTGGGGACTGCCACTAGAACGCGTCGCAAGATGGTTGTAAGGGCATTCATTGCGTTTTCTTTCAACTGCTAGGCTTGCAGCGAACAAAGGTTCGCCGCGTACCATTGAGGACGGGCAGTCGCCGCACAGCTTAGACCTTGCCGAGCGGGCGACTGAAGATCAGCGCTTGGAAATGTCCCTGTAGTCGACGTGGGTATGATACCAATAGGTATAGCCCACCACATTCTTGCGCATCGCAACGTCGGAGAATACCTGCGCAACAGGCACTCTCGGCACATCGTTCATGACGATACCGATCATGTCCGAAATGGCCTTCACATATTGCGCATTATCCAGGTTGGCGGACTGCGCATCATCGACCAGCTTGTCCAGCTCGGCGTTCTTGTAGTTCGACGTGTTGAATACGCTGTTGTTTCGGCCATGGTAGTTCCAGAAAAAGAAGTATTCCGGATAGTCGAGCCAGCCATAAAACGAGTTGATATCCATAGGCATCGACTTGCTCGCCATCTTAGCGAACCGCTCCGAAGCTGGCACCTTGTTGATGCTGACCTCGATGCCGATCTTTTTCAGCTGCTCCTGGATCAGCAATGCCATGGGTTCCTGAATGGTAGCCGACGTCAAATCGATGAACAGTTCTGTTGAGAAACCATCGGGATATCCCGCTTCGGTGAGAAGGGCCTTAGCCTTGTCGATGTCAGTGTTATACGGAGATACCGCAGGCCATTTTGGCGGAAATGCAGATCCATCCTTCGCGCCATACATGGGGACGGCACGATCGTAGAATGCCTGCTTCATGATCGCATCGTAGGGTAGAGCGTAGGCAACGGCCTTCCTGACGCGCACGTCGTTGAACGGCTTCATATCGACCTGCATGGAAAGCCAGTACATTTCGTTCTGGATAAGATCGCCCACAACGTCGACCTCGCCAGCAGCGGCTAGCTCAGCATTTTCCTTAGGCGGCAGACCGACCGCGATGTCTGCATCACCCTTCTCGAGGAGCGCACGACGCGTGCCCGCCGAAGCCACGATGCGGTAGACAACCTTTTTGAGCGCTGGGGCCTCTCCAGATTTCCAATCGTCAAAGCGATCGAAAACGACCTGGTTACCCGCAGTCCAATTAGCAACCTTAAACGGTCCTCCGCCAGCATCGTTGTTACGGGTCCAATTGAGCGCCCAGGGGTCTTCCGGCGTCGCGTGGGAGAGTGCCAACTTCGAATTGACGACAGACGCCACGATCATCGTCAGATCAGGTAGCGCGAGCTTGTTGGGCTTTGGCAGAGAGATCTTGAACGTATAATCGTCGACAACGGAGAAGACTTTCGGATCTGTGTAGCCGCCGGCAGCGAACTGCACAGCAGGAAATGCCCCTGTGGCAATGGCGCGCTCGAACGACCATTTCACATCGTGGGCCGTGACAGGGTTCCCGTCGTGAAACTTGGCATCCTGCCTAAGATGGAAGATCATGGTCTTGCCATCGTCTTCAATGTCCCAGCTCTTAGCCAAAGAGGGCTCGATTTTATCCTTGTCGTAGACCTTCCGGCCATCAGGCAAGGTCTTCACCCCAAAAGTGACCAGCCGGTCGAAGATTTGCCAAGTTACCAGCTGGCTACCATCGTTGGCGCCAGGGGCCATGACATCAAGCGAGTTCGGTCCGTACTCCGCGACTTCTACCAAAATATCTTTGGGCGTCTCGGCGGCAGCAGGCGACACAACAACAGCGCCTGACAGCAACAAAAACACTCCCAGCAGCGGACGCTGCCAAACGAATTGTCTGCGTTCTTCGTGAATAGTCATTTTTATGTTCCCGTTTTTGTTTTAAACGCGATCTCTGAAAGCGCTTTCATGAAATACTCCTTCCTCTTTTCCTTTGCAACATTTTTTCTGACGGAGAGAAGCTAAACTCCTTGTTTAAAGCCGTTGGCAAGGCAGTCGTCGAAGCCATTCCAGCAGCAAATCTGTTGT
This sequence comes from Pararhizobium sp. DWP3-4, assembly GCF_049898205.1. Classification (NCBI taxonomy): domain Bacteria; kingdom Pseudomonadati; phylum Pseudomonadota; class Alphaproteobacteria; order Hyphomicrobiales; family Rhizobiaceae; genus Pararhizobium; species Pararhizobium sp. DWP3-4. Next base: position 203,060 of record NZ_JAFCXF010000008.1, on the reverse strand, counting down.
TATTCAGATGTTTATACGATAATTTCCTAACGAAGCCTGCCGCAGCAGACAGCTTTTTGCTTAGGCTGGAAAGGAGCGCACTTACCCTTCCCGGTCCGCATAACCCCAATGGATCCCCTATTTATCAGTTGCATTCTCTTCGAAGCGGTGCAATTCTGAAATCGCTTGCAGATATTGACTCAACGACGTGATTGCGAGCGTAACCGGTGGGACGATCGTTCGATGATGTTGTCGTTCTGCGACCGGTTGGCGAGGTCGCAGATCGCGCTCAACGCATGTCACCCTCGTCACTGAGGCGCTCAACATGCTGGCGGCGGGGTCCCCGGCCAGCTGTTGTGAGAGAGCTGCTTATTTCGAACTCTAACACGTGAAAGAGACTATAAATGAAAGCCATCCATGCTGAAATCGGCGACGCCGTTAGGTTCTCCAAGACAATTGGTGAGGCCGACGTTTACATGTTTGCCGGTATAACAGGGGATTTTTCGGGCAACCATGTCAACGAAGCCTTCATGAAAAAATCAAAATACGGCGGTCGGATTGCTCATGGAGCGCTTCTCGTCGGCTTCATGTCCACAGCTTCGACGTTGATGATGGAGCGTAGCCTGGCGCAGGGGATCGACTGCACACCCGTCTCGCTCGGGTATGACCGCATACGTTTTTTGAACCCGGTATATTTTGGCGACACGGTTGACGTGATCTACACAGTTAGTGAAATCGAAGAAGCCAGGGGGCGAACACGCGCGGATGTGAAAGTTTTTAATCAGGACGGTGTACTGGTTGCCGTAGGTGAGCATTTGGGCAAATGGGTCCCAAATCCGATCTCAGAGGTATCAAAGGTATAAGTAACGGCGGCTTGAGTGTTAACGGGAAGATCTTGTACCCACTAGCTAGGCATACAAGATTGTAATGACTGGGCAGCCCGTACCTATTGCGTCTTGCCTACCATGAGAGGATTGACACTATGATCTTAAACCATTCATAGCAGGATAGAGAGACGTAGAAAGGCTTGTACGCTGAAGTGTAACCGGAGTTGTTAAAATCAGCGACTTTGGCCGGATATTTTGCGAGATTGAACATTTCTGTTTTTAACGGGATGGTTCAAAGCTGACGTCAAAACTCTGATTTTGAATTGAACAAACTTAGGCACTGCCGACGAAATGATGAGCGAATTTCCGAAAACCACCGCAAGCAAAAAGGCTAAACTGTCGGATGTAGCGCGACTGGCAAATGTCTCGGCATCGACTGTTTCGCGCGTTCTCAATCAACCCCAAATAGTACGCCCCGAGATTCGTGAACGGGTTCAAAATGCCATTGTGATGCTAGACTATAGTCCCGACCGTATGGCTAAGGCCTTGAGTTCTGGAAAAAGCCATACAATCGGAACGGTCGTACCTACGATCGGCGGAAGTGCAATTTTCTCCGATGGCGTCGAGGCACTGCAAGACGAACTTGAGACGAGGGGTTACTCCCTTCTGGTATCCAGCTCACAATATGATCTGGAGCGGGAGTTTCAGCAGATCAAAACACTCCTCGACTACGGGGCGGCGGGGCTAGTGCTCGTTGGAGACACTTTTTCATCAGATGCACTCCGTCTCATCAAAAAATTTGGAATACCAACTGTGACGACTTACACCAACAAGTCGCGCCACGGTATACCGGCCATTGGGATCGACAACAGATTGGCCGCCCAAAATCTCACGCGTTTGTTGCTCAGCCTCGGGCACAAAAAATTTGGCATTATTGCCAACATTGCGCTCCAAAACGATCGTTCCCAAGCTCGCGTTGATGGAGTTCGCGACGCATTGGCGGAAGCGGGTGTCCCCCTCCCGATAAGCAACGTTGTCGAAGTCAAGCTTCCAACAATTGAAAACGGTAGGCGCGGTCTAGCAGGACTGCTCGAATTGGTCGCCGTGCCAACAGCAATTGTATGCACAACTGACGCTTTGGCGCTGGGGGTTATGTCTGAAGCGCGGAGAAGAGGCCTCCACATACCCGACGATATGTCGGTGGTTGGATTTGACGACATTGATGTTGCGGCGGAAACAGATCCCGCACTAACGACGGTAAAGAATCCCGCAGCCGAAATCGGCCGTATTGCAGCGGAATACCTCAGTCGCGCGATGGATGGCCACACTATTCCGCTCGAGACCGAGTTACCGGCGAGGTTGAGCGTTCGATCGTCTACTGGCGTAGCGCCGGCAGATCGCTCCTCAGCAGAAGTCTCTCCATTAGAATAGAACACCGCTGGGCACATTGCTGCGGGTCTGCGGGTCCGACCTCGGGATAGCTTTAACAAAACGGGGTTGGAAAAAGAAGCAGCCGCGGAGGACAGGGGTCGCCGAACGACGAGCGACTGATGGAAAAGGCATGGCTGTTGATAGACCAGATAGGCACTATCGCATATGTATCCGGCAGTATCTGTATTCTCGCTAAACGACTGTTGGCACTAGATTTTTTTGTTCTCAGATCACACAAACCTAGCCGGACGTATACTACGGTTATAGGTGCACCTACTTATACGTTGCACCTGACATACACCTCCGACCTCATTGCAGGTCAGGAATTCCCAAAATCAAATTTACAACGACCGCTGTCGACCCCGCAACCCCGCAGGAGCGCGATTACGAATTCCGGCGGCGGACTTCAGCCAACCAGTCCGGGGCTTCAATCACCGAGTACTCGGAGAGTCGCATAAGCTTCCACCGCTCGAGGCGAGCGGTGACTACGCAAGTGCTAACTCGGTGCTCGGTGCCGTCATCGCAATTCGCGCTGCCAGTCGGATTGAACAACAGATAGACGAGTGGATCTTTGTCGATAATCGCGCTAATTAGCGACGGCCTTTAAGACAAACTTATAAATCAAGCCGGGCACGAGGAGCGCCTATGCGTCAGGATCAGCTGGACGGCCTCGTTGCCTTCGTCGCCGTTGCCGAGGAAGGCGGCTTTTCTGCTGCGGCAGTTCGCCTGGGCGTCTCTCCGTCTGCCGTCAGCCAGTCGATCCGAAATCTTGAGGGGCGGCTCGGCTTGCCGCTTTTCAATCGTACAACCCGCAGCGTGAGCCTGACCGAAGTCGGATCGCGCTACTTGGAGCGTGTCCTTCCCAGCGTCCGGGAAATCACGGCAGCAACCGATGATCTGGGAAGCGAGGGTGACGAGCCCCGAGGGCTCCTGCGCCTCAATGTTCCACGCGCCGGCTACATGATCGCGTTGCAGCCGATCCTGCGCGCTTTCAGCGACACCTATCCCGAGATCACGACAGAGATCGTAATCGAGAACACGCTTGTCGATATCGTGGGACGCGGCTTCGATGCGGGCATCCGCTTCGGCAATCTCGTTGAAAAGGATATGATCGCGGTGAAGGTCGGTCCTCCGATCTATGCTTACATGGTGGCAGCGCCTGATTATCTGGAGCGATACGGCATTCCCAACGAGCCGAGCGATCTGCTCAACCACTCCTGCATCGCGTTTCGACACATCACGACGGGGCAGATCGAGCGCTGGGAGTTTATACGTGGCGGCGAGACCTTTGAGCTTTCCGTGACCGGACGCTTCATAATCAATGATTCCGCAGCGCTGGTTCAGGCTGCGCTCGACGGTCTCGGCATTGCCTACATGATCAACGGCTATATAGAACGTTTGATCGACGAAGGCCGGCTCGTCCGTGTTCTTGCGGGCTGGAGTCCTGCGTTGCCCGGCTTCACGCTCTATTATCCAGATCGCCGTCGCGTCCCGTTGAAACTGCGCGCGCTGATCAATTTCCTCAGAAAGGATCTCGCAAGCCCCACTCCGCACGTCGACGGTGTAATTCGATAGACGCGATCGGTCTCTGCGCACCCCTACGAAAGCTTTCTATCGAGGTTTCCAGGTTTGAGCATTCGCTTTGTCTGGGTGCGCGCGATCGCCCTTCGTCCGATCACGAAATCCGCGACATGCTTTGGCGCGTAAGGCGCTTCGAGCGCTGCGATCTCGTCCGCGGTGAGATTGATCGATCGAGCGGCGACTGTGTCGGCGAGGTCCGGCTTCGACGCACCATGATCGGCGCCGCCCCCCCCACCGGCCCTCTGGAGCTAGGCCAAGGCGATCTGCGCCCTCGACACGCCTCGCACCTCGTCGATCACGCCGACCTCGCCGACCACACGTCGCTCGGAATGCGGAACCGAAAGCGTCGGTCTCTTGGCGCACCAACGTCTTGTCCCATGCGCGCGCGAGGCGACCGCGTGCGAGGGGGCTCCACGGGATTACCGCAATAATCGGCGCAGAAGGACAACATCTCGCGCTCTACCTCGCGACAGAGCAGATTGAGATAGTTCTGCATGCTCAAGAACGTCCAGCGATCGAGACACGTCGATATAGCGGGCTCTCCCGGCCTTCACGACGTCGTGCAGCGACCGGGAAGACCCTGCGCGCCGCCTAGATGTCCGCGACTGACACTTTGCTAAGCCCGACATGACGAGCTACACCCTCGTCGAGCAGTTGCTTCACCGCCGCGAATTGTTCGTCACGCGGCACCTTGGGCCACACCCCGCCTATCGAGGCTTCTGCGGGCCTGGCTGATCAGATACTCCGGGCGCACATTGGGTGTCCATTGATCGGGCGGCTCCGGGGCAGCCTGGCCGTTGGTCGCGATCAGCAGCCCAACATGAGGAAGCGCCTCGCGGATCTGCCCCTCCGACACATCGGGTCCAGAGGAGTCCGCCGTGTTCACGCAACTCCGGGGAACGCTTCAGCGTCCTCAGTACATCGGCCTTGTCCGCGGGCGGCCCCCAGATGCCCCGGCCAGTGATGCGCATCGCGCCATAGCCGAGGCTGTTGATCTCGATCTCAACCAACCCGGAAGGTCCCGGAGGGAGCTGCGCGAATCGTCGTCTTGCCTGTATCCTTTCCATGTTCTGCTTTTGCGCGCCCGGGGCTTAGAATGGATACTGGCGGGGCGTGTGCTGGACCGAGATCCAGTGCTCGGTGGTGAAGTCCTCAACCACGCCGCTGGCGCCAAACCGACCGAGCCCGGAATTTTTCTCGCCGCCGAACGGCATGTTCGGCAGGTCCACGGCGGGCAGGTCGTTGATGTGGGTCATGCCCGCCTCGACCTGATGTGCGAAGCGCTCGCCGCGCGCCTGGTCGCGGGTGACGACGGCGCTCGACAGGCCGAACTCGGTGTTGTTGGCCATGCGAAGCGCCTCGGCCTCGTCACGGGCGCGCAGCACTGGAACGACGGGGCCGAAGATCTCATCCTTGCCTAGGCGAACCTTATCGGTCACGTTCGTGAACACATGCGGCGGCAGGAGCAGGCCCTGCGGCTCGCCCCCGACGCGCTCGGTCGCGCCGTCGGCGCGGGCATTCGCGATCATCGTCTGTAGCCCATCGAACTGGCGTTGGCTGATGATCGGGCCGATCGCCGTGTCCGGCGCGTTCGGATCGCCATATTTGAGGCCCTTCACCCGTTCCACGAACGCTTCGACGAAGCGGTCATGCAGAGCGTCCTCGACGATGATCCGGTTGATGCTGACGCAGAGCTCGCCCTGGTGGAGAAAACGGCCGAAGGTGGCGATATTCACCGCCTGCTCCAGATCGGCGTCTCCCAGCACCACCAGCGGGTTGTTGCCGCCAAGTTCAAGCTGGACCTTCTTCAGCGTCACGCCGGTCATGGCAAGGCCGCCAATCCGCCGTCCGACCGCGGTCGAACCCGTGAACGAGATCACGCGGGAGGCGGCGTGCAGGACGAAGGGATCTCCGATCACGCGGTTGTCGCCGCTGACGACATTAAGCACGCCCGCCGGCAGACCTGCCTCCTCGAAGACTTTGCCTAAAAGCAGGCCGCCGCTTACGACCGTTTCGGACGCGGGCTTGAGCACGACTGCGTTGCCCAGCGCCAGCGCCGGCGCGACCGCGCGACTGCTGAGATGCAGCGGCCAGTTCCAAGGACTGATGACCGAGACGACGCCGACCGGCACCCGATAGATGCGATGCTCCTTGCCCGCTATATCGCCCGGAATAATGCGTCCCCAGCTGTGGCTAGGCAGCGTCGAGGCTTCAAGGATGATCGCCCGCGCGGCCGCCCATTCTAGCTCGGCCTTGATCCGCACGCTGCCCGATTCCCGAATCAGCCAGTCGACCACTTCGGCGTGCCGGACATCGAGAATCGCGGCAGCACGGCGCAGGACTTCCGCCCGCTCCGAGGGCAGGGCCGCCGCCCAATCACGCTGCGCGCGTGTGGCGCTGGCGAAAGCGGCGTCGATATCGGCGATATCGGCCTGGGCCACTTCCAGCAAGGTGTCGCCGGTATAGGGATTTATATCGAGAAAGCTCGTACCCGCAGCGCCGGGGCGCCAGCGTCCGTCTATTAGGAGAGCGCCAAAGTTGTACGGGGCGCTGGCATCGAGAGTGGAGAGAGATCCAAGACTGTTCATGACGTCTTCTTTCCTTGAGATTAGTTCGGCCGGACGGCCGGCGTGGCAGATGATGGGTTCCGAAGGGCGACGATCAGGCCCGCGGTCGCGATTACGAGACCGAGCCACTGACCAGCGGTGGGAAGTTCGCCTACCAGCGGAATGCCGAGCAGGATCGCCACGACGGGGGCGAGCGCCGGGAACAATGCGGCGCGGCCCGCGCCGAGATGCTGGACTGCCTCGGAAAACGCGAAGAGCGCGACGACCCCCGACAGAATGCCCTGCACGCCGACCTGCTCGATCACCATCGCGGGAGAGGCAGCGGCGAGTCGCCCCAAGCCCTCAGTCGCCAGATAGATCGGGGCATAGACCGCCCCCGAGAGGACCGAGACGGCCAGCGTGGCGTTAACGGGAGAGATTTTCCAGCGCCGCACGAGGATCGTGAAGCAGGCGAACATTGACCCCGCCACGGCGAACAATATGTCCCCGATCCAAGCTTGGGAGCCGCCCGAGAGGAGTCCCGGCCCAGCGATCGTCGCCAGCCCTGCGATGAGGACAGCGAGGCCGACAATCCGCAGCAGCCCCAGCCGCTCGCCGAGCACCAGCGCGGCAAGGCAGATGCTCATGAGGGTGAGCATGCCGAGCTGGATCACCGCGCCGTGGGCAAGCGGCGCAAAGTGATAGCCATTGGCCCCGATCAGGACGAACAGAGGCCCCGCTAGGAGCGCAAGCACCGCGCCCTTGCACCAGCCGATTCCGCCCAGCGTCCAAGGCGAACGCCAGAGCAACATCGGCAGTAGCAGCAGGCCCGCGGTCGAATAGCGCATGAAGGCGAGATCGCTGGCCTGGAGGCCGGCTCCGATCCCGTGACGGGATACGGTGAGGAAGGCCCCCCAGATGATCGCGGCGATGATCCCGCACAGGATGCCCAACCGCGTCCCGCGGGCAGACGGCTCACGCGGGAAGATCACGCGGGGATTAGGGAGGATGGACATAGTTGGTCTCGCCTTCGATCAGTCAGGCGAATTCGGTCGACCGGGAGAGATACTCCCAGGCGTCGATTTCGCTGTTCAAAGATGTAAGCTTCTCGCGCACCAGCCGAACGGCGTCGCTGCCGAGCAGCAGGTGCGCGGGTGGTGCGTCCGACGCAATGATTTCAAGGACGGCTTGCGCTGCTTTGGCGGGATCGCCTGGCTGATGGCCGCTATAGCCCTCGCGGCGCTCGCGCCACGGGTTGATCACCGCGTCGTAGTCCGGAATACTGCGCGGTGCGCGGACCATTGAACGACCGGCCCAGTCGGTGCGGAACGCGCCAGGCTCTACGGCGGTGACGTGAATGCCGAAACCAGCGACTTCTTTGCCCAGCGACTCGAGAATGCCTTCGAGCGCGAATTTGCTGCCGTGGTAATAGCCCAGCCCCGGTAGAGTGATCATGCCGCCCATCGACGTGACACCGATGATGCGGCCCGCACGGCGTGCGCGCATATAGGGCAGCACTGCCTTGATAACCGCGACCGCGCCGAAGACGTTCACTTCGAACTGGCGGCGCAGATCCTCGATCGGCGATTCCTCAACCGCGCCCTCATGCCCATATCCGGCATTGTTGATGAGCACGTCGATCGCGCCGATCTCGCTCTCGACCTCGGCAACAACTCGCAGGACGGACGGCTCGTCGGTGACGTCGAGCAGCTTGCCGAAAGCTTGGCCAGGCGCCAGCGCCTCGAACTCGGCGAGCGCCTCTTCCTTGCGGACGGTGCCGACGACGCGATGGCCGGCGGCGAGCGCCGCATTGGCAAACGCACGACCGAATCCGGACGAGACGCCGGTGATGAAGAATGTGTAGTGAACGGTATGTTTCATAGACTTGCTCCTTTGTTCGAAAGCAAGTTAGGCCCTGGAGCTTCCACTGATTAGCGGCAAAATCCGCGTCAAGCTTTGAAGGAAAGCTTAATGAGCGGCGAAGCGTAGCGGTGCCCGGCTCACCCTTGTCAGAAACTTTTCTCCGAAGCTGAGCTCGCTCGCCAACAGTCGAACGGCGGAGCGCCGAGGAAACCGTGAGGCAATACCCCTGAATAAGACCGTTCAATGGCGTGCGCGTCGCGCTCTCAAATCACCCTCACGCAGTCGACAGCAGGCGCGCAGTCGCGGCCGGCGATACAACGCGGGTCAGGGCGGTCGAGCAGAGTCGCGTCGAATTGCATCGCTTGCCAATAAAGCGGCACATCGATCCTCCGCGCTGGACTCAGCTCAGCCAAGGTGCCGACCGCGAGTTATTCCTCGACGAGCGGGAGAGGCTCCATCCCCTGTCAACTCCGGCCAAACGCAAAGCCGAGAGCGCCCCGCGTGAAGGTATCTTGTGCGTGGGCACCCGACAATTCTACGACGTGTGCCGCCCGTGCCTAGCGCGAGTGCGGGCCGTCACCCAGATCGAAGCGCAACAGCTGCGGGCGCGAAATCGACCGACCGTCCACGCCCTCCGGGAAATATCGTTCGAGGAATACCGAACTGGCGCACGCTAAAAAAGCGAAACGTACCCAGCGCCGATGTCCGGCACCTCTGGACCGGCTCAGGCTGAGCTGTGATTACGCCAGCACCTTGCCGCAGCTTAGGCGCTCGGCAGTATGAGCCTCGTAGTCGAGCATCAAATCGAGCAGGACGCCGGTCTGGTGTGCGAATGCGCTTGCCGCCCGTAGAACCATTTAACCAGACTGTCTGAGGTGACCGCGATCTTGAGCGTCAATGGCGACTGGGCGCAATCATAATAGCGATCGGCGCTCAAAACATGTTGTCCTCCCCGCGGCGCGAGCACGTCGGCCCGATTTTACCGTTGCGGCCTTCTCTATGCACTACTGGTCGGCGCGAGTAGCCAGGGTGCGCTCCTTGTTGCACGGCGGTGAGCGGCAAAATCCTCCTTCACCACGAGACTTTCTAGAGTGCTTCACGTCCCTCAATACAAACGATGGCCGGAAGGAATTGTGCGCCTTAGAGCGTGCCAGTCTGTATGTCGCTGGAATAGATGTGCGGCCTTAAGAATGACCTCTTCGCGAAAATGCTTGCCCACCAACTGCATGCTAAGCGGCATCCCATTGCTGTCGACGCCATTCGGCAGCGTAACGGTGGGACTACCTGAGAAATTGAACGGCGCCGTGAACCGCAGCAACTCCGTTAAGACCTCGGGCATCTTGCCGAGGTTGCTCATCTCGACGAGACTTGGCGTGGTCATTGGCATGGTCGGTATGAGTAACATATCGACGTTTTCTAAGCCCGCCGCTAGACCGCAGGAATAAAGGAAACGCTCGTGAATGATTTTTCCAACATCCAGTCCGGATCGCGTCCGTCCAAAGTCAAGAAATGCCGCCAATTCCGGGCCGTAAATGGCTTTCTGGATGGGGTAAGTGTCAGAATGTGCGATGGCAAGCTCGACAGAGCACAGGCTCATCCAGCTCGTGGTGAGAGGTCGGTAGTCTGGCATACTGATCTCAACGATGCTTGCACCCAACTCGACGAAAGTGTGTTCCGCTTCGTCGAGTGCTGCGATGACCTGCGGATCTAGCCCTTCACGCGTATATGAGCGGTCAATGCCGATTTTCAATGCAGCCGTATCGCGACTAATGAATTCCATGTAATTCGGTACGGATTGCATGGATGTGGTAAGGTCATGAGGATCCCTTCCCGCAATCACGCCTAGCATGGCAGCAGCATCAGCCGCCGAACGGCACATAGGTCCGACATGGTCGAGCGACGAAGCCATAGGCAAAACACCATGTCGGCTAACACGTCCCCAAGTAGGCTTCAGCCCGGTCAGGCCACAAGTCGCGGAAGGAAAGCGAATTGACCCTCCAGTATCGCTTCCGAGTGAAGCGAAGCAGAGGCCCGCTGCCGTCGCAACGCCAGGACCGGTCGATGACGTCCCCACCCAGTATTCGGCGTCCACTGGGTTAACCGGCGCAACGACCGACGGATGGTGATTGGTATAGGCTGCCTCTGTCATCTGGAGCTTGCCCAGAATTACAGCACCGGCGCTCTCGAGACGTGTGACGACGGTAGCGCTATCCTTCATTGCGCTCGCGTCGTAAATTCTCGTGCCGCCCTTGGTCGGCGCGAAACTCGTCTCGTACAGATCCTTTACCGCGATTGGTACTCCATGGAGGGGACCAAGCCAGGTCCCTTCGCGAAGGTCACGTTCCGCTTTCTCGGCTTGATTGCGCGCGTGATCGGCCGTGATCGTTTCGTAACAGTAATACTTCGGGTTTTCCATCGCAATGCGATCAAGAAGGTGCTCGGTCAGCGCTGTCGGCGAGACTTCGCCGGTGCGGATTTTTTCCGACACCTCTAGAAGCGTTTTGTACGCAAGAGACTCTTCCATTCGTAGATCCGTTTACTGAGGTGGGCGATGCTGCCAATGGGAACGTTCAAAGGCGGCGCTGTATGAGGCGACGACCACTAAGAGCGACCGCTACGACAATGATCATGCCGGAAAATATCTGCTGCTGTGGCGTCGAAAAGCCCAAAAGAATAACGCCGTTGCTCACGAGACCGACAAGAAGGGCGCCTACGACCGCGCCTTCGACGCTACCCCGACCACCGTTGAGCGCGGTGCCGCCAATAATAACCGCCGCCAATATTGGAAGCATGTCATTACCGCCGAGATCATAGCGTCCGGACCCGAATTGACCCGTATAAAGCAAGCCCGCCAGTGCGCCAGCCAAGCTGCTAAGCACCAACACTATTATGCGTATCCTGTCGGTGGAAATACCGGAATATCGGGCGGCGGTTTCGTTGCCGCCAGTCGCAAGCACAGCCTTGCCGAACGGTGTCGCCCGCAAGACAACGGCGCCTAATATCGCAATGATCAAAGTCCAAATCAGCAGAGAAGGGATTGTTCCAATGCTGCCCTGGCCAAAGATAGCGGTGTAGGTCGAATCTAGGATTGGCACCGCCTGTTCTCCAGATATCACACGCGCCATCCCCTGGAGAACGCCGATCATTCCCAGTGTTACGATAAAGGAGGGGATGCCGATTTTAACCGTAATGAGGCCGTTGATCAGGCCAATCGCCAAACCAGTGCCCAGAGCGGCAAGCACGACCAGCCAAATCGCGATGTCCTGTCCCAAGAGGTTTGCCGCGACAATACCTGCGACAGGTGGAACTGATGCGATTGAAAGGTCAATTTCCCCCGCGCTGATTACAAATACGCTGGCAACCGCCATTACGATCAATGGTGTCTTGCCCTTCAGGATATTCATGAAGTTGCCGACGCTCAGGAATGCGGTGTCCCAGAGCATCACAGAGAAAGCAGAGATCAGCAGAACCATAACTATCACGAGGAGAGCAGAACTGCCGGGGGCCACAATGGCCTTCACCATTCGATCAAACATGTTCATTTATTGTATCTTTCGTGTGGTTCCGCACGTCTGTGCGTCCGGACATTGGCTTCTATGATCACGATACACCTACCCCGCCGACCGCTGCTGGATTAGACGGGTGATTTCCGCCTCCGTTCGCTGCGGCCAATTTGTAACGACATTGCGAATGGTCCCATGCGCGAGGACCATTATGCGATCCGAAACGTCACATAACTCTCTCAGGTCGGACGTCGCCCACAGCACGCTGTTGCCCGCATCCACAAACTCGCGGATGCGGCTGGTGATCTCAGCGCGAGAATGTATATCAACTCCGAATGTCGGCTCATCTAGCAGAAGGACCCGACCCCGCGCATTGAATGCCTTGCCGAGTACGACCTTCTGCTGGTTGCCTCCTGACAGCCATTCGACAATCTTGTTGGGATCGGACGGATTGACCTGAAACTTCACTATCGCTTCCCGCACGACCCCATTGATACGATTTGCACTGAGCAGCGGACCGCGACAAAGTCTTTTCCAGACAGACATCGCGATGTTCGAACCAACCGAATGCGACAGGACAAGGCCCTGGGTTTTCCGGTCTTCCGGAATGAGGTAGATTCCCTCACGGATTGCGCGTGAAGGAGAGGAAAGCTTGACTCGCCGGTCTAGGATTCGAATGTCGGCCAAGTCGGGGTTCACCAGACCAAAAAGCGCTTTCAGGAGCGTCGTGCGTCCACTTCCTGCGAGGCCGGCAATACCCACGATTTCACCTGGCTGAAGTTCGAAGCTGACTTTGTTCAGCTTTTCCCCCACGGTCAGATCCTTCACAGACAGCATCGGAACTTGATCTACCGTGCATTTGGGGCGTTGGGCCGAACGGAGATTTTCCCTAACGACCCCGCCGGCGATCGCCTCGACAACCTCCGACATCGTCGTTGCTTGAACGCTCTTTGACAGGATTGTCCGACCGTCCCGGATAATTGTGACGTCATCGCAGATGTCGAAAATCTCCGTAAGCCGATGCGTTACATGGATAACGCCGACCCCCGTACCAGCAAGTTGACGAACGACCGCAAATAGCCTTTGAACCTCCTTGTCCGTCAATGCGGCGGTTGGTTCGTCCAGGATTAATACCGAGCCGGCCAACCGCACGGCTTTTGCTATTTCGACCATTTGCTGGTCTGCGATACCGAGTTCGCCCGCTATCGCATTAGGCGAGATTTGCACTCCGAGTTTCTCGAAAATTCGCCTTATCTCACGGTGTTGGGCACTCTGATCGACAAGCCCGAAGCGTCGGCGTTCTCCGTTCAGGAAAATATTGTCAGCAACGGTCAAATCCGGGATCAAGCTTCGTTCCTGGAAGACCATTCCAATACCCGCCTTCCGGGCGTCCAACGCACCGGAGAAGACATGTTCGGCGCCATCGATGAGAATCTTTCCATCGCTAGCTAAAACTGCACCAACCGCAATCTTGAGTAAGGTCGATTTTCCGGCGCCATTGGCGCCGAGCAAAGCGTGGATACTTCCCTTCTTTACCCGGAAATCGACACCGTGCAGCACCTTGACGGCGCCATAAGATTTTTGGACATCACGCATTTCGAGTGCGAACGGCGACACATTAGCCGCTGATGGCACCGAATCTGCAATCGTTTCGTTCGTCGACAATGTCACCGTAAAACCCCACTCGCTTGTACGTGATTTCGTCACAGCTTACTCGGCGGCCAAGCACTTCTGCGCCGCAGCAGGTAGCTCCGCAGTCGCTCCATAGGCGATGTCCCAGGCTTCTTTGAGATTGTCTTTGTTCGCCGTGAAGATTGGAACCATGACGTAAGGGGGTACGGGCTGGCCGAGTTCATGGAGCGCTGCAGCGATGGCGCCGGTGCGCCCCCACTCATACACAAGCTGGGATGACATCGCAAAGATCGGCCCTTTGTTGCAGGCGATCTGAGTGGCACCCGTAAAGCCAAGATCGATATGGGCAATGGCGATCTTGGAGCCTGCTGCGTTGAGCGCGGCAATCACGCCATCTGCAGGCAGGTCCCACGGCGCGAAGATGACATCTAGGTCCGAATTACGTGCAAGCATAGCGGACGTGATGTCCTGCGTCGAGTTGGGCGAACTCATTGGGGACCGGACCGCCATCTCGATGTCGGTTTTGGCAATTTCGTCTTGAAAACCCTGCTCGCGCTCGTTGACGATTTTATAGTTGGCGTCGAAATAGATCATGCCAAGTTTTCCGCCATCCGGAAATTTCTTGGCAACTTCGCGCGCCAGTAACGCGCCGTTGCCCTGCGTGTCATATGATAGAAGTGTAATGAAATTGGACGGCCTGCCAGCGGTCCATCCGCCAGGTGCGTTGGCAAAGGAAACCACCCCCACACCTGCATCGACCGCCGGCTGAAGTGCGGCTCGGTCTGCCGTTGGGTCAATGCCCGAATAGAATATGAAGTCCGGACGAAGGGCCATGACGTCCCGCACATCGTTGGCCAGCTGTGTCTGATTGTAGTTGTAGTTCGTTACGGCAACGAGTTCGATATTCATCGCCTCGAGCGCATCCTTCGCACCCTGCACGATCGCATCGTTATAGGCGCCCGCCGACCAGTTGAGGAATGCTGCCTTCAACTTCTTCGTGCAAACATCCTGCACCTGCTCCGGCGAAATGGCAACGTCGAGGTAAGATGATGGCATTTCGCCGACATTACCCCGCGTCTTCAGCGTCCTGACATCGGGCTGTTGGATCCAGGATGGCAGCGGTGCTCGCTCCAGATTCTTTGGGTTGCATGCCGCGTTGGCGGTAGTGGTTGCCACACACATCGCAACTAGCGAAAGGCCTCCTATCCAGCAACGGCGCATGGTTGAGTTGATGCGATTTTCAATCGTTCCCATTTTCGTTCCCACCTTTTGTTGATCACTCACTTGGTTGATCCCGCACACTGCCGAGTTGGCTGCCCTATCTCGGTCTTTTAGTGCGGTAATGCCGTACGCTGTGCGGCAATGGAGGTTCACTATGCATGTCGCGTTATTGTTGTCAACGGTCCCATCACGGCATCCTCGCCGGTTTGACGATTTCGGCATTCCAAAAATCAATATTTCCTGAACTGTGAAGGCTTGAGTTGCCCCAACGATGAGCGATGCCCTTAACCCTGCACGAAGGGCAAGCGCCAACTCGAGGTAGGGTGTCTGCGGGCTGGACTCGTGAAGATTACATGGGCCTCCTTGCACTGTTCGCGTCGGCTGAAGGGCGATTCTTGCTGGCGCCGACGGGGATGTGGAAGTTGACGCTGGCGGTGGTAGCTCGATAACCTGCCAGCCTCGGCATTGCGCTTGGAGTGGGTCGCGTATTTTAGAATGGGGTCTCGATGCCGACGGACAGGCGGAGTGGCAGGCAGATGACGGATGCGATCGAAAAGTTCCTTTCGGCTGACCATTGCTCCGTCGGACACTTCGTAACGCCGGCTTGACGATGCCGCCGCCGCCGACTGGTACCTCTGAACGGGGGGATAGAGGTTCCGCCGGCAAGTTCATGATCCTGCACTATGACGACGGCATCCACGAAGATACCCGGAATTTCAACCATCCGCGGATGATCGAGCCTTTTTGCATCATCCGGTGCACCTGGAGCGCCACCTTGCTGCCGGAGGCCTTCGTCGCCTGTGCGATTGCATATATGCCAAGGTAAACGGGCTCAGTCTTCCAGACTGATTTTTCCGCATTGTCCGCGGCTATACCTGTACCGCACCGGAATGCCACGTTTATCGGCTCATAGGCGAGATAGACATACCCTTCGATCTCCATGTGCCTGGCAAGATAATTTGTGACCGCTTCAGTCATGCAGCCGCCCTGGACGGCGGGATCAAAGAAAGTCCACAGGCCGACTTTGTGTAGTTCCTCTTTCGTCCATCTGGAAAGTTGGCGATTTGCGCAGCGAGCGCACTGTCTTTCGGCTTTGTGGTAATTCGAAGCTTCCAGAACTCTACAGCACGCACTGCCGACGGCCTCTTTTACCGCGCCGATGGGCGAGATTGTCCAGGCCCAGGCCCAGGCCCAGGCCCCAACCCATTCCGACGATTATGGGTTGAAACTCGGTGATGAGCGTTGGGGACCCAGTCGACAGAAAGCGATTGCCGAGGGCTTAGTAAATGGTCCGGCGCCAGTACACATTAACAAAGATTGCGATGGTAGAACCATCCTCGCCGCGCCGGCCGCCGTGGTCACTTTCTCGTTCTCCAGTTTTATTCCTTTAGGATCCGAGGTCCTTTTGGATGGCCTCAGCCGTTCGTTGTAATTGTTGGACCA
The DNA here is from genome assembly GCF_049898205.1 of Pararhizobium sp. DWP3-4. Taxonomy (NCBI): domain Bacteria; kingdom Pseudomonadati; phylum Pseudomonadota; class Alphaproteobacteria; order Hyphomicrobiales; family Rhizobiaceae; genus Pararhizobium; species Pararhizobium sp. DWP3-4. The sequence continues at coordinate 187,034 of NZ_JAFCXF010000008.1, read as the reverse complement.
GTTCGGGAATCGCAGACCTCGACATCCGCGCCGAAGGGACCGCGAAGTTGATCCCATGGTGAGGGACCCCAGCAGACACGTTCAACGGCACTGCTACTGACGATACCCCTTCCTCATACTCCCCGATATTGAGGGCGAACCTTTGCGCCCGCACCACCCCGCACTCGGCTACCAAATCCGTTGCATTGGTAAGCGTTCGCTCTGTAAATTTTTCTCGGGGTATCGCTAGATAGTCTTCGAACTCCTCGGGATTCATCTGAGCTAATATGATCTTCCCCATCGACGTGCAGTGGAGCGGCGAACGAGCGCCCACCAAACTGCTAAGCTCGAGCATTCGACTAAGATGCTGGCTCTTGGCGCGGTGAAGATAGGTAATCGCGAAGCCATCCCGACGTCCAAGATGGCAAACTTCCCCCGTCTCATTGGCGAGTTCCTGAAGATGTGGTGCGGCAACAGCGACTAGATCAACCTGAGAGAGACCTGTCGAAGCCAAACGCATCAGAACTGGACCCAACTGATAGTCGTCGCCAGTACGCGACTGACTGACAAAGCCAACGCTCTCCAAGGTCTTCACCAAGTCGAATACCGTTCCTTTACTCACGCCAACTTCGGCGGCGATCGCGGTAATGCCCTTGGTTCCAGCACCAATAGCTTTTATGACGGCTGCCGCTCGCAGCACTGAACGGATGGGCTTTCGCACGTCGGGCATCGGAACCTCATTGTTGGGCGGGACGAAGTACTTTCACCGTCGTGTCACCAACGGCGCACAGCCGATCCTCGCCCGCATGGATCTCGACAGACATATGTACCTTTCGGCGCTCGGCATCTAGCCGTGTGACGACGGCGGTTGTTTTGATGGTGTCGCCGATATATACTGGTGAGATCAACTTTATTCGGAATTCCTGGGCGGCATACCCCGGCGGCGTTAACCGATCGCCTATCAACTCCACGGTGGCACGAGAGACAAATCCCGGAAGAAGTGCGCCGTGAGCGACCCGACGCCCCAGATGTTCAAGCGCATATTCCTCATCGATGTGGTTGGGGTGAAAATCCCCCACTATCCCAGCATAAAGATACACGTCTGATTCAGATATCGTCTTGCGCACGGTGTGGGTCTCACCGACCGCGATGCCCCCCAATACTTTAAGATTTTCAGCGCTCATACTTCCTCACTCGATGGTTTCGATAGTCTTTTGCGGGTGTCACCCACTCGCGCAGGCTACACCGTCTAAGCCACGCGCGTCAATAATGTCGCACAATGTACGGCTTTGTCGCACTCGCAGTCCCAGCTCACCGACCGTCTAAACAGCACTCTTCCCTTTTCTCTAGTCTATTTGTCCACCAACTCGGCCGGCGTTCGCCACGTGATCAGCGCACCTAGCAAGAGCCAGCCCGTCAAAGCGTACATACCGGCGTGGCTGCTCTGTGTTGCGTCCTTGAGCCAACCCATCATGTAGGGCGAGAAGAAGCCTCCTAAGTTTTGTAGCGAAGTGATCGGTCCGATACCGCCCCCGGCAGAAGCGCCCGCCAAGAATGCGGTAGGGAGTGGCCAGAACAATGGCGCAGCGGCGACGGCGCCGATGGAAGCGACGGTCAGCGCGGCAATAGCTAACACCGTATTGTTCTTAAACTGAACCGACGCCACGAAACCGGTCGCCCCCAGCAACAGCGGGACAATGAGATACCGGCGGCGCTTCCGGGTGGCGTCGCTACGGAAGCCGAAAAAGACCATAGCAATGGCCGCAGCCACGTAAGGAACCGCGGTGACCAGCCCAATTTTTAGGTTGCCGGTGATGCCAGCGTTTTTGACAAGGCTCGGTAGCCACAAAGTAATGCCGTACTGGCCCATAACCAGGCAGAAATAGACCAAACCCATCATCCAGACGCGCACGTCTTTGAACAACAATCGCATGGACCCATGGGCCACCTTAGCCTGGTCTTCCACCTCGATGTTGAGCTCGAGCCTTCTCTTTCTCAGTAAGCCACTTGGCGTTGCGGATACCGTCATCCAGCCAGAACCTCGAAGAGGGTGATCGGGACCATCAGGATCCGGGCAACATCGAGTGCGTGGTTTTGTCCAAGGCTGAGATCCGACATGTGAGGCTCCATCCGTTGGCGCGGCCAATCCCGCTCGATGGCGCCCGTTCGATTTGGGTGAGCGTGGCCGTCCTCCGAGAACTTCAGTCCCAACGAGACTTTTTGCAACCTGGGGCACCAGGCCCTTTCAATGATGTCGCCCATGTGCTCAAGATTGATCGCAGAGTCGATGATGACGATGGAGCGACGGCCGTCTTCCTCACTCAAATCACTTCGACCAAGCTTTGAGAGATAGACATTCACGTCCTGCTGCAAACTATCGACACCCCTTTAAAGATGCGATCTCAACGAGTTTCTGCAAGCTCCCGTGGACCGCGCTAGCTGCTCCAGTCCAGATGATATGGCATGATCGGCTGAGCAATAATCCGGCGCATCTGTGGCTGCGATCCAAGCTTGAGGAGGCAGCGCAGGCCATGGGGGAACTGGTGTAACACGACTGGCCGCCGGGGTTGCGACCTCGCGATCCCAACCTCCTCTTCAAGCTCTGGATAGGCTTTCTTCGTTGTTATAATTCTTGCCCCCGTGACAACAGGGCACCGGGGCGCAACCGTAAAGAGCCGGAATCAGACAACGTCACTCAGCTCGTCACCAGGATATGCAAGCATGGTGGCAGATTTCCGCCCCTTGTTGGCAGGATCGGGCCCCTGAAGCGAATTGATCAAACACCCCAAACCGACAGAGTATAGGGCTGGCGGCGATTGATCGGCCGCATCGGCGCAGGTGTGCCGCTCATCGTTAAATTAAGAGGTTTCCAATGACAAACGAACCAAAGGTCGTCGCCGGCGTCAAGATCCCTGACAGCGCCATGGCGAAAGCTGCAACAGAACTGGTCCGCGATACGGAGACGGATCTTCTCTTTCATCACTCCAGCCGCGTCTTCCTGTTCGGCGCCCTGACCGGCGAACGCAAACAACTCAATTACGATCCTGAGCTTCTCTATATTGGCGCCATGTTTCATGACATGGGGATCATGGATCAATATGCCAGCGACACGGAACGTTTCGAAGTTGACGGCGCGAATGCCGCGCGTGACTTTCTCTCGGCCTACGACATATCGGAACGCGACGTCGATGACGTCTGGGACTCGATCGCCTTACACACGACCCCGGGAATTCCGCAGCACAAGCGACCGACAGTCGCGCTCGTGACCGCCGGCGTCGAAATGGACGTGCTCGGAATTGCCTATGATAGCTTCACCGATGCGCAGCGGCACGAGGTCTGCACATGCCATCCGCGAGGATTGAAGTTCAAGCACGGCATCCTGTCCTCCTTCTGCCTAGGCACGATCAGAAAGCCAGAGACCACATTTGGCAACGTGAAGGCCGACGTGCTGAGCTACATGGACCCAACCTACAAGCGCGAGAACTTCGTCGATCTCATCCTGAACTCGAAGTGGGAAAGCTGATTGGCATCGTCATTTGATCAAAAACTGATCCCGGTACTGGGTGGGCAGGATTCCGAGGCGCTTTACAAAGACCTCGCGCATGCGCTTGGGATTGCCAAATCCGCATTCGTGGGCAATGAGCTTCAGGGGTTTTCTGGTTCCTTCCAGCATGGCGCGCGCCGCATCGACGCGCGCCCTTTCAACGTACTGGGCCGGTGTGGAGCCGGTGGTTGCGACGAAAGCCCTGGCAAAATTCCGTTCGCTCATCGCGCTTGCGGTCGCGAGTTCGGCGATAGACAGATCTCTATCGAGATGCTCCATGACGTAAGTGATCACTCCGGAAATTGGCGATCCGGTGTCCAAAGAGAATTCGATGTAAGGGCTGAACTGCGATTGCCCTCCCAATCTCTGGGCAACGACGACGAGCCGCTTGGCAACGGCCAACGAGATGGCCGGCCCGTGCTCCTCACGAACCAAAGCTAGTGCCAGATCGATGCCCGCAGTCACCCCGGCAGAGGTCACCATAGGACCGTCACGCATGTAGATCCGGTCATAATCGACAGCCGCATTTGGATATCGCAGGGCCAGTTGTTTGGCATTCTGCCAATGGGTCGTGACTTTCCGGCCATCCAGAAGCCCTGCTGCCCCAAGCAGAAACGCGCCTGTACACACAGAGCCGTAAATTCTGCTGAGCGGTACTAGACGCTGAATGCAATCGACAACACCAGACGGCGCGTCAGAAGTCGGCAAGGACGGGCCACCGGGCACGAGAAGGAGATCAAGGGGGAAAGTTGCTTCGGCATAGCTGAGGTTCGACGCCAGGATCATCCCATTCGAAGCAGTGACATTGCAATCGGCTGGCCCGATCGTCATAATCTTATAATGCTGATCAGGCCTGACAAAAGCATTGGTTTCAGCAAAGACGTCCAGCGGGCCGGAAACATCCAAAGACTGGACGCCCTCAAAAACCACCATACCTATTGTCTTCATCGACGTGTCACCTCTTAAAGCGTTGCGTAAAGTTACCGCCCGGCCGTAATGCTTGGAAGTTATTCGGCCCGGAATGTGGAACAGCGATCCGGCAACGAAGTTGTCGGGAAAGGAGTTTATTATGCCGGTTTTTTCAATGCCCACCCGACAGACCAAGCAATTGGGCGGCACGTCGAATTGAACACCCGCATCAAGGCTGTTTTCGTTGGGCTCGGCTTTGGGGTCACTCTTGTTATTACGGCGGCGGTGACTCAAATGTCATCTGGTTCAGATCCTACGAATGGCGACTTGGGGCGACGGCGTGGCGCACGCTCACGGGCACCCGTTACACCGTGATGCAGCACGATGCTCAATTAACAGGCTCATGAAGGTGCCGTTTACAATATGAACACTGACTCGAGAGCCTCCAAGGTGAGGCCATTTCGCTCAGCCGAATATTTTCCTCGCACCGCCGATGGCGAGTTTGGGCATTGGCCGAAACAACAAGCAACACAAAACCGCATATCACATGCGCAGAGAAACAATGGCCATCGCTTCGTTAATCGTCTTTGATCAACCTAAGTTGAGCCGCTTACGAAGATCCGTATTTTCTGCGCGAAGCTTCTCAGCAAGCAATTTGCGTAACCGCTTGTTTTCCTCCTCCAACTGCAGAATGTCCGCCATCTCGTCGACTGAAATCGTTGGCGCAGCTTTCGCTGCTGGCACAGGCTTCGGAGCGCGGCGCACCGGTGCGCTTTTGGCGCTGCTCGCATCTCCATTCAACTTGGGCTTACGTCCTCTCGTTTTCTTCAAAGGCGTTGCCTCCGCCGCAGCTTCGGCAGAAGCCGTTTCAAAAGTGGCCTTCTTGGCACGAGGTCTTCGCTGTTTCTTGGGCACTTCAACCGCAGCGACCACAGAGGCTGGCGCTTCATTACTTGTTGTCATCTCGGTCTCGTCGGCCATGGTTATCTCCTGTGTGTTCGCGGCAGTTGTTGGATGCCTAATTGATTGTGTCGACAACAGTCCTCGCCCTTCTGCTTTGGGTGAGAAGGTTTCAGTATCGGCCAGGTCATTACGGTCATGCGGCGTTAGAAAAGGCGCTGCTTCCCCTTCCAAATCTCGCGCAACGGATTTCAGATCCATGATGCCCCAGATCGAAGTCGATTTGGCATCAAGATTTCTTCGTCCGGATTTGTACTCAATAACGAAATTGCGTTGAACCTTTTTCACTAGGGTATAGCCTCGAAATCTTTCAGGGTGGTGCATCATCGACAAGTAGTTAGTCCGTCAAATAGCGGTTGTTGCGTTGGCGGTCTAGACCAGCACCGTTATACTGTCCGATCGGCGCGGTGGCCTTTATCGCACATGCAACCTGACAGTTTGGCCCGACGTCCCCTCGCGATTAAATAGAAGCCCGGCCAATCAACTTGTGGATGGCTTTGGTCCACTCACGATGGCTGAGCAACATTGCGCTATCATACCGGCCATGAGTCTTATTACGCGCGACCCACTGACCAAACTAGCCTTCTCAGTATTCGAGAACAAAGGCGTTTAGCCCTACTTCTCGGTAGCGGCTTATCTCGAGCGGCCGAAATACCAACAGGTTGGGAAATTACGCTAGGCCTCGTGCGCCGCGTGGCCGTCGGTCAAGGCGTAAAGGACCAAACCGATTGGGCTGTTTGGTTTCGTGACACAATGGGCGGAGAGCCCAACTATTCGGTTTTGTTGGAAGAGTTGGGATCCTCACCCGGAGAGCGGCGGGCAATCTTGCATGGCTACATAGAGCCAAACGCTAAAGATCGAGAGGAGGGGCGAAAGTTCCAACAAAAGCGCATCGCGCAATCGCCGATCTTGTTGCAAGCGGTTATATCCGGGTCATCATTACGACCAACTTCGATCGCCTCATGGAAAATGCTCTGCGCGAGCGTGGCGTAGAGCCCACCATCATTGCATCCGTGGACGCTCTGTCCGGAGCCGAGCCCCTTACCCACAGCCGTTGTTACATCCTCAAACTACATGGGGACTACAAAGACGCTCGTATCCTCAATACAGAGAGCGAATTGAACGGCTACCCCGCACAGTACGATGCCATCCTGGATCGTATCTTGGACGAGCACGGTTTGATAGTTTCCGGCTGGTCAGCGCGCTTCGCGCAGCCTTTGTCCGCGCGCCGAACCGCCGGTACTCAACCTACTGGGCTTCGAGGGGGAATCTGGGTGTTGGTGCAACGGGGTTGGTCGCCCATCGGAAGGCTGACGTGATTTCTATTTCTGATGCGGACAGCTTTTTTTCTAGCGTAGAGCAACACGTTAAAACGTTGGAATCGTCCCAACGCCCGAATCCCTTAAGCATCGAATTGCTTGTTGGAAGCACAAAACGGTTTCTCGCAAAACCCGAATTTCGCATCCAGCTTGACGACCTTCTCTCTGACGAGACGGCAAGACTGCTTTCCCACCTCGAAGGACCGGAATTTGAGATCCCGTTTGACTGGGATCAAGCCGCGTTTCGGATACGCGTCACGCGACTTGAATCTGTTTCCGAAGGACTTGCGACTATCGCCGGTATCGCAGGGCGATGGGGCGAAGGAAGAGAATGGAGTGCTGTAATTAACACAATCCGAAGCGTCCATGCTCACGGTCAGAAGTCCCGCAGCGGTGTGTCAAAATTTCCAAATTTGCGCTCCTATCCTGCTGTTCTCACTTTCACCAGCTACGCGTTGGGGTTGGTTCGCGCCGGCCGTTGGGAGATGCTGCACCGACTTATGAGCGCTGAATTGCAAAACGATTACCGCAGGCCCACACGGCTAATAGAGACGCTGTTTTTATGGACGTGGGTTGGAACCGAAAATGACGCCTGGAAACAGCTTCCTGACTTCGAAGAACGTAAAACGCCCCTCAGCGACCACTTGTTGGAATTGACACGTTCCTGGTCAAAAACGTTCGTCGGCGCAGTGCCTGATTTTGAGTTGTTGTTCGAACGTTTTGAGGTTCTTGGGTCTCTTGTCTACCTTGAGGGAAGCAGTAAGAATTCTTTGCAGGAAACCCTCGCACCCGAAGGCCAGGACAATTGGGCATTCATGCCGGTAGGACGCAGCGGCTGGAACTCCCGCAACGCCAGCAAGCTCATATTAGAACTGCAATCGGACAACTTTCGACTGCCCTTGCTTGCGGCAGGCTTCGCAAGAATGACCCGGAATTCATTGATCTGTTTATTAAGAATTTTCAGCGGGCAGCCGGTCGAATGCGCTGGAAATCCGCCATTCTCCCTTGGCAACACCGAGGCGACCAATCTGGCACGAATAAACTCAGCGACACAAAATTGGTACCAGGAGTCCGTTGAAGGGTCTACGGGATTTGACAGTCTCCGCAGTCCCTTGCCAGGCAAGCTACTCAGTACGTACCGCAATCACGGTTTTTGGAATCCGCCTCACTCAAGTTCCAGCGCAAGCGAAAGATCAGTCTGACGGAATATGCTGACCTCAGGTATCACTATCGTCTACAGGTCCACCCCTCGTCAGGATAAGTCGACCCTTTTCTGAAACCTCTTCACGTCGAATGTCGATGACGAAACGGGCTGATCCATGTTGGACAATAGCTGAACCAGCCGCACGAATTCGGTCAAGAAAATGCAATATTTCCTGATCCTCGTCGCGAACTGTTATTAATTCCTTTAATTTCATGTCGTCCAAAAATCAGGAGAAAGAGAATTCCTTTATATCACCGTCTGAGCGATTCGCAAAAGCATCGGTTTCTATTTCTCTATAACGAGTTACATCCAGCCGCGCAGGCCAGGTGATTTAATCATTAAACATTTATAAACCAATACTACTCAACATTACAGTAACAACAGGGAAAAAGATCGGCAACATCGCCGTCAGTATAGGCGAACGACATGAAGCAAGTTTTCGTTTTGGATACCGATGTAATCAGTGAGACGAGCAAAGTCAGGCCTCATCCGCGAGTTCTCGACTTTCTTAAAGCCGCCGAGAACATAGTTCTTCCCGCAGCGGCGTTGATGGAGCTGCAAAAAGGCATCATGGAAATTTGTGCCCGGAGCCCCCTCAAAGCAGTCAAGCTGAGCAAATGGTATCAAGAACTCACAGCGGGCGAGATACCGATCGCTCCCTCGGGCAAAGAAGTATTGGAAATCTGGGGAACGCTTGCCGCCGATCGCCGGTTGAGAAATCTATCTGTGCCGCGAGCAGACGCAAAAGAGCCCCGTATCGGCCAAGATCTCCACATCGCCGCTACCGCACTAACGCTCCGGGCGGTGATAGCCACTTTCAATGTCAAGGACTTCATGCTCATCAACGAGTGCTACCCGCTGCCGGGCATATTCAACCCTATGACAGGTATTTGGCACGCGAAGATGGAGGCCTTACGGTTTCCGGAAATGGCTCCGTATGGAAAAAAGACTTTTTAATCAGAAATTTGCGAGCAAAACCTCTCTTGTTTCATCAATGCCCAAGACCCTCTCGAGCTGGAGCTTGATATACCGGGCGGCGTTGGGGTTGCGTTTCGAACTCTCTCGGATGATTTCCACTACTGCGTCTAGTCGAATAAGCTCCTTCAGGTCCGAATTTACGAGATCCGACACAAATTCGTTAACCCCGTGGCTGAGTTGACGCTTGTGCAACATGAAGCAAAAGACCTCTAGTATATTTATGATTTCCTTGACGGCTTGCTCCAGCGCTGCTTGGTCGTCACCCGCCTCTCTGATGGCCTTGTTCGCGCTTGCCATCCGCTCGGTCATCGAAAATAGAGAGTCATTCTCCTGAATCTCAACTGAATGCTTATATTGCCGGAACCCGTAAAACGTTGCTCCTACGGCTGTCGCCCCCATCACAACGTTGGCGACCGCGGACACGGCTTCCCAACTCATGTATCAATTGCCATCGTCAGTCTTTTTAGGCTGTTCTTCGCTTTTATCGGGAGCCCGTTGAGCCTTCACCTTCAACTTCGCCGCCCCATCCAGAAGACCAGTGATCTGCGAACTCTGTTCCCGGCCACGCATAGGCAGATAGTGAATGTCTGGCAGGCCAATATTACCTAACCCTGGGATTTTTGGAAGCATGTCGATTATCTCCGGTGGATCGCGACGATGACATTCACACATGATGTCGCGCCATTCAATCAGACTTAGACGACCATTTTCGGAGTTAAGTGTGATCGTGTAATGTTTTTGGCGAGGGTAAAGATGGGCATCTTGCACGATCTAGGATAACTAAGTCGGCACTTGCGCCGTACTCCCTCTCCAGTGGTTCCCTCCCACAGAAGTTAAATTTAGCAATGAAAGAGGTTGCCGTAGGAATCCTCCCTTCTGTTAAAGTTTTAACGGTTTGGTTTGCGAGGAAAACACGCCTAGCGTGCGAATAATCTGGCGTCACTCAGGAATTCTCACATGGCAATAAAAAACACATCGCCTTTTAAAAAGACTATTATTGGCAAGCCCCGACCCAAACCTGCTCGGAAAAAGGCGGTCGCAACGGACGCCGATTCGACTATTAAAGACGCGCGATGGAAGATTCTTCAAAACAGGCGACAACTGACAAAAACCCTTCTCGACCTGGTTGAGAATGTTGAAAAGGTGCTGAATCTCTCCGGAAGCGGCCGGCGTCAGGCGGGATCGCGAATGGCTAACGAAGTTGCTACTGGCATATTCAATGACGATATGTCCGCCAAAGCAGTCAATTCCTTTCTTGCTGAGACAGGTTTGTTTCCCAGCGACACTAGATTTTTTCGGGGATTTTCAGAAACTTTAGGTGCGCACAAGGAACTGCTCGTAAAGCAAGCCGTTCAATTCGACACGATCAAGGCTATGATCTCCGCTAGCGACGAGGCTCGGACTGAAGCACTTGCCAGAATCGCCGCCGGAGCAAATCTCAGCCCGCGCCAAGTTAGGGAAATTGAAAAGGAATTTCAGCTTTTAGCGTTATCCACTGATCAAAGGCAGTCGCGGGCCTATGATAGTAAATTATCACGCGGAGCCATAACGCTCGGGAAGAAAAACGCCGAGGAGTTCCGATCCGCAGTGGGCGAGTTCGTTCGAAACTTTGAAAATTTAAAGAGGTCGCAACAGTTAAACCTAAGTCAAATTGAGGACTTGGACAACCTCTCGCCTGCCCAGGTTTCCGATCTAGAACGGTCTGATTTGGCGCGCGAAAATCTCGCGCGGGAAGCGGAAGTTTTGTTGTCTTGGTTTGACAAGTTATTCCCCGACATGTGTATGCCAAGGGAGGATTGGCTTGATCTACCGTCGTATTCCGCCGACCTACTTTTGGCGAAAGCACGATATCTGCTGAGCCATAGTTCCTATGGCGACTTCGCGGCGATCGACACGGAATTCTCCGAGTTCCTTGAACTTGACGGGCTCGACACCCTGAAGAGATTGTGCGCGACGCCTATCTCAACGTCACCTGATAAAATTCAACCGTCTGCTGACGCAAACCGAGCGGAAAGGAACCACCTTTGCGCCACGGAACGGCCTGGCAAGCGGACGCGCGCGGCGTCGAGCGACTTAAGTGAGACCAATCCCATTCGCCGCTTTAGTGCAGTTGAGATTTTTTCCGCGTCTGGCGCGGGCGCATTAGGCCTGGAAGCCGCAAGTTTCCACGTGGCTGCCGTCTCTGATGAAAATAGAGTTGCACGAGCTACTATTACGGCAAACCGTCCAGATTGGGGGGTCGCTGGAGGTATGAAATCTGATGATATTGAGCATGCCATTCCCTCCGGGATGAAAGCGAGGGGCGTTGATGTTATTTGCGGTGCGCTGCCAGGAAGGCCGTGGCACCGAAAAAGCAAAGGTGCCACCGATGAAGGACACGCGTTTCCCGAGGTGATCTCCCTGATACGGCAAAAACGCCCCAACGGGTTCTTTTTCGAGAATGCCGAGGAGTTTCTCGATGCTCGCCATGCACTCTACAAAAACTGGATCATCCAGGAGTTCAGCGCACTGGGTTATATCGCTGAATTCTTCTTGCTAAAAGGCGAGGAATACGGGCTTGCTCAGAATCGCAATCGAACCGTGATTATGGGGGTCAAGCGGTCTTTGAAGAAGGATTTAGTACCCCCGCTAATCGAACCGGGTGTTTACCGCTCGCTCGTTGAGACTCTCGAGGACTTGGTGGACAGCCAGGAAACCTCGGACAACTTCAAATCTGCATACATTACTTGGCGGAATATATCCCAGAAAAGGCCGGTTTTGACGCCCGATCTCTATTCGCTTGTGAAGCCTTACTCGGCGGTTCTGCAAAAATGGAGGGACGTGGGCTTTGAATTCGAGGACGTTCTGTTACCGCAAATAAAGCGTCGGGCAAGAAAAGACAAACCCCCGTCCATTCCGCTCACAACTCCTGTTCTCAAGGCGCTGCAAGGCATCCCGCCACATTGGGTTTTTGAAGGTTCAGAGTGGGAGCAAGCCCAGCAGATTTGCCGGACCACCCCTCCCGCGATCACGCGGCTGGTCGCGCAAGCGATGCATGCCACGCTCACCGGACAACTCGTGGACCTATCGGCTTCGTTTCAAGAACCCATTGCGGTGAAGCAGCTTTTGGTATCGCGGGATACCGGCGAACTTGTACCTACGCGGGGGTTTAAAAAACAGATACCCTATAGTCGTCAGCCCATTTATCTGTATGACAACCCTCAAGCAGAAAAATCACGGCGCTATCGAGTTGAACAAGAAATCCACAACGGACCGACATGATTAAACGACAATGGCGAACAGCGTTTAAGAAGCCGGGAGCAACCCACGGAACGTCAGCGCGCTCGCCGTGGATGTTGATGAAAACAACCTTGCCATGACGCAGTTCACCGCGTCATGGCATTCGTGCAGTCGGTTGTTACCTCTGGCTTGATTTTAGAAATCGTACGTTTGACAAACGGCATGATAGTCTCGGCTTCATAATAACGGAACGTCTTCAACGACGCGCCGTCGACCGATACGGTCACTTGCTCTCCAAATTCAATGCTCCACGCCCGGCCAGCGTGGTCGTTGAATTTCAAAATTTCCAGTTTGCCTGAACGCTGGCATTCCACTGTCGGATTGTCGGATCTTTTCAACATTTTTCTGAGGTTGTTGTAGGTATTGAAGACCTCGATTTCAAAAGTGGCCATCGGATGCGTCTCAGTAAAAGTTAGGTTAAAGTCCATTAAGTCGCGAGCCAATGTTCTTGCGGACGCATTATCGCTGCCCTTGAGATATTCCTCGTCCATTGCCACGAACTTCACGAAAGTCCAGCCGCTATCCCCCAGCGGCCGTTCGTCGTGGCCAGTATACTGGATCGTGTGACCCTTCCACCTCGACCCCGCCTTATTGGACGGATCGGGATTCCTTAGCACCAAACAAATTGGGCTACGCATGGTCCCGTCTGGTGTTTCGAACTGAATTGTTGGATAGCCCCACCATTCGCGCATCCGTGCTTTCAGCCCGAGATGGTCTAGAACAGGTGCGAGTGTCTTCTGCACTTCGCCGAAAAACTTTAGCTTGGGAAATTCCATAACGAGGGCCTCTGATAGCGGTACCTCAGACTCTCTCGTTCTTATGCAAGCCACCAATGTTGGATCGTCGATGCAAGTCATTCGAGTAATTAACCATGTTTTCATCTTTTAACGAATTGTTAACGATGCCACTCGACTTCGGCAGATCGCGCAGGCATTTTTGCTGGTGTTGTTTCAGGGACCAGATCGCCATGTCGTTATTTCGAATATCTAAAGTTCGCGGCGGACGCGCTTAGCAAATTCGCGGGCACAAGTGCCTGAACGACTAGCTTGGCCGTCACGCGCTCGCGCTCGCCACTTACTTACAAATTCAGAGAAGTCGTATCCAGCGTTGGCTTTCCAGCGCCGGCAGGATCCCGCATCGAAAGAAATCGTTCGGGAATACGTTTCTATGCATTTGCTATGCTGGCATTGCCGCGAAAAGTCGCATCTTCCGCTCACTGAATTCGACCGGACATCCGGAAACAACATGACCTGACACCAGGTGCTCAGTCGCATTCAGGCAGAATTGTAAGTTCAACAACAATTTGGAGAACCTGCCGTGAAAACACGGAACGAACCCGTGCGCCCTGTTAATTGCGCAACCTTTGAAATTCGCATCCCGACCGCAACCTACTTCGTCTGTCGCTATCATGTTGGAGGTACGGACTAATGTCAGTTGTTCATTCCCGTAAAGTCGCTTTCCGTCATGAGCGCGACCGTGCCGGCCTGGGTCACCTCAACAGACCTCGTCGCTCGGAAGAAAAGATCAGTGGAATGCAGGACACCAATTTGATGTGCTCCTACAAGCTCCGCGCCCAGCATAATCTCGAGGTCACGCCGACCAGTGAGAAATACTGGAATCCACCAAGCTATGGGTTGGCAAGCCGTCTTCCTCCCAGCAAGAGCGCGAAAACCGCACGTGGTTCGGTGGCGTACGGCGATCACGTGATCCCGTTCGAAAGCGAGCTGGAACATCGCATCCTATTGACTCTGATGGCACGCACTGATGTGGCCGACATTCAGGGACAGTATCCGGTTCTCCGCTTTGTCGATGCCAACGGAAAGACGTGTAAACATACCGCTGACTTCTGTGTTCGCTTCACGGACGGTTATGAAGTCGCGGTAGTTGTTAAGATGGAGCGCAAGCGCGCCGACATGCTCCTCCTTATCGAGCGCATGAAGGCCTACGGAACGGATGGCGCAGTCGATGACATCCGCTTCCTAAGCGAAAAAAATGGCTCGTTCGAGGCAGCTGCGAACGCACGAAACGTTTTGTGGTCCCGCAAATGGCACGATCAGAACGAAATCGAACAGGTCTTGAACCTGCTCAAGAAGCTGCAGGGATTCTTCCGTTTCGGCGACCTGCTCTGGGGTTGCGGAAACATGTCAGCTCGCCGTGTGGCTATCTGGCGTCTTATTGATCAGGGGATCCTGGTCTCGACAACTGGTGAAGAAATTACGGAGCTGACTTGGCTTCGTAAGATCACTGCTTAATCCTCCAAAAACCTAAGGAACATTTTAATGAACGTTGAACCGGTTATTCACGCCTTGGAGCGCAACTTTAAGGAGCGTCTCCGATTTCATGATCGCGTGCTGATTGCCGACGAGCCTTATCGTCCAGTCGCACGGTTGACCAACGGTTTTAACATTGTCCACGAGGATGATCCCGAGCGGACCATGTTTCTCAGTGACTTCGAACTCGCTCAGCTCCTGCGCACGAAGAAGGCCAAGATCAAGCGCAACAAGAACCACCCTGTCAACAAACGCCTGGACCTCATCCACGGCGACAAAACGCTCTCCGATTTTAAGGATGGAGACCGCATTCGCAGTGTGTTGTTGGAAAAGCTTATCAACGCAATGCTGCAGGAAGGCTCGAAAACAGGAAAAAAGGTACCACGCTCCGACAAGTCTCGTGGCTGGTTGCTTAACGAATGGGAAAAGATCGTCAAGACTGTAAAAAACAGCACTCGCTGGGACGTTGACGAGGACACCTATGTCGCTCCGTCACTTGCTACAATCAACCGCAAGTTCCGCGAGTACGTAGCCAGTGGCGGAAATATTCTCGCGCTTGTCCCACGGCATCGCGGGCCTGGCAAGAAGCCTGTGATTTGGTGCCCTGAGAGCTTGGCATTCGCGTACAAGGAAGCTGAGGGGTTTCTGAACGAACTCAAGCCAACCCGGGCGTTTGTTTACCTGCGTTACAAGGCAGCACTTTGGGCAGTGAATGAACAACGCGAGCTTGAAAAAAAACCGCCGCTCCACCCATTTTCTCGTTCAAAGTTCGAAAAAATCATCAACAGCTTCTCTGCCTACGAGACGATGGTTGCGCGCGAAGGAGAGGAGTTTGCTCAAAAACACTTTGCGCCAAACGTGCGCGGAATTGAAGTTGATCGTCCCGGCCAGCGCGTCGAAATCGATGAGGTAAAAGCGGACATGGCGACACTCGTCGCCATGAGCGGCGATTATGTTAATATCCCAAAGGAGCTTTTCAAACTTCTGAAGAAAGTTCGCATTTGGCTTGTGGTGGTCATTGATGTGGCTACTCGCTACATCCTGGCGATCAAAGCCACGTTGAATCCTTCCGGGGACGCTGCCGTTGCAGCCATGCGCATGGCGATGTCTGATAAAACATTGCAGTCACGAGTTGCAGGTGCGCGAACAGACTGGTTTGGCCACCTCGTTCCTGAAGAAGTGTACTCGGACAATGGGTCTGCGTTTCTCAGCGAGCAGTTCGTTAGCGGTCTCCAGGCCTTGGGCATCACGGTCGTACGCCCTCCGGCGGGACAGCCTTACCGTCGTCCTTTCATCGAAAGTTTCTTCAACGGTATTGGGCCACTTTGGACTAGCTTTTTTCAGGGACGCACGTTTCGTTCGATCCTCGAAAAAGGCGATTATGATCCGAAGGAGCATGCCAGCCTTTTGAATGATGAATTCGTCAAGGTGATTACCCAAATCACCTGCGACGTCTATCACAACCGTCCCCACGACTCGCTCGGAGGCAAGACCCCGCAGAATGCTTACATCGAGGCGTGCCAAGAGCATGGAGTAATGAGCCCTCCAGGGCCAGAAGAGATGCTGCGCGCATTCGGAGCGGTTGAGCAAGGAACCGTGGGCAAATATGGAATTACCCGTCTGGGCATTTCCTACCGGAACGAGACTCTCGACCTCGAGATGTCTACCCACGGCAAGATTAAGTTCGACATCAAGGTCGATCAATCCCGCCTGAACGATATTCTCGTGAAGGGCAAAAAGGGATGGTTTCTCGTCGAAAACACGGTTGGTTTGACCTCTGAAATGTCCGAACTGGAATGGATCGCCGCCCGCAAGGCAGATCTGGCGGAGAATAAGGATCAGTCTAACGCTGGTCTCGCCACGATTTATGCGGCCGTGAACCGCATGCGTCAGATTGGCGAAGCAGCGGCAATTCGCGCTGGCCACACGCCGATGACTCCGGTCAGCGAGAAACAAAAACGCGCGAGGGCACGGCTGTTCCACGGATACGAGCCCGCGCCGCAGAGCGGATCGGATGTCGCACTACTGTCTGATCTGACAATTGCCCCCGATCCACTTCGCGACGGAATGATTGGCTCGACCAAGACTGTTGACGTGGACGCGACGTCGCAGGTTGTTCCAGCGAATTCCGGCAAGTCTAAGTTTGACCGGGTTAAGCGCGAACTCTGATGCACGCAAGCTCAATCGCCACAATCTCCCTGCCCGTTGCCGGGCAGGGCCTCCATCAACTTCGTCCACGTCCACCCTGAGACTGTGATCGCACCGATAATCTACCTTCCGTTCAGCACATTATGAAAGACGACCAATGTCGAAAACCAAACCTATGACCACTGAAGAACTTCGCGCGCTCAAAAAGAAGGTGCGTTCCCAATACATCGAGAACGGCCGCGACGAGCAAGTCGCGGACCATCTCAACTTTATTGTGTCCAACATCGACGACTTCCACGCGGGTGCTGCCTCTCAACGCCGCTGCCTGTTCGTGATTGGACCGTCCGGGAGCGGCAAGACCACCGCCCTTGAACACCACTTCAAGAAAATTCCTCAATTTCAACCATTTGTCCGTGAACTTGAAACCGTTAAACCTCTGATCAGTCTCCCTGCTCCCAAACAATCACCGACCAAAGACCTTATCGTTGCGGTCTTGAAAACAATGAACCTGCCTCACAAAGGCTCGGAGCAGGAACTCACGGCGCTTCTGAAAGAGCAGGCAAAAGAGCGCTCATTAATCGCACTTCACATTGACGAAGGCCAGCATGCGATCCGCTCAAACACGCCCAAAGCTATCAAAGGGGTCCAGGACTTTCTCAAAAATCTCATGGCGATCCCCGACTGGCCGCTACACCTTATTATTTCCGGCATGCCAGAAGTCGACAATATGAGGATCGGGGATGGTCAAATGGAGCGGCGCTCGCACGTCTTGAAGTTTGAGCCGATGGAATACCCTGACGACCTCGATTGGCTGAAGACGCTACTGCACAATGTCGCGGTTCAACAGTGTTCCCTAAAGTTGTCCGATGCCATCACGTCAGACGAATTCCTGGGCCGTCTTTGCCGTGCGATGAATGGAGGTTGGGGGTCCATCATTGAAATGGTGCAGGAGGCTTGCTTCGTGGCCCTGGCGAACGGTCGTACGACGCTCACCATTAACCACTTTGCATACCGTTACGACCAGATTACGGCCTGCAAGGAGGGGGAGAACATGTTCCACTCGCCGCGCTGGAATGAACTCAAACCCAAGTTTTCCCTGATGGATCTCCAGGAAGTAGCCGAATGACGTTACCGGTTCCGATTAAGATGGCCCGCGATGCAACTCCCCTTAGCTTTGCCTCGGCACTTGCGTATGTAAATGGATTCTCATCGCTTGAACAGTTCCTCAACGCCGCCGAGATTAGTCCCGGCGGTTTGGGGCATGGTGAACCGGAAGCCACCAGGAGGCTTGCGTATTGGAGTGGAGAGGACAGCCTCACGATCTCCCGCTACGCAATCAAACCGGCCACCGTTGAGAAGCCCTGGACACTTGGCGAAGCTCGTTTCTCCAAGGAATCGCGAAGAGGCGCTACATACCGGCTCTGCCCCCGATGTATCTTAAACGATGTAAGCAACGGAACCGGCACGCAGGCCTTTCGGACGTACGTCCGCGCCGCTTGGATGACGCGAGCAGTACAAAACTGCACCATCCACTCAATTCCCCTAATCGATTTTCCTCTCCCGGCCAAAGCATGTGAGGACTTCACAAGAATGATGGTGACTGGATGGGAAGAGGTTAAGAAAAGCGCCGAGCGTGCCAATACAGTGATTACGTGCGACCTAGACCGCCACATTGTGAATTGTATCCATGGAACTGCGAAGGACTGCTATCTCGCACGCTTTGAAACGTACGTGGCGGCCGATCTCTGTAACTACCTTGGACAGTTCATCAAGCGGCATTGGTCGAAGGCACCCTCGGTTCCAGGAAATTTGCTCGATGGAAGTGAGAGGGAAATCGGGTTCTGGGTTGCTAATCAAGGCGACGCCGAAATTCGATCTACCGTAAGCGCGATAATCACAAATGCTCGCCGCATTAGTAATAAGGGGTTTCAATTCGGAACCCTTGCACTATGGCTGAAACGCAACGTTGCCAATCCTGCACATGCCGAATTAGTGGGGCTCTTTCACGACATCGCAGTGCAAAACATTCGCGTGGGCCCAGGCAATGTATGCTTCCTACCAGTGCAGCGTCGCCGTGTGCATTCCGTTAAAACAGCCGCCAAGGAGTATGGGCTCGTGCCCAAACGAGTGTTTCGGTTGGTTCTTGATGCGGGTCTCATTGGACCGACGGAGCGGCCCTATCACGAAGTATACTTTAGTGCGGCGTTGGCACATGATGTGTTATCGGCAGCGACGGAAACGCTCACGAGCCGTGGGGCGCGCGAACAACTTGGCGTGACAGAGGTCGTTTTCACGAAGCTGCTCGATGAAGGCATCATCCCGCGTGTTGAAAGCCATGATGAAGGTCGTGTGTACTCCCGAATTCTGCGCTCGGATTTTGACGAATTCAAGCAAGCCGTATTTGCAAACGCTGCATCCGTGATTCCGATTAACTACCAGCCAATTGGTGCGGCTTGCCAAAGGGTCGGTTGCTCACAAGCGGCACTGCTTTCACAAATCGTAAACGGATCAATAAAGAATGTCGCCGCGGAACCCGGGCATAATTTTAAGATCTCTAGAATCTGGGTGGATGTGGCGGAAATTAAAGCTGTCGTGTCCGAGGACAACGGCGCTTCAGATCAGTTATCTGGAGGAAAGTTTCCGAGGTTCTTGACGAGACATGAAACAGCTCACTACCTGAAAACAACACACCTTAGCGTCGCTGCGCTCATTGAGCAGGGTTTCCTGATCACCGCAGTGGAAAACAATCGCACCTGTGTGCGAAAGCAAGTTTACGTCACCGGTGATTCCGTAGCTGCTTTTGCGACGGCGTATATCTCTGTCGCGGATCTGGCCGCAAACAGTTCGACCCATCCAATTATCGTCAGGAGAGTTCTCGAACAAATGGGTGTTAAGCCAATCAACGAAAGCGCTGGAAGAGTAACGCGCTTCTTCCGCAAATTGGAAGTCGTACATTCGACATTTGTGAAGCCGGTTCGTTGCCGCGCGCGGCGGTAACCAACCCACATCTCATCAGCTACCAAATCCAAGCCCGCAAATGCGGGCTTTTTTGTTGCCATTGCACCGGTTGATTAGGATCGCAGCAACGGAAACTTTTGTGTACGTCATTGAATCGACGTAACAAGAGAGTCAATTTTCCCTAGCGATTTCAATTAGTTGCGTAGCTGTTATATTGACTCAGGATCATTCCTACGAAACTTGACTACCGGCGGAAAGCGAAGTCGAGGACTGCACGTTCTGGTTGGCGCGCAATTCGGCCACCAGAAAGTCAACGAACGCCCGCGTCTTGGCAGAGATATGGCGGCCCTCGGCGTGCATGGCGTGGATGGGAATGACCGGCTCCTCATAGTCGGACAACACGATATTGAGTTTTCCGTCACTCACTGCCGATGCGACCTGATAGGACAGCGCGCTGGTCAGGCCCCATCCGCGGAGCGCTGCGGAGATCGACGCATCTACGGTGTTGCAGAACAATCGTGGGCGCAGCGTGACATGGCTCTTCTCCCCGCCCGCGAAGCGCCAGTCCTGCGGCGCGGACGAACCGGTATTGGCAATGATCGTGTGCCCTGCCAGATCAGCCGGAACCTGCGGCACCGGATGCTCCTCGAAATAGGACGGTGCACCACAGATCACCCGCCGCACGCTGCCGACCTTGATGGCGTGGTAGCCGGAATCCGGCAGTTGCCCGATACGCAAGGCAACATCGATCCCTTCCTCCAGCAGGTTGACGACGCGGTCGAGCAGAAGGGCTCGGCCGTTGACGGCCGGATGCTGTGTCAGAAACGATGTCAGGACCGGCATGACATAGATCTGGCCGAACAGGACCGGTGCCGTAACTGTCAATAGGCCCGACGGCGTCGCATGCGAGCCGCCGGCAGAGGCCTCGGCCTCGTCGATATCGGCAAGAATGCGGCGGCAATCCTCCACGTAGCGGCTTCCGGGCGCCGTCAGTTTCACGGATCGGGTCGATCGCAGGAACAGCCGGGCACCCGTCAGGTCTTCCAGATAGGCAATGGCACGGGTGACCGCCGGCGGGCTCATATTGAGCGCGCGCGCTGCCTTGGCGAAGCTGCCGGTATCGGCGACCCTGACCAGAACCCGCATGGATTGAAGCCTGTCCAAGCTCAGCCTCCCAAATCATTGTTCCGTTGAATGGAATGATATCTTGTCTTCTATCACGCTTCTGTTTCTGCGAAGAAAGAAACATCTTCTCCCATAGGCAGTCAACGCCCGAAGGAGACCGTCGATGAAACTTTACCATCACCCGCTATCCGGCCACGCGCACCGCGCCCGTCTGTTTATCTCGCTGCTCGGGATCGATGCAGAACTGATCGAAGTCGATCTTGCCGCGCGTGCCCGTAAGAGCCCGGAATTCCTGAAACTCAACCCCTTCGGACAGGTTCCGGTGCTCGACGATGACGGCGTAATCGTCGCCGATTCAAACGCCATTCTCGTCTATCTCGCCAAGAAAACCGGGGCCGAGGACTGGCTGCCCGAAGACCCGAAGGGTGCCGCCGCCGTGCAGCGCTGGTTGTCTGTCGCCGCCGGCGAAATCGCCTATGGCCCGTGTGCTGCGCGGCTTGTCACTGTCTTCGGTGCACGCTTCGATGCGAACGAGGTTATCGCCCGCGCCCATACTATTCTGGGTCGCATCGAGGCAGAACTTGCCGGCCGCCAGTGGATTGCCGCCGATCGGCCGACCATCGCCGACGTCGCGCTCTACAGCTACATCGCCCGCGCCCCGGAGGGCAATGTCGACCGTGCCGCCTATTCGAACGTCAATGCCTGGCTGAAGCGGATGGAAGCGCTTCCCGGTTTCGTTGCCTTCCAAAAAACGGCAATCGGCATTCCGGAGGCTGCTTGAGCAGCTTCGGAGCAGCGCGGCAGCCTGCCAACCCATCATCAAAGGATCAGCAAATGTCGGTTCTCAACACGATAGACCAGGCATCTCCCTGGCATCCAGGTGAGCGGGTGCTGCAGGATCAGGCCGGAGTGGCCGGGCGCATGGAAGAGCTCGGCCGCCGGGTTCTGCGCGATCATCTGATCGATCAGCACCGCGCTTTCTATCCGCAGCTCCCATTCATCGTGCTGGGCACCGTGGATGGCAAAGGAGATGCGTGGGCAACGATACGGGCGGCCAATCCCGGTTTTCTGCAAAGCCCGGATACGCACACCCTGAATGTTCGCCTTGGCTGGGAACCCGAAGACCCGGCGCAGGCAGGACTGGGCGATGGTGCGGCGATCGGCATGCTTGGTATCGAACTGCACACACGACGGCGCAATCGCCTGAACGGAACCATCCGTAGGTCTGGGCCGGAAGGTTTCGACGTTGATGTCGGCCAATCCTACGGCAATTGTCCGAAATATATCCAGCTGCGCGATTTCCACTTCGTCCGCGATCCTTCGGCAGGCCCGGTCACTGAGCCCACGACATTGGAGGCGCTCGATACCGGTGCTCGACAGATGATTGCATCAGCCGACACATTTTTCGTCGCGACCTATGCGGAGTTCGAAAACGGTGAGCGGCAGGCGGATGTCTCGCACCGGGGCGGCAAGCCGGGCTTTGTCCGGGTTGGCGATGACGGTGTGCTGACTATCCCAGATTTCGCTGGCAACCTGTTTTTCAACACGCTCGGCAATATTCTTGCAAACGGCAGAGCCGGTCTTGTTTTTGCCGATTTTGACACCGGCGACTTGCTGCAGCTTTCCGGCGATGCCCATGTCATTGTGGATACGCCCGAAATCGCAGCATTCGAGGGCGCCGAACGCCTCTGGCGCTTCACGCCGCGCCGCATCATCCGGCGGCCGGATGCCCTGCCGTTGCGCTGGGCATCCAAAATGGACGGCCAATCGCCGAGCCTGCGCATGACCGGCAGCTGGGGCGAGGCTGAACGCCGGTTGAGCGAATCGACGGCCTGAAGAAGGCGTTGAGCAGGCGAATCTGGCGATATTGTCATGCGTAGAGGGAGGCCGCCGAAAGAGAACCGGATCACACCCTTGCCGGAAGGGTCGACCACATCATCCGCGACCGGCGTACCAAGCTGAAGTGGAAGGTGTGATCACCGGGTTTTCAGATCCCTGTTCGACACGTTGGGCCACAAGTGAACCTGAAAGCGTGCTATGCGTTGGTATGAGAGGAGAAGCCCATGAGCCGCGCATTCACCAAGGAAATCGACGACGTCCCGCCGCCACCGGTCGCGGAGAGGCCGATCAGCACTGCCCGAAATCTTGTGACACCCAATGGTGCCAGGCAGATCGAGCAGATGGTTGCAGCGCTCACCCAACAGACTGCGGCGACCAGCGATAACGAGGTGCTTGCCGCTCTCAAGCGGGATCTGCGCTATTGGGAGGCGCGGCGCGCCAGTATGGAGATCATGGACCCCGTCGCGGAACCAACCTCGGTCCGGTTTGGAACGCATGTTTCCATCAGCCGCGGTGGCAGCGTCAAGGATATCAGCATCGTCGGCGAGGACGAGGCTGATCCGCACGTAGGGGCCATTGCCTGGACATCGCCGCTTGCGCGCGCACTGGACGGCGCGGCTGCCGGTGACACGGTCGAGTTCGAAGTGGCCGGCCGTGAGGAGGATATCGTCGTCCTGTCCATTGCCGGACTTGGGTAAGTCCCGTTTCCTCCAACTGACCATCATTTCATTGATCTCATCGGCAAATCACGGCAAGACCGTGCAGACGATGATGTGAGGACACGATTTGGAGACCACGCTCTATCTGCCGATCAAAGGCTTTCTCGAAGCCGCCGGCTACAGCGTCAAGGGCGAGGTAGCCGGTTGCGATATGGTGGGCTTAAGCCCGGATGAGCCGCCGGTCGTGGTCATCTGTGAACTCAAGCTCAGTTTCAATCTCGAACTGATCCTTCAGGCCGTCGACAGGGCAGCGGCAAGCGATGAGGTGTGGATTGCAGCCCGCGTCTCGGCCAAGGGAAAGGGTCGCGAAAGCGATCGCCGCTACCGCGATCTCTGCCGGCGGCTCGGGTTCGGCATGCTGAGCGTTTCCGACAATGGAACGGTCGATGTCGTCGTTAGCCCGGTGGCGCTGATGCCGCGCAAGAACCCGCGCAAGCGGTCTCGTCTGGTCAACGAACACAAGAAGCGCAAGGGCGATCCTGCCCTCGGCGGCAGCACACGCTCACCGATCATGACCGCCTACCGGCAGCAAGCTCTGGCCTGCGCTGCGGCGCTCCAGGCTGGGCCTTTACGGCCAAGAGACTTGAAGCCGATCACGCCATCGGCTGCCGCCATCCTGCGCGGCAATGTCTATGGCTGGTTCGAGCGCATCGACCGTGGTGTTTATGGTCTGACTGCTACCGGTGCCGAAGCCCTCATCCGGTGGCCTGTCGCGGCCGCAGGTGATGTAGCAGCGGTTGCCGTAGCCCTATAATTTCAGGCTGCAGCGCGGGAAACTGTGCGCAGCATACAAACGGTTGCCTGGTCCAGCTCAGCATCGACCGGCAAGGTCTGCGATGACAGCTTGACGACGACGGTTGACGTTGCCGGATCGACCCAGATCCATTGGCCGTGAATGCCGATGGCGGCCAGTTCGCCCTCGCCGGTCTCGTACCAGTAGTTGCGATAGCTGCCCGATGGAAACAAGCTGGTCTGATCACCATTCTTCCACGCATCACGGCTGCCACCGGTCCACAAATCGTCAATGAACTTCTCCGCGATCAGGCCGGCCCCTCTTGTCCGCACGAGCTCGCCGGTCAGGGCAAGGTCGCGCGCCGTCGCCGACATGCCGCCTGCAGCGCGCGCCGTGCCGATGCGATCAACGGTGATCATCGCATCGCAGCCGGCGCCCATCGGCTGCCAGAGGTGATCACTCAGCAGGCTTGGCAGCCGCCCGCCGCCGGCGCGCTCAAGCACGATACCGGCGAGATCGGTATTTGGGGAGCGGTAGGAGTGCTTTTCGCCGTGCCTCCAGTCGCCTTTTCCGATGCTGCAGATGAAGCTGTTCAAATCCGGTGCGGGACTGTCCGGCCTGTCGGGATTCCAGCCGGTGGCCCGGCGATAGCGATCGAAGCCGCCTGATGTGTCCAGATAGTCCTCGACGAAATCGACGCTGATCTCCATGTCAAACAATTGCTGCACAGTCGCATCCGCGTAAGCCGAACCGGAGGCCTCCGGCACATAATCGATCACCAGCTTGTCGAAGGAGAGCAAGCCCTTGCCCGCCAGAATTCCGGCAAGCAAAGCCGTCAGGGATTTCGACACGGAAAAGATGATATGCGGCCGGGCGGGGTTGGAATGATCCGCCGACCATTCGGCAACGATGCGCCCATTGCGCATCACCAACAGTTCGTCTGTCTCGCTTGCCGTCAGAAATTCCTTCAGCGATTGGACCGTGCCATCGATGCCGGGCACCTGCAGGTCTTCGAGACCACCGAGATTAAGGGATGGCGCTTCGCCCTCGCCTTTGGCCTTGATGACGGCTGAGGGAACGACCTCGCTGACATTCTGAAAAGACCATTGCGAGAAAGGGGCCGTCCGCCAATTGGCGAGCGTAACGTCCGAGCGTTTGAAATCCGTCATGTTCTGTCTCCTCCATCCGCTGTCGCCAGCACGCCATAAAGTTCCGGCCGGCGATCGCGGAACATACCCCAGGCGGCGCGGTCGTCGGCAAGCTGCTGCCGGTCGAAACTGGCAACCAGCACGTCTTCTTCGGCACGTCCGGCGCTGGCGACGAGCTGCCCGTCGGGACCGGCGATGAAGGACGACCCGTAATAGGATTGTGATTGGCCGCTAATGGTTTCAGAGCCGATACGGTTGGCGGCGGCAATGGGCATCATGTTGGCGGCAGCATGGCCGCGCATCACCATGCGCCAGTGTTCCATCGTATCCAGATCGGGGCGGGCCGGTTCAGAGCCGATGGCGGTCGGGTAGAGGATCAGTTCGGCGCCCATCAGCGCCATGGCGCGCGCAGCCTCTGGAAACCACTGGTCCCAGCAGATGCCGACGCCGATCGTGCCGAAGCGGGTCGGCCAGACCTTGAAGCCGGTGTCACCGGGGCGGAAATAGAATTTTTCGCTGTACCCCGGACCATCTGGAATATGGGATTTGCGGTAGACACCGAGGATGTCTCCGGTGGCGTCGATCATGGCGAGGCTATTGTAAAAGGCCTGATGCTTTTTCTCGAAGAAGGAAACCGGCAGGACGACGCCGAGTTCTCTGGCGAGATCCTGCATTGGTGCGATGACCGGATGATTGGCAAGCGCATGCGCTCTGGCAAAATGGACGGGCTCCTGCGTCTGGCAGAAATAGAGGCCTTCGAACAGCTCCTGTACCAGCACGATATTGGCACCCTCGCCCGCAGCCTGCCGGATCAACCGGGAGGCGGTGACGAGGTTTTCATTGAGATCATCGGTGCAGGCGAACTGGACGACGCCCAAAGTCGTGACGGAGCCGGAAGCCACGGTCAGTTACCCTCGAAGCCGGTCAGAACGCTGACGGCATTGACGCCGATTTCGGCGACGGCATAGCCGCCTTCCATCACGAACAAAGTCGGCAGGTTCAGCCGGGCGATACGCTCGCCGATCTTCGGGAAATCCTCGGTCTTGAGCTTGAACTTGCTGATCGGGTCCTTCTCGAACGTATCGACGCCGAGCGAAATCACCACCACATCCGGATTATAGGCCACCAGCTTGCCGCAGGCGTCCTCCAGCGACTGGCTCCAGCGCTCCCAATCCGTGCCGAAGCGCATGGGATAATTGAGATTGTAGCCTTCGCCCTCGCCGGTTCCGCGCTCGTCGGCGTGGCCAAGGAAATAGGGATATTCCTGCATCGGATCGGCATGCAGGTTGATCACCTGCACATCGGCGCGGGAATAGAAGATTTCCTGCGTGCCGTTGCCATGGTGATAATCGACGTCGAGGATCGAGACGCGCTTGGCGCCGTTGTCGCGGAACCACTGCGCCGCTACTGCGGCATTGTTGATGTAGCAATAGCCGCCCATGAAACCGGCGCCGGCATGATGGCCAGGCGGGCGGCACAATGCAAAGGCTGCGCGTTCGCCCTCCTGGACAAGGACGGCTGCCGTCAGTGCCACGTCATGCGAGGATTTGATCGCATCCCAGGAGCCTTCGACGATGCCGCAGCCGGCGTCGAAGGAATAATATCCGAGAAGCCCGTCGATGAATTCAGGCGGTACATCCCCGCGCAGGCCACGGGTGGGCCAAGTAAAGGGAAGCGCGGTGCCGGTGCGTCCCTCCGCGGTCCAGCGATCCCAGATCGTCGGCAGGAAATCGAGATAGTCCTTGCGATGAATGCGAGCCGCCGTCGTCAGGTCATGCTCCTGCGGCGGCAGGATCGGCCCGAGCCCCACGGTCTTGATCCGCCCCGAGACATATTCAGCGCGCGAGGTCAGCTCGTAACCAGGTACGATGGCGCCGGCGACCAGTTCGAGCTGGTTGGCATGACCAAGATGGCGGGGCGAGAAGACGGTTTTCATGGGATTATCCAAGCGGCGGGAACAAAAACGCACCCCGCCGCGACCGGCGGGGTGCGTTGGGAGAGGATTACTTCTGAAGCTCGGTCCAGATCTTGGTGTAAAGCTCCTGAACTTCGGGCGGGCAGGTCTGCGAGGGAACGCCGACCGAAGCAAACTCAGCGGGGATATCGATTTCCGGTGCCCCCTTCATATCGGCCGGCATGAATTCACCGGAACCGGCGATCCCGTTCGCATACCGATGAAATCCGGAATTCATTCCGGCATTCTGTGGATCCATCATGAAATTCTGGAAGAGCTTGGCATTTTCGACATTCTTTGCGTCTTTCAGAACGGCAAGATTGTCGCTCCAGTTGACGAAACCCTCTTTCGGATAGCCGAATTTGATCGCAGGATTGGCCAGGCGCTGGCGAAACGCAGAACCGTTCCAGTCGCTGGAAGCGGCGAAGTCGCCCGAGCCCATTTTCTGGATGGTGCCATATTCCATCGCCACCCAGTTCGGCTTCGCCTTGACCAGCGTATCACGCACCTTCTTGAGGATGGTAAGGTCGCCAGTGCATTTCTTGCCGCCATTGTAGAGAACGGCAGCGTCGATGACGTCGGTCATCTCCGGAACAACATTGACCTTGCCTTTCAGCTCATCGGGCGTGTCGAAGACGATACCCCAGGTGTTGATGTCCCCCTTGTAGACATCGGTGTTGACGACGACGCCAACGATGCCCATCGCCCACGGAACGGTGTATTTGCGGCCCGGGTCGAACTCGGGGTTCTGCCATTCCTTGGCGACGTGGCTGAAATTCTCCATCTTGCCCGGGTCGGTCTCGAGGAAGAGGCCTTCCGAGATCCAGATCGGGATGTAGTTCTGCGACGGCACGACCATGTCGAAGCCCGAACCGCCCTGGCGAACCTTGGCGAGCGCCGTATCGTTGGAATCATAGTCGGTGATCGTCACCTTGACCTTGTACTGGTCCTCGAATTTCTTGATCACCTCGGGGCTGGTATAGTTGCCCCAGTTGTAGATGTTGAGTTCGCCTTCTGCCCGGGCAAGGCCGGTGGAGGCAAGTAGTGCGGCCGTGACGGCCATGGTCGCTGTCATCCGTTTCATGATGCTGTTCCCTTTTCTTTCGTTAGACACGTTTTCTGTTGACGATGAAGAAGACGGTGACGACACAGACTGACAAGAGCAGGAACAGCGTCGAAATCGCGTTCATTTCCGGTGTGATGGAGCGGCGGATCTGGCCGAGCATGTAGGTCGGCAAGGTATCCTGGCCGGCCGATTTGACGAATTCGGTGATGACCACATCGTCGAGCGAAATCACGAACGCCAGCATGAAACCGGCGAGAATGCCGGGCCACAGCAGCGGCAGCGTGACATAGCGGAAGGTGTTCCATGGCGTCGCATAGAGATCGGCAGCCGCCTTTTCGAGCGTCAGGTCCATATTTTCCAGCCGCGCCCGGATCGGCAGATAGGCAAACGGGATGCAAAACGCCGTATGGGCGGCGATGAGGTAGCCCAGGCCGGAATAACCGGTCCAGATCTTGACGCGGGCAAAGAAGATCAGAAGGGCAACGGCCGTGACGATTTCCGGAATCATCAGGGGCTGGTTGATGAAGGCATATTTCACCGTCAGGCCGCGATAGGGCTCCGTGCGGGTCGTCGCCAGCGCCGCCATGGTGGCTGCAATGGTGGCGACGACAGCGGCAAACGAGGCGATCTGCAGCGAGCGGATGGAAGCGTCGATCACCTGCTGGTTTTGAAAGGCTTTGGTGAACCAGCGAAACGAAATCCCGTCAAAGGAAGCCAGGGATTCGCCCGCATTGAACGAGTAGAAGACCAGCACCGCGATCGGGAGGTAAAGCGCAAAGAAGCAGGCCATTGCAATGGTTGTGAATCCGCGCTGACGCCGGATGGAAAATGTCTTAGCCATGCCGGCTCCCTTGAGATCCTGCATTGCGAACATAGACAAGCAGTGCCGCCATGACGATCAGCATCAGCGTGATCGACAGCGCCGAGCCGAGCGGCCAGTTCCGGCCCTGGCCGAACTGCAGCTCGATCAGGTTGCCGAGCATCATGTTCTTGCCGCCGCCGAGAATGCTCGGCGTCACGTAGGCGCCGAGCGCCGGAATAAAGACGAGAATCGAGCCGGCGATAACGCCGGGCTTGACCAGCGGAAAGATGATTTTTCTCAGCACCCTGAAGGGCGTGGCATAGAGGTCATAGGCCGCTTCCACCAACCGGAAATCCAGCTTTTCCATGCTGGCATAGAGCGGCAGCACCATCAGCGGCAGATAGACATAGACCATGCCTGTCAGGATCGCACCGTCGGTGAAGAGCATTTGGACGGGCCTTGAAATCAGACCGAACTTCAACATCAAACCATTGATCAGGCCTTCGTTGCGAATGATCTCGAGGATCGCGAAGGTGCGGATGAGAAGATTGGTCCAGAAGGGGATGGTAATCAGGAACAGCCACAGTTCCCGGGTTTTTTCCGGCCTTGTGGCAATGAAATAGGCGGTGGGGAAACCGACCAGCAAAGTCAGGACCGTCGTTGCCAAAGACAGCATGGCAGAGCGCATGAAGATCGACACATGCGCATCGGCAAGCGAGAAGGTGCCGTCGAAAATATCCTTCTCCATGACGACGCCGATCCAGCCCTCAAGCGAAGGCAGCCATTGCACATCGCCATAGGGACCGGGTGTCAGGAAGGAATAGACGAGAACGATCAGCAGCGGGCCGGTCGATGCAAGAAGGATGATCAGCAGGGCGGGAAGCGAGAGCAGCCACCGTTTCCGGATATCCCTGCTCTTCTCCGCTTCGATCGTCCCCGGCATGTCCGTCATCTCAGTTCCTCAACACCCGGGCGGCATTGGCTTCGAGCGCAATGCCAACCATATCGCCCTGGTTGAACCGTGCGCTCTGCAGAGGTTTGTTTTGTTCTCGCAGGGTAAACACCGTTTCGCCGTCGGAAAGGCGGACGTGATAATGGGTATCCGTGCCGAAATAGACGACGTTTTCGAGCGTGCCGGTCATCTGGTTGGCGACGGTACGGTCAGGTGGGCAGAGCGTTGCATGCTCCGGCCGCAGAACCACCGTCACCTCGCCTTCGGCGTGGAAATCCTGCGGCATTGTTGCCGAGATGCGGCCGGCGACCGGCGTATCGACATCGGCGATGCCGTCCCTCACCGAACTGATCCGGCCTTTCAGAAAATTGGTTTCTCCGATGAAATCGGCGACGAAGCGATCCGCCGGGGCATCATAGATCTCCCGGGGATTGCCGACCTGCAGGATCCTGCCCGATGACATCACCGCGATGCGGTCCGACATGGTCAGCGCCTCCTCCTGGTCATGGGTGACGAAGATGAAGGTGATGCCGGTTTCCGCCTGCAGGCGCTTCAGTTCGATCTGCATGTCCTTGCGCAGCTTGTAATCGAGCGCCGAAAGCGGCTCGTCGAGCAGCAAAACCTTCGGCTGGGGCGCAAGGGCGCGGGCGAGCGCGACACGCTGCTGCTGACCGCCGGAAATCTGGCTTGTCCGCCGACCGGCGAGCGCTTCCATGCGCACCAGCTTGAGCATGGTATCGACGCGGTCCTTGATTTCCTGCTTCGGCTTGCCGAGCATGGTCAGACCAAAGCCGATATTCTCCGCCACCGTCATATGTGGAAACAGCGCGTAGCTTTGGAAAACCGTATTGATTGGTCGCTTGAAAGGCGGCATGACGGCGATGTTCTCGCCGTTCAGTATGATCTCGCCGGATGTCGGATATTCGAAGCCTGCGATCAGCCGCAACAAAGTGGTCTTGCCGCATCCGGATGGCCCTAGAAGCGTGAAGAACTCGTTCTGCCGGATCGATACCGATGTGTTGTCGACGGCGGCGAATGCAAACTCGCCAAAGCCGAATATCTTAGAAACATGGCGTATTTCGACCGCGTTCAATTCCGCCATATGCGGCACACTACCCATTGCATGAAGCTGCTGTTCCCGCCCTTTCGGCTTTGCGCTAGGTGACCACAGCGGCCTCGCATTGACAACACGATTCTACTTGATGAGGAAAAAATCTTTATCAGGAGGAAAAACTTATGCGGCCGCCGCAAATTGTGGTGGTGGGTCGGATCTTCTGCAACTCATTTGGAGCCGTTGCCTCGATGTCACCGCTGAGTACAACGATATCGGCAAGGTACCCTGCGCGGATCATGCCCTTTCGATCCTCCTTGAATTCCGCATAGGCGCCTTCGACGCAATAGGCCGAGAGGGCCTCCATCAGGGAAAACGATTGATCCGGATCGCTGTCGGCCCAGCGTTTGCGCGTGATGGCTGCCTCAATGCCGATGATCGGGTCGATCGGTGACACCGGCCAGTCGGAGGCAAAGCAGATATGCGCGCCGGCGTCCTTGAGCGTGCGCCAGGCATAGCTGACCGGCCAGCGATCCCGGCCGATGCGCGATACGGTCGGCTCCAGCGGCACGCCGGCGCAACCGGGCGGATGCGGCGGCTGCATCGAGGCGATGACGCCGAGTTCGGCGAACCGGGCGATGTCACCCGGATGCACGACTTCGATATGCTCGATGCGATGCCGGCTGTCGCGGGTGCCGTTCTGCGCGCGTGCGGCCTCATACCCATCGAGCACTGCGCGCACCGCGCCGTCGCCGATCGCGTGAACCGCGATCTGCAGCCCGCGCCGGTCCGCTTCCACTGCGACATCGCGAAACGTTTCGGGCGTGAAGAGGCCCTCGCCGCAATCGCCTGATTTGTCGGCGTAAGGCTCCACCATCACCGCCGTCCAGCTGTCGAGCACGCCATCGTAGAAAACCTTGACGACACCGGACGATAGCCAGTCGCTGTCGAACCGGCGCGCAAGTTCGGATGCCTTTTCCAGCATGTCGAGCGACATGAAATTTTTGAAATGGAAGGGAATGATCACCCGGCACGGCAGGCTGCCATCCTCTTTTTCGATCGCGGCGAGCAGTTCCAATTGGTAGAGATTGCCATCCATGTTTTGAACGGTGGTGATGCCGTGGCGGGAGCAGTAATCGAGGCCACGCCGCATCACGGCAATATCCTGCGCCCATTCCGCTTCGTTGGGATAGGGGTCCGGCTCACCCCCGGTGGAGAGGCCGAGGCGGTAGCGATCGAAACCGCCAGCTGCCTGCAACGGGCTGAACGCTTCCATTTCACGCAATTCCCCGGTCGCCAGGCCATCTGAATCCACCACAACCTCGTTGCCGGGTCCAAGGTCCGCGCCGTGCAACATGCCGACCAGTTCGATCGCCTTGGTATTGGCCCAGGCCGTATGATGATCGGGCGCGAAAAGAACCAATGGCTGATCATCCACAATCGCATCGAGATGACGGCGCGTCAGGCGTTCGTCCCCGAGGATCGTGTAGTCGGCTCCCTGTGCAAAGAGGACCTTCTCGGCGGTCCGCGTTAGCGCGTACGCCCGAACAGCCTCGGTCAGGGCTGCCAGTCCGCTGATCCCGGCAAGCTGGAGATGGTCGAGTTCGGCGGCACCCGAAAACAGGTGCATGTGGTTTTCGGA
Source organism: Pararhizobium sp. DWP3-4 (assembly GCF_049898205.1). Taxonomy (NCBI): domain Bacteria; kingdom Pseudomonadati; phylum Pseudomonadota; class Alphaproteobacteria; order Hyphomicrobiales; family Rhizobiaceae; genus Pararhizobium; species Pararhizobium sp. DWP3-4. Next base: position 154,455 of record NZ_JAFCXF010000008.1, on the reverse strand, counting down.
AAAACCCGGAAGCACCGTGCCTCCCGCCGCATCGATCACCTGCGTGCCTGCGCCTCGAAAGGTCTCCATCTGCGCTTCCGTGCCGACGGCCAGGATAAAGCCTGCAGCCATCGCGACCGCCTCGGCTCGGGGTCTATCCTCATCCAGCGTCAGAACACGGGCGTTGAGGATGATGATATCGGCGGTCTGCGTCATGATGATACTCACTGCTTGCCACGAAGAATCTGGGGCGAGCTAAGCCGATCCGGCTGCGCAATTCAATCGGAATGGGAATGTTTCCTCACCATCCGTCCGAAAGCACCCGCTCCAGCATGTCGGCGAAGAAATCCGCGCTCTCCTGTGACAGACAGAGTGGCGGCTTGATCTTCAGGACGTTCAGATAATCACCGGTCGGCTGCATGATGACGCCGAGCTGCAGCAGCCGGTCGCAAATCGCAGCCGTCTCGGCGGTTGCCGGCGCCAGCGTCTCGCGGTCACGGACGAATTCCAATCCAAGATAGAGACCCATGCCGTGCACGGCACCGACGAGAGGGAACCGCTGTCCCAATGCCTGCAGGCGGCGTTTCAGGTGGTCGCCGACGACGCAGGCGTTCTCCTGAAGCTTCTCATCGCGCATGATATCCAGAACCGCCATGCCGACCACGGAACTGACCGGGCTTCCGCCAGCGGAGGAGAAGAAGTAACCTTCCTTCTCCAGCGCATCGGCGATCGCCTTGGTGGTGATGACAGCACCAAGCGGATGGCCGTTGCCCATGCCCTTGGCGATGGTGATGATATCGGGGACCACGCCCTGCTCTTCAAAACCCCAGAAATGATGCCCGAGACGGCCGTAGCCGACCTGCACTTCATCGGCGATGCAGACGCCGCCGCGTGCCCGAACCAAAGCGTAGATGTCCTTGAGGTAACCCGCCGGCAGCGGTAGCCCGCCGGCATTGCCGTAGACGCATTCGCAGATGAACCCGGCCAGCCCCTCGCCGTCGCGATCGAGCTTTTCCAGCACCGGCATGACGGCTTCGATATAGCCGGCGGTCGAACCCGCCCCGCGAAACGGACCGCGATAGGTGTTTGGCGACATGACCGGGTGGACCCAGTCCGGCCGGGTGGTCAGTGCCTGCGGATTGTCGGCGATCGAGGTGGAGACTGCGTCGCTGGCAACCGACCAGCCGTGGTATCCTTCCAGCAGGCACAGCGTGTTGCGCGCGCCGCTCGCTGCCCAGGCGAGCCTGAGCGCCAGATCATTGGCTTCCGAGCCGCTATTGACCAGAAACACCGTGTCGAGCCTTTCCGGCGCAAGAGCTGCCAGCCGCTCGGAAAATTCCGCGACGGAGGCATAGTGGAACCGGGAGTTGGTGTTCAGCCTTTGCCACTGCCGGTGCACCGCATCGGCGAGACGCGGATGGCCGTGGCCAAGGATGGTGACGTTGTTGACCATGTCGAGATAGGCGCGGCCTTCGACGTCGACCATATGTTCGCGCAAGCCGCGCTCGATCTGCGGTGGCGTCTCGTAATAGTTCTTCTGCGGCTTGGCGAAATGGCTCTGGCGGCGCGATAGAAGCGACGCACTCTGCGGCATCGGCGCATCACAGTCGAAGCCGAGCAGCTTTGCCGGCGATGGGCATAGAACCATCCATGCGGCAGCATGATCCGGCGACACGAACGGTGGCGGCGCGATATCCTTGGCGCGGCAGAGCTGGACGCGCAGGACGTTGGCGTCACCGGCTGTCCTTTTGACAAGGCCGAGCGGCTGACCGGGATGGATGAAATCATCAGGGCCGGGCAAGGCATCGATGCCAGTCAGATGCAGCGCGGCATCCCGCCCCAGCAGGATCAACCCGCCGTCGGTGAATTTCAGAATGCCGCCGAAAGGTGCGGACACGCTGATGCCCGCCGGCAAAAGCAGATCGACGCAAAGAGCGCAAGTCGGCGCTGGCTGAGGTGAAAGCAGCACTGTTCGGGTCAGCCTGTATTCGCCATATCGGGTCGAGACCGCATTGTTTTCGCGCGATGCATCCCTTAGCAGCTGGTCTTCGAGGCCGGGCTGAAGCCATGCAACGCCATCGAACAGGTCGCTCTGGGTGTTCAGGGCAATTACCGCAATCCCGGATACGTCGATTTCCGGCAGCAGACGCTCGCCAGTGATTACATCCTGATCGCCAAGTTGGCCGACGGCCCGCAGGATGGCGATTTCCATCATGGCTAACGGCACCGAAACCGCGACGTCGAAAATCAACCGCTCGTGGTCGATGTTGCCGCTGACATAGCCGTTGTCCGGATCGAGCGCGATCTGCTGTTCGCTGCTTGCCACCAGCACGGCGGCGCGCGCCACGATCAGCGGCCAGAGTGCGCGCAGTTCCGCCTCGTTGAGCGGGAAAACCGCGTGGAATGCCTTGATCGCTGGCAGGATGATGACGGGATCGCCATCGGCATGATGCAGCAGCGAGGCGCAGGTGACAGCGAGATCGGCGACCAGCCAACCATGGATGACGTCGCCGAAATCGATCACACCATCCGGTATCAGCTGGCCGCTGTCATTCGGTAGGCTGACGACGTTGTCGTCGGTGATGTCATGATGGATCGCCTGTTGCCGGAACTCGGGCTTCAGCACGCTGAGCCGGCGCATGGCTGCATCCATCGCCTGGCCGATGCGCTGCTTGCGATCCGCATCCCTTACCGCCGGCAGCAGATGGCTAACGACCGGTTCGGCATTCCGAAGATCCCATTGCAGGTCGCGCGACAGGCCGGGATGCGTAAAATCCGCCAGCGCCAGCGCCAGCCGGCCGCCCAGCGCGCCGAGTGCCGCGACCGTCACTGCCGGCAGATGTTTGCGCCGCGTCAGCGGTTGGCCCCCGATATAATCGAGCAGGCGGATCTGATAATTTGCATTGCGCACCGTGACGAACAGGATGTCGGCGCCATTGTTAGCGGCAATCACTTTCGGCACGCGGGGCGAATTGGCCTTGCCGGCGATATGGCGCAGTGCGGCGTTTTGCGCTTCAAGCTCGACAGTCGCATAATCGGCGCGGCAAATCTTCAGGACGAAACGGCCTTTTGCTGTGTCAATGCGGTAATTGCGGTCCTGCTGACTGCCGAGTTCGGCAATCTGGCCAGCAAGACCATAGTGATCGGAAAAAAGCCGCGCGGCATCTTCGGCAGTCACATCAGGCCGAGACAATGCCGCCCGCCGCAAAAAAGCATGTTCCAATCTCTCGCCCCCCGGAATCAGTCGGCTGCAGATTGGCATATGCATCCGGGAACAAGAATGACAAATTGGAGGGTGCTATCCCGCAGGCTTCAAGTGGCGGCATCCCACATCCTTCGTTATGCGCCAAACACAGAAACGCCCGCTGCAAGGCAACGGGCGTTTCAGGACACTTCGCCGGGTGGCGGTGTTTTAAGCGATTAGCGAGCGACCGAGGCGCGGGCGATACTCTGGATGTCGGCACGGTCGATGCCGAGGTCGCGCAGTTCGCGGGAGGTCATGCGGCCAAGTTCGGTGACCGTCTGACGGTACTTGCGCCAATTGTTGAAAGAGCGTGCTACGTTCATGATAATCCCCTTTCTAGGGCTTTCCGGGCCCGGCAGCCATTCAGTGGCGCCGTTGTCGTTTTGATGAGCTGTGTATAAGCCTCCTGATTATGGAGTAACAGCGCCAATACTTCAGGACACCCATGCACTAGCTGCATGGTCAACTTCCAAAGGGCCAATCCCAATGGCAGACTGCGGTTTGCACTTGGGAGTGACGCCGTTCATTGCCGGGCGCCATGGCAATCGCATCACCGAACATCTGAAGCGGTTCTCCCATCTCAGCGGAACTTTACCCATCTCGCCGCGTTCAACGGATGAGGTAAACAGGAGTTACTAATATGCTCGCGAAGTTTTCCTATCTCGCATTCGGTTTTGTCGTCGGCGCCGGCCTGCTGATGGCACTGACTATGGCAGATCATACCACCACGCTTGCGAAAACCAGCCGCCTGAATGGTCCGGTGGCGCCGGTTAATTTTGAAATGGAGCGATTTGGCTAAAGGCTCGACAAGCTCGCCTACACTGTTTCGCGCAGTCTGCTGAGCGCGAGACGGCTATCTGTGACCGCCCGCCTGTTGGCGGGAAACATTTGCCCGTTGCATAGACAGGAAAAGTCCTTTGAGCTCAGGCTCTCGTACACGCCGCGCCGCCTCGACGCAGGACACCCACTCGCTGAGCCGCTGGCCCTTCTCACGAAAGACATCGCAGCTTTCCTTGACATCGAGCAGGTGCACTTGGACGCAACAAGGCGCGCGCTCGCCATTGGTGAACATCTTCAGATAGGTGAAATATCCGAACGGCTTTTTCGTTGCCCTGCCGCGCACGCCGGCCTCCTCAAAGGCTTCGATCGCGGCGACCTCGTGCGGCTTTTTGCCGGCTATGGGCCAGCCCTTGGGAATGATCCAGCGGCCGCTTTGACGGCTCGTTACCAAAAGAACTTCGAATATGCCACCTTCCGCACAAATGCGGTAGCACAACGCCGCGAACTGCTCGCGCGTCCGCTCCTTGAACAAGGTTTCGGTAAATGGTGCCAGCTCGGACAAAAAGGTTGCCGGTTTTTTCGACGATTTTTTCAGCGCACCGCCCATAGGGTTTACCCGCCTCTGATCGAGGTTCGCCATACCAAGTCGGCATGCAGGCGCACCGTATGGTTCTCAGGCTCGGCATCCTCGGATACCAGCCAGGACACGGCCTCGCGCGCAATCGTGTCCACGGGCTGCGCGAATGTGGTCAACCCATAGGATGACCAGGACGCCTGCTCGATATCATCGAAACCGGCGACACAAATCTGATCTGGAACGGACACTGAAAACTGATGACGGGCGGCATCCATGAAACCGCAGGCGAGGAGATCGGTGGCGCAGAACACTGCGTCCGGACGCTCCTTGCGGGTCAGAAGCTGTTGGGCGACAACCCGGCCACTTTCATACCCGGTATGGCCGAACCGCTCGACGATCACATCCAGACCCAGCGCCTTGGCAGCGGCAACGAAGCCGTGCTCGCGTGCCATCAGGCTTGGGGTACCGGCCTGGGAGTTGGCAAAGGCAAGCTTGCGGCAGCCAGCCCGCACGAACGCGGTGGCAATACGCGAAGCCGCATCCGCGTCATCCAGATTGATCTTCAGCGGCCCTTCCCGGTCGTCATCGCGGTTGATCAGCACCAGCCGCTGGCCGTTCTTCAGACAAAGGTCGGTAATCGACTTGTCCGGCAGGCCGGACAGGATGACCGAGGCATCGGCCCGGTAGCGGATCGCCTGCCGGAGAGCCAGGTCGACACTGCCGTCCGACCGGTCGGTGTTGATCAGCATCGCGACCTTGCCGGAATTCTGCAACTGCTGTGTCAGGGCGCGCAACAGCGCCGAACGATAGGGCGTGCCGATTTCTGAGACGATCAGGCAGACGATGCCGCTTTCGTTGCGCATGAGTCCGCGGGCCAGGTGATTGACGTGGTAGCCGAGCGCCTCTGCGGCATCGAGCACTTTCTGCCGCGTTTTCGGCGAAACGCTGGCACCTGATGTAAACGTACGGGAAACTGCGGAGCGCGAAACCCCGGCCTTCTCCGCCACTTCCTGGGCACTGACGAATAATTTTTGTGACACGATGCGGTCCGTCCTCTTGCGCATAATCTGCACAATTTTGCAATTGCGTGCAAGCGCTCGATCCCTCGAAGTGTGACAGTTTTGTGAAGATTTTGTTTGACAGCCGTTGTCATCTCATGCAGCATTTGCACACGCTTGCAAAAGCTGATGGCGTGGAGGCGCCGCTTAACAGGAGGAAATTTCATGGGTTCACGATATATTGCCGTCGCCGCATTGGCCGCCGGAACGACACTTTCAGCTTTCTCGGCCCAGGCCGCCGGCGATCTCAACCTGATCTGCTCGGCCGATGTGGTCATCTGCGAGCAGATGAAGGGCGACTTCGAAAAGGCGCACAGCGACATCAAGGTCAACATGGTGCGCCTGTCTTCCGGCGAAACCTATGCCAAGATCCGGGCCGAGGCGCGCAATCCGAAAACTGACATCTGGTGGGCCGGAACAGGCGATCCGCACCTGCAGGCAGCATCTGAAAACCTGACCCTGGAATACAAGTCGCCGATGCTCGATCAGTTACAGGATTGGGCAAAGAAGCAGGCGGAAAGCTCCGGCTACAAGACGGTCGGCGTCTACGCCGGCGCTCTCGGCTGGGGCTACAATACCGAGATTTTCAAGACCAAGGGTTTCAAGGAGCCGAAATGCTGGGCGGACCTTCTCGACCCGGCATTCAAGGGTGAAATCCAGATTGCCAACCCGAACTCTTCCGGAACGGCCTATACGGCGCTCGCTTCATTGGTCCAGATCATGGGCGAAGACCAGGCCTACGACTATCTAAAGAAGCTCAATGCCAATATTTCGCAATATACCAAGTCCGGCTCTGCCCCGGTAAAGGCGGCTGCACGTGGCGAAACGGCGATCGGCATCGTCTTCATGCATGATGCCGTTGCCCAGACGGCCGAAGGTTTTCCGGTCAAGTCGGTCGCACCGTGCGAAGGTACCGGTTACGAGATCGGCTCGATGTCGATCGTCAAGGGCGCAAAGAACCTCGACAATGCCAAGACCTGGTACGACTGGGCGCTGAAGCCGGATGTGCAGTCACGCATGAAGGATGCAAAATCCTTCCAGCTGCCGTCCAACAAGACGGCTGAAATCCCCAAGGAAGCACCGCGCTTCGAGGACATCAAGCTGATCGACTACGACTTCAAGACCTATGGCGATCCGGCCAAGCGCAAGGAACTGCTTGAGCGCTGGGATCGCGAAATCAGCGCCAACGCCAACTAAGAGAAACGGGTCAGGCGGAGGCCATCGTCAAGGCCAGACCCAAAGTTTTTCCCGGCCGGGGATCGCGCAACCCTCCACAGATTGCGGCGCCGTCTCCGGCCACTCCTAACTCCATATTTTGCATCATGAAAAGGCGCGGGGATCGTTATGGACCATCGCAACCGTAGGCTGGACATTGTCCTCGGAATAGGCATTGCTGCCTTCCTCCTTGTCCCGTGGTACCGGATCGAAGGCGGATTTCTCGGATTCGGCTGGTTTTCCGGCTTTCCGACCGAGACCTCCGTCGCTCCGGGCATTCTGCAAATCCTCAGCTACGGCCGCTGGTGGCTGGCCTTTGCCGGCCTGATCATGGTGGCTGCAGTCGCCGCGCGCTTCATTCGCGATCCGATGCCGCGCGGAACATTGCTGGCCGCGGCAGGCGCCGCCGGCGTGCTGTTTCTGACACTTCAGGGTCTTGCGATCGGCTTTTCCGGCTGGTCCTGGACGATCAGCGAAACGCTGTTTGGCGCATTGGCCGACGGCCAGCCGGCCATGGGTGCCGGTGCAGTGCTTTCAGCATTCGCCTTCGTTCTGATCTTCTCTTTCGGCCTTGCCGAGCGCGGCGTCATGAAGGGCGATGCCTTTGTCGTCTCCTCGATCGCTATCCTGGTTTTCCTCGTAGCGATCTTCGTATTCTATCCGGTCGGCAGCATGCTGGTCGGCGCCTTCCAGGATTTCGACGGCTCGTTCAATCCGGACGGTTTTACCCGCAACATTCAGGACAATTCGATCTGGAGCCTTGGCTGCGTTGTTGGTGGCGAGCGCTGCGGCGTTGCCTGGCGCACACTCTGGCTGGCCTTGATGACAGCCAGCGGCTCCACCATCATGGGTCTTGCCTTTGCGCTGGTCGCCACCCGCACGCGCTTCCCGTTCAAGAAGGGCCTGCGGCTTTTGACGGTGCTGCCGATCATTACCCCACCCTTCGTCATCGGCCTTGCCCTCACTTTGCTGTTCGGCCGCGCCGGGGTGATCACAGAAAGCCTGTCCAACCTGTTCGGCATCGAGCCCGGCCGCTGGCTCTATGGCCTTACCGGCATCTGGATCGCCCAGGTCCTGTCGTTCACGCCGATTTCCTTCCTCGTGCTCATCGGCGTCGTCGAAGGCGTCAGCCCATCCATGGAAGAAGCGTCCCAGACATTGCGCGCTGACCGCTGGCGCACCTTCTGGCGCGTGTCGCTGCCATTGATGAAACCGGGCATCGCCAACGCCTTCCTGATTGGCTTTATTGAAAGCATGGCCGACTTCGGCAATCCGCTGGTGCTCGGCGGTAGCCATGGCGTGCTTTCGACTGAAATCTTCTTTGCCGTGGTTGGTTCGCAGAACGATCCGTCACGCGCCGCCGTACTCGCCATCATACTGCTCTGTTTCACGCTGACGGCATTCCTTGCCCAGCGTTACTGGCTGTCGGGCAAGAATTTTGCCACCGTGACCGGCAAGGGCGACAGCGGCTCGCATATCGCGCTGCCCCGCTCTATCTCGATCGCCGTGCATGCCATGGTTATCCCGTGGATGATCTTCACGATCGTCATCTATGGCATGATCCTGGTCGGCGGCTTCGTGAAGACCTGGGGACTGGACAATTCGCTGACGCTTGATCACTACGCCCGCGCATTCTCCGTCGAAATGCGCGATGGCGCGCTGGCCTGGACCGGCGTTGCCTGGAATTCCTTCTGGACGACGATCGAGATCGCGCTGATCTCGGCGCCGCTGACGGCTGCCGTCGGGTTGCTGACGGCCTATCTGATCGTCCGGCAGAAATTCGCCGGCAGGAATGTGTTCGAATTCGCCCTGATGATGAGCTTTGCCATTCCCGGCACGGTCATCGGCATCAGCTACATCATGGCCTTCAACCTGCCGCCGCTGGAAATGACCGGTACGGCACTGATCCTGATTGCCTGCTTCGTCTTCCGCAACATGCCGGTCGGCGTGCGCGGCGGCGTGGCGGCGATGAGCCAGCTCGACAAGAGCCTCGACGAGGCATCGCTGACCCTGCGCGCCAACAGCTTCAGGACGATCCGCAAGGTTATCCTTCCGCTGCTACGCCCGGCGATCACCGCAGCCTTGGTCTATTCCTTCGTGCGGGCCATCACCTCGATCAGCGCCGTCATCTTCCTCGTCAGCGCCGAATACAACATGGCGACCTCCTATATCGTCGGCCTCGTCGAAAACGGCGAATATGGCGTGGCGATCGCCTATTCCTCGATGCTGATCGTGGTGATGATTGTCGTTATCGCCAGCTTCCAGCTTCTCGTCGGAGAACGCCGGCTGCGGCGCGAAAACCGCGTTGCCGGCGTCACCTCAGCCCCTTCCCTTTCCCTCGGTCAGGAGAAAACCGTATGATCACCTCTCGCTCCGGCTCGGTCGTCTTCCAGAATATCAAGAAACAGTTCGGTGCCTTCACCGCCATTCACGACCTGTCGCTGACCATTGAGCCCGGCCAGCTGGTCACGTTGCTCGGGCCTTCCGGCTGCGGCAAGACCACGACACTGCGCATGCTGGCCGGCCTTGAACATCCAAGCTCCGGCAAGATCCTGATCGGCGGCAAGGATGTGACCATGCTGCCGGCCAACGAGCGCGACGTTTCGATGGTGTTCCAGTCCTATGCGCTGTTTCCGCATATGAGCTCGCTCGACAATGTCGCCTATGGCCTGGAATCGTCCGGGCTCAAGAAGAAGGAAGCCCGTGAAAGGGCGGAGGAAGGTCTGAAACTGGTCGGTCTCGCCGGCATGGGCGGACGGCTTCCCGCCGAGCTTTCCGGCGGCCAGCAGCAGCGCGTCGCTGTTGCCCGCGCACTCGTTCTGGAACCGCAGGTGCTGTTGCTCGACGAGCCGCTGTCCAATCTCGACGCCCGGCTGCGCCGCCAGGTACGAACCGAAATCCGTGACCTGCAGCAGCGCCTCGGCTTTACCGCCGTCTACGTCACCCATGATCAGGACGAAGCACTGGCCGTCTCCGACCGCATCGTCATCATGAAGGACGGTGTGATCGCGCAGGAAGGCTCGCCTCGCGATCTCTATGAAGCGCCAGCTTCGGCCTTCATTGCCGACTTCATGGGCGAGGCCAATGTGGTCGCCTGCGATGTCATCAGCGTCGATGGCGCCGACGCCACCATCCGCATCGGCGGGCTCGAACATCGCGTACCCAGCCGCAATGCCAAACCCGGACCGGCAAAGCTTGCGGTGCGGCCAAACTCGATCACGCTTGAGCCGGCATCGGGTGCTGCCTTTCCCGGCCAGATTACCCATGCGGCCTATCTTGGCGACCATGTCGAATACGAGGTAGAGACAAGCACAGGCAGACTTTTCGTCGTCGATCCGGCCGTCGAACGGGCCTTGGCACCGGCGACCGAAGTCGCTATCGGCTTCAAGGGACGCGGTATCGCCATCATCAACGGCTGAGCCATACAATATTACAGAAGGACTATTTCATGACATTGCAGATCTCCGGGCTCGACGCGCGCTTCGCCTTGGCACAGGCTATCGCCAAGGAAGCAGGCAGCGTTGCACTCGACTATTACAACAGACGCGAGACGCTGGTGATCGAAACCAAGCGCGACCTGCAGGACGTTGTTTCCATTGCCGACCGCGAGGTCGAGAACCTCATTCGCGCCCGCGTCGCTGAGGTTAACCCGGGCGACGGCTTCCTGGGCGAGGAATATGGTCTTGCCCCCGGTGATTCCGGCTATACTTGGGTGGTCGATCCGATCGACGGTACCAGCCCTTTCGTCAACGGCATGCCGAACTGGTGCGTCTCGATCGCCGTGCTGCACGACAACGAACCGGTGATCGGCGTCATCTGCGCCCCCTGCCACGACGAACTCTATGCCGGCGCGAGCGGCAAGGGCGCGACGCTCAACGGCCGGGTGCTGACCCTCGATCCCTCCCGCACTATCCGCAACGCCGTCACCGGCATCGGTGCCAACAATTACGTGACGCCGGCCTTCGTCGGCAAAATGGTCGAGGACCTTTTGGCAGCGGGTGGCAATTTCATCCGCAATGGCTCCGGAGCGCTGATGCTCGCCTATGTCGCCGCCGGCCGTCTGGTGGGTTACTACGAGCCCTACATGCATGCCTGGGATTGCCTTGCCGGTTATTGCCTCGTCAAGGAAGCGGGCGGCTGGTATCACCCCTTCCCTGTCGAAGGAGAACAGCTGACCAAGGGGTCGCCGGTCCTGGCGACGGCTCCCGGCGCACGGGAAGACCTGATGAAAATCGCTGGCCTCTGAAAAAACCCTCATGGGGGCGTGCGCCAACGGGCGCCGCCCCATTGAGACCCGAGCAGCGCCTTACCGTTCGGCGCGACCAGCTGGCAAAGCGCGTGCCGCCGCGCTCAAAAGATCGGTCTGGGATATCAAGCCGAGTATCCGATGCTCGCTGTCGATGACGATGACCGCATGGGCGTGCCCGTCGGTCAGGACCGGCAATAGCGAGAACGCCGGATCGGTGGCTGAAGCGGTGGCGGCCTTCGACAGGATGTCGCCGACACGATCGGCATGCTTCGACAACTCCCGCAAACCGATCGTCCCGGCCAGATGGCCGTTCCCGTCCATGACCGGCAGCGTCCGGATATTATGCTTTAAGACAAGCGCGCGCGCATCGGCAGGGTCGGCATCGGCATCGATCGAGATGACGTCGCGGGACATGATGTCGGCGCAGCGGATATCGCCATGCGCGCGGATGGTTGCCTGAAGCTCGACCTGTTGCAGCAAACGGCTGAGATCGCCCCGGTCGATGTCGAAGGTTTCGTCAAACGCGGCCAGCGCGGCGTCGAGATCTTCCTCGCGAAAACCGACGCGCAGCGATGCGGGCAGGTCTGCCGTCTCGTGGATATTGACCGCCGTTATGGTCGCGGCATGCGGATAGTTGCGCCGGGCAAGCTTGTGAAACAGCAAGCCGAGCGCGACCAGAATGCAGGAATTGAGGCCGACCGGCACGAACGGAAACAACAGCCCCCAACTGGCAACTACCGGCCCGCCGAGCACGGCAGTCAGAGCCGCCGCCCCGCCAGGCGGATGAAGGCAACGCGTTAGCGACATTGCCGCGATGGCGAGCGAGACGCCGACGCCGGAGGCAATGACCGGATCGTGGACCAGAGAGGCGGTGATGATGCCCACCAGCGCCGAAATCGTATTGCCGCCGATGATCGACCACGGCTGCGCCAGCGGGCTGGCCGGTACCGCAAACAACAGTACGGCTGACGCGCCCATCGGTGCCACGATCAGAGGCAGGTGTGGTCCCTGCCCGAGCAGATAACTGCTGATCAGGCCAGTCAGGCCGATACCGATCAGCGCGCCGACACAGGCAATCAGCCGCTCGCGCAAGGTGGCGCCGGCCAGAATGGGAACGAACATTCGAAAACGGCCGTCCGGTTTGGGCTTTGGGGAATGGGACATTGCGAAACCGGACACGCCGAGACGGGATCGGGACACCGGCGCGCGCGTCATCCCGTGTCCCGGCTATAGGAAAATCACGCACAAAGCGCAACGGCCAAACGGCAACGGGCCTGGCGGCAAGGGCTGGGACGGCCGGTTTCCCGGCCGCCAAGATCACCTAGTTCTGTTTGGCGGCTTCGGCAAAGAAGCCTTCCGGACTATCGACCTCGACCAGCTTCTTCTTCTCGATCAACCAGAAGCGATTGCCGACCGAGCGGACAAAACTGCGGTCGTGCGAAACGAACAGGCAACTCGCCTGATGCGCCATCAGTTCGCCCTCCAGCGCCTCCTGGCCGTCGATATCCAGATGGTTGGTCGGCTCGTCGAGCACGTAGAAGTTGGGGTTGGTCAGCCGCAGGATCAGCATGCCGAGCCGTGCCTTCTGACCACCCGACAGCTGGCCAACCGGCCGCGCCTGCAGCTCGATGGACATTCCGGCGCCTGCCAGCAGTGCCCGCGCCCGCTGGTCGCCGATATCGAACCGGCGAATAATCGTCCCCATCGGGGTGTCTTCATTGCGAAGATCGGCGAGCGCCTGATCGCCATAGCCGAGAACCAGCGAAGGCGTCGCCTTGATGCCGTCCTGCGCCACCTCCGGCTGTTCGATCGCCCTGCGCAGCATCGAGACAAGGCGGGTTTTTCCGGCGCCGTTGGCCCCGAGAAGTACGATCCGGTCACCCTGGCAGACGAACTGCTTGCCGATCTTGAACAACAGGGTGCCATCCGGCGTCTGAACCGTGGCATCCTCCAGGGTGATCAACACCTTGGCATGGGTGCCGCGATTGGCGAGCCTGATGGCTCCGGCCGAGCGCTCCAGATGTGCGGGCTTGGCGGCATCTTCGAGCTTGTCCGCCCGCTGCTTCAGCTGCTTGGTCTTGACGACCAAGAGATCGCTGCCGGAATTGATGCCGATATTGTTGAGCTTGGCCGCCTGCTTGCGCAATTGATCGGCGACCTTGATATCGCGCTGATAGCGGCGCTCGTCAGCGGCGTCGGCCTCATCCAGTGCACCCCGCGCCCGTGTGTAGGGCAACGGAAAGATCTGCGATTGCTCGGCGCGCAGAAAGAGCGTGCGGTTGGTCACCGTGTCGAGGAAGGCACGGTCATGGCTGGCGATGATGACGGGCACATCGCGCGGCAGCGCATTCAGCCACGCCTCAAGCACGGCGATCTTGCCGAGATCGAGATGGTTGGTCGGCTCGTCGAGCATCAGTACATCCGGCTCGGTCACCCAGACGTGGGCAAGCATGGCAATCCGCTGCCAGCCACCGCTCAGCTGCTTCAACGGCCGCTGCCGCAAGGCCTCCGGCACATCGAGCTCCTCCAGCACCACATCGACACGCCAGCTTTCGCTTTCCTGCTGGTCGGCGGACAGCGCATCCAGCACGGCAGCATAAAAGGGCAGATCGAACAATCGGGTGGGAACGTTCTGTTCGACATAGCCGATGGTCAGGCCGCGTGCCTTGGTGATCTCGCCTTCGTTCGCCTCAAGGGCGCCGGCAAGGCAGCGAAACAGCGTCGACTTTCCGCGGCCATTGGCAGCGACGAGGCCGATGCGATCGCCGGCATTGACGACGAGGTTGAGTTTGGAGAACAGCGGACTGCCCAGCACGATGCCGAGATTGCGGATGTTGATAAGGGTCATGATCGGTCTCTGGTCTTGCCGCGCAAACATCCATCGAGGGCTCTCAAGCCATCATCGATGCGATGCGCGCGGCGGATAGAAAATACAGCAGCTCGAACCAATAGGATCAGCGCAGTGCCACGAAGGGCAGACCAGAAGACGGTTTTTTAAGAGAAACGGACTTTGGTCAGCCCTGCAAACGCATTTGCAGGGCGTTGACGGGGCCACGCTGGCGATGGTGCCGGAAAAATGTGTTCATTGCGCAGCCCTCCTTTCGATAGGGATCTCTCATAACATCCGATTTCGGGATTCGCAATCGCCCCCCAAAGCAGAGCAACCCGGCCTCAAAGGATGGAGTGATCGACGATGACGACGGGCTTGCCATGCGAACACATCTCGACCCGCGCCTCGACCCTGTAAATGTCACGCAGCATCGAATCCGTAATGACATCGCCGGTCGGGCCACTCGCGATCATCGCGCCCTTGGCGATGACGATGGTGTTTTCGCAATAGCGCAGCGCGTGATTGAGATCGTGCAAAGCAATCAGCACCGACATGCCGGACTTTGCCGCCAGCGACCGCATGAAGCCCAGAACTTCGATCTGGCGAAACAGATCGAGCGCCGAGGTGGGCTCGTCCATCAAAAGGATTTCGGGTTTGCGGATCAGTGCCTGGGCAATCGACACCAATTGCCGCTGGCCGCCGGACAGCTCGCCGAGGCCGCGAAAGGCAAGGTCGTCGATCCGCAGGGCCTGCAGGATACGGTCGATTTCCAGAAGCTCGCTGTCGCGCACCTTCCAGCTCGACCCTTGCTTGCTGGCGAGCAGCACGGATTCGTAGACCGTCAGAACGGCATTGGCGCCCGTGTCCTGCGGCATGTAACAGATGGTTTCCGGCCCCTTCAGCGTATCGGACAGAACGACCGTTCCCGGCCCCGAAGCGAGCCCGGCGATGCGCTTGAACAAGGTGGATTTACCCGCCGCATTCGGACCGATGACGGCAGTCATCACGCCGCCGTTGAGGACATCGGTATCGACGTCCGAGAGCACGACGTGCTTGCCGTATTTGGCGCCGACGCCCTTGAGTGCCAGACCTACCATGCCCGCCTCCGATTGGTGAAGATCAGGATGAAGAAGAACGGCACCCCGACCAGCGCGGTAATGACCCCGATCGGCAGGATGGCGCCGGGAATGAGCGTTTTCGACACGACGGATGTGGCCGACAAAAGCAGTGCGCCGCACAGCACGGACGCGGGCAGGAAGAACCGCTGATCCTCGCCCACCAGCATGCGGGCGATATGTGGGCCGACCAGGCCGACGAAACCGATGGTGCCGACAAAGGAGACCGGGATGGCCGCAAGCAGGCTGACGGTCATCATCGTCTGCAGCCGCAGCCCGCGCACATTGATGCCAAGGCTTGCCGCCTTGTCTTCACCGAGCCGCAACGCCGTCAGCGCCCAGGCCTGCCGTGCAAACAGCGGAAGGGCAAACACAAGCACCGCACCGGTGATCCAGACCTTCGGCCACGTCGCCTTGGTGAGGCTGCCCATCGTCCAGAAGACCACCGCCGCCAATGCCTGTTCGGAGGCCAAATATTCGAGGAGCGACAGCAGCGCGTTAAAGGTGAAGACCAATGCGATGCCGAGCAGCACGATGGTTTCGACCGTGACGCCGCGCATGGTCGAGGCGAAATGGATGAACAAAGCCGCCGCCATCGCCATCAGGAAGGCATTGATCGGGATCATGAACTGCACGGCGGCCGGAAAAAGCGCCACGCCGCCGACAAGGCCAAGCGCTGCGCCAAATCCGGCGGCGGCTGAAATCCCCAGCGTGAAGGGGCTTGCCAGCGGATTGGCGAGAATGGTCTGCATCTGCGCCCCGGCGACCGAGAGCGATGCGCCGACGGTCACGGCCATTATCGCGATCGGCATGCGGATATCCCAGATGACGACGCGCAGCTGATCGCTGACCGAACCGGCATAGAACAGGGAGGTCAGCACCTCTTTCAAGGTGTAATTGGCCGGCCCCAGCGCCATGTCGATGGAGACGCTGAGGAGCAGGGCCGCGACCATGCCGCAGATCAGCACGATCCGGCGAAAAGCCAGGGCGCGATACTGGACGCGCCCTGTTGTCGTTTCGCTCTGTTCGGCGGCAATGGCCATCGGTTATTCACCCTTCAGGGAGACGAAATAGCCGGGCTTGTAGTCCAGCGGCAGGAAGCGCGCATGCAGTTCCTTGAACGTCGCTTCCGGATCGAGATCCTTGAACAGTTCCGGATGCAGCCATTTGGCAATCTGCTGGATCGCCACGAACTGATACGGGTTGTTGTAGAACTGGTGCCAGATGGCGTGGACATTGCCGTCCTCGACCGCCTTGACGCCGGTGAATGCCGGGCGCTTGGTCAGGTTCTCGAGCTTGCGGTGCGCTTCGGTCAGATCGGCACCATAACCAACGCCGACCCAGTTGCCGCCAGGAACAAAGCCCTGCCAATTGCCTCCGGTGATGATGATTTGATCCGGATTGGAGGCGATGATCTGTTCCGGATTGACCGTACCGAACGTGCCTGGAATGATGTCCTTGGCCATATTCGTGCCCCCGGCGATTTCGACCATCCTGCCGAAATTCTCGTTGCCGAACGACATGCAGCAATCGTCGGAATAGCCGCCGGCCCGCTCGACGAAGACGACCGGTCGAACCATATCGGTCTTGGCCAGCACGTCGGTCACCTTGGCGATCTCGTCGGCGCGGAACTTGATGAAGTCCTCGGCCTTGGTTTCCTGACCAAGCAGCTTGCCCATGATCCGCATGCTGGCTTCGGTATTTTCCATCGGCTTTTCGCGGAAATCGATATAGACGAGCGGGATACCGACCTTGCCGAGCTTTTCGATATAGCCGGCTTCTTCGGTCGAGGTCTTCGCATCGAGGTTCATGATGACGACGTCGGGCTTCAGCGAAATGGCCTGTTCGATATCGAACGTGCCATCCTTCATGCCGCCGAATGTCGGCAGCTTTGCCATCTCCGGGTATTTGGCGAGATAGGTGGCATAGGTTTCCGGATCGGCCTTTGACAGGTCGTCCCGCCAGCCGACGATACGCTTGAAGGGTGCATCCCGGTCCAGTGCGGCGACGAAATAGATCTGCCGGCCCTCCCCGAGAATGACATTTTCGACCGGGACACTGACCTCGACGTCACGTCCGGTTATATCCTTGATGACGACCTTTTCACCGGCCAGCGCTGTACTGGAAAAAAGCGCGCAGAGACCCACGGCGACCAAGGCCGCCTTGCCGAACATACCCATCGTTTTCAACTCCATCGGGGAACTGCAAGTTTCGTAGATATCATGATATTGACAGTCAAGTTTTATCTTTTAGAAGCTTTCCAGAAACCGTTCGCCAACACTTCAATGCAAGGCAGCCATCCATGACTGACACGCCCCGTCTCTCGAACTATGACCTGCGCGACGAGATCAAGGCCTATTGGTCGGTGCGCGCGGCAACCTTCGATCAATCGCCGGGACACGAGATCTTCTCCGACGAGGAACGTGTTGCCTGGCATCGGCTGATCGGCAAGCATCTCGGCACGGGTTATGGGCGCTTGGCGCTGGATCTGGCCAGTGGCACCGGCGTCGTCTCGCATCTGATGGACGATCTCGGTTTCCAGGTCACCGGTCTCGACTGGGCCGAACCGATGCTGGAGCGCGCCCGCGACAAGGCGAAAACCCGCGCCCGGGACATCACCTTCCGCATCGGGGATGCCGAAAACACCATGGAGCCGGACGATCACTATGACGTGGTCATCAACCGGCATCTGGTCTGGACGCTGGTCGATCCGGCGAACGCCTTTGCCGAATGGTTGCGGGTGCTGAAACCCGGCGGCACGCTGCTGGTGATCGACGGAGATTTCGTCAACACGACCCTGTTCGAACGCGCGCTGATGAAGCTTGCCGGCTGGGGCCAGCGCTACGGGCTCTTGAAGGGCGATCCGCTTCATACCCCGCCCGGCATGATGGAGACCCACCGCAGCATTCTTTCGCGGGTCTATTTCTCGCAAGGCGCCCGCGCCGAAGCCGTCGCCGGTCTATTGGCTGCCGCAGGGTTCGAAAACATTGTCATCGATACCGATCTTGGCGACATCCACCGCACGCAGGCCAAGCACTGGAATATCCTGAAAGGGTTGGCCCGCGCGACACAGCATCGCTATGCGATCCGGGCAATCAAACCGGTTAAAGAATCAATATAGACCAACTTTCCATTCTGGACTTTATTGTCCATAGTCTCCGTGATAGACAAGCTGCATCGCTATCACGGAGAAGCCAGTCATGCAGATCGAGGAATTCACGCTCGAACGGATTCAGTCGCTTTATGAAAATCTGGTGGAGCTCAATCTCTCCGACAGCGGCGTCCATCCCTATTCGTTGAAGGAACTGTTGACGCCGGACCAACTGCTAGGCCTGCACGAGGTCGAGCTCGGCTACGGCTGGACCAATGGCGGCGTAGAGCTGCGCGATACCGTCGCCCGGCTCTACAAGGACCGTGACCGCGAAAACGTCATGGTCACCAATGGCTCGGCGGAAGCAAACTTCATTCTGGTCATGACTCTTTTGGAGCCCGGCGACGAGATGGTGATGTTCGTGCCGAACTATCTGCAGATCCGCGGCTGGGCAAAGGCGCTCGGCGTCACCGTCAAAGAGATCGTTTTGCGCGAGGAGCTGGGATGGTTGCCCGATCTCGACGAGGTGCGCGCCGCCGTTACCCCGAAGACCAAGATGATCAGCCTGTGTAATCCGAACAACCCGACCGGCAGCCTGTTGCCGCGCGAAACGATGGATGCGCTTGTCGATATCGCCCGCGAGCACGGCGTGTATCTGCATGCCGACGAAATCTACAAGGGTTCCGAACTGGATACCGAAGAGTCCATCAGCTTTGCCGACCTATACGAAAAGGCAGTGGTAACCGCGGGGCTTTCCAAGGCGATGGCGCTTCCGGGCCTCCGGCTCGGCTGGTTGGTTGGTCCGGCCAAGGAAATCTACGGCACCTGGCAGCGCAAGGACTATACCTCGATCACTACCGGGGCATTGAGCGAGCACATCGCCAATATCGTCCTGCAGCCAGCCAAACGGGCCGAAATTCTGGCACGCAGCCGCCATCTGCTACGGGAAAATCGGGCGTTGCTGACAGCCTGGATCGAGGCGCACAACAATTTATTTTCCTACCTGCCGCCACGCGCCGGCGGCATGGCTTTCGTTCGTTATAACCGTGACATCAACTCCTCCGTTCTGGTCGATCGGGTGCGGGAGCAAAAGAGCGTCATGCTGGTGCCCGGCGATGTCTACGGCCTTGACGGCTATATCCGCATCGGTATCGGCGCACAGAAGCCTCATCTGGAAGCCGGGTTGGAGCGCCTTGCAGATTTCATGAGGGGTTGAGAACCACCCTATGAAGCCTGAACTCGCCTCCTATGCTGCCGTTTGCGATGGTGTCGCACAGCTGTTCCAGCCATTTGTCGAGGTGGTGCTGCACGATCTCGACACGGAGACGGCGGCGCACATCGCCGGGAATTTTTCCAAGCGCGAGATCGGCGAGCCCTCGTTGTTGCACGAGATCGACTTCCGTCCGGCCGAGCGGCTTCTCGGCCCTTATGATAAGGTCAACTGGGATGGCCGCCGCATCAAGTCGATCAGCATCATCCTGCGCGATAGCAGCGAGCGGCCGATGGCCGTGATGTGCATCAATGCCGACGTCTCGCATTTTCATGCCGTGATGCAGACGTTGAGCGCCTTCGCCTCGATCCCCGTCGATCATGCCAAGCCGGCAAGCCTGTTCAAGGAAGACTGGCACGAGCGTATCAACGAGTACATCCAGAACTGGACGGGTTCGCGCGGGCTGATCATCGCCGACCTGACCCGCGAGCAGAAGCAGCAGGTGGTCAAGGATCTCTCGGCCGACGGCGCTTTCGGCGGCAAGAACTCCGCCGCCTACATCTCGCGCATCCTCGGCATGGGCCGCGCGACCGTCTACAAATATCTCAGCCAGGACCGATCGGCGGACGAATGATCATCCTGTCACACTGAGATAGAGGCTTTGGTCGATCTCGACAGTGCGCTTGCGGCGGCTTCACCCCGGCGATATCACCATCGCTGATCTTACCGGCATCGCAATTCAGGATATCGCCATCGCAACTGCTGTTCTCGAGGCACACCAGCGCGCTCATGCGGTTTGAACTTGTCTTTTTCAGCTGTCCGCAGGCTGCCCCATCCGCGAAAGCAGGATCACAGGCAGTATCCCGATGACGACGATAGCCAGAGCTGCGATGGATGCTTCCTCATAGGTGCCCCTCGCGGCTTCGCCATAGAGATGCGTTGCAAATGTCTCGACGTTGAGCGGCCGCAGCAGCAGCGTGGCGGGCAGTTCCTTGACGCAATCCACGAAGACCAAGAGACCCGACGCCGTGATCGCCGCCTTCGACAACGGCAGATGGACATGACGGAACGTACCAGCCGCCGATTGACCAAGGACACGCGAGGCGTGGTCGAATGACATCGGGATACGCGACAATCCCGCATCGATGCCGCCAGCCGAGATGGCGAGGAACCGAACGGTATAGGCATAGAGCAAGGCGGCGCCCGAACCGATGAACAGGAGGCCAGTCGAGACGCCGAACCAGGCGGTGGCCGTACGATCGATGAAACCGTCGACTGTGGCGAGCACGATCAGCACGCCGATCGCAACGACCGTGCCAGGCGCTGCATAACCGAGCGTCGAAAGCCGCTGCAGCCACGCGGTCGCCGCTCCCGGCCGCAGCCGGCTGGCATAGGCGACGAGCAGGCCGAACAGGACCGTGATGATCGTTGCGGCGGACGCAAGAACGATGGTGTTGAAGGCTTCGCTGAGGAAGCGCGGCGAAAGTCCGGCGAATTCAATCCGCTTCCATGCTTCGTTGACGAGGTAGCTTGCGGGGGCACCAAAGCCGATCAGGATCGGCAGGAGCCCGGCGGTAAACAGCACCAGACCTTTTGCAGTCGATACCCGGCGCGGTTCGAAGGGGCGGCTGCGTTGCGCGCCGGTCGAGTAGCGCTGCTTGCCCCGCGCCCATTTCTCGAAAGCCACCAGTGCCACCACGACCATCAGCAACGACAGCGCGATCTGCGAAGCCCCCGGCAGATCGGTACGGGTGATCCATGTGGTGTAGATGGAGACGGTCAGCGTCCGCACACCAAGAAATTCGGAGGCACCGATATCGTTGAGGGTTTCCATCAGCGCGAGGCTGACACCGACGGCGACTGCCGGGCGGGCCAGCGGCAGCGCGACATGCCAAAAGACGGCGCGGCGCGAGATACCGAGCGTGCGCGACGCATCAATCAGGTTGGCCGACTGCGTCAGGAACATCGCCCGCGTTGGAATATAGACATAAGGGTAGAGGACGAATCCCAAAAGCAGGATGCACCCCGTCATCGAACGTACATCCGGCAGACGGAATTCCCTTGGACTGGAATAGCCAAGCAGCCAGCGGATCGCCCCCTGCACCGAGCCGATCGGGTGCAGGATGTCGAGATAGGCGTAGGCGATGATGTAAGTGGGCACCGCGAGCGGTAGCAACAGTGCCCATTCGAGCACGCGTCGGCCGGGAAAGGCATAGGCCGTGACCAGCCAGGCCGTGGACGTGCCGAGAACGGCAGTGATCAGACCGACGCCACCCAGCAGAATGGCAGTATCGACCAAGGCGGTTGGCAATATGGTGGAGACGAGATGAGACCAGAGCCCCGCCGAACCCTTGAGCGCCTTCACGGAAAAGACAATCAGGTCGCCCCACACCGCGGTTAAATTGCAGCGGCGCGGATGGCCGAGCCATGGCCGAGCGCTGCAGCCACCCGACGCTCGGTTGAAGGCAGCCGATCGATGAAAGTAATTTCTGCCCGATAAGGGAATTTTCGGTTTCGGTTGGAGCCCGTCTGTGCGGGCGGTCGATGAATGGCGCCTTTTCGGATCGGCGTCGCAAGCTCGCCTCGCCGCAGGCCCGCCGGAAACCGACGGGGAGCGGCAATCGGCTTAGATTTCGGTTCCCAGCAAGGCCGATACGGAAATCTGCAGTGCTGCGGCAATCCTTCTCAACTTGGCCGGATCGGCATCGCTGCCATCTTCAATGGCCGAGATCTCGGAATTTGCCAATCCGCAAGTCACTGCGAGGTCTTCGATGCTGTAACCGGCAGATTCACGATAGGCCTTGACCCTGGACGCAACGGTCCCGGCGGAAACGGCGTCGAGGCCAAGATTGTCGAAGTTATTGACTGCAATAGACATGGAAGTCTCCTGTTGTTCATGAATCGAACGTCTGCTTTATCGTTCCCCGTTTTATGCCTGACCGCAAAATACGAATTCCTTTTATTGCTGCAGTGCGGCATCGACAAGCGAATATTGCTGCATCCGCTAGATGGTCCGGTTCGAATGTTTTAGCCAACGTCGTTCATATCTTAAAAAGTTCAATCGAACCAATGGTATGTGAAGGTTTCCTCATGGATATGCGCTTGGTTATTTCGTGATGGTGAATCCCGACGGCACCTCCTCAATGCGCGCTGATTTCGTCTCGACATTCGCAACGGAAGCGCCAAAAGGGCCGATCCAACAGCGCTCCAGCATGGTGCTTACCGTTGCAGCAGGTCCGCAGATCAAGGCTGTCACCGACCCATCGGCTTCGTTGCGAACCCAGCCAGACAGATCAAGCCTTTGCGCTTGCCCGCGCATCCAAAACCGGAAACCGACACCCTGGACACGCCCGGTTATGCGAAGCAACATCGCTTTGGCTTCATCCGTCATGACCATTTCCACCAATTTCAGTCAGAACAATCTGGAGCAGGCATCGAAGATTACAAGCGTGTTTTCCAACGCGTCTTTCCCCTGCTATGGAAAGGCCGGCCCTGGATGAAACACCGGGCTCCCGATACGACAACAATGGAAATCGATATGGATACCGTAGAAATCAATGGGCGCAGCGATTTCGCTCTCTGGGCAATCCAGCGCGCGCAGGAAATCGTCATGAACGAGGGCGCAGCTCTTGCCCTGGCGGCCCGCGACATGAACGAAGACGCCCTCCAGGATAATGGCGCCGCACTTGGCAAGGCCATCGCGGACGCGATGCTCGAGGTTTTTGACGGCTTGATGACCGAGTAGTCGAAACACGTTCAGCGAGCATCGCCGCCCGCCGAACCGATATCGATTTGCCCGGCTCCGGAATGGGCCGTCTGCGCCTTAAAGCGGCGTGACGTCGAACCCGAACCACTTCTCCGACAATGTCTTGATGGTACCATCGGCTTTAGCCCCGCTATAGCCCCAAGACCAGCGTCGCCAAGCGCCGTGAACGCGCTCACAGGTGAGCAGCCTGAGACGCGAATTCGAAGAATGCTTCAAGGCACCGAGGCCGAAGAGTGACAGAGGTCAGAGGCGCTGGCGACGCTGATATCAGGCGAGATCGTCCAGCGTATAAGCGCGGATATAGTCGATCTTCATTTCCGAACCATCAGGAAGCCCGTCCGTGGGCGCCCCGGCCATGCCGCCGACGGCGAGGTTGACCAGCATGTACATCGGTTTGTGCATGTCGGACGGCGTATCAGCACGCGCGACGGCGACATCATCGATATACCAGACGATCTCATCCTGCTGCCACAGGACGCCGTAGGTGTGAAAACCTTGCGTATCGACGACGCTGACGGCGGTGGCAACCGACGTTTGCTGGCCGGTTTCGTTTGAGTGGACGGTCACATGCACGGTGTTGGGATCCTGGCCGCGCATTTCCACGACATCCAGTTCCGGTGGCCAGGAGCCATCTTCCGGAAGCAGCCAGAACGCGGGCCACGTTCCTCTATCTTCCGGCATGTCGGCGCGGATTTCGAAATAGCCATAAGTCTGTGAAAAGGATGCATGCGTCGTCAGCATGCCGGACGTGTAATCGTACCCCTCGACCTCGGCGCTGATCGCGTCCGGGGTTTTCTCGGCTGTGATCGTCAAGACGCCGTCGCTGACGTAAAACGGATTGCTGGCGGATGTTGGCGCATGGCGTGGGTTGACGTACCATTGAAGCTCGCCGTTGCCCGTTAACGTGGCCCCCTTCTCGGGCGCCCACCAGTATTTTGCTTCCCAGACCCCCTCCGTGCCGTTCACAAGCTGCAGCGTGTCGAAATTATCGCCAAATGTCTGGGTCAGAGCGGCGCGATCGAGGCTCAATTCGAACTGGCCGGCATTCAGATCGGCTTTACTCGTATCGGCAAACACCAAGCTTTCGCCATCGCCAAGATCAAGCCTGAGATGTGCGCCTTCCTGGGTCGCATGGGCGAGAACCTGATCAAAGGATGTCAGCGAATAGTCATTCAACCGGACGATATCGGCGGCATCGAAATCGGTGATCAGATCACTGCCATTGCCCTTGGCGAAAATGAAAGTATCCGCGCCGGCACCGCCGGTGAGCACGTCATTGCCGGCGCCGCCGTCCAGCGTCTGCCGGCCGGAGGCTCCCCTGATGATGTTGTCGGCGGCATTTCCGAAGGCATAGCGGAGATCGCCGGTGACAGTGAGGTTCTCGAAATTGTCGGGCAAGGTATAGCTCATCCAGGTGCTGATCGTGTCGATACCCTGCCCTGCCGCCTCGTATGCGCGGTTTATCGCCGAATAGAGGTAGTAGATATCGTCCCCCATGCCGCCGCTCATCGTGACGTTGACGGCGCTATCGCCCCACATGGAATCATTGCCCGCTGTACCGCGCAATGTCGGGCCGGAGCCGGTTGCGGAGAAAAACCCGGTCGAACTGTCGCTGTAAAACAAGGTTTGCCCGATGGCGTTCAAAACGGTTTTGCGCATGATCATCTCCTGTGGTCCTGCTGGCAATAGCCAGTGGCACCGGAAACGGGATCGATGCCGCAGTGCAACCAAGGTACACCAGGCTGCCGGATACCCCATCAAGGATCGGGCTGGTGCGCGCGAAACCGTCAAGCTGCGTTAATATGCAGACAAACAATCTCGTTCTGGATCAAGTGTGACCGATTTCGGAGCAGTAAGACAGTCAGTTTTTCCCCTTGTCTGGAATGCGCGAGAAGGCGGCAAGGACCGTGCGTTCCGATTGAAGAAGGTAGCTTTCCAACGTTGCTGCAGCCTCATGCATTTCGCCCGCATCAAGCTTTTCGACAATGGCGGCGTTCAGTTCGATATAGGGCTCATGCAGAAGTTCGGGACTGTCAAGAAGTCCGAAGCTCAGGCGAAGCTCTGCGGCAATCTGGAGGTAGAAAGCGTTCAGACGTTCGCTGTCGGCGAGATCGACGATCGCCGCATGGAAGACCATGTTGGCGCTGCCGACCGTGCCCCAATCACTCTTAACGCTGGCTGCGCGCGCTTCCTCGACAGCGGCGCGCATGCGGCCGACTGCGGGATGCTTCGGATAGGCCTGCGCCACAGCCCGGCACTCGATGACGCGGCGCACGCGGTAGATATCGATGATCGACGCCATGCTGGGGATGGCGACGAAAACGCCACGGTTCGGCTCGTGACGCAGCAGCCCTTCCTTGGTCAGAAGCCGGAATGCTTCACGCAGCGAATTGCGGGAAACTTGCAGATCGGCGCTCAACTTTACTTCCGACAGACGATGGCCGGGCTTGAGTTCGCCAGCGATCAGCTTGTTGCGGATCGCTTCCGCCAGGCGGGGCGCAAGTGCGGATGTCATGTCCTGGTCAGTCATACACGTCCTTCATGCGAAGTGATAAGCACCTCGTGGTTGACCGATATCGTGGTTTTCTTCACTTGGAAATGGGGTCTGCATCGATCGCGTGAATGGGCGTATGATCTGCAGCTTGAATGCGGCAGCCATAGAGGGATTCCGCAATCCGGCTACGCTTTATTCGGTGGCGGCAAGGCCGCCTACGCAGCAGCAGATACTGAAAAATGCATCAAGAGACACGGATTCGCTTCTTGGTTCAAATATGAAAAGCTCAACATTTCAACAATATGATGGAACGATGAAATAATAATCGTTGAACAATATTGACAGGGTTGTGAAATGCGGCGAGGTTGTGGCTGTCAATAAAATTGACTGGGCCCGTGCGGGGAATGTGCGGCGCCTGTAAATAAAAGCGAGGGTTCATGGAACAGTCACCTATTTCACCCAACAACGGCACACCGCCAACGCCCGCCATGTCGGCCAAATCGCGGCGGGCCGCACTTGTCGCCGCAATCTTCCTGATGGCCACATCCGCCATTGGCCCGGGCTTCATTACCCAGACGGCCACATTCACAAGTCAGCTCGGAGCCGCCTTCGCTTTCGCGATTCTTGCCTCCATTCTCATCGATTTCGTCGTGCAGCTGAACATCTGGCGGATCGTGACGCTGACCAAGATGCGCGCGTCCGACATTGCCAATGCGGCCATTCCGGGCACCGGTTACCTTTTGGCAGTTCTCGTCATCGTCGGCGGCCTGTTCTTCAATATCGGCAATATCGGCGGCTCTGGCCTCGGCCTCAACGCCATGCTCGGTCTCGATCCGAAATGGGGCGGCGCAATCAGCGCCCTGATCGCCATCGGCATCTTCAGCTCGAAGCGCGCCGGCGTTGCCATCGATCGCCTGATCGTCGTGGCCGGTGTCCTGATGATCCTTCTGACGCTGTATGTCGCGATTGTCTCCGCACCGCCGGTCGGCGATGCGCTGTTCCAGACCTTCCTTCCCTCCACCATCAATTTTGCCACGATCACCACAATCGTCGGCGGTACGGTCGGTGGCTACATCACCTATTCCGGCGCACATCGTTTGCTCGACAAGGGCACTGTCGGCATCGAGAATCTTGGCGCAGTCAACCGTGCCGCGTTGACCGGTATCGCCGTCACCGGCCTGATGCGCTATGTGCTGTTCCTTGCTATTCTCGGCGTGGTCGCCAGCGGCGTTGTCATCGATGTTTCCGGCAAGGGCGCCAATCCGGCAGCACAGGCCTTCCAGGCGGCTGCGGGCGATGTCGGCTATCGCATCTTCGGTGCCGTTTTATGGTTTGCCGCCATCACCTCGGTCATCGGTGCGGCCTACACTTCGGTGTCGTTCATCACAGTCTTCAAGAAGGATATCAGTGAGCGTGCCCGCAACATCGCGACAGTGATCTTCATCGCCGTCTCGTTGTTCTTCTACGTGATCATCACCACGCCACCGGCGCAGATGCTGATCTTCGTTGGTGGACTAAATGGCCTCATCCTGCCGATCGGCCTGTCGATCTTCATCTATGCTGCCTGGGCACGTTCCGACCTCATGTCCGGTTACCGCTATCCGCGCTGGCTGCTGGTGCTCGGCGTTCTGGCTTGCGCGCTCACCTGGTACATGGGCTACAAGTCGATCGGCCCGATCTTCGCCCTGCTGTCGCCAGCCACCTGAGGAGATAAACATGACTGCCATCGATCTGAACAGCGATCTCGGTGAAAGCTACGGCGCGTGGCGCATGGGCGACGACGACACGATGCTTGCCATCGTTTCCAGCGCCAATGTTGCCTGCGGCTTCCATGCCGGTGATCCCGCCGGTATCTGGAAGACCGTCGAGGCGGCCGCCAAGAAAGGTGTTTCGATCGGAGCGCATGTCTCCTATCCCGATCGCGTCGGCTTCGGCCGGCGCGACATGGACGTGACGAGCGGCGAACTCATCGCCGACGTCATCTATCAGATCGGTGCGCTGAAAGGCATGGCGGCCGCCGCCGGAACAACCGTCGGCTATGTCAAGCCGCATGGCGCCCTCTACAACCGCATCGCCCATGACCCCAAACAGGGCCAAGCGGTGATCGATGCCATCAAGGCGATCGACCCGTCACTGGTGCTGATGGGCCTTGCCAATGCCCCGATCCTTGCGCTTGCGCAGGCGTCGGGTCTCAAGACCGTCGCCGAAGCCTTCGCCGACCGTGCCTATACGCCGGACGGACAGCTCGTTTCGCGCCGCGAACAGGGTGCTGTGCTCCACGACACACAATTGATCGCCCGCCGCATGCTGCAGCTGGCCCGGCAGGGCACGCTTGAGGCGGTCGACGGCTCGACCATCAAGATCGATGCGCAATCGATATGCGTCCATGGCGATAGCCCGGGTGCCGTTGCCATCGCACAGGAAATTCGCCGCGCCTTCGAGGCCGACGGCATCACCGTCCGGTCGTTTCTGCCGGCTTGATGGATATTGTGGGAGGAACACAATGATCGCGATAGACCATCTCCGCCATGTGAATGCCGAACAGGCTCGTATTGCCCGCGAACGCTACCGTGCTGGCAGCATCGAGCCGACATCGGGCGTCGCCCCCGGCTTCACCCAGGCCAACATGATCGTTCTGCCACGCGACTGGGCCTTTGATTTCCTGCTGTATGCGCAGCGCAATCCGAAGGCTTGTCCCGTCCTCGACGTATCCGATCCCGGCTCGCATGCCACGTTGCTCGCCCCCGGCGCTGACCTGCGCACCGATATTCCGCTCTACCGCATCTGGCGCGATGGCAAGCTGGCCGAAGAAACCGCCGACGCGCGCACCGCCTGGGCCGAGCATCCCGATCTCGTCAGCTTTCTGATCGGCTGCAGCTTCACGTTCGAGACACCAATGGCGGAAGCCGGCATCGAGATACGGCACATCACCGACAAGTCCAACGTGCCGATGTATCTGACCAACCGGCCATGCCGCCCGGCCGGGCGTCTGCACGGCAACATGGTCGTGTCGATGCGGCCGATCCCGGCGTCGCGCGTTGCCGATGCGGCAACGATTTCCGGTCGCTTTCCGGCCGTGCACGGTGCGCCTGTGCATATCGGCGCACCGGAAGAGATCGGCATCAAGGATCTCGCTAAGCCCGAATTTGGCGATCCGGTACGCATCGAGCCCGGCGAAATCCCCGTTTTCTGGGCCTGCGGCGTTACTCCGCAAGCAGCCGTGATGGCATCCGGTGTGCCGTTTGCCATCACCCATGCGCCGGGGCATATGTTCATCACCGATATCCCCGATTCCGCTTACCACGCCTGAGGTTCCGATGCGTTTTCTGCCCGTCAGCCTGACAGTCCTGCTTGTCGAACTCGCCGATCTCGACGAGACGCTGGCGCTGTTTGCCTCGCTCGAAGCCGATCCGGTCGACGGCATCGAAGACATGGTGCCGGCCGCCCGCACTCTGATGATCCGGTTCCGGCCGGAAAAACTGACGGCTGACGAGCTTGCCGGCGCAATCGCGACCCGCGATCTCTCCGCCCGCATCGCGCCATCAGACAAGTGCGTGGAAATCGCCGTCCACTATGACGGCGAAGATCTTGCCGATGTCGCAGGCCTCACCGGCCTCTCGGTCGAGGAGGTCATCCGCCGCCACACCGAGAGCGAATTTACCGTCGCCTTCTGCGGCTTTGCGCCCGGTTTCGGCTATCTCGTCGGTGGCGATCCCGCCCTGCAGGTGCCGCGCCGCCAGAGCCCGCGCACGAAGATACCGGCCGGCTCCGTCGCCTTGGCTGGCGCCTTTTCCGGCGTCTACCCGCAGGCAAGTCCTGGTGGCTGGCAGATTATCGGCACGACGCCGGAAAAGATGTGGGACCTGTCGCGCGATCCACCGGCATTGTTTCAGCCGGGTTACCGGGTGCGCTTCACCGATCTTTCGAAAAGCCAGACGACCATCTCCGCAGCTGCCGCCAAAACGCCTGCAAAGCCGGTGCCGCCTGCGGCAGCGGATACCCTGACGCTCAAGGTCCTTGCCGCTCCCATGCCGGCGTTGTTTCAGGATCTCGGCCGCTTCGGCCAGACCGGTCAGGGCGTCTCGTCGTCCGGCGCTCTCGACCTCGGCGCGTTTAAGGCCGCCAACCGCGTCGTTGGCAACCCCGTCGATTTCGCCTGTCTCGAAATCACGCTCGGTGGCTTCTCCTTCGAAATCACCGGCCGCGCGGTGTTGGCCATTACCGGCGCCCCCTGTCCCATTCTCATTCGCGACTCTTCTGGGCGCGTGCAGACGGCCGAAACCTACCAGCCGATCTCGCTGGAGCCCGGCGATATCGTCACGCTTGGCCATGCGCCGAAGGGTATGCGCTGCTATCTGGCGATCCGGGGCGGCTTTGCCGTCAAGCCGGTGCTTGGCAGCGCTTCCAGCGATACGCTCGCCATCGTCGGTCCGGACCCGGTATCAACCGGCACCGTGCTGACAGTCGCGACCGGGACCAAGGGCCTCGCACCTGTTTCTCTCATCGAAGAACCGGCCTTTGAGCATCCGGCGTCCGGCGAGACCGTGACGCTGGACGTGGTCATGGGCCCTCGCAGCGACTGGTTCACCGAGACCGGCATCGCAACGCTTTCCGGACAGCTCTGGACGATGACGCCGCAATCCAACCGTGTCGGCATCCGGCTGTCCGGCGACGTGCCGCTGGAGCGCAAGGACAAGGCGGAACTGCCAAGCGAAGGCACGGCCACCGGCGCCATCCAGGTGCCGCATAGCGGCCAGCCGGTGCTGTTCCTTGCCGACCATCCGCTGACCGGCGGCTATCCGGTGATCGGCACCGTCGCCGAATATCATCTCGATCTCGCCGGGCAGATTCCGGTCAATGCAAAGATCCGTTTCCGGCCCGTGACGGCCTTCGCCGATATCAAGCCCACCAAGGCCTGAGATCGCGATGCCCGGCCGACCAAAGACAATGAGGATAGACCCCATGAAAAAAGTGCTGATTGCCAATCGTGGCGAAATCGCCGTCCGCATCATCCGCGCCTGCCGCGATCACGGCATCGCCTCCGTTGCTGTTTATGCCGACCCGGACATGGATGCGCTGTTCGTCCAGCTGGCCGACGAAGCCTACGGGCTTTCCGGCAGCCGGCCGGCGGAAACCTATCTCGACATTGAAAAGCTGATCGGCATCGCTAAGCGCTCCGGCGCCGATGCCGTGCATCCGGGTTACGGCTTCCTCTCCGAGCGGGCAGAGTTCGCCCGTGCCGTCATCGATGCCGGTTTGATCTGGATCGGTCCCGACCCGCAGGTCATCGAGGCCCTCGGCGACAAGGTCCAGGCACGGCGGATCGCCACCAGCGTCGGCGCCCCTCTGGTTGCCGGCAGCGACGGCCCTGTCGAAACGGCAGCAGAAGTTATCGCCTTTGCCGAACAGTATGGCCTGCCGGTGGCGATCAAGGCAGCGCATGGCGGCGGCGGCCGTGGGATCAAGGTCGCCTGGCATATGGAAGACATCGCCGAACTCTATGAGTCGGCCGTGCGTGAAGCAAAGGCGGCCTTTGGCCGCGGCGAGTGTTTCCTGGAACGGTTCCTCGACCGTCCGCGCCATATCGAGGCACAGGTCATCGCTGACAAGCACGGCAATGTCGTCGTGCTCGGTACCCGCGATTGCTCGCTGCAGCGGCGCAACCAGAAGCTCGTCGAAGAGGCCCCCGCCCCCTTCCTCAGCGACGCGCAGCGCCAGTCGATCCATGATGCCGCGAAAAAGATCTGCGCTGCTGCCGGCTATTCCGGCGTCGGCACGGTCGAATTCCTTCTCGGGGTCGATGGTACGATTTCCTTCCTCGAGGTCAACACCCGCCTGCAGGTCGAGCACCCGGTTACCGAAGAGACGACCGGCATCGATTTGGTCATCGAGCAGTTCCGCATCGCCGACGGCCTACCGCTGCTGGTCACTGAGACGCCAGCCCCGCGCGGCCATTCGATTGAGTTCCGCATCAATGCCGAAGATCCCGGCCGTGGCTTCCTGCCGACGCCGGGCACCATTACCACGTTCGAAGCTCCGTCCGGTCCCGGCGTGCGGCTCGACAGCGGCGTCGTGTCCGGCTCGACCATTCCCGGCACGTTCGATTCCCTGATGGCGAAGCTGATCGTCACTGGCGCCACCCGCGAGCAGGCACTGACCCGCGCCCGCCGGGCACTCAAGGAGTTCAAGATCGAAGGCATCGCAACGGTCCTGCCATTCCACCGCGCCGCGATGGAAGCCGCTGATTTTATCGGCGAAGACGGGTTCAAGGTTCACACGCGCTGGATCGAGACCGATTTCGCAGACACCCTGACGGCTGAAGCCCGGCCCGACCCGGGCGCCGATACATCGCTCATCCGCACCCATGTCGAGATCGACGGAAAACGTCACGCGCTCGGCATTCCGGCCTCGCTGCTTGCCGGCCTTGGTGGCCTGAAAGCACAGGATTCGGATCCGGCGAAAACCGCGGATGTTGAGGACGCCTCAACCGTTGTGGCTCCCATTTCCGGTACGCTGCAAGCCTGGAAATGCGCCGATGGCGACACCGTCAAAGAGGGCGATCTGATCGCCGTGATGGAAGCGATGAAGATGGAAACGCAGATTCTCTCGACCCGCTCCGGCGTGTTGCGGATCAAGGCTGCGGAAGGCGCTTACGTGAATGCCGGATCGGCACTCGCCCGGGTCGAGTAAGGCCCGGCCCTGCAGGTCAGTCTGAAGAGCGCTCGCAGCTTGCATCAAGCCGCGAGCGTTTATTGTTTGTGATGCGCCTCGCTTGCAGCGACACTCTCGGTCGTACCCGCCGTTCCCGTCGCCGTCATGGCGCTCATCCTCGGCATCGACCGCGTCATGTCCGAATGCCGGGCGCTGACCGATCTCGTAGACAATGCCGTTGCAACCATCGTCGTCGCCCGCTGGGAAAATGAGCTCGATACGGAGCAATTGGCAAGTGCGTTGCAGGGGAATGCCGGCCAGGCACCATCGATTGGTGCTTTGCAGCCCGCAGAATAAAGACCAGACCGCAATCGCATCAGCGAGACACGACACGCAGACAACACGCCGATTATGGTGGGACATTTCGTGTTGCATCGCCGCAAAAATGCGGTCTATAAACCCTGTAATCACCACGGACCCGGTGAAACTCCGGGTGGCTCTTCTGGCCGCCGATCCGCCAGACAACGCAAAACCCGCGTGCCAACTCGATAACCGCTTTGAGAAGCGCGTTGGTCATGCTTTGCGAGAACTCATCCCATGCAATTTTCATCCATCCGCCGGGATTGGTCCGCCAATCCCATGCGCGACATGCTCGCGGGCGCGGTCGCCACGTTCGCACTGATTCCCGAGGTCATCGCGTTTTCGTTCGTTGCCGGCGTCGATCCGCAGGTCGGCCTGTTTGCCTCGTTTGTCATCGGCATCGTCATCGCGTTTACCGGTGGGCGTCCCGCAATGATTTCCGCCGCCGCAGGCTCGGTCGCGCTGGTTGCGGCACCTCTGGTCCACGCACACGGGCTGCCATACCTGTTCGCCGCCGGTTTGCTGGCCGGCGTTTTCCAAATTCTGTTTGGGATATTGCGCCTTGGCGTTCTCATGCGGTTCGTTTCAAATTCCGTTCGCACCGGCTTTGTTAACGCGCTGGCCATCCTGATCTTTGCGGCCCAGCTCCCACACATAATCGGCGGGGACTGGATTGCCTATGCGATGCTGGCCGCAGGACTGGCAGTCATCTACGGTGTTCCAAGGATCACCACCGCGATCCCGTCGCCGCTGATCTGCATCCTTGTTCTGACCGTTGCCTCGGTCACATTACAGCTGCCGGTCATGACTGTTGCAGACCTCGGGAAGTTGCCGGATACACTTCCGATCTTTGGCTGGCCCGCAGTTCCGCTGAATTTGGAAACGCTGGCAATCATTGCCGGGCCAGCGCTTGCCATCGCCATGGTTGGCCTGCTCGAATCGATGATGACCGCCAGCGTCGTGGACGACCTCACCGGCACTGCAAGTTCAAAGAACAGGGAGTGTACCGGTCTCGGTATCGCCAATGCTGCAGCCAGCCTGTTCGGCGGGATCGCCGGATGCGGCATGATCGGCCAGACCGTCAGCAACGTGAAATACGGTGGACGCGGCCGTCTCTCCACCCTGTTTGCCGGTGCCTTCCTGCTGATTTTGATGGTCTTGCTCAAGCCATGGGTTTCTCACGTTCCGGTGGCGGCCTTAGTTGCCATCATGGTGATGGTGTCGATCGATACGTTCGACTGGTCGTCATTGCGCTCGGTGGTCGTTCATCCCAAGATGTCGAGTGCCGTCATGGTGGCGACCGTTCTGGTGACCGTGTTGAGCTCCAATCTGGCGCTGGGCGTAACGGTGGGCGTCCTTCTGAGCGGTGTGTTCTTCACGTTCAAGGTCGCCCGTCTGCTGCAGGTGGAGACAGAGACAGATGCGCAGGCTGGCCGCGTGTCGTATCGCGTATCGGGCCAGGTCTTCTTTGCATCCGCAGACATCTTCATCGAGGCGTTTGAAATTCAGGATGCCGTGGGCATGGCAGTTCTGATCGATGTGACGGAAGCTCACTTTTGGGACATCACGGCAGTCGCAGCGCTCGACAAGGTGGTGCAGCGGTTCAAACTGCATGACATCCCCGTGGACGTCGTCGGCCTCAATCAGGCAAGTTCGGCGCTGATCGGCAGCCTCGACGGCGCGGTGGAGCCGAAAGCGGTTTGAGCCGAGCCGGAGCTCCGGCGGCATTGTTTCAAAAGCGGGACGTACGGCAAGCGAGGCGTCCCTCTTCACCCGTCTTCGCCATCTCGCCCAACCTTGGCCAAGATCGCGCGGGCGCGTGACAGTACCGGTGCATCGACCATTCTGCCTTCGAATGCAAAGGCTCCACGGTTCTCTGTGGCTGCCTTGTCGGCTCCAGCAATCAGACGCCTTGCCCAATCGCATTCCGCTTCGGTGGGCGAAAAACCAGTGTTCAGAAACGGAATGGCGGACGGGTGGATGCAGGTTGCGCCGTCAAATCCGAAGGTCTTGGCTTCAATGGTTGCCGTCTGCATGGCGCCGCTATCGGCGTAATCTGCGATGCTGCGGAGAAGACCGAAGGATAGTTTGCCATGCGCCTTGGCCGCCATATGGACAAGGAGTTTGGGTAGCCGCAGGACATCCGGGCTCGGCTCGGCGCCCATCATCGTGGCAAAGTCCTCACTGCCGAGCGCCATGCCAAGCACACGGGGATGCGCGGCCAAGGCCCGCGCGTCAAACACCGTGGCCGGATCTTCGATAAGGCAAATGAACGGCATGGGATCACGGCCCAGTTCATGCGCCAGCGGCGCAAGATAGGCAGCGAGCCGGTCAAGGCCCTCCACGGTCTGCACTTTTGGGACAACAAGGCCATAGGCGCCGGCCCTGCACGCTGCCGCCGCATCATCGAACTGCAGATCGGCCTCGGAATTGATCCGCACGAAGATTGTTGCACCCAATTGCCCGGTTTTACGGGCGGAGTCAGCCAGCCCTTGGCGAGCGCTAAGCTTGCTCGCCGCCGGTACCGAATCCTCCAGGTCGAGAATAATTGCATCGGCACCGCGCTGATGCGCCTTGTCGATAAACCGGGCGAGATGGGCCGGGACGTAAAGCAGCGAGCGCAATTTCATTGAGCAGCACCGGCAACGATTGCAGCTATGGCTTCAGGGGAAACGCCCGCCTCCACCAGAACCTCAGCAGTGTGTTCGCCAAGTGCCGGAGCCGGGCGCCGGAAACCTCCGGGGGTTGCCGACATACGCGGGACGATGTTGTGCATGGGCAGCACGCCGTGTTCCTCGTCGTCCAGCGAAACGATCACTTCGCGCTCAGTGAAATGCGCATCGACGGCTGCATCGGCGATGCTGTAGATCGGCCCAACGGTCGCGCCACTGTCGCGCATGATCGCCAGTGCCTCGTCATGCGACCGGGCTAAAAACCAGGCGCCGATGGCTTCATCGACCAGATCCCGATGTTTCAGCCGTTCGCTATTGGTGGAAAAGCGCGGGTCCTCATTCATGTCCGCCCGGCCGATAATCTCGAAAATACGCCGGGCCACAGCGGGCGTCGATCCCGAGAGCGCCACATACTGGCCATCGGCGCAGCGATAGACATTGCGCGGGCATGCGGTGTTGGAGGCACTGCCGGTGCGCTCCTTGACCTTGCCGGTCAGCGCGTAGATGCCCGCTTCAGGGCCGAGCACGGAAAAGATCGGTTCCAGCAGCGACAGATCGATCACCTGTCCGCGTGCTTTGCCCTGCTGCCGGGCGAAAAGTGCCGTGACCGTGGCCGACATGCCGTAGATGCCGGCGATCATGTCGGCCAGCGCCAGCGGTGGCAGAACCGGCTCGCGGTCCGGAAAGCCGGTGCGATAGGCATAGCCGCTCATGCCCTCGACGATGGTGCCGAAGCCTGGAAATTCGGCATAGGGACCCGTCTGGCCAAAACCTGAAATGCGAACGAGGACCAGATCGGGATTGCGCGCAAGCAGGAGGTCCGGGCCGAACCCCATCTGTTCCAGCGTCCCGGGGCGATAGTTTTCGATCAGCACATCGGCACCGTCGATCAGTGTCCAGAGGGCCTCGCGATCCGCTACTTGGCGCAGGTTGAGCACTACGGACCGCTTGTTGCGGCCATAGGTCTTCCAGAATAGCGACAGGCCCTCCTCCTTCCACTCACGCAAGGGGTCGCCGATCGGCGGCTCTATCTTGACGACATCGGCACCGAAATCGGCGAGTTGCAGCGACAGCATATTCCCTGCCACCAGTCTCGAAAGATCGAGCACCTTGATGCCCTCCAGCGGACCTTCAGCACTTGGATCCCAATGCTTCCGCGAAAAGCCGGTCATTGGATGCGTTCGCCGGAGGCTTCATCGAATAGGAGCACATTGCCGGGGTCGATGCCGATCCTGACGTGTTCACCCGGCAAGAGTGGCGGGTCGTCGCCCAGCACCATGGTGATGTCGGCCGCGGCCAGCCGGAGCGTGACTTCCTGCGTGTCGCCGGTTGGCTCGACCAGCGCGATCTCGGCGCCGATGCCGTCATCGCTGAGACGGATATGCTGCGGGCGGATGCCGTAAGTAACTCTACGCCCCCGCGCCAGATTGAGGCCGGGCGGCAGCGGCAGTGCGGCGCCATCGGCAAGCCGCAGCATCGCGCCGTCGACCACGCCTTTCAAGAGATTGATTTCCGGCGATCCGATGAACCCGGCGACAAAGAGATTGCACGGATTTTTGTAGAGCTCCAGCGGCGGCCCCATCTGCTCGATCTTGCCGCCGTTCAGCACGACGATCGTGTCAGCCATGGTCATGGCTTCGGTCTGGTCGTGGGTGACGTAGATGGTCGTCTTGCCGAGACGTTGGTGCAGCTTCTTGATCTCGCCACGCATCTTGACGCGCAGCTTGGCATCGAGATTGGACAGCGGCTCATCGAACAGGAAGGCGCGCGGATCACGCACGATGGCGCGCCCCATGGCAACGCGCTGGCGCTGCCCGCCGGAAAGCTCACGCGGCAGACGGCCGAGAAGATGCTCAAGGCCGAGGATTTCGGCGGCGTCGTTGACGCGCCGGCTGATCTCCGCCTTGGATACGCCAGCGAGTTTGAGCGCAAAACTCATATTGTCGGCGACCTTCATATGCGGATAGAGCGCATAGCTCTGGAACACCATTGCAAGGTCGCGTTCCTTTGCCGGCATGTCATTGACGATCTTGCCGCCGATGGTGATCTCGCCGGCGCTGATATCCTCCAGCCCGGCAATCATCCGCAACAGCGTGGACTTGCCGCAGCCCGATGGACCGACCAAGACCACGAACTCGCCGCTGCTCATGTCCAGCGAGATATCGTTGAGTACGGACAGGCTGCCGTAGCTTTTGCCGACGTTCCTGAGTTCGATCTCAGACATGCATGTTCCTCCCAGTTGATCCGCCAAGGCTACCATCGCCCGCCCTTCTCGGTGTTGAGAAGGGCGGGCACGGCTTGCTCAGACGGCTTCGACGATCTCGAGCGTGCCCACGCTCATGCGCCCCAGCGCACCGAGACGAAGACCGGCCATGCCATAGATGTACTGATCGTCTTTTGCCTCGATCAACGTCTTGCCATCGACCGAGAACGACAAGGCATCGCGTTGCACCGAAAATGCCAACGCATAGTTGCGGCCGAATTCACGCTTGAACGGCGCCCGGGCCAGAACGGTGGTGCCGAAATCTTCCTTCAGGATCACCACGTCATCGCCATCGAACCCGGCCGCATAGAACTGGCTGGTGCCCTGAACGCGGGCGGTGACCAGGTGTGATGTCCCTGCCAGCGGCTGGATATCGGCCGAAACGGTAACGGCGCGGGCATAATAGTGCCCCGTCCAGATATCGGCATCGCTGGCCGTGTGGGCGTGGATGCGACCATTCTGCAGGGTCCAGTGGCCGCGGTTCCAGGTAAAGCGCGAAATCGCGCCCCATTCCTGGACTTCGGTCTTGGGGTCGATCACCGTGTGCCCGGCACCCTCGACCTTGAAATCGGCAAGGAACAGGCGGCCGAGGAATTTTAACCGGCCGAAATATTCCACCTGGATGCCGATTTCATCGATGGCTTCCAGACCTTCCGGGATGGTGAACGCATAGTCCTGCCAGCCCTGATGATCGGGCACATGCCAGCCGCCGATTTCCTCGATCGTTCCGGACATGGCGCGGCGAACATAAGGAACGACACGCAGATTGCCGTCGCCGTTCCACGGATCGAGCAACAGCTTGAACGAGACCTTCTGTCCCGCATCGACCAGCGGCGTAAACATCGGACGATAACGCTCGTCGTCAAAATCCTCGCGGCGATAGAACGGTTTCCAGAAGATGCGGCCGCCATGCCCGCGCTCCAGCCGGTCGAGCTGGATTTCCAGCGAGCCACGCGAGCCTTCGACATGCCTTTCGGTCGATGCCTTGACGCTGATCTGGTTGAAGCCCGCAGTCCGGAAGGCGTGGGTAGAGCCGGGCAGATCAAAGTCGAAGCGGACGCCACGGCGGGTGAAGTCTTCGAGCCAGAGAGCCGGCACCTCATCGCCGCGAAGCTGCAGCGCCAGCACCGTTAGTTCGCGCGCAAAGGACGGAATATCGACGATGTTGATCGAGCCGACGACGCCGGATGCGATGACGAAATCGTTGATCGGCGTCCGGTAGCGATCCCAACCCGGCTGCACACCGTGGAACGTGCCGACGATGGCACCGGCATTGCCGGCATTGCAGTCGGTATCCCAGCCGGCCATGGTGGCAATCTCTGTGGTGCGTGGCAGGTCGCCCTCGCCGTAGAGGATCGCCATGACGGTGACGCCCGCATTCGGGATGATATGGCAGACGCCCGGATAACGATCGTAGCCCCATTCGGCCGTCAGCATGTCGCGGCAGGCGCGCCAGTTGCCGGGATTGGCCTTGTGGAAATCGATCACCGCCTGAGCGACGCGGGCATAGGTGGATTTTGCCGATATCGTCGCCATGGCAGTGGCGACGATATCGGCAATCGACGTTGCTTCAAACGCCGCAGCAATCGCAGCAGCGCAGAAGCGAGCGCCATTCAAACCCTCGCCGTCATGGGCGACGCTTGCCGCGCGAGCGGAGGCGTCGGCAGCTTTCTGCGGTTCGCCCGGATGTACCCAGCCCCAGCTGTCGATGAAGATCTGTCCGCCAATCTGCTCGGCGACGGATGCGCCGTTCTGGGCGATCGAGCCGGACTGCGGCGCTGGGATCCCGGCACGCAGGTTGCGATAGGCCGTGTGTTCGGTGGATACGCCGAAGCCGCCCCACCAGTACATGCCATGTTCCTCGGCTGCATAGTTTACCCAAGTCCGGCCGACATCGGCAGCACTCGCCTTCAGGCCGTAGTCGCGCAAGGCGCGGATGAAGTAGACCGGACCGTTGGTATCGTCATCGGCAGCGAAATTCTTGAAGTCCCGGAGATATTGTGTGACTTCGCCATAGGTCTTCTGGATGCGCTCATAGCTCCAGATCGTCGGTTCGACCGGCGCGCCCAGACGAACGCCAATCGCCTTGCCGATAAAGCCGGCATAGATCTTCTCGTAAATCATCTCTTTGGTCAGCTTGGACATCATGCGTCTTTCTTTGCAGTTCTAATTCAGGAGAGCAGCGCGGCTTACGGCGCGGCTGTCGGCAGCAGCCTGGTCGGCTGCGAGGATGGCTTTGACGGTTTCGGTAAACGCATCGGCCGATGCAATGAGGTCGAGCCGGTTTGCCGCGTCGAGCAATTGGCAATCGGCCTTGCCGATAACCTCTTCACCATGCATGGCGCCGAGGATGGCGCCGGCCATCACGCCGATCGAGTCTGTATCGCGGCCGGAATTGATCCCGTCTTCGATCGATCGGCGGAAATCGCCGTCATTGACGAGGCAGAAGCCCAGCGCCAGCGGCAGTTCCTCGATCGAACCCAGGCGGGTTGGCTGATAGGCAGCGGTCAACCGGCCAGCCTTAGCGGGCGTGTGGTTGACGTCGTCGCCCATTGGGGAATAGGGCGCGATAATCCGGTGGAACTCGGCAACGACGCTTGAATGGTCCGCACCCTGTGTTTTGAGCTGACGGGCACTCTGCGCGATATCGGCGATGGCATTGCGGGTGCCGTCCTTTGCCAGTGCCAGCGCTGTTTCGACCACGGCATCGATGGTCGTCACCGGAACGAAGGCCGCCGCGACTGCG
This sequence comes from Pararhizobium sp. DWP3-4, assembly GCF_049898205.1. Lineage (NCBI taxonomy): Bacteria > Pseudomonadati > Pseudomonadota > Alphaproteobacteria > Hyphomicrobiales > Rhizobiaceae > Pararhizobium > Pararhizobium sp. DWP3-4. Next base: position 114,155 of record NZ_JAFCXF010000008.1, on the reverse strand, counting down.
GCTGCAAACACGCCCGCCGCTTCGAGGCCATAGCTTTCCTGGTGACCAGAGGCAAAGGCGATCGCCTCGTCATAGGCTGCCTTCGGATCGCAGGCATTGACCACGCCGATCGGCGCCACGTACATGGCTGCGCCGCAATTGACCATGTTGCCGATGCCACCCTGCCGGGGATCGCAGGAGGTCAGCTGGTGACGCTGGAAGATCCATTTTTCCGGATAAAACAGCCGCTCGATCAGCATCGCCTCGCGCTGCAATTCCGGCACGTAGCGGGGTATCCAGGCGATCTGCCGCACCATGCCATCGGCCATGTCCCAGGCGTCCAGATGCCTGCCGACCTCGGCATAGATATCCATCAGGCAGAGCGTCATCAGCGTATCGTCGGTGACGATGCCGTTGCCGCGCACCCTGCCGTTGCGCGCCGTGTCGTCGAGCGACATCTTGTGCCATTGCGTGTCGAGCGAGGAAACCCGGCCATACCGGGCCGCGATATCGGCCACCGGCAGTTTTTCGACCGGAGCCCCCATGGCGTCGCCTAACGCGACGCCATGGATGAGCGCGCGAACTCTCCCCTTGAGAGAGAGCCCGGAAGCACTATTTTTTTGCATCGAGAACAGTCCTTGCATAGTCGTTGAGACGTGTGCCGCCAGCGGCTTCCCATTCGGCAATATATTGATCCCACTGATCCATTGTCGCCGCGCCGGAGATGAACTTGAAGACCCAGGAGCGGTAGACGTTTTCCGTGGCATCGAGATCGGCGGCATAATCGGCCGGCCAGACGAATGTGTTGTCCGGCTTGAAATCCTTCTGGATCGTCGCCAGCGACTGCTGGGCGGCCTCCGATTGCCAGACCACCGGTGGCGTCCAGTTTGCCGCTACCATGAAGCGCGCATACCAGGTGGCGATCTTGTCGGTCACCTTGTAGGTGTCGCCCTCCTTGGTGAATTCCTGGCCTTCAAAACCCAGCCGGTCGAACATCTGCCCTTCTGGGCTTGCCATGAAGTCCAGGAGCTTCATCACTTCGGCCTTGTGTTCTGAGGTCGTCGAGATGGCAAAGCCGCGCGATTCCTTCGACACATCAACGGCAGACAGACCCTGACCGCCCGGCCCCTTCGGGGGTGCCAGAAGAACGAGTTCGGTGCCCGGATGAACCTGCCGCATCTTGCCGCTGTAGATGTCGATGACTTCACCGGAGGAGCCGAAGATCACGCCGGCCTTGCCGGTGTAGAACTTGTCTTCCTTCACATCGAACTTGGTGGTGATGTATTCCGGATCATAGAGCCCCTGTTCGCGTAGCGAGGCATAGAAGGCGATCTTGTCCTTCTCCTGGCTGGTGATCCGGGCGCTGACCCATTCGCCGGCCGGATTCTTCATCCATGTGCCGGTGATCCCGAACGCCTGGTTGAAGATCGAATCCAGTTCGTTGGTGTTGTCAGCCGTGGTCACGCCATAGGTATCTGCGACGCCGTTGCCGTCGAGATCGCCGTCCTTGATCGCCTTGAACAGGGTCACGTAGTCTTCGACGGTTTCAGGTGCCTTGAGGCCGGTCTTTTCCAGCCAATCCTTGCGGATCACCGGCTGCGGGCCACGAACCGGATAGACGTAGAGAAGGTATGGATAGTTTTTCAGGCGCTCGACATTGTGCGGCCAAAACGCATCCTTGAGATAGGTCGTCCCGGCAATCATCGGCCCCAGATCTTCAAGCACGCCCTGCTCGACCATCTTGGCATCGCCACCCTGGAAATAGATCAGGTCCGGGATATCGCCCGACAACAGCATGACTGAAAGCTTGTCGGCATAACCAGACGACGGCAGGTCGACGAGTTCGATGTCCAGATCGGTGCCCTGCGCCTTCAGCGCTTCCTCAATGCGCTTGATATGCTTGACATCGTCCGGATTGTTCGGGCCGAAATCCTTGGACACGATCCGGATCTTGATCGGTTCGGCCATGGCAGGCACGGTGATGCCAAGGCACAGCGCCAGGGCGGTCGAGGTCGTCAGGACCAATTTTCTAAGCATTTCGTCTCCTCCGCTAGATTTGCTTTTTTGGTTATTGCGTCGTCACGATCATCCCTTGAGCGCGCCGCTCATGGTGCCCTTCGTGAAGAATTTCAGAATCAGCGGGTAGATCGCCAGGATCGGAGCGATGGTCAAAAGGATCATGCCAGCCTTGAGCGCCCGCAGATTGAGCTGGCCCGCACCGGTATTGTTGTTGGCGCTGTCTGCGCCAACGATGGCGATCTTGTCGCCATCGATGACGAACTGGCGCAGCACCACCTGCAGCGGCCATTTCCCCTGGTCGTTGAGATAGATCATCGCCCGGAAGAACTCGTTCCAGTGAAAGACCAGATAAAACAGCGAGATCGTTGCCAGCGCCGGCTTGGCGAGCGGCAAAACCAGATGCCAAAAGACCTGGAAGGGATTGGCGCCGTCGAGTTCGGCCGCTTCCAGAAGCTCCTTTGGGATTTCCTCGAAGAACCGGATGAGAATGATCAGGTACCAGGCGTTGACCGCCTTGAAGAGGATCACCGACCAGTAGCTGTCGAGCAGCCCAAGCCGCTTGTTGACGAAATAATCCGGAATGATGCCCGGTTCGAAGACGATGGTGACGAGCACCAGGATGAACAGCGCCTTGCGTCCCGGCAGGTTCGGCCGTGAAAGCCCCCAGGCCATCAGTGCCGTGCCGACCACGCCGATCAGCGTGCTGACGCCAGTAATGAAGATGGAGTTGATGATGCCGCGCTGAACATTGGGATGCTGCAGCAGGACGCTCCACACCTCGAACGACAAACCGTCCGGCAGGATAGCCAATCCGCTCATGCCCGGCACTTTGCCCGGCGCCGACAGAGAGACTGCCAGAAGGTTGAGGATCGGCTGAACAGTCACGACGACCAGCAGCAGCAGTGTTGAAACGATGATCGCGTATTCGATGCGTTCGATCGGGGTCTTGCGCGACAGGGCCATTACCAAACTCCCTTTCCGGTCAGGCGTTTGGAGATGAAATGCGCGACGACGATCATCATCGTCCCGAGCACAGCCTTGAACAGGCCGGCCGCCGTCGCCAGCGAATATTCGCCGGTCTGCAGGCCGATCCGGTAGACATAGGTATCGACGATATCGATCTTGCTGCGCACCACGTCATTGGACAGGTTGATGACCTGATTGAGATCGGCATTGAGGAACATCCCGGCATTGAGGATGAACAGGGTGGCAATCGTCGGAACGATGCCCGGCAGCGTTACGTGCCAGATCTTCTGCCAGCGGTTGGCGCCATCGACCTCGGCCGCATCATAGAGCTGCTGGTCGATGGCAATGATGGCGGCCAGATACAGCAGGCTGTCCCACCCGGCCGACCGCCAGATTTCCGTAAACACCAGCACCCAGCGGATGGCGCCGGTGTCGGTCATGAACGACCGCGGCGCAATGCCGGCCATGCCGAGCAGATTGTTGACCGCGCCATCCGTCGGCGACAAGGCGGCGATGAAGATGCCGGCGATGACCACCCAGGAGAGGAAATGCGGCAGGTAGATCGCCGACTGGATGAACTTGCGCAGCGAGCCGCCGCGTACCTCGTTGAGCAGCAGCGCCACAACGATCGGGACCGGCAGGAAGAACACCATCTTCATCGTCGAGATGATCAGCGTATTGGCCAGCACCTGCCAGAACACCGAAGACGAGAACAGCACCTGGAAATGCTTGAGCCCGACCCAGACGTTCGGCGGTACGATACGGACCTGTTCGAAGGCGATGCGGGTTTCCCAGATCGGCAGGTAGTGAAACACCAGAAAGAACAGGATACCCGGCGCCATCATGACGTAATATGGCCACCAGCGGCGCCAGCCATCGGCGAACGCGGACGCCCGTCCCGGCTTTCGGCGGATTAAATTAGTGGGAACGTTCCCAATGCTGGACGAGGACAACTCGCGTCGGTGGTTAGTCATGAATTATCCCCTCCCGGTCGCGGCGGTCCGCCTCGGCTGGTGTAACGACAGGTCGGCCAGCGAGCCGCGCTCGATCAACCGGCACGGCATGAAGACCCGGCCATGTTCGGGACGGCCGGCAATTTCATCGAACAGGCAGTCGACCGCACGCATGCCGATCTCGCGGCCGGGCTTGGCGACGGTGGTCAATCCCGGCCATGAAAACGCGCCGGCCGGAACACCGTCGAACCCGAGGATGGAGACGTCTTCCGGGCAGCTCAGCCCTGCCTCACGCACGGCGACCATGGCACCGAGCGCCATCATGTCGTTGGCAGCAAACACCGCCAGATGCCCGGCGCGGTCTCGCGCCAGCAGCCGCTTCATCGCCGCATGCCCGCCTTCAACGGTATATTCTCCATCTTCCATCGGCAGGGCTGCCGGGTCGATGTCCCGCTCGACACAATGCTCATGGAACGTACGCAGGAAGCGCGCCCGCGCGATACGGGACTCGGGTCCGAGGATGAGTGCCGGTGCGTGATGCCCTTTGGAGACGAGGTGATCCATGCCGATCCGCACCGCCTGGGCGATATCTGAGCCGACACTGGAGGTGGCAGGGAAGCGCTCGGCGCTGGAGCCGATCAGCACGAAAGGCAGCCCGAACCGGTCGAGATCGTCAAAATTATCGGCGACCGGATTGATGATTGCGCCATCGACGCGCGCCTGCCGCAGAGCGCGCAGATGACTGGCCTCGCGGCCATGATCCCAATCGGATGAAAACACCAGCAGCGACATGCCATTTTCGGCGGCGCGGTCCTGCGCGCCGCGGGCAACATCCGCCCAGAACGGGTTGGTAATGTCAGGAATGACGAGACCGAGCAGCCCGGTCCGTCCGGATCGCATGCCGACTGCAAGATCGTTGCGTTCGTAGCCTACGGCCCTTGCGGCATCCAGCACGCGCTCGCGCGCCTCGTCCGTCACATTGGAGGCACCCGACAATGCGCGACCAGCCGTGCTCTTCGACACACCTGCCTTTTGCGCAACATCAATAATGGTCGGCCGCCGCCTCTGCATCCAAACACGCCCTCCTCAGCATGATTTCATGGGAACGTTACCACGAGGCTGCATTGAAGAACAAGGGCAATTTTTGGAAAACACTGCAAGACTGCAGCCGCCGGCATTGACGGCTTTGTAGACAGCAGAAACGACAAGGTGGATGGCAGCCTGACGAACCCGCCTACTCAGGCTTAGGTGAGACGACTCTGGTACGGCTCGACAAAGCGGGGGGATGTCGGTTCGCAGCGATATTGGCTGCCTTTTTTGCTCAAAGCGCTATCTCTTTAACCGCACATTTACCATGATGAGCGTCATTGGTGGAACAGCACTTTCCGCGCCGCACAATAGCCCCATCCCGGCTTTCAAAGCGTTGCAGTTGCTCTTGAAGGGATTGGCCTATGAAAACGGACAAAGGAATTACGCTCGCCGTCATCGCATTCACGATCGTCGCGATGTTCACCTTGAACATTGCGATGGCCCGTTATGGCACGGCGGTCACAAATGATGGCGTCTCCAGCGAAATCACATCGTCGATACCAAGATAATCCGCTGCTTTTGACGGTTGGCAGCTGCTATCGAACCTTATGTGAACTCTAGGGAACTTTTTGTCGATCCGACCTGTTCTGCCGCAGAGGAGAACTGCGATGGACAACAGGAGCCTTGCCCTTAGACTGATACGGCTGCAGAACGGTGCTTTGGTGCCGCTAACCTGTCAACAAATTGGCGCACAGCCAAACCACGCCTTAACCTCATTCCGGATCGCAGCGATCGGCGATACCGGTGACAGGCCATGACCGCGCGAGATGTTTTGCTGGTCTTGGTCACGGCGTTCTTCCTGACCGCTCTGCTCCTCATACACAATGCATTCTATCGACCTGTTTCAAACAGCGCCATCGAGCCGCCTGCCACGGTCACCGGTGAAACGAACCCCTATAGTTGAGGTGTATTCCGGCTCTTTGGAACTTTGAGCACATCTGTCGCGTTTTGCCCTTCGGAGGAGAGACAATGGCCAGCGTAACGTGGATCATCGCACTGTTGGCAGCGCTTGCTGTATGTGGCATAGCCATCGCCTACGGTATTCTCAGTCAACGGCGGTTCAACTCAAAAATGAGCCCCACGCAGCAGGACCGGATCGATGAGATGTCCTGGCGGGAAAACCTGCTCGATCAGTGAGCCCACTGGCGTTCAGCATCAGTTAGCGGGTGTTGCATAGACCTCTGGTCAGCCAGGTGCGTTGTGGCGTCAGCTCACATGGCTGGGAGTGATTTCCTTGCAAGTACATCGCTCGGCCGCCCCGCCGGATCATTGACTTGCAGGTGTCTGATCACGAAATCCTGCGCATCCTGCAATTCGCCCAGAGCGCCATCATAATCAAGATGAATCACCTTTCCGCCTACAACCACTGGCCGCCCATCCACATATACCGCGTCAACAGCGCGTTCAGCAGCGCAGTGAAGCAGGTTTCGCAGCGGGTCGTAGACAGGCTGCATGGCCGAATGTTTCAGGTCCACCAACAGGAAATCCGCCTTCGCACCTGGCTCTATCCGGCCGATATCACGCCGGCCGAGAGCACGCGCTCCGGCAAGCGTCGCTGCCTCGAACACGTCGGCCGTACCGACATCGAAGACGGAGCGTCCGGCAATGCGCGAGCAGATCATCGCCTGGCGCATCTCTTCCAACATGTTGAACGGATAACTGTCGGTTCCAAGCGCCACATTGACGCCGCGGCGGCGATAGCGTCCGAGTGACTGCAGCACCATGCCGCTGCGCGAGAAAGTGACGGGGCAATGCGCCACCGTGGCCAACCGCTCGGCGAGCAGGCCAAGATCGATCTCGGTTCGTTGCCGCGTCCAGGAATGACCATCGACAAAGATGCAGTGCCCGATGATCAGGTCCGCGCCAAGAACACCCAGTTCTTCGAGATACTGAACAGCTGTCAAGCCCGTCCGGCGCATCAGCTCCTCATGCTCGGCCATCGTCTGCGCCGCATGCACGGTGATCGGCACGTTCCGTGCCCGCGCCGCCTCTGCCGCCGCCTGCAACAATTCTGCAGAGCATGTCTCGACCTGCGAAGGAGAAACGATACCGCCAAGCCTGCCGGATGAATGCGCGCGTGCAGCATCGACCACTTCGAGCGCCCGGGCAAAAGCCTCGTATCCCCTGCCCTTGTCCCAGGTGAGATCAAGACGGCGGCTGTCTTCGACATGCCATGCGGCTTCCCGGAAGCCGGGAGCGACATAGGCGCGTGCGCCGCTCCTTGCCAAAGTTGGCAGCCAGCTGTCATGCGGACCGGCAATATCGACAAGGGTGGTAACGCCGCTACGCATCAGGTCGCCGAGCATCACCGTCAACGAGGCCTCAACAGCGCTGTCGCTGATCTCGATCAGGTTGGAATATTCATACAGCGCATTGCCCCAAAGCGCTGCGGTGCCTTCATCTTCGAACAGCCCTTTGGAGATCGGCTCTTCGCCGGAATGGCAATGCACGTTGACAAAACCGGGCAGAACCATCCTGTCCTTGCCGGATATTTCACGTACGAATACACCGTCATACCGGCCGCCGACATGGATGAAGCCGCTGGCGTCAAAGGCTATGTCGCCGTCGGAAAGATAGGCATGTCCCTGGTGGTTTTCGTCATAACCGACGATCGTGCTGGCGTTGCGGATGACATGAATATCGTTAGCCATGGGTGACCCTGAAATGCTGTTCGAGGAAGCGGCTGTACAGGCCCATCAGGGCGCTGAAGGTGAAATAGACTGCTGCGGCAAAGACATAACCTTCGAGAACGGCGATGCCCTGCCATTCTTGATCCCGCAGGGCCGAGCGCACGGTATCGAGAAAATCCAGCAGGCCGACGATGGTGACAAGTGTCGTATCCTGGAAGAAGCCGATGAATAGCCCGACCATCGGCGGGATGACTTTCTTCAGCGCCTGCGGCAGGACGATCTTTCGCATCACCTGCCAATAGGACAGCCCGAGAGACTGGCCTGCCTCGAACTGGCCTTCCGGAACATCCTGCAGGCCGCCACGAACGATTTCGGCGATGTAGGCGGCGGCAAAGATGATGATGGCGACCTGCGCGCGCAGAAGCTTGTCGATCGTCACGCCCTCCGGCATGAACAGCGGCAGCATCACCGTCGCCATGAACAGGATGCTGATCAAGGGAAGGCCGCGGACGATTTCGATGAAGCCGATGGCAAGAACGCGGATGGCCGGCAGGCTGGAGGCGCGGGCAAGTGCAAGGCCAATGCCGAGCGGCAGGGCGCAGACCAGCCCGATAAACGAGAGCATGAACGATAGCGGCAACCCGCCCCAGCTCGATGTCGCAACCGGCGACAGGCCGAAGACCCCGCCCGCCATCAGAACGTAGAGAGCCGGCAGAACAACCAGCAGCCATACATACAACAAGGCCCGGCTCCAGATGCGGGGCATCATCGAGATCAGGCAGCTCGCCAGAAAAAGCACCAGCGCCAAAAGGGGGCGCCATTGCTCCTCGAACGGATAGAAGCCGAAGATCATGTAGCGGAGTTTCTCGGCAAGAAACGGCCAGCAAGCGCCACTGCTTGCCTTGCAGGCTGCGGCATCGCCGGAGAAGGCGGCATTGACCACCAGCCAGCCAAACACCAGTTTGCCCAGGAAAAAGATGGCAACCATCGAGACGAGGCTGATCATGGAATTCAGCGGCGTGCCGAAATAGGTTTTGACCCATTCGGAATGCCGCACGGGTGGCTTGGCAGCGCCGGCCGGTAATGGCAGAGCTTGAGTTTCAGCCATCAGCGCTCCTTGAGCGCGACGCGCGCGTTGTACCAGTTCATCGTCAGCGAAATGGCGATCGACAGACTCAGATAGACGCCCATGAAAATGGCGATGGTCTCGATTGCCTGCCCGGTCTGGTTCATGACGGTGTTGGACACCATCACCAGATCCGGATAACCGATGGCGATCGCCAGGGAACTGTTCTTGAAGACGGTCAGGTACGTGTTGGTCAAAGGCGGGATGATCAGGCGCAGAGCCTGTGGCAGCACGACCAGCCGCACCACCCGCGAACGATGCAGCCCCAGTGCGGCTGCGGCCTCCCACTGCCCTGGCCCTATGGCCTGGATGCCGGCGCGGACGATTTCGGCAACGCTGGCGGACACGCTGAGAAGAAGTCCGAACAGCAGCGCGACGAATTCAGGACGCACATGCAGGCCGCCGGTCAGCCGGAACCTGCCGGCCTGCGGAATATCCCAACCGAATGACACAAGGCCGAGCATCCAAAGAAGAAGCGGCGGGACCAGCAGCGCAAGACATGCAATGACCGTGCCGTGGTTGGATTTTCCGGTCGCCAGCCGCCGTTGCTGGCTGATGCGCCCGATCAGGATCGCAGCGGCAAAGCCGGCGCAGATAAACAGGGCGAAGATCGCAGCGCCGTTTTCCACGAACACGGCCGGAAGAACCAGCCCGCTGTTGGAAAGGTAGACCCCCGGCAGGATGTTGAGTGCCTGCTTGACCGGCGGAAACACCATGATGATCAACGAATACCAGAGAAAGAGGTAGAGCAGCAGCGGGACGTTTCGCAACGCCTCGACATAGGCAAGTGCCAAACGCGCCAGCAGCGGATTGCGCGACATGCGCGCCACGCCGACGAAGAGCCCCAGAACCGTTCCGAGGATTGCCGCCAGCAGCGAAACCTTGACGGTATTGACGATGCCGACAAGGATCGCCCGGGCAATGCTGTCTGTCGGCTGGTAAGTAATCGCCGTTTCGCTGATGACGAAACCGGCCTGGCGCGCCAGAAAGCCGAAGCCGGTGGCAATATTCTGTTTTGCCAGATTGTCGCTCGCCGTCGCAAACATCGTCCATGCAACAGCGACAACCAGACCGATCGCGCCGATCTGATAGCAGAACGCGCGGAAACGCATATCATTCAAGAAGCTCATGAAAACTCGCCGCTGTTTTGCCGAACGGGAGAAAGCTCGCGCGCTTCATGCGCGCGAGCGATGCACTCAACGGAACGGTGGTGCGTAGACCAGACCACCGGCATTCCACTGCGCGTTCGGTCCACGCGTCAGTCCAAGCCGGGTTTTCTCACCCAGATTGCGCTCGAAGACCTCGCCATAATTGCCGACGGCCTTGATGACGTTGTAGCCCCACTTGTTGTCGAGGCCGAACATCGCACCGAGTTCGTCGGTGACGCCGAGCATGCGCTGGATGTCCGGATCCTGGCTTTTCAACATCTCGTCGACATTGGCCTGGGTAATGCCTTTTTCTTCAGCTGCTATCAGCATCCAGACCGACCAAGACATGATATCGCGCCAGTTGGAATCGTTCTGGCGAACGGCCGGTGCGAGCGGCTCCTTGGAGATCGTTTCCGGCAGGACGATGTAGTCGTCCGGGTTGTTGGCGACCGCGCGGATCGACGCGAGGTCAGAGCGGTCGGAGGAAATCGCCTCGCAGCGGCCGGCGAAGAAAGCGGCCCGGTTCTCATCCGGGCTTTCGAAAACGACGAGCTCGAACCTACCGCCAATCGTGCGGAAGAAGTCGCTGAGATTCTGCGCGGTGGTCGTACCCGGCAGCGTGCAGATTGCAGCGTCCGTCAGCTCCTTTGCGCTGGAAACGCCGAGCGATTTCGCCACCATCAGGCCTTGACCATCATAAAATACGGTCGGGCCGAAATCGAGGCCGAGCGAAGCTTCGCGCGAAAAGGTCTGCGTCGTCTGGCGTGACAGCATGTCGATTTCGCCGGATTGCAGAGCCTGGAAGCGGGTATTGATATTGGTCGGAACGAACTCGATCTTGTCGCCATCGCCAAACACCGCAGCAGCCACCGAGCGGCAGACGTCGGCATCAAAGCCCTGCATCCGGCCCTTGTCGTCCGGCGCGGCAAATCCTGGTGTGGCGAGCGATACACCGCACACCAGCTTGCCGCGGGCCTTTACGGTATCGAGCGTTCCCGCCTGCACGACGCTGGCCGCCAGAAGTGCCGTGGCTGCGGCGCAGATCGCCAGAAATCCTTGTTTCATAGTCCCCTCCCTGATGGTTTCCTTGCTGCTGACGATCAATGAAGACTTCCGCCCTCCAGCAGAAATTCCAAGATCGGCGATCCTCCCGGTCGCGAATATTGTGTACAATATTGAAAATCATTTGGCAACAAAATCGAATCCAGGAAATGGCGTGACTTGTGCGGCACAAATATCCATCCTTCCGAAATTTAGGCGAACACCGATTTTTAAGCGGTTACGCAGCCTTTTGGCATGCATGGCATTGCGTTTTTGCGTAACGCAAACGTTGCAAGGATTAGTCTGTGGGAAGATAAACAGTCGGGTGTGCAACCTGATACTGAATTAAATAGTAGACAATATGCAAGTCGAAATTGCGCGGCGCAACGGACTCAGATCACAGCAACGACATGTTCAGATACGTTCCAGGCGACCACGGTGCCATCATTGATGGCCTGGAGGACAACGTTCTCATGAAGAGCCTGCGGCCGATCACCATCGTTTGCTAACCGAATCTGATCCAGAGCCTGCTGGATGAAGGGATCGTCGAATCGACGACGATCCAGTTGGCCGAGCCTCATGCCACCTGTATGTTGCGGTAAGCGGAGATCAAGAATTTTGCATCGGCATCACTTGCCGCTGGACGCCGTCTCCGGTTTCGCATCCGGCTCTCCGCTCATATCCAGAGCCCGTGTGACGCTGAGCGCCACGATCGTGCAGATCGCACCGGATATCAGATAGCCGCCGATGAAGATGATGCCGAAATTGCTGGCGAGGCCGAGCGCGACCAGCGGAGCAAAACCGGCACCGATCAGCCAGGCAAGGTCGGAGGTCAGTGCCGCCCCGGTGTAACGGTAATATTGGCCGAACCGCGACGAGACGGCGCCGGATGCCTGGCCGAAAGACAGGCCGAGAATGCCGAAGCCGATGATGATGAACGCATCCTGGCCCGAACGGCCGGCATCCAGCAGGAACGGTGCCGAGAACGAGAAGATGGCGATGATGATAGCGCCGATCATCAGCTGGTTACGGCGGCCGATCCGGTCGGCAATGAGGCCGGAGAGGATGATGGCGACAAAGCCGACGGCAGCGCCGGCCACTTGCACCCACAGGAACTGTGCCGCCGATTGACCGCCGAACAGCGTTACCCAGCTCAACGGAAAGATCGTGACGAGGTGAAACATCGCAAAGCTGGCCAGCGGCGCGAAGGCTCCAAGCAGCACATCGGATGAATGTTTGCTGAGCATTTCGAAAACCGGCCGTGCCTGCAGCTCGTTGTTTTCAAGCGCCGAACCAAACTCTTGGCTGGCAACGATGCGCAGACGCGCGAATAGTGCCACGACGTTGATCGCGAAGGCCACGAAGAACGGGTAGCGCCATCCCCAGGACAGGAAGTCCGCGTCGGACAGATTGGCGACGAAATAGCCGAACAGGGTGCTTGCCAGCGCAAATCCGATGGGCGCGCCGAGCTGCGGGATCATCGCATACCATCCGCGGCGGTTTGGCGGTGCGTTGAGGTTGAGCAGCGATGCAAGGCCGTCCCACGCGCCGCCGAGTGCAAATCCCTGGCCGAGCCGGAACAGCGCCAGAAGCGCCACCGACCAATACCCAACGGTTTCATAGCCGGGCAGGAAGGCGATGGAGGCGGTGGAGCCGCCGAGAATAAACAGCGCGATCGTCAGCTTCGTGCCGCGACCGTAATTGCGGTCGATCCACATGAAGACGAAGGAACCCACCGGGCGCGCCAGAAAGGCCAGCGAGAAGACGCCAAAGGACATCATCGTTGCCGCCACCGGATTGGGCGCAAACGAAAAGATCAGCCGCGGAAAGACCAGGACGGAGGCAAGGCCATAAACGAAGAAATCGAAGAACTCCGACATGCGGCCAATAATCACGCCGAGCGCAATGCTGCCGGCCGAAAGCGGCTTGTCGCCATGCATGCGCCGGGCGTCTTGCTCAAGCCCCGATGACGAAGGATTTGCCACTACGCCCATAATCTTTTCTCCTCGCGGGATTCCGATTTCATCACTGTGTGAACCCAGGCCGGACCATGATCAAGAATATGGTGCAAAAACGCTGCGGTCCATCCCAGAAAACATCGCCCCGGCACACAAATGCAGAGATGGTTTGATCTCCGCCCAAGACCGTTTATACCTTAGTTTAGCCAGACGCTCGATTTCGATCGCAGCCATACTTTTTGCAACGCGACAAATTGCTGCACTGCGACGAAGCACCTCATTCCTTGATCACAGTCGCTTCGTTAGTGCGGTACCCACGGAACGCAAAATTCGAGCCCGCTATGTCTCTATGGAAATCCGCCAGCCGTTTTCTCGCCCTGTTGCCGCTCCTTGCCTTGGCCGGGTGCAACTTGGTTGTCATGGCCCCGTCCGGCGACATCGCCATGCAGCAGAAAGACCTCATCATCATCTCAACGGTGCTGATGCTTCTGATCATCGTGCCTGTCCTTTTCTTGACGGTGTTTTTCGCCTGGCGGTATCGGGGGTCCAACACCAACGCCAAGTATGACCCCGAATGGCATCATTCAACGGCGCTTGAAGTGGTCATCTGGTCGGCGCCGCTGATCATCATCATTGCGCTTGGTGCTGTGACCTGGATCAGCACGCACAAGCTCGATCCCTACCGTCCACTGGACAGGATCGACGCGGAACGCACCGTTCCGGCCGATGTGAAGCCGATCACCGTCGAAGTGGTGGCGCTGGATTGGAAATGGCTGTTCTTCTACCCGGACTATGGCATCGCCACCGTCAACGAGATGGCGGCCCCGGTGGACGTGCCGATCAACTTCAAGATCACCGCATCCTCGGTGATGAACTCCTTCTATGTGCCGGCTCTGGCCGGGATGATCTACGCCATGCCGGGCATGCAGACACGCCTTCATGCCGTGATCAACAAGGAAGGCGAGTATGATGGCCTTTCCGCCAACTACTCCGGCGACGGCTTTTCCCATATGCGGTTCAAATTCCACGGCCTGCAGCAGGCTGGCTTCGACCAGTGGGTTGCACGGGTCAAGGCACAGGGCACGGCGCTGAACCGCGACGCCTATCTGAAGCTCGAGAAGCCCAGCACCAAGGAACCGGTGCGCTACTATGCCACCGTCGATGACGGCCTCTATACCTCCATCCTCAACATGTGCGCCCATCCCGGCAAGATGTGCATGAGCGAGATGATGCATATTGACATGATGGGCGGCGGCGGCGCCGAAAGCGCCGAAAACCGGGCGCGGCTGGATTACGACAATCGCCACAGCACCGAAGAGGCGCCGGCAGCGACGTTCCCGGCAACCGGCAATCCGGCCCGCAGCGAAGAGCCCGCCGAAGGCGTGGATGACGGGCAGCCGATGGACCATTCCATGCATGAGGGCCATTCCATGCCCGAAAACGATCAGAACAGCCCCGCTCCGGCGCAACTGAACACCAACAGCACGACGCAGCCATAACGCAGCGTCCGGGACATTTTGGACAAAACCATGTTCGGCTATAGCACTTTGACGGAATTCATCTTCGGACGGCTCACCTGGGAAGCCATTCCCTATCACGAGCCCATCCTCGTCGTGACGTTCCTCGGCGTGGCGCTCGGCGGCATCGCCGTTCTCGGGCTCGTCACCTACTTCAAGCTCTGGGGGTATCTCTGGACGGAATGGTTCACCAGCGTCGATCACAAGAAGATCGGCATCATGTACATCATTCTGGCGATCATCATGCTGCTGCGCGGCTTTGCCGATGCGATCATGATGCGTGTCCAGCAGGCAATCGCCTTCAACGGCAACGAGGGCTACCTCAATCCGCATCACTACGACCAGATCTTCACCGCGCATGGCGTGATTATGATTTTCTTCGTAGCAATGCCGTTCGTTACGGGCTTCATGAACTATGTCGTGCCGCTGCAGATCGGCGCGCGCGACGTGTCGTTTCCGTTCCTCAATAATTTTTCGTTCTGGATGACGACGGCGGGCGCGATCATCATCATGATGTCGCTGTTCGTCGGCGAATTCGCCCGCACCGGCTGGCTCGCCTACCCGCCGCTGTCCGGTTCGGATTACAGTCCAGGCGTCGGGGTCGATTATTATATCTGGGGCCTTCAGGTCGCCGGTGTGGGAACGACATTGTCGGGCATCAACCTGATCGCCACCATCGTCAAGATGCGCGCGCCAGGCATGACCTTCATGAAGATGCCGATCTTCACCTGGACGTCGCTCTGCACAAACATCCTGATCGTCGCCACCTTCCCGGTCCTGACCGCGACGCTCGCCCTTCTGACGCTCGACCGTTACGCCGGCACCAACTTCTTTACCAATGACCTCGGCGGCAATCCGATGATGTATATCAACCTCATCTGGATCTGGGGGCATCCGGAAGTCTACATTCTTGTCCTGCCGGCCTTCGGCATCTTTTCCGAAGTCGTTGCGACCTTCTGCGGCAAGCGCCTGTTCGGCTACGCCTCGATGGTCTATGCGACCTGCGTCATCATGATCCTCTCCTACCTCGTGTGGCTGCACCACTTCTTCACGATGGGTTCGGGCGCTTCGGTGAATGCTTTCTTCGGCATCACCACCATGATCATCTCGATCCCCACCGGTGCGAAGATGTTCAACTGGCTCTTTACAATGTACCGCGGCCGCATCCGCTACGAACTGCCGATGTACTGGACGATCGGCTTCATGATCACGTTCGTCATCGGCGGCATGACCGGCGTTCTGCTCGCGGTACCACCGGCGGACTTCGTGCTGCACAATTCGCTCTTCCTAATCGCCCATTTCCACAACGTCATCATCGGCGGGGTGCTGTTCGGGCTGATGGCGGGTATCGTCTATTGGTGGCCGAAGGCCTTCGGCTACAAGCTCGATGATTTCTGGGGCAAGATGAGCTTCTGGTTCTGGCAGATCGGCTTCTTCTTCGCCTTCATGCCGCTCTACGTGCTCGGCCTGATGGGCGTGACGCGCCGAGTCTCCCAGTTCGAAGATCCTTCGTTGCAAATCTGGTTCATCATCGCCGCCTTCGGCGCCGTCCTGATCGCGCTCGGGATCGCGTCCTTTGTCATCCAGCTCGTCGTCAGCTACCTCAGGCGCGACCAGCTGGCCTGCAGCGGCGACCCTTGGGACGCCCGCACGCTCGAATGGTCGACCTCTTCACCGCCGCCGGATTACAATTTCGCCTTTACGCCGGTCGTGCATGATCATGACAGCTGGTACGACATGAAGAACCGCGGCTACGAGCGGCCGCTCACCGGCTTCAGGCAGATTCATATGCCAAAGAACACCGGCACCGGCGTCATTTTGGCTGCCATCAGCATCGTGTTTGCCTTTGCGATGATCTGGTACATCTGGTGGCTGGCTGTCGTCTCCTTGATCGGTCTCCTCGCCATCGCGATCGGCCATACATTCAACTACAACCGCGACTTCTACATTCCGGCGGAAACCGTTTCCGCGACGGAAGATGTGCACACGAAGCTGCTCGCGGAGCGGATCTGACATGGCAACAGACATCCAAACGCAAGACGGCGAAAAGCCGGTCTTCTACCTCACGGACGATCACCATCCCGAAGGCAGTACCAATCTGGGCTTCTGGCTCTACCTGATGAGCGACTGCCTGATCTTCGCCGTGCTGTTCGCCACCCACGGCGTGCTCGGCCGCAACTATGCGGCCGGCCCCTCGCCGGCCGACCTGTTCGACCTGCCTCTGGTCGCGATCAACACGGCGATGCTGCTGTTCTCCTCGATCACCTATGGCTTCGCCATGCTGCAAATGGAAAGAAATGCCAAGGCGGAGACGCTGTTCTGGCTTGCCGTCACCGGCCTGTTCGGAGCAGCCTTCCTTGGACTCGAGCTTTATGAGTTCGCGCACCTGATCCACGAAGGGGCCGGGCCAACCCGCAGCGCCTTCCTGTCGTCCTTCTTCACGCTGGTCGGCACCCACGGCCTGCACGTCACTTTCGGCATCATCTGGCTGATCACGCTGATGGTCCAGGTCTCCAGGCACGGCCTGATCCTGGAAAACCGCCGCCGGCTGATGTGCCTGTCGATGTTCTGGCACTTCCTCGACGTCATTTGGATCGGCGTCTTCTCCTTTGTCTATCTGATGGGAGTCCTCGGATGAGCTCACAGCCGCACGCACCCGCTCATGAAGATGCCGCCAACACCCATCACGCTCACAGCCATGGCCACGAGGCTGGTCACGGCTCGCTGAAGGGCTATATGATCGGCTTCGGGCTTTCTGTCATTCTGACGGCCATTCCGTTCATTCTTGTCATGGCCGGCGTTTTCGACAGCAAGCTTTTGACGGCCTTCCTGGTCATGGCGCTGGCCGTCGTGCAGATTATCGTGCACATGGTCTACTTCCTGCACATGAGCCCCCGCTCTGAAGGCGGCTGGACGATGATGGCGCTGCTCTTCACGCTCGTTATCGTCGGCATCACGCTGGCCGGCTCGCTCTGGGTCATGCACCATCTCAATGCGAACATGATGCCGATGTCGCCGGAGATGATGAAGAACATGCCCTGACGGGTGACAACCGTGACCACAAAACATCCAGCCATAACGGACGCCAGCGGCCATCCGCGCAGCGCCCGCCTGGTTTTCGTCGGCGCCATGCTGGTGCTGACGGTTGTTTTCGTTGCGCTTGGAACCTGGCAGGTCCACCGGTTGTTCTGGAAGCTTGACCTCATCGCGCGCGTGGACGCGCGCGTTCACGCCGATCCGGTGGCCGCGCCCAGCGCCGGAGACTGGGCTGCCATCAGCGCCGAAAAAGACGAATATCGTCACGTCACCGCGACCGGTACCCTCGAGCATGGCAAGTCGGTGCTCGTGCAGGCCGTCACCGAGCGCGGCGCCGGCTTTTGGCTGGTGACCCCCATGCATCTTGCGGCTTCGTCGACGATCCTGATCAATCGTGGCTTCCTGCCCGCCGGTCATCGCGATTCTACGGCACGCGCGGCGAGCGAGATTGCCGCCGGACCTGTCACGGTCACCGGCCTCCTGCGCATCAGCGAGCCCGGCGGCGCTTTCCTGCGCTCAAACGACCCGGCCAATGACCGTTGGTATTCCCGAGATGTTGCCGCCATTGCGCGCGCCAAAAATCTTGGTTCCCCGGTCGCGCCCTATTTCATCGATGCCGATGCTGCACCCGTTCCTGGCGGCGTTCCGGTTGGCGGGTTGACGGTGATCAACTTCCGCAACAGCCATCTCTTCTATGCGCTGACCTGGTATGCCCTTGCTGTGATGACAGCGGCCACGACCATCATCCTGCGCCGGCGCCGGCTGATCTGATTTCTTCTGGCGCACTGATAGGGACCCTATCCAATCGGCGCCGTCCTCTGGTTGGGGCTTGATTTTATCGCGACGGTCGTGAGGATGGCGCCCAACAATGTCCGCCAATATCTCGTCAGGAAACACGATGAAACTCCAGTTGATCCGCAATGCCACGTTGAAGCTCGACTATGCCGGGCGTACCGTGCTGATCGATCCCTATCTGGCGCCAAAACACACCCTGCCATCGTTTACCGGCCGCTCGCCCAATCCGATGGTGGACCTGCCGGTGGGGATTGACGATATTCTGGATGGCGTGGAACTGGTTATCGTGTCGCATCTGCATGACGATCATTTCGACAGCGTTGCCATGCAGCGCGTGCCGAAACATCTGCCGCTTTTCTGTCAGCCGGGCGACGAGGCAACGATCCGCGAGGCTGGGTTTACCAACGTGACACCGCTGACTGGCAGTGCAACATGGGAGGGCCTGACGCTGACGCGCCGCGAGGGCAGCCATGGGCTTGCGCCGGTGGTTGAGCTGATGGGCTCGGTCATGGGGTTCAGCCTTGAGGCGGCGGGCGAGCCTTCGATCTACTGGGCCGGCGATACGGTGCTTTACCCGCCAGTTGCGGCGGTGATCCGCGACACCAAACCGGATATCATCATTACCCATTCCTGCGGTGCGCGCTGGGATGGCGACCTGATCGTCATGGACGCTGTGGAAACCGTTTCCGTGTGTGAAGCGGCGCCGGACGCAGTCGTTATCGCCACCCATATGGAGGCGCTCGATCATGCGACGATCAGCCGTCAGGATTTGCTCCAGGCGGCGGAAGACAAGGGTATTGCCCCATCGCGGTTGCTGATCCCTGCGGATGGCGAGACCGTGGTACTGGGCAGGAGTTAACCGGACCGCATTTCCGATCACTGCCACCTCAGCGCATCGTGTAGCCGCCGTCGCTGTAGATCGTCGATCCGTTCATATTGCCGTTGTCGAGCAGGAACAGGGCAGCTCCCGCCGCGTCATCGACAGTGCCGACCTCGCCGGTGAGTGCAAGCGCCCGCCAGCTATCGAAGACCGGTTCGCGGATGGAGGCGTCGCGGTTGCGCCAGAGATTGCTGTCGATGGGCCCCGGTGACAGGCAATTGACCCGGATCGGCCGCAATTCCACCGCCAGCGCCCGGGCAAGCCCCTCGATCGCTGCGTTGCAGGCCGAGTAGGCGGGATTGCCGATAGGGCGAACCGAGGCGGCTCCCGACATCAACACGATGGCAGCATCCCTCGCAAAATAAGGTAGCGCTGAGTGCACGGCCCAGTATTGCCCCCAGAATTTTGCCCTGAACGGGCTCTCGGCTGTCTCGGTATCGGCCTCCCGGAAAGAAGCGGTACGATAGGTGGTGCCGGGGGTGAACAGGCCGGCCAGTTCCTCCTGGCCGGCGAAAAAGGTGGCCAGTGACGCCCGGTCCTCGATATCAACCGAGCGGGCGGTTGCCAGCGGACCGAGTTGCCGGGCCGCCGCCTCCAGCCGCCCGGCGTTTCTGCCGCCGATCAGGACGCGGTCGCCTCGCTCGACAAGTTGTTGCGCAAGGCCGAGGCCCATTCCCGAAGTGCCGCCGATGACGGCATATGTCTTTGCTTTTCTCATGGAGCTGACCCTATTGACGACTTTACCAGGAGAGAAGCGACGTTTAAGCGTGACACTCACGACTTATTTTCATTAAATGCGTCATGTCGAAGAATGACCGTACCGGTTCGATCCGCATTTTCCTTGCCGTTTGCGGGGCGCAATCCTTTGCTCCGGCTGCCACCCGGCTTCACCTGTCGCCGTCCGCCGTTGCCAAGTCGATAGCGGGGCTGGAAGCCCGGCTCGGGGTGCGCCTGCTCGAAAGGACGACGCGGCGGCTGCAATTGACACAGGAGGGCGAACGCTATCTCAGCGTTTGCCGTGGGGCGCTCGACGAAATCGACCGGGTGGAATTGGAACTCGCGTCAACGCGGACGGAACCGAGCGGGCTGGTGCGGATCAGCCTGCCGCCGCTGTTCGGCATCTCGGTCATCGCTCCGGCTCTCTTTGCTTTGGCGGATGCCCATCCCCTACTTTCCTTCGACATGAAGCTCAAAGGCGAGAAGGTCGATTTTCTGGCGCAGCAGGTGGATCTGGCCGTCAGGATCGGCCATCTCCCCGACACTTCCGGATTGACCGCCTGCCGCCTTGGCACTCAGACGATCGTACTCTGCGCATCCTCCAGCTATCTCGACCGGCATGGAACGCCGCAATCGATATCCGATCTTTCGGCGCATCGGCTGGTCGCAACCAGCGGTGAAGGAGGCGTTGTTCCGTGGTCTATCGCCCGGCCTGATGGTGGGGTCGAGACGTGGACACCCCCTGCCCGGCTGCTGCTTGACGGTAGTGCCCTGACGCTTGCAGCGATCAAGGCCGGTCGCGGTATCGGCTTGCTGCCGCAATGGCTGGCAGCACCGGAATTGACGTCCGGCGCGCTAAAACAGGTGATGGCTGGCCGGATCGAGAGCGCCCTGCCCATTCACGTGGTCTGGCCGAGTACGCCGATGATGTTGCCGCGCTTGCGGGTGACGATCGATGCCATCGTTGCGGCCACTCGCCATTCGGTGATTTCCGACCCCGCTCAGTAGGCGGGTCCTAGCTCGTTTGGTTTTTATTTGCCCTGAAATTGCGGTGGCCGTTTTTCGATGAAGGCTGCCATGCCTTCCTTCTGGTCTTGGGTGGCAAACAGTGCGTGAAAAATGCGGCGTTCGAACAGTATGCCTTCGCGCAGGCCGCCTTCGAGCGCACGATCGACGGCTTCGCGCGCCGCCATGGTAGCAGCCTTGCCGTAGCCGGCGATGGTTTTGGCCGCCGTCAGTGTTTCCTCCAGCAGCTTTTCTGCCGGCAACACGCGCGCAACGAGGCCGCAGCGTTCGGCCTCGTTGGCGTCCATCATCCGTCCGGTCAGGATCATGTCCATCGCCTTGGCCTTTCCGACCAGCTTTGTCAGTCGCTGCGAGCCGCCCATGCCCGGAATGACGCCGAGCTTGATTTCAGGCTGGCCGAACATGGCGGTGTCGGCGGCAAAGATCATGTCGCACATCATCGCCAGCTCGCAGCCGCCGCCGAGCGCATAGCCGGAGACTGCAGCGATCTTCGGGGTGCGGAACGATGCGAACCGGTCCCAGGCGGCAAAGAAGTCTTCTCCGAACATATCTGGGAACGATTTGTCAGCCATCTCCTTGATATCGGCGCCTGCGGCAAAAGCCTTTTCGGAGCCCTTCAGCACAAAACATCCGATGCCCGGATTCCGATCGAGCGGCGCGAGCTCGGCCGCAAGCGCGTGCATGATCTCGGAATTGAGTGCGTTGCGGGCGGCAGGCCGGTTCAGCGTGACGATAACGACCCGGTCTTGCTGCTCAATGATGATCGGTTTTTCCATGGGCGTAATCCTCTTGCGACAGAATAGGGCTTGGTCAGGCAGTGCTATCTGATTGTTGCCGTAACATCTCGATGATGCCGGAGAAATCCCTGTCGGCGTTCCCAAGCGCGTTGAACAATGCGTAGAGTTCGGCGGCCTTGGCGCCAAGCGGCGTTGTCGCGCCCGCAGATTGCGCTGCCTCCTGCGAAAGCTTCAGATCCTTCAGCATCAGCGCACCGGAAAAGCCCGGCTTGTAGCCGTTGTTGGCAGGCGATGTCGGGACCGGGCCAGGGACCGGGCAATAGGTGGACAGCGACCAGCATTGGCCCGAAGATACCGAGGCGACATCGAACAGCGCCTGATGCGAAAGGCCGAGCTTTTCGCCGAGCACGAAGGCTTCGCCGACCGCGATCATGCTGATACCAAGGATCATGTTGTTGCAGATTTTTGCCGCCTGCCCGGCCGCTGCGCCACCGCAATGGATGATCTTTTTGCCCATCGATTCGAAGATCGGCTGAGACTTTGCGAAAACATCCTGTTCGCCGCCGATCATAAAGGTCAGCGTCCCGGCGAAAGCGCCACCGGTTCCGCCGGATACCGGTGCATCGAGCGATGGGCAACCCTTGCCGGCCGCCAGTTCATGCGCCTGGCGGGCGCTGTCGATGTCGATGGTCGAGCAATCGATCAGCAGCGTGCCGGATGGCACCGTCGCTACCAGTTCCTGCCAGACGGACAGGACATGCTTGCCGGTGGGAAGCATGGTGATGACTGTGTCGGCGCCAGCGACCGCTTCGGCAAGCGAAGTGCAGGCGGCGACGCCTTTCCTTTGCGCTTCGTCCAGCAATGGCTGAGAAAGGTCGAATCCCCTCACCGTATGGCCTGCCTTGACCAGATTGGCAGCCATCGGGCCGCCCATGTGACCGAGACCGATGAAACTGATCGTCATGTTGGTGATCCTTCCTTGATCTTCGCCGCAAAGAGCGGGTAGGCGGATGGCTGGAAATAGGCATCGATATCGGCTGCGGTAACATCGGCAAGCCGCGCTGGCCGCCATTGCGGATTGCGGTCCTTGTCGATCACGGCAGCCCGCACGCCCTCGTAGAAATCATGACTGCGCAGGACTGCAGCAGTGGCTGAGAATTCCCGTTCGAGGCAATCTTCCAACGTCTCGGTTTTGCGGCCAAATCGCAGCAAACGCAGCGTGACGGTGAGGCTGAGCGGCGATTTGGTAGACAGAATGGCGAGAAGCTTTCCGGCGAACGGACTGTCATCTGCACGCAGGGCTGCGAAAATCTCTTCGATGGTGTCAAAGGCGAAGAGGCGATCGACGGCCTGCTGCAGCGGTTCCAGAACGCCGGCCGGCGGCACGTCTGAAAAGCCTGCGATCGTGGTTGAAATTTGCTCACTTGAGCTGTCCGCGGGCAGCGATGCCAGTGCTGCGATCAATGCGTCGAGCCTTTCGGATCTGACGAAAACATCCGCAAGACCGACGAGGATGGCGTCGGCAGCACCCAGCGGTTCGCCTGTCAGGCCGACATAGGTGCCGAGTTCGCTGGCTTGGCGTGTCAAAAACCACGATGCGCCGACATCCGGAAAAAAGCCGATGCCGGTTTCGGGCATGGCGAAACGGGTGCGTTCGGTGACGATCCGGTGGCTGCCATAGACCGAGATGCCGACGCCGCCGCCCATGACGATGCCGTCCATGATGACGATATAGGGTTTCGGGTAGGGACCGATCCGGGCGTTGAGTGTGTACTCCTCGCGCCAGAACGTCGTTGGTGCGTCCGATCCGGCTTTCCCGCCATCATAAATGGCGCGGATATCGCCACCGGCGCAGAGGCCGCGCTCCCCCTCGCCCGTGACAAGTACGGCGGCGATGAACGGATCACGTTCGAAATTGTCGAGCGCCGCTTCGATGTCGCGCACCATCTGCAGCGTCAGACTGTTGAGCGCCTTCGGCCGGTTGAGCCGGATGCGGCCGAGTGCGCCCTGGCGCTCGACCAGCGTTTCGGCGTCTGCCGCGCGGGTTTCAGATGTGGAGGGCATGGCCAAGCGCTTTCAAGGCGGCTTCCTGGAAGCCTTCGCTGCGGGTTGGATGGGCGTGGATCGTCGCCGCAATGTCTTCCAGACGAGCACCCATTTCAATCGCCAGCGCGAAAGCGCTCGACAGTTCAGAAACGCCAGAACCGACGGCCTGGATACCGAGAACGAGGTTGCTGTCCGCACGTGCCACGATGCGCACGAAGCCTTCTTCCGAAAGCATGGTCATGGCACGGCCATTGGCATTGAACGGGAATTGCCCCACGCGAACCTCGTAGCCCTGCGCCCGCGCCTCATCCGGCGACAGGCCGGCGGTGACGATCTCCGGGTCGGTGAAGCAGACGGCCGGAATGCAGCGCTTGTCCCATGTGCGCTTCTTCCCGGCAACGATTTCGGCGACCATCTCGCCTTGCGCCATGGCGCGGTGGGCCAGCATCGGTTCGCCGGTGATATCGCCGATGGCATGGACACCGCGCATCGATGTGCGGCAGCGGTCGTCGATGCGCAGGAATTTGCCAGTGCGGTCGAGGTCGAGTTCGTCCAGCCCCCAGCCTTCCGTGCGCGGCTTGCGGCCGACGGTCACGAGGATCTTTTCGGCGGCAAGCTGTTCTTCCGCGCCTTCGGCGGTTTCGATCAGCAGCGCGTTGCCCGAAAGGCCCTTGGCCTTGGCGCCGGTCAAAACACGAATGCCGAGATCGGCAAGGCGCTTGGCCACCGGCTTGACCAGTTCGGCATCATATTGCGGCAGGATCTGCGATGTCGCTTCGACCACGGTGACCTTGGACCCTAACTTGGCAAAGGCGGTGCCCAGCTCAAGGCCGATATAGCCGCCGCCGACTACCACCAGCTTTTGCGGCACGGTTTTCAGGGACAGGGCTTCGGTCGACGAGATCACCGGTCCGCCGAAGGGCAGGAACGGCAGTTCCACCGGTTCCGAACCAGTGGCAATAACAATCGTTTCGGCGCGGATGAC
Organism: Pararhizobium sp. DWP3-4; assembly: GCF_049898205.1. Lineage (NCBI taxonomy): Bacteria > Pseudomonadati > Pseudomonadota > Alphaproteobacteria > Hyphomicrobiales > Rhizobiaceae > Pararhizobium > Pararhizobium sp. DWP3-4. The sequence continues at coordinate 89,507 of NZ_JAFCXF010000008.1, read as the reverse complement.
CTGCACCCCCGTTTCCGTCTCGACCTCGACGGTCTTGCCGTCCCGGAATTTTGCCCGGCCATGGACGATCTTGACCCGGGCCTTGCGCAGCAATGCCAGCACGCCGCTGTTCAGACGGCTGACGATGCCGTCTTTCCAGGAGATGGTTTTGGCAAGGTCGAGCTTTGGTGCCTCGAGGGAGATGCCAAGCGGGCTTTTGGTGCCCGCAAAATGGCTGACCTTCTCGAACTCTTCTGCGGCATGGATCAGCGCTTTGGAGGGAATGCAGCCGATATTGAGGCAGGTGCCGCCGGCCTTGACCGCTTCAACGATGACAGTGTCAACGCCGAGCTGCCCGGCCCGGATGGCGCAGATATAGCCGCCTGGACCAGCGCCGATGACGAGAAGTTTGCAGACGATCTCTTTCATGGGCTCAGCTTTCAATGAAAATCAGCGCGGGGGTTTCGAGCAGGGCCTTGATCCGCTGGACGAAGGTCGCGGCATCCCATCCGTCCACCACCCGGTGATCGAAGCTGGATGACAGGTTCATCATCTTGCGCGGGATGAACTGACTGCCGTGCCAGACCGGCCGGGTCATGATCTTGTTGACGCCGACGATCGCCACTTCCGGATGGTTGATGATCGGCGTCGTGACGATGCCGCCCATCGCGCCAAGCGAGGTGATGGTGATGGTCGAGCCGGACAGTTCTTCACGCAGCGCCGAGCCCGTGCGGGCGGCTTCCGCCAGCCGGACGACTTCGGCTGCACAATCCCAGATGCCGCGCGCTTCCGTATGGCGAACGACAGGCACGGTCAGGCCCGCCGGCGTCTGGGTGGCGATGCCGATATGCACGGCTGCGTGACGGCTGATGATGCCTGCGTCATCGTCGAAGGTGGCGTTGACGACGGGCTGTTCGTCGATGGTTTTCACCATCGCCCGCATCAGGAACGGCAGGATCGTCAGCTTCGTCTGGTCCGGCTTGCGCGTCGCATTCATCGTCGCGCGCAAGTCCTCCAGATCGGTGACGTCGATTTCCTCGACATAGGTGATGTGGGGAATGCGCGAGGTTGCCAGCACCATCTTCTCGGCGATGCGGCGGCGCAGGCCGGTGACCTTGATTTCTTCGACGGCGGTTTTCTTGGCAAGGCCGGTCGGCGCCGGTTGCGGCTGCGCCCCACGGGCAAGGAACTGGTCGAGGTCGTCATGGGTGATGCGCCCCGCCGGGCCGGTGCCTGTTACTTGCCGCAAGTCGATGCCACCGTCTTGCGCCCGAAGACGGACGGCAGGCGAAGCAAGCGGCTTGTCCCCAGGTGTTTCAGATAGGGCACGCCTTCCCTTCTCCCCCGCGGGGAGAAGGTGGCCCGCAGGGCCGGATGAGGGGGACGGCTGAACAGGTGGGGGCGGCGGAGAGGCCCCCTCATCCGCCCTTCCGGTACCTTCTCCCCGCTGGGGAGAAGAGGAGGCGGCCGTCACCGTTTCCGCCATCGGAACCGCCTCTGCCTCACCGCCCTCGCCTGCGACCTGAATGCGCACCAGCGGCGCCTTGACGGCGACGGTGTCGCCGATCTCGGCGCCGAGCCAGAGAACGGTGCCGGTGACCGGCGACGGGATTTCGACGGTCGCCTTGTCGGTCATAACGGCGGCAAGCACCATATCTTCGCGGATGGGATCGCCGACCTTGCAATGCCATTCAACGAGCTCGGCTTCCGCCACGCCTTCACCGACATCCGGCATCTTGATAATGAATTCACCCATGCTCACGCCTCCATCACTTCGGCAAGCGCGCGGCCAACGCGGCCGGGGCCGGGGAAGTAATCCCATTCCTGCGCATGCGGGTAAGGTGTGTCCCAACCGGTGACGCGAACGACGGGGGCCTCCAGATGGTAGAAGCAATGTTCCTGCACCAGTGCCGTGAGTTCGGCGCCGTAGCCCGAGGTCAGGGTCGCCTCATGCACTACGACGCAGCGGCCGGTCTTGGTGACCGATTGCACGATCGTATCGAGATCGAGCGGCAACAGGCTGCGCAGGTCGATCACTTCGGCATCGATGCCCATCTCTTCGGCCGCTGCCAGCGCCACATGGACCATGGTGCCATAGGCGATCACAGTCACCGCAGAGCCAGGACGGCGGATTTCCGCCTTGCCGATCGGGATGCTGTAATGGCCCTCCGGCACTTCGCCCAGCTCATGCTTGGACCACGGCGTTACCGGCCTGTCGTGATGGCCGTCGAAGGGGCCGTTATAGAGGCGCTTCGGCTCAAGAAACATCACCGGGTCGGGGTCTTCGATCGAGGCGATCAGCAGGCCCTTGGCATCATAGGGATTGGAGGGCACGACGACTTTCAGGCCGCAGACATGGGTAAACAGCGCCTCGGGGCTCTGGCTGTGCGTCTGGCCGCCAAAAATACCGCCGCCGGTCGGCATTCTGAGCACGATCGGGCAGGTGAAATCCCCGTTTGAACGGTAGCGGATGCGGGCGGCTTCCTGGGTGATCTGGTCATAGGCCGGGTACATATAGTCGGCGAACTGGATTTCGACACAGGGTTTCAGGCCATAGGCGGCCATGCCGATCGCCGTGCCGACGATGCCGCTCTCGCTGATCGGTGCATCGAAGCAACGGGTCTTGCCGTATTTCGCCTGAAGCCCCTGAGTGCAGCGGAAGACGCCACCGAAATAGCCGACGTCTTCACCGAACACAACCACGTCGTCGTCACGTTCCATCGAGACGTCCATGGCGCTGCGCACGGCCTCGATCATCGTCATTCTGGCCATGTCAGTATCCTGCCTTCTGCCGCTGGCGGCGAATATGGGGCGGCATCTCGGCATAGACGCCTTCGAAAATATCGCGCACCGAGGGTTTTCCGCCGGCATGCAGGGTGCCGTGGGTCTCGGCCTGCTTCTGCGCCTGGATCACCTCGTCAAGAATTTCCGCCTCCGCCTGCACATGCCGCTCCTCGGACCAGGCGCCGCGCACGATCAGATGCTTCTTCAAGCGCAGGACAGGATCGCCGAGCGGCCACGCTTCGGACTCTGTCTTCGGGCGATAGGCGCTCGGGTCGTCGGAGGAGGAATGCCCCCCGACCCGGTAGGTCACGTATTCGATCAGCGTCGGACCGAGATTGCGGCGGGCACGCTCGGTCGCCCAGAGGGAAACGGCATAGACGGCGAGATAGTCGTTGCCATCGACCCTCAGCGCCGGAATGCCGAAGCCAAGGCCGCGCGCCGCAAACGTGCCGGAGCCACCGCGGGCAATGCCCTGGAAGGTCGAGATCGCCCACTGGTTATTGACGATGTTGAGAATAACCGGCGCCTTGTAGGTAGAGGCGAAGACAAGTGCCGAATGGAAATCGGATTCCGCCGTCGAGCCATCGCCGATCCAGGCGGCGGCGATCTTGGTGTCGTTCTTGATGGCGGATGCCATGGCCCAGCCGACGGCCTGGACATATTGGGTGGCGAGGTTGCCGGAAATGGTGAAGAAACCATGCTCCTTGGAGGAATACATGATCGGCAACTGGCGACCGCGCAGCGGGTCTTTTTCGTTGGAGAAGATCTGGTTCATCATCTCGACCATCGGATAATCGTCGGCAATGAGCAGGCCTGCCTGGCGATAGGTCGGGAAGTTCATATCGCCCTTTTTCAGCGCCTTGCGGAAGGCGCAGCTGACGGCTTCTTCGCCCAGATGCTGCATGTAGAAAGACGTCTTGCCCTGCCGCTGCGCCATCAGCATGCGGGCGTCGAACGCCCGCAGCTTCATCATGTGCTTGAGGCCGGTCAGCAATTCCTCATCCGACAAGAGACCAGCCCAGGGGCCGACGGCTTCGCCATCCCGGTTCAACACGCGGATGATCGAATAGGCGAGATCGCGGATGTCTTCAGGCGCAGCATCAACCTCGGGGCGCGGCACGGAGCCGGCCTTGGCGATGTTGACATTGGAAAAATCCGGCATGCCGCCGGGCCGGACGGCCGGTTCCGGAACATGCAGGCTCAATTGCGGGAACTCGGTCATGCCGTGCTCTTCCTCCCATTTTTGCCCTTGCCTTCCAGTCTCCTCCCGGAAGTAGGGCTCATTTTCTTATAGACTACGTGCAATGACGATGCGTTGCACGTCGCTTGTGCCTTCATAGATCTGGCAGATGCGAACGTCGCGATAGATGCGCTCGACCGGGTAATCCGACATGTAGCCGTAGCCGCCATGGATCTGGATCGCGTCCGAGCAGACCTTTTCGGCCATTTCCGAGGCAAACAGTTTTGCCATCGACGCCTCTGTCAGGCAGGGTTCTCCAGCTTCCTTCAGTTCGGCCGCATGCAGCACCATCTGCCGCGCCACTGTTATCTGCGTCGCCATATCGGCAAGGCGGAAGGCGATGGCCTGATGTTCGATGATCGGCTTGCCGAAGGCTATGCGTTCGCGGGCATAGTCGCGGGCTGCCTCGAATGCCGCACGTGCCATGCCGACCGACTGCGAGGCGATGCCGATGCGGCCGCCTTCCAGATTGGCAAGTGCGATCTTGTAGCCCTCGCCCTCGGCGCCCAGTCGCAGGTCGGCCGGGATGCGCATATCGGTAAAGGCAATCTGGCAGGTGTCGGAGGAATGCAGGCCAAGCTTTTGTTCAACGCGCACAACCTCATAGCCCGGCGTGTCCGTCGGCACAATGAAGGCGGTGATGCCTTTCTTGCCGGCATCCGGATCGGTGACCGCAAAGACGATAATGACATTGCCGTTCTTGCCGGATGTGATGAACTGCTTGGCCCCGTCGAGTACGTAGTCGTCGCCGTCGCGCCGGGCGCGGGTGCGGAGATTGGAAGCGTCGGAGCCTGCCTGCGGCTCGGTCAGCGCAAAGCCGCCGATCCATTCGCCGGAGGCGAGCTTCGGCAGGAAACGCTGCTTTTGCTCTTCCGTGCCGAATTTCAGGATCGGCACGCAACCCACCGAACTGTGCACGCTCATGATCGTCGAGCATGGACCATCGCCGGCGGCGATCTCTTCAAGTGCGACCGCATAGGCAACAGTTCCGGTTTCTGAACCGCCATAGGCCTCCGGCACCAGCATGCCGAGGAAACCGAGTTCGCCCATCTCCTTCAGTTCACCTTTCGGAAACGCATGCGACACGTCGCGCTCGGCCGCACCCGGCGCCAGCCGTTCGCGGGCGAAATCGCGGGCCATGTCGCGGATCTGGATCTGCTGTTCAGACAGGATCATGTTTGGGTCTCCTCCCCTGCCCGATCAATGCCGCTCGACCGCAATCGCCGTCGCCTCGCCGCCGCCGATGCAGAGCGAGGCCATGCCGCGCTTCAGATCGTAATGCTCAAGGGCTGCCAGCAATGTGACGATGACGCGGGCGCCGGATGCGCCGATGGGATGGCCGAGCGCGCAGGCGCCGCCATGGACGTTGACCTTGTCATGCGGCAGGTCGAGATCGCGCATTGCCGCCATGGCAACGACCGCGAAAGCCTCGTTGATCTCGAACAGATCGACATCCTTCACGGCCCACCCGGTGCGTTCGCTGAGTTTTTTGAGCGCGCCGATCGGTGCGGTGGCAAACAGATTGGGTGCCTGCGCATGGGTGGAATGGCCGGTGATGGTCGCAAGCGGCGTCAAACCCCTGCGTTCCGCCTCGGAGCGGCGCATCAACACCAGTGCGGCCGCACCATCGGAGATCGAGCTGGCATTGGCAGCCGTCACCGTGCCGTTTTCGCGGAAGGCGGGCTTCAGCGTCGGGATCTTTTCGAGCCTCGCCTTGCCGGGCTGCTCGTCGCGGCTGACGACCTGTTCGGTCTTTCCGGCCTTCACGGTGACCGGCGTGATTTCACCGTCGAACGATCCGTCCTCGATGGCCTTCTTGGCACGGGTGAGCGAAGTCACCGCAAAATCGTCCTGGGCGGGTCGCGTGAACTGGTAGGCCTCGGCGCAGTCTTCGGCAAATGTACCCATCAGCCGTCCCTTGTCATAGGCGTCCTCCAGCCCGTCGAGGAACATGTGGTCGATCACCTTGCCATGGCCGAGCCGGTAACCACCGCGGGCACGATCCAGCAGATAGGGCGCATTGCTCATGCTTTCCATGCCGCCGGCAACGGCAATGTTGGCGCTACCCGCCAGGATCAGGTCGTGGGCCAGCATCGCCGCCTTCATGCCCGAGCCGCACATCTTGTTGACGGTACTGGCGCCGGTTGCGAATGGCAGGCCAGCGCCGATCGCCGCCTGACGGGCTGGCGCCTGACCCTGCCCTGCCGGCAGCACGCAGCCGAACACGACTTCATCCACCAGTTCCGGCTCTAAGCCGCTGCGCTCAAGGGCGGCGCGGATCGCGGCAGCTCCGAGTTCCGGCGCGGTGGCGCCTTGCAGGTCGCCCTGAAATCCGCCCATGGCGGTACGAGCGGAGCCGACGATGACGATGGGATCATGTGACGTCATTTGAAACCTCCTGAAACCGTCTCAACGCGGCCCCATGCGCAACGCGCCATCCAGACGAATGACCTCGCCGTTCAACATGGTGTTCTCACAGATATGGCGCACCAGAGCGGCAAATTCATCGGGTCGGCCGAGGCGTGGTGGAAACGGCACGCTCTTGCCGAGTGCTTCCTGCGTTTCGAGCGGCATGCCGGCCATCATCGGTGTTTCGAAAATACCGGGGGCGATGGTGACAACGCGGATACCGTAGCGGGCGAGTTCGCGGGCGATTGGCAAGGTCATGCCGACGACGCCGCCCTTGGAGGCCGAATAGGCGGCCTGGCCGATCTGTCCGTCGAAGGCAGCAACAGAGGCTGTGTTGACGATAACGCCACGCTCGCCTCCGCCGTCCGGTGCCTGTGTCCGGATGGCGGCAGCGGCGAGACGGATCATGTTGAACGTGCCGACCAGATTGATGCCGATCGCCTGCGCAAAACTCTCAAGACGATGCGGACCATCGCGGCCGAGAACCTTTTCGCCCGGCGCGACGCCTGCACAATTGACCAGGCCGTGCAGGTGGCCAAAGCTCTCAAGGGCTGCCGCAATTGCGGCCTGTCCGTCGGCGTCGCTGGTGACATCGGTGCGGATGAACCGGACGCTCGACCCCAGATCGGTGGCAATTTGCGTGCCGGCACCTTGATCGATATCGGCGACGACGATGCTGGCACCCGCCTCAGCCAACAGCCGCGTGACGGCCGCACCGAGACCGGAACCGCCGCCGGTCACCACAAAAACTTTACCAGAAATCTTCATGGCGCTGACCTTCCTGTGCGAAGGCGCGCGGCAGTCGGTCGTTGATCCGTCATGCAGCCTCCCCGCCGCGTTCCGTCCATCATGCCTGATTTCGATCATAGCATCTTGCCGGACTCTATCCTCGCGCGATATTGCAAGCGATGACAGAACTGTCCTTCATTTTTCGGCCGGTTTTGCCATACAGGAGGAAAATCGATGGTGGATGCTGACCGGCGAATGATCTCGCCTTCGTTTGTCGAAGAGGCGCTCGATTGCCTGCGCCGGGCGGGCAAGCCGACGACACCGTTGCTGGCTTCGCTGGAATTGCCCCCCGTGGTCGAAAACCCGATTTCCGCCGAAAGCTACGGTGCGCTCTGGCTGGCGGTTGCGGCAGAAGTGGACGACGAGTTCTTCGGCATGGGCGAACGGCCGATGCGGCGCGGCAGTTTTACCCTGCTTTGTCATTGCGTGCTGCATGCGAAGACGCTGGATCAGGCGCTTCGCCGGGCACTGCGTTTTCTCGGCGTGGTGCTGGAGGACCCGACCGGCGAACTGGTGATCGGCGACGGGCTGGCTGAAATCGTACTGACAGACAAGGGAAACGCCCGGTCGGCCTTTGCCTATCGCACCTACTGGATCCTGCTGCACGGCATCACCTGCTGGCTGGTCGGCCGCCGCATCCCGATCCGCCGGGTCGATTTCCGTTGTTCCGAACCTCTCGAGGGAGCCGACTACCGCCTGTTCTTCGGAGCGCCGGTGCAGTTTTCACAACCCGTCAGCCGTCTTGTGTTCGATCGTGCAGTGCTGAAACTGCCCATCGCTCGCACCGAACAGGCATTGAAGCAGTTTCTCCGTGGAGCGCCTGCCAACATTCTCGTGCGCTACCGGTACGATGCCGGACTTGCGGCGGCCGTGCGCGAGCGGCTCCGGCAACAGGCACCGGCGGCGTGGTCCGGGTTTGACGATTTGGCCGTGCAGATGCACATGTCGCCCTCGACGCTGCGTCATCGGCTGCAGGCGGAAGGCCACAGCTATGCCGGGATCAAGGACGAAATCCGTCGGGACCGCGCTATCGAAATGCTGCTGAGCAGTGCAACAAGCGTCGGCGAGATAGCCGCGCAGCTCGGCTATTCCGAACCAAGCGCCTTCCACCGCGCGTTCCGGAAATGGACCACGAAGAGCCCGGCGGCTTTTCGGCGGCAGACGGCCGTGTCCGGCAGCGAACAGGATCGCAATTCTGTTCAAGGCTAATGCGACAATGGTCGGCTTAAATCAGAGCGAATCGCGCACCCGGTCCCAAGCGTTGAACAGGTGCCGGCCGAGGACTTCGGAGAGCCCTGCCTTGTCGCGGGCTTCGAGCGCTTGGATCATCTCCTCGTGCTCGCTGACAGCGGCGGCCCATTTTTCCGGGCCTTCATGACCGATGAAGCGGATGCGCTTCAGCCGGGTTTGCAGCATGGCATGAATGTCGATCAGCGAACTGTTCTGCGCAAGCCGAACGATCGCAGTGTGAATGTCCTGGTTGAGCTTGTAATATTGCAGGCGGTCGGCAGCCTTGTAACGGTCTATCATCGCGTCATGCAGGGTCCGCACATGCGCGATCTCGGCGTCGGTCGCCGTTTCGCAGGCGAGACGGCCGGCGAGTTCTTCCAAAGTGCGCAGCACCGTCAGCATGTCATGGACATCCTTTTGGCTGAAGCGCTTCACTACGGCACCCCGGCTCGGCACCAGTTCCACCAGACCTTCGCTGGCCAGATATTTGATCGCTTCTCGCAACGGGGTGCGTGAAACGCCGAGTTGTTCGCCAAGCTGGCCTTCATGCAGGCGTGTGCCGGGCTCTAGGTCGCCCTCGATGATCATGTCGCGCAGGTGATTGACCAGTGTGTCATGCAGCGCGGTGCGCCGGATTGGTCCGGCGCTGCCATCGGCGCGGCGTTGCAATGAGGATGTCTCGTCCATGTCTTGATGCCTGTTCCGCTCGGGCGCTTGCGTTTCTGAATCGTTTTTTAGCGCATTGCGAACATGAAGACTGCCTGATCAGACGTCAACAAAAAATGCTGCATACAGAATACAAAAGACTTGATGCTGAATTATGAATGCCGTATGACGGTTTCAACAGCATGAAGCGGAGGATCTTCACTATGACCCTGAGCACCAACGACGCGCGTCCTGTCATTGCACTGGCCATGGGCGATCCGGCAGGCATCAGCCCGGAACTGACCGCCAAGCTCCTTTCGATGGACGATATCCGCGATGCAGCCCATCTGGTGGTGATCGGCGATCGCCGCATCCTCGACGAAGGTGCGCAATGTGCCGGGCTGACGCTCGATCTCGCTTCCGCATCGCTTGAGAATTTCGAGAGCGCCGGTACTGACCGGCATGTTTTCATCGATCTTGCACATCTCGATCCGGCTGATGTCGATCGCGGCGAGGCGACGCTCGCCGGTGGCACCTTCGCGACCACCAATTTCCGCACGGCACTGCAGTTGGCCGACAAGGGCCGGGCGCAAGCTGTCTGCTTCACGCCTTTCAACAAGAAGGCGATGCGCTTTGCCTATCCGGGCTATGACGACGAGATCCGTTTCGTTGCCGATGTCATCGGTTTTGCCGGCAAGGTGCGTGAGTTCAATGTTCTGGAGAAGGTCTGGAATGCGCGCGTCACCTCGCATATTCCACTGTCTGCCGTCGCGGCCAACCTGTCCGTCGATGGCATCCTCGCTGAAATCGAACTGACGCGGCAGTGCCTGAAGGCGGCTGGCTATGAAAACCCGCGCATCGCGGTCGCAGGCCTCAATCCGCATGCCGGCGATGGCGGCAGCTTCGGCATGGAAGAAATCGACATCATCGAGCCGGCCGTACAGTTTGCCCGCCAGCGCGGATGGGATGTCGAAGGCCCCTTCCCGGCCGACACGGTCTTCCTGCGGGCCCTGAAGGAAGGGTTCCAGGCGGTTCTGACGATGTATCACGATCAGGGTCAGATCGCGATGAAGATGATGGGTTTTGACAAGGGCGTGACGATGATGGGCGGACTGCCATTCGCTCTATGCACACCCGCTCACGGCACCGCATACGACATTGCCGGCAAGGGTATCGCCGACGTTGGCGCGAGCCGTGAGGCCATTCTTCTGGCGGCACGCATGGCGAAAAGAAGTGCGGCACAAGCCGCTGCGGCCTGAATTCGACCTGTTTTGGTTTCTACCGGCGTGGAGGAGGTCCATGCCGTTCATTCAACGGAGGAATTTTAGATGAAAACATCAGTCTCAATCGCATGCATCATGGCCGCCGCGTTCGGCGTTGCTGCCCCTGCAATGGCGTTCGAGCCCAACCGTCCGGTCGAGTTCGTCGTGACGGCCGGCCCTGGCGGCGGCACGGACATCTTCGCCCGCACCATCCAGTCGATCATTGCCAAGTATGAGCTGATGAAGGCGCCTGTCGTCGTCACCAACAAGGGCAGCGCCGGCGGTGCGGAAGGCTTCGTCTATACTGCTGGCTACAGGGGTGATGCCTACAAGCTCGCCTTCGGCACCAACAATGCCTATCTGCTGCCGGTCCGCGCCAAGGTTCCCTACAAGTCGGAAGACCTGACGCCGGTCGCAGCGCTTGCAGCCGACGAGTTCGTGCTCTGGGTCAACGGCAAGGCAGACATCAAGACGGCCGCCGATTTCGTCGCCAAGGCAAAGGAATCCGGCAATTACAAGGTTGGCGGCAGCCAGTCCAAGGATGTCGATCAGATCCTGACCTCGATGATCAACGATGCGGCGGGTACCAAGCTTGGCTACATCCCGTTCAAGAGCGGCGGTGAAGCAGCCGTTCAGCTGGCCGGCGAGCACATTGCCGCCAACGTCAACAACCCGAGCGAAAACCTCGGCCAGTGGCAGGCCGGCATGGTCAAGCCGGTCTGCGTCTTCAAGTCGGAGAAGCTGAAGAGCGAAGGCAAGGTTGCCGGCGAGCAGGGCTGGGGCGATATCCCGACCTGCAAGGAAAGCGGCATAGCCATTGACAACTATTCCATGCCGCGCACCGTCTGGCTGCCGGCCGGCGTCGAACAGGACGTTGTTGATTTCTACGCCGGTGTGCTGAAGAAGGTGTCGGAGACCCCGGAATGGGCCAAGTATCTCGCTGATACCTCGCAGTCTGCCGACTACATGAGCGGCGCGCAATTCGCTGATTTCATCAAGACCAATGAGGCTTCGGTGACGCAGGTGCTGAAGCGCGAGGGCTGGCTGGCGAACTGAACCCCTTAAGGTTCCCTGCGGACGCTAAAAGAGCGTCCGCACCTACCGGAAAGGTTTGAACGATGAGCGACAACACCGCCAAGGGACTGTCACGTTTCGCCATGGAAACCGGCGTCGCCCTGTTGACCGGCGCCTTCGGTGCCGCCGTCTGCTACGGATCGGTCGAGGCTGGCACGGGCTGGACCGACATGGGCCCCGATGCTGGCTACTTCCCCTTCTATATCGGCCTGCTGATCATGCTGGGCAGCGCCGCCAATCTGATCGCCGCTCTGATCAAGCATCGTGGCAGCGGCGAAATATTCTTCGAGGCTTCGCGCCTCAAGGTCGTGCTGTCGTTTCTGCTGCCGCTCGTGGCCTTTGCCGCAGTTGCTACCTTTCTCGGTCTCTATGTCGGGACTGCGCTCTATATCGCCGGCGCCATGACATTCCAGGGCCGCTACAAATGGTGGATCGGCCTGCCTGCAGGCATCACTGTCTCGGTTCTCTTCTTCGTCATTTTCGAAATCGGCTTCAAGGTTCCGCTCCTGAAAGGTCCGGTCGAGGCATGGTTCGGGATCTATTGATCCCACCTGCCTTGTGTCTTTAGGAGGAAAGACATGGAAAATATCGGTCTGCTGATCGACGGCTTCGGCCATATCCTGAGCTTCAACCATATCCTGCTGATGATGCTCGGCGTGACGCTTGGCATCCTGGTCGGCGTGCTTCCCGGGTTGGGGGCTCCCAACGGCGTGTCGCTGCTTTTGCCGCTGACATTCTCGATGGATCCGATTTCGGCGATCATCCTGTTGTCCTGCATGTACTGGGGCGCGCTGTTTGGTGGATCGACGACATCCATCCTGTTCAACATCCCCGGAGAGCCCTCGTCTGTCGCAACGACGTTCGACGGCTACCCCATGGCGAAATCCGGCCAGGCGAGCCGGGCGCTGACGCTTGCCTTCGTCTCGGCCGGTATTGGCGCGCTCGCTGGGGTGGTGATGATCACGCTGCTGTCCGGCTGGGTTGCTAATTTCGCGTTGCGCTTCTCGTCGCCCGAATATTTCGCCGTCTATTTCCTCGCCTTTGCCAGCTTCATCTCGATGGGCGCGCAATCGCCGTTCAAGACGCTGGTCTCGATGATGCTTGGCTTCGCGCTGGCATCGGTCGGCATGGACACGATCTCCGGCAACCTGCGCCTCACCTTCGATATTCCCGAGCTGATCAAGGGCGTTTCCTTCCTGATCGCCGTCATGGGCTTGTTCGGTATCGGCGAACTGCTTTTGACCACCGAAGAGGGCCTGCGTTTCGAAGGCATAAAGGCGCGCGTCAAGCTCTCCGAAATCGGCCGGACGCTGATGGAAATGCCGCGCTACTGGTTCACCATCCTGCGCTCCACCATCATCGGCATCTGGATGGGCATCACGCCTGCCGGACCGACGGCTGCGTCCTTCATGAGCTACGGCGTTGCCCGCCGCTCGGCCCGGGACAAGTCGATGTTCGGCAAGGGTGACCCGCGCGGTATCGTAGCGCCTGAAACGGCCGACCATTCGGCTGGCACGTCCGCCCTGCTGCCGATGCTGGCGCTCGGCGTGCCCGGCTCGGCAACCGCCGCCGTCATGATGGGCGGACTGATGATCTGGGGCCTGACGCCTGGGCCGACACTGTTCACCGACCGGCCGGACTTCGTCTGGGGTCTGATCGCCTCGATGTATCTCGGCAATATCGTCGCGGTCATTCTGGTGCTTGCCACCGTGCCGCTCTATGCGTCGATCCTGCGCGTGCCGTTTGCCATCATCGGCCCGATCATCGTCGCCGTCATCTTCTCCGGCGCCTATCAAGTGGCCAATTCGGTGATGGATATCTGGCTGGTCATCGCCTTCAGTCTGCTCGGCTATATCTTCAAGAAGCTCGACTATCCGCTGGCACCGCTGGTTCTGGCCATGGTGCTCGGCGACAAGGCGGAGGATGCCTTCCGCCAGTCGATGCTGATGTCCAATGGTGAGCTCTCGATCTTCTGGTCGAACAGCCTTGTTTCCGGCCTGATGGCATTGGGCCTGGCACTGCTTCTCTCGCCGCTGGTGTTCTGGCTGATCGGTCTTGTCCGTGGTGCCAAGACGGAAACGACGACATCGGCCAATGATGGAAAACCGGCGGACTGACCGGCCCGCGCATGTCCCGGAAATTTCAAGGATGGAACCATGACCGCTGAACCGCGCCGATGGAATAGAGATACCTGGCCGATCGCGGCCGCAATGATCCAATATCCGAATGCCTTGCCCGATGGACGCTCCGTTCAGGATCAGTCCGTCGAGGAATGGGCAGAGACGCTCGTCGATGTCGTGGATGCCGGTTTCACCGAACTCGACCCGACCGACAGCTGGATCCGGCTGGCTGATCTTTCGCCCGCACGGCTCGATGCCTTCGCGGCGTTGACACAATCGTTGGGGCTGACCATGCCGGCGATCTCGACGGCACGCCGCAGCGTTATCGATGCGAAGCACGGCGACGACTATCTCGCCTATGGTCACCGGGTCATCGACACCGCCAAGGCGATCGGCGCCGGTTCCGTATCCTTCGGCCTGTTCGAGGCACTGACCGATGCGCAGAAGAAAGCGCTGTGGTTCTGGACCGTCGATGGCGCGAAGAACTCGGATGATGCAGCGACTTGGAACAAGGCTGTGACGCGCATCCGTGAACTGGGCCGTCATGCCGAAGAGCTTGGCATCGAGCTGGCATTGGAAATGTACGAGGACACCTATCTGGGTACGGCTGAAAGCGCGGTGCGGCTCGTCGAGGATATCGGTCTTGCCAATGTCGGTATCAACGCCGATCTCGGCAATCTTATCCGGCTGCACCGGCCGGTCGAGCACTGGCAGGAGATGATGGTCAAGGTCGCTCCTTATGCAAAATACTGGCACGTGAAGAACTACACACGCACCGAAGATCCGGCATCCGGCGTCACCGTTACGCATCCGGCGCCACTGGAGTCCGGTATCATCAATTATCGCACCGCCATTCGCATGGCGTTGGCCCATGGCTTTTCGAGCCCCTTTCTTTGTGAACATTATGGCGGCGACGGGCTTTCCGTCAGCGCCGCAAATCGCGATTATCTGAGGCGCATCCTGCCTCGCGACCAAGGACAGACGTCATGACCACCATTTTCGATGAGCCCGAGGATTTCGCAACGACCGCTCTTGCAGGCTTTGCCGCGATCTACAGCCGTTATGTCCGTCACGTAAAGGGCGGCGTCGTGCGCTCGACCAAGGTGCCTGCGGGCAAGGTATCGGTAGTGATCGGTGGTGGCTCCGGCCATTATCCGGCATTTGCCGGTTACGTTGGCCCGGGACTTGCCGATGCAGCAGTTGCCGGGGATGTGTTCGCCTCCCCCTCGACCGCTGCAGTCGCGCGTGTTTGCCGCCATGCGGATCAGGGCGGCGGCATCCTGCTCGGCTTCGGCAATTATGCCGGTGACGTACTGAATTTCGGTGTTGCAGCTGAACGCCTGCGGGCCGAAGGCATCGATGTGCGCATCGTGCCGGTGACGGACGATGTGGCGAGTGCGCCAGCCGATGCGGCCGAAAAGCGCCGTGGTATCGCCGGCGATCTCGTTGTCTTCAAAATTGCTGGCGCTGCAGCCGAAGCCAAAATGAACCTCGATGACGTCGAGCGTGTGACGCGCCATGCCAATGATCGCACTGTGTCCTTCGGCGTCGCCTTCAAGGGCTGCACGCTGCCGGGTGCCAACGGCCCGTTGTTCACGGTTCCGCATGGCCAGATGGCACTGGGTCTCGGTATCCACGGTGAGCCGGGCATCAAAGAAGAGGCGATCGTTCCCGCCAGGGACCTTGCCAGACTGCTAACGGAAAAGCTGCTGGCCGAGCGTCCGGCCGGAACGACGAAGGTCGGTGTTGTCCTCAACGGTCTGGGCGCGACGAAATATGAAGAGCTGTTCGTGCTCTGGACGACGGTCTCGACGCTGCTGAAGGATGCCGGTCTGGATGTCGTGGCGCCGGAAGCCGGCGAATTCGTCACCAGCCTCGATATGCAGGGATGCTCGCTGACGCTTCTTTGGCTCGACGAAGAACTGGAACCGCTGTGGTCGGCCGCCTGCGATACGCCGGTCCTGCGCCGTGGCGCGACGTTTTCGACGGAACCGGCAACCGATGCGCTGGAAGACCTCGAAGGAAAGATGGTGTTTGCCCCCGCCTCCGAAGCATCGCAGGAAGCCGGTAAATGCGTGGCTGGCCTGCTCTCGGGCATCGCTGCGGCATTGAAGGATGCGGAAGAGGAACTTGGACGGATCGATGCCCATGCGGGCGATGGCGATCATGGCCAGGGCATGCGCCGCGGCTCGGCTGCTGCACTCGACGCCGCCAATGCTGCCGTCGCTGCGGGGGCGGGCGCCGCAAGTGTTCTGGCCGTTGCCGGTGATGCCTGGGCTGACCGCGCTGGCGGAACATCGGGAGCAATCTGGGGTCTGCTGCTGCGTTCATGGAGCAACGCGTTGAGCGATAGTGATGCGATCGAGAAAGATGCTGCCGTCATAGGCGCCCGGCTTGCACTCGAAGGCGTTACCAGGCTTGGCCGCGCGCGGCTTGGCGACAAGACGCTGGTCGATGCGCTGATCCCATTTGTCGAGACGCTGGAGCGAGAAGCTGCTTCAGGTAAATCGCTGCCGGAGGCCTGGTCACTTGCGGCAGTCGCTGCAAAATCTGCAGCCGATGCAACCTCGGCTCTGACCCCGAAACTTGGCCGCGCCCGGCCGCTGGCTGAAAAAAGCATCGGCCATCCCGATGCCGGAGCCGTATCCCTGGCGCTCGTCGCGCGGGTTGCGGCGGACTACATTTCCAAGTCTGCTGCGCAGTAAACCGCACCATAGCGAGTTCGACCGGCCATGATTGAACGCATGGCCGGTCGTTGCCGTTCAAAGCCCTGCTGTTTCAGTTTCGCTGTGCCAGTTCTTTGTCGATAGCGGAAACAAGGCGTCCGTCCTCAGCCGTGACATCCGGTGAAAAGCGGGCAGCGACCTTGCCGTCACGGCCGATCAGGAATTTTTCGAAATTCCACAACACGTCGGCCTTGTTGTCCGGCTCGACACCATAGCCCTTAAGCCGGTCGCGCATGGGGCCTTCGCCGATCGCGTCGGATGCAATCGCCGTCAGGCTGCGATAGAGCGGGTGAGTGGCCGCCCCCTTGACCGAGATTTTCGAAAAGATGGGAAACTGCACATCATAGGTGCTGGTGCAGAATTCGACGATCTCGGCTTCGGTCCCGGGTTCCTGCCCCATGAAATCATTGGCCGGAAAGGCAAGCACGACAAGGCCTGCGTCACGCTTGGCTTTATAGAGCTTTTCGAGGCCTTCATACTGTACAGTCAAGCCGCATTTCGACGCCACATTGACGACCAGCATCACGCGTCCGCGAAACTCTGCAAGCGTCGTCTGACGCCCGTCCGCAGTCTTGACAGGAATATCCAAAGGGGAAGATGTCACGTTGCCACTCCGCTCCCTGATGGCGATACCGGAAAGCCGGGGGGAGTCTTGCGTCCCGGTCAATTCTTATCGTTGAATATCTGGTAGAGAATACCAAGTCCACGCTGGCCGTCGCGATTGCCTATGGCGGCCAGCGCCTCAAATACCCGCCGCGCATCGGCGTAGCGTTTCAGCTTCAGATAGGCATAACCGCGGAGCGAGAGGAGGTCTGTCCTTTCGGGTGCGATCTGCTTCAACTGATCAAGAACCAGGAGCGCTTCGCGAGAACGGCCGGCGTCGAAAGCCGCTACGGCCTTGTCGGCGAGGATGGCCTGCTGCAGCTCGAAAGCGCGTTGGCGGTTCTGCGGCGCTTTGACTGCCGAGACGGCGGCCTTGCCTGACAGACCGGCGCGCAGATAGGCGAGACTTTGGCCATAGGCTGCGTCCTCGCGGGTTTTTGCAGACGAGCCGAGCATACCGACCTCGAAGGCTGCGGCTGCTTCCATCGGCCTGTTCCGCTCCATCAGACACCAGCCGCGGGTCAATGCGGCTTCCGGTGCAAGGGTCTGCGGATTGACCGTGGACTTGCAGCCCCGGTCCACCGCAACGGTTCTGCGTGGCCGTGTCACTACGGCTGGCTCCGCCGGAACGTATTGCGCATCTTGCGGCACCGCAGTCGCGCGCTCCTGACGGCTGATGACGACTGTTTCGTTGGCAATAGGCAACGGCCTCTTTGCCGTTTCTGGCTTTTCAACTTCGCCGACTTTAGCAATGCGCTCCGACCGGCCAGCCCAGAGGCGCTGGATCTCCGCCAAGCCCTTCAGGTCGTCGAGTTGCAGATAGGTGACGGCCAGTCCGTAGGCGGACGGCTCGTCGTCGAGCTTCCAGCTGAGTGCGGTCCGGAACCATTGCAAGGCCGTTTGCGGCTGGTTCAACGCGCGGGCATACCAGCCGAATTGCTGGGCAGTGGACGCATCGCGGGATTTTATTACCTCGGCGGCGATCCGTTTCAAGACATCGCCGGAGATGGCAACCGGCGGCTCCAGTGCCAGCAGGTTGGCTGTGGCCGCCAGATAGACAGCCTTTGCCTCCTTGGAATCGTCGCGCCAGCGATATATGGTGTCTTCGGCTGCAAGCTGGTCGTTGCGGTCGATCAATGTAAGTGCCAGGCCCTGCGATGCAGACGCTGTATCTTCCTTATCCCGCGCCTTGCGGAACCATTTTTCCGCCGCCTCCATGTCGCCACGCGGCAGGTAGTACCAGCCCAGCAACAGGGCATCGGAGGCAAGTCCGCCTGTTTCGGCAAGTTGCTCCACGCGCGCCAGATATTGCGGCGGGACGACGAGCTTTCCGTCCGCATTGGCTTCGGCGAGAAACCGGCGAGCGAGATCGTCGCGGATGCTGTCGAATTCCATCGTGCCGTCTGCCGAAGTCTTTTCCTTGGCGAGAAGGTCCTCGACGTTTTTGGCGGGAAGAAGTGCGGCGGCCTTTTGAACCGTGGCGAGACGCTCGGCGGCATTGTCGCAATTGTTCAGGATATAGGAATAGGCGTCTGTCGCGCGCTGTGCCTTGTCGGTGCGGAAAAAGGCCTCAGCCACGCGCCACAGGACATCGACTTCGCTGCAGGTAAGCAGGCTCGGCGTTTCCGATCCGATCCGCACGACGGTCTCATATTGTTTCAGATCCGAGGCATTGATCAGCCGCGTGCGTGCTTCGGCAACGATCAACCGGTCGAGCAGATCCGCTGGCGGCTTCCAAGCAGGTTCCGCCGCCTGGCGTTCGGCAATAGCTTTGCGGACTTCAGCGTATCGGGCTTGCGCATATAGCTCCCACATCGCCTCCAGTTGCTTGTCCTCGTTTTGAGGTACGGCCAGAGGGTCCTTTGGCGGCACCCAATCCGGATAGAGTGCTTTCAAACGGGATATTTCTGCCTGCAGTCTTGCCGTGTCGCCCCGGCTGGCAAAATAACGCAATGCGCTCTCATCGACCGTCGCCGTCGTTGCGGCAGTCACCACCGTGTCGAGTACCGGCCGGGCAGAGCGCTTGATTTCCCGGAACACCGGCGTTTTTGCGCCAGCGATGCCGGTATCCGATTGCTCAGCCACGCGGGAGGATCGCACAACAGGTTCTTCCGCATCCGTCAGCGAAAGAGACTGCATCGCATGCTTGATATAATCGGGCTTGTTCATCCCGACGACGCCGATAGCGATGACCGCTGCTGACAATGCGATGAAGGTAGACTTCATGAGCACTCCGGCTGCTGAGCAGCGATAAAAGATAGCCCCAGCAAGTGGAGCGTCGAAGGATAATAGCGGGTCGGCACGAATTGCTTCAAATCGTCGGGCACCGCCGTCTTATCCACCACACAGGCCAGAATATGGTTAATTATTCGATAACCCGGATCGGAGAGGTTGTCCTTCGGTAAGCCGGATACTATATCTACAGTTGTGTAAGCTCCATTTACACCGGACGCCCCCCGCATCAGTCGTGTCAACAGATCGCGATCCCTTACGCTCCCGCGTACGAGATAGAGGGGGATGCGCAGGGCATTATAGCCGAATTCGGCGGGGAACCCGGTTGCGGGTGCTGATGGTGATTTTAACGAAACCCAATCCGAAGGGAGTTGTTTCGGGCCAAAGCGAAGTTCACCGAGAATTGCAATGCCATCGTTACGAAGCTTGGCCCAAACCGGGGACGGTGCCAACTGATCGAGCACCGGAAAGGCTTCGAAAACCCAATAGGAGGGATTGATGATCGGGCCATCATCGCGGTCTTTAGCGGAAAAGCCCGTGGCGGCCGGTAAGAGCAGGGTCCGCCCCGAAATTTGAATGACGGTTTTTTCGAGGATGGCACGCGCGATGCCGGCGCCATTTTTGATGTAGTCCGGCCGGTTCCATTGTTTACCGGCCAGACCCAGTGCGTAGGCAATCAGAATATCACCGTCAGTCGCATTGTTAATGTCGGTGACATGCGGTTTGGCGGCGGGATTCCATTTCCACGCCGCCAGGCCGTCGCTCCGCAACAGCAGTTCGGTGCGGGTGAAGGACCAGATCAGTTCAAAATCTGCGGGATTGCCAGCAAGGACCGATAGCAGCAACCCATAGCCCTGCCCTTCGCTATGGCTGATATTGCCATTGGCATCGTCGATGATACGGCCACCGGGATCGAGAAACTTCGCCTTGTAGGCCTGCCAGGCTTCGGCTGCGATCAAGGGTTGCTGAGCGGTCGCCGCGGTGCTCGTCAGACAGAAGCTGAAAAGTCCCGCAAGAAAGGCCGCCAGCAGTTTTCCTCTCATTGACGCCGTCCAAGATTGCTCAGCATCGATGCGGTTGCCAAACCCAGAATGAGGCCGAGGACCCCCAGCAGCACAGCATAGGACAGGATGTTGGTCGATAACCAATTGGCGGCGATGAGCCTGTAGTTGAAAAAGGATCCGGGCTGCGTCGGCATGAACTGGAAGCTATTTACCGGCACGGTCTGCACGGTCTTGGTGCCGCCTTCATAGGTCGAAATGCGTCCGGAAAGCTGTGACCAATTCGACTGCCCGCTCATCGACAGCATGCTGTCGCGAAGATCTTTACCAGTCGGTGCAGCCACGACAGTCCACGTCCCCGTGCCGTCGGGGCTGGATGCCTGCGCCATAAGCAAGGATGCTTCGTTCGATGGCATAAAGCTGCTTTCGGATCTGGGCGCAAAACGCAGGGATGTCAGCGTGATGTCAAAATTCTGCTTCAGCCATCCCTCCAAGGCGCTGATCTGGCCGCTGAACAGACCACCCTTCAGTTTGTCGCGCCATTCGTCGTAGGCGGCCTGCGTATCGACACCCTGGGCCTGAGCGCCTGTATTCGGCCCCCACGTATTGCGGCTCGCCTCCGAAATATTCATCTGTGTGAAGACCGCCTGCGGCATCTGGGATAGGGATCCGATAAAGATTGCGCTTCTGTTGCCGATCAATGCCGGGGACGCGACGGTCTCCACAGCAAGCGGATGTCCAGCGCCGGCGGCAAGCCGCCCAAGGAATGTCGCCGCCGCCGAAAGGGTATTGGTATCGATGCGATCCATGAACAGCGGGACGGGATCAACGCTCCTGTTGTAAGGCGCTCCGGTTCCCGCTGTCGCTGCCAGATTGGGCAGCTGGCCTACACGGGCAAAGTCCGGCATGAGAAATTCGGATGTATCGAAGAGCGCAAAGCGTGGGGCATCAGTGCCGGTTGCTCCCGGCGCGCAGACCTTGTCGCTATCGGTTTCCAAAATGGCTTCGATCGCGATGGTATTCACGCCCGGGCGAAAATGGCGCATCGTTACGTTGATCGGCAGATGACGAAGGAGCCCGCCGCCCGACGAGGTAATCGGAACGGTGGAGGCGATGCTGTCATTGACGTAGATATCGATATGGCTTCCCGGCAGGACAGCGGCCGTATAGGCTGCATCCAGCAGGATCACGGCTTCGCCGTAAGCGGCGGCGTAAAAGTCTGCCGGGATACCGATGGTGAAATCCGTGCCGAAACGCCTACCGGTGAATTCCTCGGTCTTCAGGCCGAGCTGCGAAAAAGGAAGACGGCTATCGGCGAATAAGAACGGCGCATCGGGAGCGCGCCAGCGCTGCGTGGTAATCACGTCGCGGCGAACCGGCACGGCGACATCGGTTGGCGCGACAATGCTTTCGATCGCACTGCGGATCGCCTGCCATGTTGGACCGGTGATCACCAGAACCGGCAATCCTGTTTTTGCATCCTGGACGAAACCGGCAACCGGTGCGGAAGCGGCGCCATCAGGCAAGGATGGAAACAGCGGCGACAGCTCGGCGGGCGTGCCAACGAGGACGGTCATTTCTCCAGGCCCGGATGACGTCAGTTTGTTCGTTTCAAAAGAGAAGGACTGGTTCGGCATGTCGGCGAGAACCGCCAGGCCCTGTGCAAGGCGCATCAATGGGACGGTGGAGCCTGGCTGTTCCAGCGCCGGAACGACAAAATTGAAACGGGTAAATCCGCCTTCATCGACGCCGATGGCCCTGATGTCATCAAGGCTCTGCATCGTTAGTGGATCGCTGCCTGCAAAGCTGAGATAGGTTTTCTCCGGATCGATGTTCGACCAGAGCTCGTAGGTCGATTGAACGGAGCAGTCGGTGCGATGTCGCTGGTCCGAGCGCAGGCGAATCAGGTTTGATCCCGGTTTCAGCAGGTCCTTCGGAAGATCGAGGCTGAGATCGGAAACGGATTCCGGTGAACGGATGGCCTCCTCGGCGATCTTGGTGTTGTTCACTTCGACGGTCAGGCGGGACGTTTCCGGGGCAACGAAAATCGAATTCTGGTAGCCGAGATGGAGCTTTGTTCCAGCGGCCGCCTGCTGGGGCGTGAGATAGACAGACCACAGCCGATCTTCAAATTCCCCCGTCAGCCCAAGACTGCCTTCCGGAAGAACATACCGCTGGAAGGGCACGGGTTCGACCGCTTCCGCAACGGGCACGACTGTCACCGGCTGGGCTCCGGGTGGATTTTTTCCCTGATCTCCCGGCGGTGTCGTCACCACGGGACTTTCCGATGCCGGGCGCTCCGGCGTCATGTCGAAGGGAACCGTCTGGGCGTGGAGTGGACCGGCCGGCAACGCAAGAAGTGTGAGAGCGAGAACCACGGACTTCGTCATTTTTTCGCTCCCGCAGAAACCCGGGGCTTGCCGCCTGCCCCGCGATTGCTGAAGAAATAGGCGAGCCCGCGGCTCGTCTGATAGAAAGCCAGCCCGAAGAACCAGACCGTACCCCGGAAAAGCCCAGGATTGCCGCGACGCGACAATTGGAATTCGGTCCATTGCTGCGAATTTGCAAAAATCAGATCGGCGACGAGACTGTGATCGCGCGCCGCTTCCGGCAGGTATTGGCAACCCATCGTGACGATATCGCCGGCGACCTGCGTGTTGCGGACGGCGACGGGAAGGATTTCTGCGGTCTCGCGCCCATGCGGCGTGAAACGGATCAAGCCGCGCGTATCGACCGCGGGGGAGCCGATCGTCTTTGCGTAGACGTTGATGCGGGCGCCATAGACGGAAACGTCGTCGATCGTTGCCGGATACCATTGCTCGCCGAGGCCGAATTCGCACTGGCGCGTGACCTTGACGCGGCGCGTTGCCGATAATTCCCCGCGCTCCGAAACGACGCCGAGTGCGCATCCCGCCAGGATGAGGTTGAGCAGGTTCCAGCCGCCGACCACAAGTGTGACATCCGCCTTGTAAGGTTCGGTATAGACACGATAGACGGTCACCAACAAGGCGAGCAGCAGAACGGCGAAGATGATGAAAAACGGTCTGCTGATTTCAGACAAGCGGCTAACCAGAACGGATTCGTCCTTTGCCGTCACCTTGAAGCTCGGTTTTCTCGGGTTGACGATCGCCGAGACAACGGCCGGCAGAAGATGAACCGTCTGAACATATTCATACAGCTCGGAGATCCATGGCCAGCGGAATGAACCGTACAGATAGTTCTGCATCATCAGGTTCACGAGCATGTAGGCGAGCGTGTAGCCCAGGAACTCGCCGCCGGATGCGGTAAAGATTTCGAGATCGAAGAACAGATAACAGAGCGGCGCGAACAGGAAGATCGTGCGTGGAAACGGAAACAGCCAGAACAAGGTCGACGACATGTAGCAAAGACGCTGCGGGATCGACAGGCCGCGCTTGAGCGGCGGGAATTTGAACCGCAGAATCTGCATCATGCCCTGCGCCCAGCGACTGCGTTGACCGATGAAGCTGGCAAAGGTCGCTGGCTGCAGTCCGGCGATCAGCGGCCGGTCGACATAGACGCTGTTCCAGCCGCTGGCGTGAAGATCGATCGCCGTTTCGCAGTCTTCCGTAATGCTGACGCCGCTGAAGCCGCCGGTCTGGTCGAGCGCCTGACGGCGCAACACCGCAGCCGAGCCGCAGAAGAACGAGGCGTTCCATTTGTCGAGGCCGCGCTGGATGATGCCGTAGAACATCTCGTTTTCGCTGGGCATCTTTTCGAAGGTTCGCAGATTGCGCTCGACCGGATCGGGATTGAGAAAGAAATGCGGTGTCTGAACAAGGAATAGTTTCGGGTCGTCTTCGAAATAGCCGACAGTCTCCCGCAGAAAATCGCGCGCCGGCGCATGGTCGGCATCGAACACGGCGATCAGTTCGCCCTGGGAGTGCTCCATTCCGTTGTTGAGATTGCCGGCCTTGGCATGCTCGTTGCGGTCGCGCGTCAGATATTTGACGTCAAGATCGGTACAGAGTGTCTGCAATTCCTGATGCCGGGATTTGGCCATCTGGCTTTCGAGCAGGTTTGCCGAGGTTCGCTTTTGCAGAGTACCGCCATCGTCGAGCAGCCAGACCGTCAGCTTGTCGGCGGGGTAGTCCAGAGCTTTTGCTGCGGCCAGCGTATTGGCAAGGAGATGCGTGTCCTCATTATAGGTCGGTACGTAGACATCGACGCTCGGATATTTTCCCCCGGAGGCTGCCCGAGACGGGCGCGACGGCAGCGGCATGGAGACGACAAACAGGCTGAGCGCTAGCATCATCACGCTGTACATTTCAGCGAGATAGAGCAGGAAACCGGGAATGAAGTTTTCCAACTGATTGACCGGCGGAAGCGTGCTGGTGGTGCGCCAGTAGACGTAGCGCATCACGATTGCCGTACCGAAGGCAAGCGCCGTGAGACGCCAGGTTCCTTCCGCCCTAAGAATCTTCAGGACAGCCATGAACGTGACGACGGCGATGCTGGCGATCAGCTGGGTCTGAAGGTTGATCGGCAGGGTGACCAGCGCAATGACGCAAAGGGAGGCAATCGCCCAGAAAACAATGATACTCGCCTTGCGCATGGTTGGTGCCCTTCAGGAGGCCACCCGGTGACACGCAAATGCCGCCGGAAGCCCTCAAAACGCCATGGTCAACTCAAACTGCAGTCGGCAATTCGGATCATGCCGGTGTTATTTGCATTGTCCGGTGCCAGCTGACTGGTTCACACAATCAGGCGAAGGAACAACGATCCCATTCATATCCCCTGTTGTTGGTAAAGGAATGGTTTCTTCCGGCGCCGGTTGTTTGATCGGCGTGACTTTTTCCGTTGCGACCACGACCTGCCGGGGCTGCATGGCAGGGCGCGCCTTCTCGACTTCAACGGCCGGCATCATGTTGTCGCGCACATCATTCGTCTTGGGATAGATGGGATGTCCGGTTCGGCCCAAACCCGGTTCAACGCTGGGAGGCTCTCCGTAGGGATTCCAGCCCGCAGCATTGAACGCGCCGCGGATCGTATAACCGTACATGGTGCTTACCAGTTTTTCTTCGCTGGCGTTCTCTTCGCAAAGCCGCAGGCGGATCTGGATCGTGCCACCGTTCTGGAAGGCTGTTCTTGCATCTTCGGGCGAACGGATCTGTTGCCAGGCATAAAGGCATGCATCGTTGCCCCGGCCATGGCCGTAGGCATAGCTGAAGGGGCCGTAATTGTTCTGCAGGTAGATGGGGGATTGCCTGAGTGCGATGCCGGGAAGCTCGCGGCGCATTTCCTTGGCGATTTCGCTGGCTCGCACGGAAGAGTAGCCAAGCGACTTCGTCCCTTCGAATTTTGATCCGACCGGCCCGAACAATTGTACGCGCATGACATTCTGGCCGGGCGTGGATGCAGTTGTGAACAGGAAGATATCCTGCTGGGTCGCATTCCTGAAACTGCGCTCGACAATATTGACGATGGCCGGCCCTCCGGGGCCTGGAAGTGCAAAGGCCGTATCTTCGGGCACCGTGGTTGCGGTATCGGATAACCTCACGCCGTCGCGCCCGCCACAGCCTGCAAGACCGAGCGTCAGAACGATGCCGGCAAGCGTATAACGAACGGTTGAGGTGAGCGGGAAAGACAACATGCCTCCGTCAACTTCTTCGCGGAGGGCTCCTGGCCAAGCGCGATTTCGAATCAGATCGGATAGAATCATCACTTACTGATAGATCATGAGGCCAGATTCGGGAATCCCCATTCATGACAGAGGATTATTCAGAGTCGCCCGTTTTTGCTGATGGCGGCTTCAGCTCTGAGATCCGGGATAATTCTAGTTGAGGAAGACCCGCACGCTCGCGGCCCGCCCGGCGGCGTCGATGACGGTCAGCGTCGAGTAGCCGGCGCCATCCGGCACCCACTGATTGACCCTTCGCCGTGAAGTCTCGGGCAGCGGCCTGCCATTGGCCAGCCAGCGAAAAGGAGCCCGCCCGCCTTGCAACTTGAGAACCAGTGGCATTGGTGCACCGGCAGTATCGATGCCAAGCTCAACGCGAGCGCCCTCCGGAGGATAGACAATCTGCGGCGCTGCCTCGCGGACAGTTGCCGATACAAGGCCATTTACGGTCAATGAAAACCGGCGCTGGCTGATCGGCAATTCCGCCTGGGCAATACGCACAGCGCCAGCCGGTGCACGCGGCAGCGGCGTCATGGCAACGCCCGATTTGGCAAAACCCTCGAACAGGATGGGGGCTGCCGTCCGATAACCGGTGAGGCCAGGCACCGCGCCATTATCCGGGCGGCCGACCCAGACGCCGAGAACGTAGCGGCCATCAAAGCCGACGGACCAGGCGTCGCGGTAGCCATAGCTCGTTCCGGTCTTGTAGGCGATGCCGCGCTGGACAGCACCCGCTGGCGGCAGCACACCCGAAAGAATATCGGCGATCTGCCACGTGGCGACCGGATCGAGAAGCGGTTCGTTCTCAATGCCGCCCGGCTGTTCCCGGATCCCGTCGCCGAGCCGCACCGGCTTGCCGCGATTGGCAAGGGCGGCATAGAGCTGCACGAGGTCCTTCAGGTTGACACCCAGCCCTCCGAGACCGATCGCCAGACCCGGTGCCTCGTTCGGTGGCAGGATCGGCCGGACTTCGGCGCGCCGGAAACGCACCATCAGCCGCGTTGGCCCGACGGAATCGAGCAGCCGCACGGCTGGAACATTGAGAGAGAGCTGCAGCGCCTGGCGGATGCTGACATCACCCTGATAGGTCATGTCGAAATTGCGCGGCCGGTAACCGAAGAAATCCGCCGGACGGTCTTCGATGATGGTTTCCTGGGAAACCAGTCCTTCCTCGAAGGCGAGACCATAGATGAACGGTTTTAGCGTCGAGCCGGGCGAACGGGAGATGCGCGTCATGTCGATCCAGCCGGAGCGGCTGGCGTCGAAATAATCGGCGGAGCCGAGTTCGCCGACGATCTCGCCCGTGCGCGCATCGGCCATGACCATGGCGATCGATACTTTCGGGCCAAGCCGACCGGCTGCCTCCTTGGCAACCGTTTCCAGCCCTTTCTGGATGTTCCGCCGCAGCGTCGTCTGATGCTGGATGATCTTGGGCTCCTTGCGCCGCGCCGCTTCGGCGACGTGAGCGGCAAAGGCAGGCAGTTGCAGGCGGCGGGCCGGTACTGAAACCAAGCCGGCGCGTTCGGCCTCCCCTTCACCGATCACTGCGGAAACTGCCATGCGTTCCAGAACCCGTTGTCGCGCCGTCTCCGCCGCCTTTAAATGACGGTCGGGACGGCGTTTCTCCGGCAGCTGCGGAAGGGCTACCAGCAACGCCGCTTCGGAAACCGTAAGACGGCGTGGCTCCTTGCCAAAATAGGCAAGGCTTGCGGCGCGAATGCCTTCGAGATTGCCGCCATAGGGCGCGTGGGTCAGATAGAGATCGAGGATTTCGGCCTTGCTCAGGCGGCGCTCGATCTGCACGGCGCGGGCAAGCTGGCGAAATTTTGCTGCAAACGAACGCCCTTCGCGGGGTTCGATCAGCCGCGCAACCTGCATCGACAGTGTTGAGGCGCCCGAGACGATCCGCCCATGGGTGGCGAACTGCCACGCAGCGCGCGTCAGGGCGTAGGGATCGACGCCCTTGTGCTCCCAGAAGCGTTGATCCTCATAGGCGATAAGCATGCGGACGAATTGCGGATCGACATCCTTTGCCGTGGTCTGCAGACGCCAGCGGCCTTCCGGCGTCGCAAAGGCGCGCAACAGCTGACCGTCGGCATCCAGCACTTCGGCCGAGACCGTACGTGCTTGCTCCAGTGGCGGCGGATAGGCGCGGTCCGCAGCCTCAAGGCCGAACATGATGGCGATGCACATGAGTGCGGAGCCCAGCAATGCGGCGCAGGTTTTCGCCCAGAGAGACATTATTCGACCGCCTGAACCTCCATGCGCCCCATGGCGGAGCGCGCGGAGAATTGCGGCCGGTACATGTCCTCTATGCTGGCCGCTGGGTGATCGTAAGTGCCCGGCGTGACGGCGCGGACGACATAAGCGACCGTGATCGTGCGGTTGTCACCGGCCGTGCGATCAAAGGCTGCAACGAAGCGGTCGCTGCGGAACTCCGTGTGAGCAGCCTCCACTTCGCCGATCCATTCGAAGTTCGACAGCTTGGCGCTATCGACCAGGGTTGGATTGTCGATCTCGAAACCGGCAGGCAGCAGATCGGTGATCAGCACGCGCGATGGCCAGGTGTTGCTTTCCGTGGCGTTGATGACGACCACATAACGCTCGTTCTGTTTGGCCTGCGTGACATTGGCCGCCTCGCCGTCGAGCGTGTAATAGGTGCGCTCGATGGTAAAGCCGTTGCCGCCGGCAGGCAGCGGGAATGCCGGCGCCGCAACCGTCGTCACCACGGCGGCAACCGGTTCGCTCGACCGGTTGGTGATCGTCACCGGCTGATCGAGGACTTCGTCGCCGGTGAGGCGTGCCGCATAGCCGCCGGTGCGCGGCGTGCCGTTTATATCGAGGCTGAGTTCACTGTCGCCACCCTGGATGGCGCGGGCCGCCATCAGCGTCCACATCTGCTCCTGCGTGCTCGTATAGGATTTCTGCTCCCATTCACGGGCAACGATCTTGGCAAGCTGCGGGATGATCGTCGGCACGGGCCGGGCTTCTGCGGCGAGTGTCAGGACGGCGGCATCGTCACGCAAGGCGGAGCCGTAATCGGAGCGATCAAGGCTGGCATTGCTTGCCGTTACCGACATCTGTAGCGCATCTGCAAAAATGCTCTGCGACCGCTGCGCATCGCCATAAAGGGCGAGAGCGGCGGCCAGATGCCCCTTCGACAATGGCGTCGGGAATTCCGAAAGCTTGGTGTCGGCGTAATAACGCAGATCGCTGATCGCAGCCTTGCGGTTGCGGGCGAGCACGTAGAGAGAATAGGCAATCTCATTGCCCTGGCTCTTCATGTCGACATCATAGCTCATTGCATTTTGCAGGTTATCGAGCGCCTGCACCATCGCCTGGTCCGGCACCTGGTACTTCTGTTCCCGGGCCCGCGTCAGGAAGTCGGTGACATAGGCGTCGAGCCAGGGATCGCCGGAGCCGGGGCTCCAAAGACCGAAGCTGCCGGTTGAGGATTGATAGGACAGCACCCGGTAGATCGCTTCCTGCACCCGCTTCTGGACATCGCCATCCTCCGGCAGCCCGGATTGCTTGGCGAGTTCGCTGAGATAGAGCAGAGGCAGCGCCCGGCTGGTCGTCTGCTCGGCGCAGCCATAGGGGTAGCGATCAAGCGATGTCAGGAGAGCCGGAATATCGAAGGCAGCCGAGCGGGTAACGCTGATGCTGACGGCCGATCCCTGCAGCATGCTTTCGGCCAACAGGTCGCCATCGACCTTGAGGCTGGCATTCGGCTCGATGGTCAGTGGATGCCGTGTCGTCAACGGCAGGGCGGCCGGCCGCACCGGAACGGAGACCGACTGTTGCAGCGACAGGCCGTCGGCGCTGGTCAGTTCGATCGAGATCGCACCATCGCCCGGATGAACGCCGGAGAGTGGCAATGTCAGGTCGAACTTTCCACCCGGTTTGACGCTGAACGTCTGCTGGGCCTGTGCCGCGTCGATCACCACGGAGGAGCTGCTTGTCACCTTGAGGTTCAGGTCGCCGGAAGGGCCATCGGTGTTGGCGATGTCGAGCCGCAGCTCGGCCTTGTCTCCGGGGGCCAGGAATTGCGGCAGGCTTGCCGTCACCACGACCGGATCGCGGATGACGACATCGGTCGAAGCGTGGCCAACGCCGGCTTTCGACCAGGCGACAGCCATGACACGCGCGGTGCCGTTGAACTGCGGGATATCAAAGCTGATGATCGCCTTGCCGTCCGCATCGAGCTGGACCGGGCCGGAGAAGAAAGCCACCAGCTTTTCAGTCGGCGGTTTGCCCTGCAGCGCCATCTGTCCGCCGTCACCACCGGTGCGCAGTCGCCCGGTTGCACCGAGCGAGCCATCGATCAGCCGTCCATAGAGGTCGCGGATTTCAAGGCCGAGCTGGCGCTGACCGAAATACCATCCATCCGGATTGGGCACTTCATAACGCGTCAGGTTGAGAATACCGACATCGACGGCGGCAACCGTGACATAGGCTTCGTCGCCCACCCCTGCCCCGGTCACTTCAACCGGAATATTGAGCGTTTGGCGTGGCAGCGTCTTTTCCGGCAGATCGAGTTTGACCGACAGCTTGCGCTCGGCTGGATCGACGGCGAGCCACTTGATGCCGATGGAACGCATCGGCATGCGGCTTTCCTGCGCGTCGCCCGGACGATAGAGCGTTGCGGTGACATAGGCACCAGCGCCGAAATCGGCGGTAATCGGAATATCGACTTCACCACCCTCGGCGGCAATGGTCGCGGTTTGCGTGGCGATTAGCTTTTCAGAACCGATCGTGACCAGGACTTCACCGGCAAAGCGCGGCGATACGCGCAGCTTGGCGGTGTCGCCGATCGCGTAGTTCTGCTTGTCGAGGGCCACTTCCAGCCCGTCCGGTGTTTCCGTCGAGCTTGCGGTAACATACCAGCCGGAATCGAATTCGACGCTCGATGTCGGGCCATCGATATCGGCCGTCTCGACTTCGAGCCGGTAACGGCCCCATCCGGCGGAGATGGCAATCTCGCCGCCATCCGTGGTGACGTCCAGCTTGCCGGTCGAAACCTGCTTGGTCGAGGTGACCGGTTCATATTTCCAGGCGGTGCCGTCGCGGTACCACTGATAGTCCTGCTCGACGCGCAGCAGCTTCCAGGAGAGGCCGGTCTTTGCCTGCTTGGCGCCGCTCTGGTCGATGGCGATGACGTGGAATTTGCCGACGGCGTTTTCCGCAAGGTCGCCGGAGAATTCCGGCTTGATGCCGATCATCGCACCCGCCGGTTTGACAGGCAGTGTAAGGGAGCGCTCGACGGCGCGGCCGCCGGCCTCCTGAACGCGAACGGTGATATTGGCGTTGAGCAATTGCGTCGTGGAGGGAACGTCCGTCAGCGTGACGTCGAAGGTTGCCTTGCCGTCCTCGTCTAGCGGCTCCAGCCCTTCGAGTGTTGTGCGGCTGTCTTCCGTGGCCTCCTCATCGGCGAGGCCGAAGAAGTAGCCCTTGAAGTCGGGGCTTTCGCGGGTCGGCTTCAGTCCGACTTCGCCTTCGAGTTCGAGCCCTGCTGCCGGGGCGCCATAAAGGAAGCGGCCGTCGATGGTGATCGGTGCCGGTGTATCGATCTCGATCTGTTTGACCGTGCTTGCCATGTCGAATTCGACGCGGTCGGGAACGAAGTCATCGACCTGGAACTGCTTCTCGCTAATCGCCGTGCCCTTGGGGTCGGTAAAGATCTGGACGGTCCAGGTGCCGCGCATTGCATTCGGCTGTAGCGGGAGATCAAGCGCATAGCCGCCTGCCAGACCACCGTCGCTGACAACGCGGCGATCTTCGACGCCATCCGGGCGCATGAAGATGAAGGTCAGCGGCAATTTCTCGATGGCGACCGAGGCGCTGTCGCGGGCGAGTGCTGAGACATGCACGGTTTCACCAGCACGGTAGATACCGCGCTCCGTCCAGGTCAGCACGTCGATGGCGCCGGGGGCTGCACGTCCTGTGACGCCACGATCGGAGAGGTCAAAGCCGGCACGGGTCAGGTCGAGGAAAACGAAATCGTCCGCGCCGTTCTTGGCGGTGATGACGGCCGGGGTCATAGCGGCAGTGCCGCGCAGCAGGCCAGCGTCAAAGGTCGCGCGGCCGTCGTCGTCGGTGGTCGTTGTGCCGAGAATTTCATTGTTCTTGGCAAGCAGGGTCAGTTCAATCCCGGCCAGATGCTTGGCCGATGCCAACGACCGGGCGAAGACGGAGAGCCCATCGGTGCCGGAATAGGTGGAGAGGCCGATATCCGAAATGACGAACCATTGCGTCGCCTGGCTGTCCCATTCGTTGGACGCGCCTGTCGCGGAGACGGCGGTCAACACATAGACGCCCGGCTTGCGCTGCGGCAGCGCTTCATCAACCGGGAAGCTGGTGACGACCTCCTTGTTGAGATCGGTGGCAATGTCGATCGACCCCTGCCAGACCATTTCGCCGTTTTCGTCCTGGATCCGCTGGGCACCATAGCCGTCGAGCTGCGTCAGGAATTGCGAGGCGGTCAGGAGCGAGGCAATGTTGCGGTCGCCGATGCGGTAGAGTTTCAGGTTGGCGCTGGTGGTGTTGACCGAAACGATCGGAATGCCGCGCCGGGCCGTTCCCGGCAAAACGAAGCTATCACCGGTAAAGCGGACCATCGCCGCGCGGTCGGGGATATAGACGTCGAGATTGACGTTGGCTTCCAGCGGCTCATCGACGGAAGACGGCAGGCCCGAGCGGAAGGCCACCTTATACCGCTGGCCATGACTGAGGCCCTCGACGCAGATCTCGCTGCCTTTGGCTTCGACAGCCTTGGGTGTGGCGCCATCCAAAAGGACGAACGGCGTGTAATCGACCCCGGCCTTGACCAGCGGCTCGGAAAACTGGACGCACACCCGTGGCGTGGCGCTATCGGAATCGATCTTGTGTTCGGTGACGCGAAAACCCTGGCGTGAGCGCAGGTCGGTATACTCGGCGCGGACGGACTTTGCTTCGACCAGTTCGAGGCTGGCTTTGTAGGCGCTGAGCGCTGCACGGAAATTCTCGACGTTCTTCAACGCGGTCGCAAGCACAGCCAATGCCTCTGCCCGCGTCTGTGTGGCGCGCGACAGCTGATAGGCGTTGAGGGCGGCAAGCGAAGCCTGCGTGGCGAATTCGGAATTGCCGTAAACGCGGTTTGCCGCACGTGCAGCTTCGATCCACAATGAACCGTCATCGGGCGTAATGGACAGCGCACCCTGAAACGCCTTCAGCGCCGGGCCAACATTGCCGGCGGTCAGCTCGCGATAGGCGGCATCCTTGCGGCCATTTAGCCCCAGCGCATCCTGGTCTGCCAGCACCGAGAGATTTTCCTTGGTGGCGCGCGCGTCGTTCAGGAGTTGTTCGGTGACGAACGGCAAAGCCGGAGGCGCACCGATATCTGGTTCGGCGGCGGAGGCATCCACGACCTTGCCGGCAATGGCGCCGGCGAACGTGTTCAGCGTGTTATAATCGGATTTGAGAAAACACCATTTCACCTTGGGATTATAGGTGAAGGCGCGGCAGGAGGAATCCGCAACGCAGACCTTCTCGCAATCAGCAAGGGAAACGTCCTGTTCCGTGCGCAGGTCAAAGCCGAAATAATCACCGTCCTGGGTGGTGACGATATGCCTGCCCGTTTCCGCCGCCTGGACAACAGGTGAAAACGCAAGGACACTGAGAATAATTGCTGAAAACCGGATAAACGCGCGCATAGACAAAAGTCCTCCCCAACGCTGCCGTTTTGACCGGTTTACTCTTTAGGCTCGCCTCGAGCTTGTCAACCGGACATGGACAGCGGCTGTTCCGTAGCCACTGCCCTGGTTAACGGTTGAACGTTACGATTTAATCGCTGCGTCACGAATAAAAATGCCGATCCAAGCTTTATTCCGTCAGGACTGCGACACCTTGAGCGGCGGACGGTGATCACCGGCGATCGTCTCGCCGAACGGACCCGTATTGGCGCTTGCCTTGTGAGTCTTGACCGGGTGGTTGAGGGGCAGGTTCGGCAGGACGAGTTCACCAAACCGGTAGGCCTCTTCCAGATGCGGATAGCCGGAGAAGATGAATGTATCGATGCCGATCTGACGGTATTCGTCGATGCGCGCCTTCACCTGATCGGGATCGCCGACCAGTGCGGTCCCTGCCCCGCCGCGCACGAGACCAACACCGGCCCACAGGTTCGGGCTGATCTCCAGCTTGTCCTTGCTGCCGCCATGCAGCTTGCTCATCCGGCTCTGACCGACGGAATCCATCCGCTGGAAAACCTTTTGGGCTGCGGCGATCGTGTCCTCATCGACATATTTGATCAGCTCGTCGGCTGCGGTCCATGCTTCCTTGGCCGTCTCGCGGACGATGACGTGAAGACGGATACCGAAGGTGACGTCGCGGCCTTCGGCTTCCGCGAGCGCTCGCACTTCCGCCACCTTCTTTTCGACATCCTCGGGCGGTTCGCCCCAGGTCAGATATTTGTCGATCGTGCGGGCCGCAACCTGCTGGCCGACACCGGAAGAGCCGCCGAAATAAAGCGGCGGATGCGGTTCCTGGACCGGCTTGAACAGGAGTTTGGCATCCTCGATATCGAAATGCTTGGTTTTCGTGGTGACGTCTTCGCCGCGCAGCACGGCCTTGTAGATGTTGATGAACTCTTCGGTGACCTCGTAGCGTTCCTCATGGGAATAGTGGATGCCGTCGCCCTTGTTTTCGATCGGGTCGCCGCCGGTGACGACGTTGATCAGCAGGCGGCCGTTGGAGATCCGGTCGAGTGTCGCAGTCATGCGGGCAGCCAGCGTCGGGCTGAGCAAACCCGGGCGCACAGCGACGAGATAGCGCAGTCTCTCGGTCAAAGGTGCGAGCGCAGAGGCAACGATCCAGCTGTCTTCGCAACTACGGCCGGTCGGGATCAGTACGCCGAAATAGCCAAGCGTATCGGCAGCCTGAGCGACTTGCTTCAGGTAATTGAGATCAACATTGCGGCCGCCGATCGATGTGCCGAGATAACGGCTGTCGCCATGGGTCGGCAGAAACCAGAGAACGTCGATCTTTTCCGGAACGGTGTTCATAAGCGATTGTCTCCAGCGGATAGGAAATAGGTCATCGCCTAGTTTTTCCGGGATCGGCTTTGATCGCAAAATTATAATATCTATAAATTTTATCGTGTATGGAAAATCCGTTCGCGTTTTCCGCCTTCTTGAGGCGTTACACCCAGCAGGCGAACAGTGCGTCGGTTAACGGGAGGAAACGGCGAGGCGCAGGCCGGGAACTACCGCGACGGTACGGCCTGCCGGCGAGCACTTGGCCAGATGTCAGCTCGCCTGCAGTTGCGGCAGCGATCGTGCGCCGATCAGGGTGGCCGCCGCATAGGTCTGCGTGACGATCTCCGGAACGAGATCGATATCGGGCAGTGAGCCGAGGCCAAGAGGTCCGACGGCAAAGAGGCCGGCTGGCCGGCCCTTCGGCGTCAACAATTCCCCGGCTGGATTGACGGCGAGACCGAGGTCGAGCTCGTCTGTCGCTGCAAGGCCGGCCTCAAGAAGGTCGGCCACCACTGGATCCTTGAGGTCCGGTGACAGGCAACGGCAGTCGATCACTTCGTCGGCAGCGAAATGGCTTTCAGTCGTTTGGCCGGCCCAGCGGACCAGAAGGCCTTCCGCCGTGCGTTTGAGGGTTGTTCCGCGCCTGAGCTCGGTCAGGCCGCTGGCAAACTCTCGTTCCAGTCTTGCATGCACATCGGCGGGGAGCCGGTTTCTATGGCTGTCGTAGATGGCGCGCAGGTGCCGATTGAACTGCCGTTTCTCGCTCGGTGGCAGGGATGCCCACAGGGTGCGGGCGCGTTTGCGCAGGCCGTTCATCGCCGCCTGCCAACTCCAGCCATTTTCTTCGGCCTCGGCGCAGGCGTCGCGCACGAAACGGACGATATTGCGCAGCTGCGACGGCATCGGCTGTGTCGGAAAGACCGCATCGGCCGGCATGCGCGTATGCGGCTGCGGCAGGAAACCGCGGCGCGACAGGATGGTGATGTGGCCGGTAAAGCCGCCATCGCGCAATTGCAGAACCTGATCGACGGCGCGCAGTCCATTGCCCATGACGATCACATGCCGGCGCGGCTCGGGGCGTTCTAGCAGAAGGGAGTCCATATCCTGCTCGGCCGTCTCCAACGGCGGCTTCAAACCGTAGCCGGTAGCAAGAACAACCGTGTCATAAATCCCCTTGCCGCCATCGGCCAGACTGAGCGTAAACTGGCCATTCTCGTTACGGCGGACATGGGCGATGCCCTCGTTGGACATTTGCACGGTTACGTCCGTCCGCTGCGCCAGCGCTTCGGAAAAACGCTGATAGACATAATCGCTGAACGTCGCCTTGGGCACGAAGATTTGGCCAAATCCCGGAATTGCCGCCGAAACGGCTTCACGAAATGGGGCGTTCGCCTGCAGCCAGCGGGTAAAGTCCTTCGGCTCACCGGTCGAAACAGAGAGGTCCCGGGCGCGGCTATTGAGAATTTCGGTGGAGCGCGCCGTGGCCAGAGCCTGGCCGCCACTGATGATCGGGCGGGGATCGAACATGCGCAACCGGAATGGCTGGTTGACCGACTTCAACAGCGCTATGGCCATCATCAGGCCGGAAAAGCCGCGGCCGACGATGGCGATCTGCAACGGTTGATCGCTCCGCGGGCTGAAAGGCGACGAAAGACCATGAACCGTCATATCATTTCCTCTCCGCGTCATGCGGCTGGATGGTTGAACCTCGGCACCCCTACTCAAACGCCAGTTCATCAATATGCGGCATATTCTATGTATTTCATCATTTTAAACACGGAGACCCTATCGTTACAAGCCGTTTTCACGACCTATAAAAACGCAATATATTTCCGTTACTTAGTTACCAGACGTTGGAAGCGCGCTTCTTTCGCGAGAACTTGAAACAGCGTCGTAGGCGAGAAACGTCAGGGATCGGCGCGGCCTGCACGAAGCTTCTCAAACCGGCGCAGGAAGACGCCGATGTCACTGCCGCTGCGTTGCAGCTGTCTCTTGCGGATGACCACACACATCACCCGGGCCGCCGTCGAAAACGTCATCTCGTCTAGCGCGCTATTGCTGCTCAAGGGCTTGGTCAGCCGTTCGGTGATGGCGCTGACCATGTTGTTCGGCAGGATATCTGTGCAACCTCGCATATGATCGAATACCAGCCCGATCGGTACTGGCATGCCGAGATGGAAAACAAGGGGGACATCTGTCTCATCCCCCCAGTCGTCATAGGCTTCAAGTGCATCGCGAAAGAGCAGATGCAGCGTGATTGGGGCATGGCCTTCATGCAGTTCGGGTAAAAGGTTGCTCATCTGCACATCCTCATCGTTTTGAACGGTGGTTGGTGCCGACAGAAATCGACCTGACGTAAAAATGCAAGAGGAGACGGATTGTTCCCTCCTCCTCAAAATAATTTGCAGATTTTGAAAAGGCCCTTTTCCCTGCTTCTGCATCAATGCAGTCCGCCGACACCAAGCAGCCGGTCTACCGCATGATGATCGGCGGCCAGTGCCTGTGGCGTGCCGCTCCAGGCCACTCTGCCCCGTTCGAGAACGATGACCTGATCGGCAAAATCAAGCGCGCTCTGGATGCGCTGCTCGACAAGCACGATAGTCATGTTGCCGGTGCTTGCCAGTTCGGAAAACGCCGTCATCAGTTCTTCGCAGATCACCGGCGCCAACCCCTCGAGCGGTTCATCGAGTAACAGGACAGTGGGGCGGCCAAGGATGGTTCGCGCTGTCGATAGCATCTGCTGCTCGCCGCCGGAAAGCTGCGAGCCAAGGTTCCCCTTGCGCTCGAAAAGACGGGGGAACATTGCGTAGGCATCCTGAAGGTCGCTTTTCGGCCGGTCCTTGAGGCCAACGAACAGGTTTTCCTCGACCGTCAATGTCGGAAAGATGCACCGCGTCTGCGGGACATATCCGAGCCCGGTGCGGGCGCGCAGTGCACTTGAGATTGCGGTGACGTCGGTTGCGCCGATGCGGATGCGCCCGTCATAGCGTTTTGTCTGCCCGGCCAGGGTTGCCAGCAGCGTCGTCTTGCCCATGCCGTTGCGCCCCAGCACCGCCAAGCGCTGTCCGGCGGAAACCGAGAAGGAGACGTTTTCCAGAACCCGTGTCGGACCATAACCGGCCGACAGGTTTTCGACGTCAAGCGGCGTGGCTGGCATTGGCATAGCTCCCGAGATAGGCTTCCCGCACGGCGGCGTCCTTGGTGACGTCGGCGGGCGAACCGTCGAAGATGATGGTGCCGGCAGCCAGCACGATGACCCGCTTGGCAAAGCGGAAAACCAGATCCATGTCATGCTCGATCATCAGAACCGCAAGATCGGCGGGCAGATCGGCAAGTGCCTGTTCGATGCGGCCAGTTTCGCTCTGGGGCACACCGGCGGCCGGCTCATCCAGAAGCAGGACTTTTGGTTTGAGGGCCAGTGCCAGGGCGATTTCGAGCAGGCGCTGCTGTCCATAGGCGATCTCGCTCACCTTGCGGTGCATCAGATCGGCCAAGCCGAGCTTTGCCAACAGCACGCTTGCTTCGTCCATGACATTGGGCATGGACAGGAAGTTGCCGAACATCTTTCCGGCGCGTCCGTCCCGCTGCAGGATGGCCAGAGCCACGTGTTCCGCCGGTGTCATCTGCTGAAAGAGCCGCGTCACCTGAAAAGAGCGGACCAGCCCGCGGCGGACACGGCCGATCGCGTCGATTTTGGTGACGGTTTCACCGTTGAGACGAACCTCGCCGGAATCTGGCCGCAGATTGCCGGTGACGAGATTGACGAAGGTGGTTTTCCCGGCGCCGTTCGGGCCGATCAGCGCCACCCGGTCGCCGGGCGCCATCGCCAGGGAGACGTCATTGGTGACCGTCAGGCCGCTGAAGGCTTTTTTCAGATTACGAACGTCGAAGACCGCGCTCATGTGCGTTTCTCCCAGCGGCGGGCAATGATGTCGGCCGCAGTGCCATAAAGCCCTTTCGGTGCGAACAGGACGACCGCGATCAAAAGAGCGCCGACCATTGTCAGCCAGTGGAAGGGATTGGCCGCAGAAACATAATCCTCAAACAACATGAAGACGACTGTACCTATCAGCGCGCCAAACAGCGATCCGGTGCCACCGAGAACCAGCATGACCAGCGCCTCGGCCGATTGAGTGAAGGACAGGCTGTCGAGACCGACGACCTGCGTAGAGATCGCATTCAGGGCGCCGCCGATGCCGGCGACGGCGCCGGAAATCACGTACATTTTCATCAGCGTGACCTTGGGCGAGGCGCCCATGGCCATGATGCGCAGCGGATCTTCCTTGATACCACGGCAGAGCATGCCAAATGGCGAGCGCACCAGAAAACGCAACAGAACGAAAACCGCAAGCAGCAGAAAGACGCCGAAGATATAGGCTGTCTGGCCCCAGAGATCGAACTCGAAGCTGCCGAACAGCGGGTCGGGTGAAATTCCGGACAAGCCATCGCTTCCGCCCGTCCAGGACGAGGCCTTGTTGGCAAACTCATGGAAGAGATAGATCAACGAAATCGACAGGACGAGTTGCGGCAATCCATGTGCCCGCAGGATAATGACGCCGCAGACCAGTCCGGCAATCGCTCCGCCAAGAATGCCGGCAAGCGTCATCAGCAAAGGGTTTGTAATGCCGTAATGGGCGGCGGCGATCCCGGCCGCATAGGCGCCGGAGCCGAACAGGGCGGCGTGACCAAGCGTCGCGACGCCGCAATAGCCGGTGACCAGATCGAGCGACAGAACCAGCAGCGCGATGGCGATGATCCGTGTCAAAAGCGCCAGATTATCGGGAAACAGGAGATAGCCGACCGCAGATGCAGCGATGATCGCACCGATGCCGATCAGGTCTCGGCCGATGCCGCGACTTTGGGCGCGCGTCTTCGTGGCAGGTTGATGATTCATGATCAGTGTCATCCTAGCGTGCCCGTCCGGCAAGGCCACGCGGAAAAATGCAGATGATGGCGATGACCGCAAGGTAGAAGAAAAATTCGCCGAATTCCGGCATGAGGTAGCGGCCTGTCGTATCGATGCCGCCGAGCACGAGACACGCGAGAAGAGCTCCGGGGATGGAGCCGGCGCCGCCGACGGAAACGACGACCAGAAAGGTTACCATGTAGCGCAGGGCATAATATGGCTCGACCGGGAGCAACTCGGCACCCAGCACGCCGCCGAAGGCCGCGAGACCAACCGCAACAGCGAAACTGATCGCATAGATGATTTCCGTACGCACACCAAGGGCGGCAGCCATGGAGGCATTGTCGACGGAGGCGCGCAGCTTGACGCCGAACGCCGTTTTTTCGATCGCGTACCAAAGTCCGCCGGCGACGGCCAGACCACAGACAATGGCAAAAAGGCGGTGGACGGCGATAGAACGGAAGCCGAGGTCGGCTGAACCCTGCAGAGCGGGCGGCAACGGGATCGTCTTCAACGTCGGGCCGAAGACATAGTTGGCGATGCCGATAATGCAGAAGGTGATGCCGATGGTCATCAGCACCTGCGTCAGCTCAGGCGCACCATAAATTCGCCGGTAGAGCAGCCGTTCTATCGGGATTGAAATAATCACCGTGCCGACGACAGCAAGCAGCACGGCTGCGGCGTAACCGAGCCCAAGGTCTTGCGCTGCGTAGGAGGCAATGTAGCCGCCGATCATGGCAAAGGCGCCATGGGCCAAATTAACGACGCGCATGAGACCCATGGTGACCGAAAGGCCGATCGAAATGACGAAGAGCACCATTCCATAGGCAAATGCGTCGATGGCTATGCTGAAGACTGTCTGCATCGCGCGAATTCCATTTGGTTATTTGCGCGAGACGAGAGCCCTCCCCTCCCCCGCAATCGTAAAATCAGGGCGAGGTATCGGCATCACGGTCTGTTCCGCTATATGCCGATACGCTTTGCCGCCGGACGTTTACTTGACGGCCGCGAGCCCGGGATCGCCCTGCTTTTCGAACGTCTGGATTTCCTTGTTGTAATAGGAACCGTCATCCGCCTTCGTCACTTCGCGCAGGTAGATGTTCTGCGTAATATGACGTGATTCCGGATCGATCGAAACCGGGCCGCGCGGACTGATCCAGGACAGGCCCTTTACGGCATCGACGGCTTTCTGCGCATCCTGTTCTCCGCCCGTCGCTTCGATCATCTTATAGATGACGTTCATGCCATCAAAGGCTCCGACCGAAGGAAAGGAAAGCTCAGCAGGATTGCCGATCGCCTTGGAGGCGGCTTCGACGAATGCCTTGTTTTCAGGAGAATCGTGGGAAACCGCATAGTGGAACGTCGTCTGGATGCCCAGGGCAGCATCGCCAAGAGCCGGCAGATCAGATTCCTGTGTCAGGTCCCCCGGTGCGAAGAACTTGATGCCTGCAGCTTTGAGACCGTTTTCGTTGTAAGCCTTGACGAAACCGAGTGTCGTCGGACCGGATGGCAGGAAGGCGAAAACGCCCTGTGCGCCGGAATCCTTGATGCGCTGCATGATCGGGCTGAAGTCATTGGTGGAAAGCGGCATGCGGATCGCCTCGACGACCGCCCCGCCCTCTTTCTCGAAGCCGGCCTTGAAGGCGTTCTCGGCGTCGATGCCCGGGCCGTAGTCGCTGACTATGGAGATCACCTTGGCAACGCCGGCGTCGTGCGCGACCTTTGCGATAGGTGTAGAGGTTTGCCATGTAGTGAACGACGTGCGCACGACAAGCGGGCTCTTGGTGACGATTGCCGATGTTGCGGCATTCATGACGATCAGGGGCACGTTGGCTTGCTTAAGGATCGGTGTGACAGCCATCGCATCGGGGGTGAAATAGAACCCGGCGAGATATTGCACCTTTTCCTTGACCACCAATTCCTGCGCCAGCGCCTTGGATTGGGCCGGATCAGCTGCCGGCAGATCACGGTAGATGATCTCGACAGTGTCGTCGCCGATCGTCGCGCCGTGCATCGCGATATAGGCGTCGATACCGGCCTTGAAGTTTTTGCCTTGCAGCGCGAATGGTCCGGAGAATGGACCGACGACACCGATCTTGATCGTGTCGGCATAGGCACCGCTACCCATGATGATGGCCGCAAACGCGGCGATGATGGCCCGTTTCATGATTCTCCTCCCTGAATGGCCGGCATGCTCCCAAAGAACCGGCACAAAATGACTGACAAAGCAGCTGATCTCAGTTTGTCATGCCGAATGGTAATGTAAAATGAAATATCAAAGGGGATTCCATATGCATTTGATTATGGATCGGGGCCTTTGACCGCGGTGGCCTGGACCTTAGCCGTTTCCCGTTGCCTTCATTTTCTGAAGCAGGTTTGGGATAGTGAAGGGGTTAAAAATACGCGACAAAACGGTCGTTGTGACGGAGACTGAGAGGTGGAAAGCAGTGAGTCGCCTTTGGCTCCCCTCCCCCTCATCGGTCAGGACGTCGCCCAAATCAAAATTACACACATGAATCATTTCCCTGCGTGTTTTTCACTCTGGCATATTTGCAAGACAGGAACGCTTTGGATTCATAGGCGAAACGTGTCGGCAAGCCCTGCAGACTCAGTTTCTGACCTGCCCGGTGTAAGCAACTGTTAACCAATAACTTCTTGCACGAATCGTTGCGTTGCGTATCGTCACGGTTATATCTCCCATCGGGCCATTTTACCGTGACGAAAGTTTTTCAACGTGAGCAATGCCATTCGAGCCACCAAGATTG
Organism: Pararhizobium sp. DWP3-4; assembly: GCF_049898205.1. Taxonomy (NCBI): domain Bacteria; kingdom Pseudomonadati; phylum Pseudomonadota; class Alphaproteobacteria; order Hyphomicrobiales; family Rhizobiaceae; genus Pararhizobium; species Pararhizobium sp. DWP3-4. Next base: position 47,093 of record NZ_JAFCXF010000008.1, on the reverse strand, counting down.
AGCGGAAGACCGTCGATGAGACGATCGGAGATCATGCGGCAATCATCAGCTCGCAGCTCCAGGCGATCAGCGAAGCGCTTTTTCCGCCAACAGCAAACAAAACCTTGCGTAGGTTCACCTCCGGGGAGGCGGCGAAGCTGATGGGCGTTTCGGATTCGACGCTGCGCAAGATGACGCTCGCCGGCGAAGGGCCGCAACCCGATCTGACCAGCAACGGCCGCCGTCTCTACACCTTGCGCCAGATTAATGAATTACGCGAAAAGATGGCGCAAACGGCCCGTGGCAGGGAAGCTTATAATTTTGTGCCGCGCCGTGGTCACGATGATCATCTGCAGGTGATTGCCGTTACCAATTTCAAGGGCGGCTCCGGGAAGACGACCACCTCTGTTCATCTCGCCCAGTATCTTGCGCTGCAAGGCTATCGCGTCCTGGCTGTCGACCTCGATCCGCAGGCGAGCCTTTCGGCCCTGCTTGGCGTATTGCCGGAAACGGACGTGAAGTCCAACGAAACGCTCTACGCAGCAATCCGTTACGACGAAGAGAAGCGTCCCTTGGCCGACGTCATCCGCAATACGTATTTTGATGGGCTTGATCTGGTTCCGGGCAATCTTGAACTGATGGAGTTCGAGCACACGACGCCCCGCGCCCTGACGACAGGCGCCCGGGATGCTGATGGAATTTTCTTCACGCGCGTTGCGCGCGCCCTCGATGAAGTTGCCGACAATTACGATGTCGTCGTGATCGATTGCCCGCCACAATTGGGTTACCTCACGCTTAGCGGGCTTTGTGCCGCAACGTCGATGGTCGTAACTATTCATCCGCAGATGCTAGACGTTGCGTCAATGAGCCAGTTTCTTCTGATGACGCACGATCTGCTTGCGGTCGTTCGTGAAGCCGGCGGCGAGCTGAAGTACGATTTCATCCGTTATCTGCTCACCCGCTACGAGCCGCAGGATGCGCCGCAGACGAAAGTCGCCGCCCTCCTCCGCAATCTGTTCGATGACCACGTCATGACCAATCCGATGGTGAAGTCGGCTGCTGTCTCCGACGCCGGACTGACGAAGCAGACGCTCTACGAAATCGGCCGCGAAAATCTGACGCGCTCGACATACGACCGGGCCATGGAAGCGCTCGATTCCGTCAATGGCGAGATTGAATCGTTGATTCGCCAAGCATGGGGGCGTTCGCCAAAATGAGCTTGCTTCAAACATTGCGGGCGATGTGTTGGGAACTCCCAACGACAGGCTCTTATCATGCCAAGGCCTGTGATTGCGTGATGCCAAAGACGTTGCCTGCCGCCCAAACATCATCGTTGGGAACTCCCAACGGGCGCTCGTTACAATACAATGAAGGTGGCCCGCTGTGAGCCGAAAAGATACCGTCAACACGCTGTTCATGCGAAAGCCCGAAGGATCTGTGCCCGTCGCTGGCGTTGAAAAGAACACCGATCGCGTTCGTAGCGGTGCCATATCGGCAATGGGTGCATCGCTGCAGGAAATGACGGAAGGCGCACGTAGCGCTGCAAGATTGCAGGAGCAACTGGCGTCTGGTTCGTCGGTAGTCGACCTCGACCCCGCGCTGATCGACCACTCGTCGGTCAGCGATCGCATTTCCATCACCGTTGACCCGGGTTTCGAGTCTCTGGTCGACAGCATGCGCGAAAACGGCCAGCAGGTTCCCATCCTGGTGCGGCCGCAGCCGGCATCGCCCGGCCGTTTCCAGGTGGCATACGGCCGCAGGCGGCTTCGTGCAGCGGCCCTGCTTGGCCGCACGGTGCGCGCGATCGTCCAAACCTTGACCGATAACGAGCTTGTCATCGCGCAAGGAAAGGAGAACCTCGACCGGCAGGACCTTTCCTATATCGAGAAGGCCCAATTTGCCCGCCGTCTAGAAGATGGTGGTTACGATCGCGCCACGATCATGGCCGCACTTTCGACCGACAAGGCAGACCTCAGCCGCTACATCAGCATTGCCAGAAGCATCCCCGAATACCTTGTCCAGGCGATCGGACCGGCGCCAAAAGCCGGGCGCGCGCGCTGGGCGGCATTGGTGGATCGCGCCGAGCGCAAGCAGCATATGCTTGAAGCGCTGATCACCGGACCGGATTTTCTTGCAGGCGATAGCGATGCACGCTTTAGCAGAGTTTTTGAAATGCTTGGAGCCGAGCCTGCAAAACGGAAGCCGAAGGCGCAGGAATGGAAAAGCCCGCAGGGGCGCAAGGCAGCACGCATAGAGCGCGACGATGTCCAGACGCGAATCGTGTTCGATGAACGTCAGGTGCCCGAGTTCGGCGGATATCTCGCCGATCGACTGGACGAACTTTATGCAGAATTTACGGCAAGCCTAAAACAGGGCGGCCGGCAATAGTTTATGCCGGGTCCCTGCAGGGCAGGGACCTTTAGATCAACCGCTATCGAAGGATAGTCACAAGGGAAAATTAGGCAAAGAAAAAGGCCCCCGAAATCTATTCCGGAAGCCCTTCTCGACTGTTTGGCGACTGAGAGAATCACACTTCCTGGAATCGTAGTCAAGTCTCTTCATCGAGATAGACGTCATTTCGACGTGCCGGATAGCTTTGTCCTTGCGAAAGGCAGAGGCGATGGAAAGTGGAAGTGTGACGACGCCCTTTGGGCGGCGGCCGATGACGCTTGGCATGTTGGCAAGCCAACTTGTGTCTCGGGATATTGAAGACGGTAAAAGCATCGATAAGTGGAAACTCTATCGGGCGCTATGCGAAGCCAGGCCGCTGATTGGCGTGACCGATCGCGCATTGGCGGTGATGAGTGCATTGCTCAGTTTCTACCCGAAAGACGAACTGTCCGAGACCAATGGTCTGGTCGTGTTCCCATCAAACGCGCAGTTATCTCTGCGATCCCACGGCATGACCGAACAGACGATCAGGCGTCATCTGGCGATCTTGGTCCAGGCCGGATTGATCGTCCGAAAAGACAGTCCGAATGGCAAGCGCTACGTGCGCCGGGGCAGTACGGGCGCTATCGACGATGCCTTCGGGTTTTCTCTTGCGCCATTGCTTGCGCGTGCCGACGAACTGGAGGAGTTGGCGGCACAGGTGGTCGCCGAGCGGCTGCAGCTGCGGCGGTTGCGTGAACGGCTGACATTGTGCCGCCGCGACGTCACCAAGCTGATCGAGGCTGCGCTGGAAGAGGGCGCTAGCGGCAACTGGGAGATGGCCACGACCCATTTCCGGGCTCTAGTAACGGCAATTCCCCGCACACCGACGGTACTCGAAGTGACGACGGCGCTGGGTGAAATGGAAACGTTGCGCGAAGAGATTGTCAACCAATTGGAAATGCAGCTTAAAACCAAAGATATAAGCGGCAATCCCTTCCAAAATGATCGGCACATACAGAATTCAAAACCCGAATCTATTTCTGAATTTGAACCTGCCAAAGAACAACGGCAGGGCGAAAATTCAGAACCCGAACAACTGGTGCCAAAAACGGCGATGACGCGGCAAAAGCGTGATGGCGACGGCAAACCAAATAGCGGAGCTACAACGGCCGGCGAGGGCAGACAAAATTCCTCGTCGGCAACTGGCAAGATGAAGGCCTTCCCGCTGGCCTTGGTACTCCAGGCTTGCCCGGAAATCATCCCCTACGGCTCCGGAGGAGCGATTTCAAACTGGCGAGACCTGATGGCCGCCGCTGTCGTCGTGCGGTCGATGCTTGGGGTCAGCCCGGATGCCTATCAGCAGGCGTGCGAAATACTCGGGGCCGAAAATGCAGCGACGGTGATTGCCTGCATTCTGGAGCGGGCAGGGCATATCAATTCGGCCGGCGGCTACCTGCGGGACCTGACAAGACGGGCGGAAAAGGGCGAATTCGCCATCGGCCCGATGATTATGTCGCTGGCGAGGGCGAATGGAAATTCTCTGAGAAGGGCCGGCTAGAAAGGGGTGATTAACCTTTATTTTCTATTGAAAAGGGGTGTGCCCATTGCGCGTGAATTATGAGTGAGCAGGTCCCTATGCGTCTTTCCCGAACCAACTTTTCGAACGGCTTCGATATCACTGGGGATCAGCCCGCAGATCCGGACAATCATTTGGGAAAAGCGGAGCCGCAACGCCGTATCTACGGTGCTCCTGCCGATGTGAAAAGCGCCGAAGGTCCCTTTGAGGCGGACACCGATGCGATGGCAGAAATCGAGGGGCGAGGGGAGGCACCCGTTTGGCAAAGCGCTTTTGTGCTTGGCCCGAACGTACGGTTCACCCGAACTCCGGAGAGTGTCTATTCGAAGCGGCCGGCCGGCGAGGCTGGGAAGGAAGCGGAAAAGATAGGCCCGGCTGAGCAACCGGTTATCGAAGTCGCGGAAACTGTCGCCGTAACCGAAGACCATTTACCGGTTATCGAACCTGTTCTTGACAAAACGCCGGTTGTTTCCGGCATTCAACTGCTTTCACTACGGCTCAGGCAGGAGCTTGATACATCGTTGATTCAACCAGCGGCGGTCGAATATGCGGGTCTTACCGATATTGACCTGGCGTGTTTTCCGGCCGGAGGAGAGCCTGTGGCCGAAGATCTGCCGGAAACGACGGTCAAACGGGGCGGATCCTTCCTGTACGTGTCGGACGAAGTGTTCTGGGACACCCTGGACTTGGAAGCCGATATCAACGCTCTGGCGCCGGTCATGCATTGGCAGCCTCCAGAGGTTGTTTCTCTCGCAGGTTCGGTAACGGAACTCTACCGCGAAATCGGTGTTAAGGCGGTCGATCGTCACGTTGCTGCAACGGTCAGCAGCAGGCCTGCGTCCATCGACACGCCTTTACCGATTGTCGAAGTAGAAATCCGGCCGGTTGTTGCCGAGGTCGCGAGCCCTGTCGAACCCGTGCGTATCGTTAAGCCGCCAGTGGCGGTTTCCAGACCGATCCGGGCAGTTCGGCCAGATACCTTTGTGGCCATACCGGAAATGACGACGGAGCCTGGTGCAGCCGAATATGTCTTTCCCCCGGTAGACCTCCTGCAGGAGCCGTCGGTTCAGGAAACTGCGGTAATCACCCAGGAAGCCCTGGAACAGAGTGCCGGCCTGCTCGAAAGCGTGCTTGAGGATTTTGGCGTCCGCGGCGAGATCATCGACGTCCGCCCAGGCCCCGTCGTTACGCTTTACGAATTCGAACCGGCGCCCGGTGTGAAATCCTCGCGTGTCATCGGTCTTTCCGATGATATCGCCCGCTCGATGTCGGCTCTGTCGGCGCGTGTTGCCGTTGTGCCAGGCCGCAATGTCATCGGTATCGAGTTGCCGAACCCGGTGCGTGAAACGGTGTATTTCCGCGAACTGATCGAGTCGGAGAACTACCAGGATACGCGTTTCAAGCTCGCGCTTTGCCTTGGCAAGACCATCGGCGGTGAACCGGTCATCGCCGAACTTGCAAAAATGCCGCATCTTCTCGTCGCCGGCACGACGGGCTCCGGTAAATCCGTCGCCATCAACACGATGATCCTGTCCTTGCTCTACCGGCTGAAGCCGGAGGAATGCCGGCTGATCATGGTTGACCCGAAAATGCTGGAATTGTCTGTCTATGACGGCATCCCGCATCTCCTGACGCCTGTCGTGACAGACCCGAAAAAGGCGGTGATGGCGTTGAAATGGGCCGTGCGGGAAATGGAAGACCGCTATCGCAAGATGTCGCGGCTCGGTGTGCGCAATATCGATGGCTATAACACGCGCGCCGCTTTGGCGCGCTCAAAGGGCGAAACGATCCTGTGCAGCGTCCAGACGGGCTTTGATCGCTCGACCGGCGAGCCAATCTTCGAACAAGAGGAAATGGATCTCGCACCAATGCCCTATATCGTCGTCATCGTCGATGAGATGGCCGATCTGATGATGGTTGCCGGCAAGGAGATCGAAGGCGCCATCCAGCGTCTGGCCCAGATGGCGCGAGCTGCCGGTATCCACCTGATCATGGCAACCCAACGCCCCTCGGTCGATGTCATCACCGGCACGATCAAGGCCAATTTCCCGACCCGGATTTCGTTCCAGGTCACGTCGAAGATCGACAGCCGTACCATTTTGGGCGAGCAGGGGGCCGAGCATCTGCTGGGGCAGGGGGACATGCTGCACATGGTGGGTGGCGGCCGGATCGCCCGTGTGCACGGGCCGTTCGTATCCGACGAGGAGGTCGAAAAGGTTGTCGCACATCTGAAGACGCAGGGGCGACCGGAATATCTCGGTACGGTGACAGAGGATGCCGAGGAAATCGATGGGCCGGCGGACGAAGACGCTGCGGTTTTCGACAAGGGCGCAATGGCGGAGGAAGACGGCAACGACCTCTACGACAAAGCCGTAAAGGTCGTACTGCGCGACAAGAAATGCTCGACATCCTATATCCAGCGGCGCCTTCAGATCGGTTACAACAGAGCCGCGTCGCTGGTCGAACGGATGGAGCGGGAGGGGCTGGTCGGATCGGCAAACCATGTCGGCAAGCGTTCGATCCTGTCAGCCGGCCGCGAAGTCGCAGAAATGCCCACTGGTGACGAGGAATAGATCGAGACGGGCCCGTGAGATGACGGCGGGGGAGGGGCATCGTGAATCCCGGTTCCGGACCGGTCTGCAGGATACGTTTTGTTCATGGGATAAGATTGCCAGTGGACAGGTGATATTTTGATCAGGAACGAGGGAAGATCGAGCTTCATGACGCCACGGCATGGGTGGAGCTCAATCCGTCAGCGATGCAGGAATTTCCGCCAGTGATGCCAGCACTGGTACAACAAGCGATAATGCAACATTATCAGTCGTTATGGCGCTGAGACGAGTGGTGCGGTTAGAGCACCATGTGACGCGTAAAGCGCTCATAACAGATTTGCATTTGAGACTGTTTTCGCCAAACCGACGGCCTTTGCGCCTCTGAGAAAATCGAAGTGTGCACGGTCTTCGGGGGAGGGGAGGTGGAGCTCCCCAGTTCAGCCTGCTAAGACACGGCAATGATCAGCCTGACCAAGATACGCGAGCTCATTATCAAGGCGCCCTCTACGAGGAGGAGGCCCTTGCACATCAGTGCGGCGAGCGGGCTCGTGTGTGTCGGTTCGACCCTGTACGTCGTCGCCGACGACGAGCTTCACCTGGGCGTGTTTTCGACAACCGAGCCTCAACCCGGCGATTTGATCCGCCTGTTTGATGGCGCGCTGCCAGACATTAAGGCTGAGCGGAAGCGGCGGAAACCTGACCTGGAGGCGCTTGTCCTCATTCCGCCCATCCGGAATTTTCCGCATGGCGCCCTCCTGGCCATTGGCTCGGGCTCAAGACCAAACCGTCGCCGTGGTGCCCTGCTCGGCCTCGACGCAAACGGCGCGGTCTGCGGTTCGCCTCGTGAACTGGATTTATCGCCCATCCTCGGTCCACTCAAAGACGCGTTCCCTGAACTCAACATCGAGGGCGCCGTTGTTTTTGGCGATGAGTTGCGCCTGTTCCAGCGCGGCAACAAGCAGCAGGCCGACAACGCCATCATCCGCTATCCGCTTTCGCGCGTTCTCGCTGCTTTGCAAAGATTAGGCGCCGATACCATCGTACCTTCGGCGATCCATCGGCTGGACCTCGGTTCGATCGGGGGCGTTCCCTTCAGCTTTACCGACGCAGCCGCTCTGCCCAACGGGGACATGGTGTTCTGCGCTGTCGCGGAAGATACCGAAGATGCCTATCGCGATGGACCCTGCATCGCAGCTGGCATCGGCATTGCCGACAACAATGGGCACATTGTCTCCTTCCAGCACCTTGACCGGCCGTACAAGGTAGAGGGCATCAACGCCCGGCAGGACGGCGATCGACTGAATCTACTGCTTGTCACCGATGCCGACGACCCCGGAATGCCGGCAGCGCTGTTTTCCACTTCTATCCCGAAGTAGCTGTGGTCCCTTGAACTGTGCCAAGCGGTTTCGCTGAGACCAATGTGGGGCTGGCATACTCCGAAGCCGCGCCGGCTACGCCTGCTAGGGTTAAACGGCCAGCGGCGACTGTCTCACCGGTTAATGTCCTATCGGCTGGAGCGGAAATCACTTCGCGCCACCATTCCGGTCCTTCATACCACGCGCTGTCTACCTGGAAGGAGTCAGTCTGATGTTACCGGCATGTCTCAGTCACCTTGATGGTGACTGAGTGCTCGCTCACATTCTGACCGTCGTTTAATATTCGGAAGATTTGCCACGGCTCGCTTCCCGTCGATCGGGCGATGCAATCCGGCGCATCGTGTTGCCTGCCCTTCGGTGGTTTGATAGTTTGGCGGTCTGCAAGGCAAGGTATATCTCTGACATCGCCCTGATCCTCGAGTGCCGATCATAGCGACGATCAAATTCTTGGGGGCAGATTGCAAGTAGTTCAAGAACCACTGCTGACCGGGTTCGGGGCCGCCATGTCGGCTATGGAGGTAGTGCGCGACGCGGACCTAACGGGACGAGTTGCTGTAGTAACTGGTGGTTCGTCCGGTCTCGGGCTTGAGGCGGTCCGCGCGTTGGCATCGTCCGGGGCGCGCGTACATGTTCCCGCTCTCGACCCTGTCGCTGCCCGCGCGGCGTTGAGCGGAACCGACAATGTCGATGTGTGGTCCCTTGATCTTGCGGACGAGGCATCAGTTAAAGTTTTCGCGAACGCTTTCCTCGACCGATGGGGTCGGATCGACATTCTCGTTCTCAACGCGGGCATAATGGCGCAGCCGCTTTTCCGTGATACGCGTGGACATGAGGGCCATTTCGCAATCAATTTCCTAGGACACTATCAGCTCACGGCGCTGCTGTGGCCAGCGTTGGTGGCCGCCCGGACATCGCGAGTAGTCATCCTGTCATCCCGGGGACACCAAATATCCGATGTCGATTTCGAGGATATCGATTTCGTTCGACGTCCCTATAATAAGTGGATGGCTTATGGTCAATCCAAGACAGCGAACGCCCTCTACGCGGTGGCGCTTGACAGGCGTGGCCGCGCGAATGGAGTTCGCGCATTTTCTGTTCATCCGGGGATGATCGTCACACCGGGAATCCGGCATCTATCCCGATCCGAGTTCGACGCTGTCGGCGCGCTCGAGCCAGACGGGTCTCCGGTGATCAATCCGGTTGCGGACAAAAAAACACCCGGGCAGGGCGCAGCTACGACGGTCTGGTGCGCAACCTCCCCACTTTTGAATTCTCTAGGAGGAGTATACTGCGAGAACTGCGACATCGCGTCCGTCGAGACCGAAAGCCCCTTCGGGGTGCGCCCTTATGCGATTGACCCGGAGAGGGCCGAAAGGTTGTGGCGTAAGAGCGCCATGATCACGGATTTAGATATTGAAATAACTTGAAGCATAATGATGCCTTTCAGCGACCGACGACGGCACGACACGGACTGATATCGCCAGGAGAAGATGGGTGGCCCGCTAATTGTTGCCACAAGTTTCTCGAGTTAGCATTCTATGCGTTATCATTCTCCGACCCGACAGGATCGAATATGATGCGCCGCGTTACTGGCCGCGAGCTGACACCGCTTTTCTTTAAGGGCCGATCAGGATGGAAGGGCAGGCATTTCCAAACGCAACGGGGGCGCCGGATGTTGCGACATCCTTCGGCGATTTCCGGCTGTACCCGGGACGTCACCTCCTAGTCAGAGACCAGGAGCCGGTACCCATCGGGTCGCGAGCGCTCGACATCCTCATCGCGCTGACGGAACGGCCTGGCGAGCTCCTGACGAAAGACGAACTGATCGCGCGCGCCTGGCCGAACACGATAGTCGAGGAATCGAACCTCAGAGCGCAGATCGCCGTGCTTCGGAGGGCGCTCAGCGAAGACCAATCCACGGCGCGCTACATTGCCGCCGTCCCTGCGCGGGGCTATCGGTTCATTGCGCCAATTTCCCGCTCGGAACTCCCGAACGGGGCTACCGAGGATGCAGCGCCGAATAGCCTTCCACGGCAACTGACGCGACCGATCGGAAGGGAGGAGGCAATCGAAATCCTTGAAGGACGGGTTCAACGGTCTCGTCTTGTCTCCATTGTAGGTCCCGGCGGCATCGGAAAGACAACGGTCGGCATCCGTGTGGCGGAAGAGCTATCTTCATCGTATGAGCATGGCGTGTGCTTTCTGGATCTGGCACCGCTTCGGGATCCTTCGTCGCTTCCGTCCGTCCTGGCATCACAGCTTCGGCTCCCGGAGATCACGGGCGATCCTGTTTCCCTGTTGACCGCGCACCTGCGCGACAAGCGTATGCTTCTGGTGTTCGACAGTTGCGAACTCGTTCTCGACGCCGCTGCAGGACTGGCGGAGATCCTGCTCCGGGAGGCTCCGGCTATCGGCATTCTGGCTACCAGCCGAGAGGCATTGCGGGTGGAGGGGGAGAGCGTCTACAGGCTTCCCGCACTCGATATGCCCCCGCTTGGCTCGGGTCTTACGGCTTCCGATGCTCTGGCATTTCCCGCCATCCGCCTTTTTGTGGACCGAGCAACTTCGTCCGGAAGTGAGTTCACGTTCGACGACGACGAAGCTCCGATCGTCAGCCACATATGCCGTCAGCTCGACGGAATTGCCCTGGCAATCGAGCTCGCTGCCGGTCGGGTCGAGGCGTTTGGCACCCGAGGAATAGCGGAGCTTTTAAATGATCGGTTACGATTGCTGACTGGTGGCAGGCGCACCGCTCTTCCACGTCACCAGACGCTGGCTGCCATGATTGACTGGAGCTACGGTGCGCTTTCGCGCGAGGAGCAGGCGGTGTTGCGAGGGCTCGCCGTGTTCGCTGGTGAATTCGGGCGCGAGGCCGCCGCAGCCGTTGCTTTCGATGCGCTCGCAAACGAACGCGATGTACCGGGGCAACTCGCGCAACTCGTGGCGAAGTCCCTTTTAGCTGTTGATACGCACGGCAAGGCGGCACGATACCGGTTGCTCGATACGACACGTGCCTTCGCTGCAAGCAAATTGCAGGAAGAAGGGGAGGTAAGCCTCGCCGTCCAGCGTCTTGCGAGATATCTGTGCGAGACCCTCGAGCATTCGGCAGAGGAAGTGGAAACCCTGTCAAGCGAGGACTGGCTGCTCAAGTACGGGTCACAAATCAACAACGTCCGCTACGTTCTCGACTGGGCGTACGCCGACAACGGCGACGCCGACGTAGGGGTCGCCGTAACTGTTTCGGCAATTCCGCTCTGGTATCAATTGTCGCTGGTCGATGAGTGCTTGACGTGTGTGCGCCGCGCACTGCTTGCCATCGATCCAGGGGAAAAGCGGGATGGGCGCGCCCGTCAGGTCATGCAGCTCTATAGGGCGCTCGGTCTCTCGCAGGCCTTCAAGGTCGGGTTCGCGCCACAGGCTCCTGCCGCGTTCGCAAAGGCACTGGAGATAGCCGAAGAGCTGGGCGACGTCGACGCGCAGGCAGAAGCCCTGTGGGGCTTGTGGATCGCGCAGGTGGGTATGGGCGAGTATCGGGCATCGCGCGATAATGCCGATCGGTTCGTGAGGCTTGCTCGTAACGGCCTCGACAGGTTCATCGGCGACCGCATGCTGAGCATGACGCTCTTCTGTATGGGAGATTTCCGGGGTGCCCGTCGCCACGCCGATCTCATGCTGGAGCACGATATCTCGACCGAGCTTCCCCCTGGCGGGTTCGTCCGGTTCAGATTTGGTCAGTCCGTTTCGGCGCGAATACAGCCCGCTCAGCTCCTGTGGATGCAGGGATTCCCCGATCAGGCCGTGCGCGCCGCCGATGCCGCCGTGGAGGCGGCACGCACCTCCGGCCACGCAATTTCGCTTTGCGAAGCATTGGCCCGGTGGTCATGTCCAATCCTGGTTCATGTCGGGGATCTCGCGGCGGCTGATTTCGCGATCACAGAACTGCTTGATTTGGCCAAACTGAACGGCCTGGGTCCGTGGGAGGTATTCGGCCGCTGCTGGAAAGCGGCCCTGCTGATCCAGCGGGGACATCCCGAAAGAGGTGTTCCGCTTCTCCGCAGCGGACTGGCGGAACTGCGGCAGGTCAAGCTTTTCAACCTCTACAACGTCAGATTTGTCTGCTTCCTGGCCGAGGGCCTCGCCTCGCTCGGCGAGCACGCCGAAGCGCGCGCCCAAGTGGAGGCGGCCATTGCCGCAAGCGAGCATAAGGAGGAACTCTGGTATATTACAGAGCTCTATCGTTTGAGAGGTGAAATCCTTGCGAAGTGCGGACATGGCGACGAAGCCGAGCAATGCTATCTCCATTCCTTGGAGCTGGCGCGACAGCAGGACGCACTTTCCCTGGAATTGAGAGCGGCCGTTAGCCTTTCTCAATCGGTTTTGGGGCGCGGCGACAGAGCTGGAGCGCGCGAGCTTCTGGCCACGGTCTATGAACGTTTCAGCGAAGGTCTCGATACCGCAGACCTGCGCGCGGCGAAGGCGATACTGGCCGAACTGTCCTGATCCAGACTTTCCGTTCCGCGGACGCCCGCTTGACCGTCACACAAGAATTCACCGCGATTCACTGGCTGGTGACCGCCGTGTTCTGTCATCTTGTGCCCGTTGCCGGATTGTCGGCAACGCACAAAGGGCAGACCGATGATGACCACCATGCCTACAGAAATGGACGCACTCGTCCTCACCGAGACGAACTCGGACCTTGTCCGTTCCCGCATGGTCTGCCCGGCTCCCGCGGCGGGGGAGGTTCTCGTCCGCGTCAAGGCGAGCAGCGTCAACCCGCTCGATCTCAAGATCAAGAGCGGACAGGCCCCGCACGCCCGCCATCCGTTGCCCGCAATCCTCGGAATGGACCTGGCCGGAGTCGTCGAGGCAGTCGGCCCGGGCGTTACGTCCTTCAAGCCGCAGGACGAGGTCTTCGGCTTGACAGGCGGCGTTGGAGGCCTTCAGGGCTCACTGGCGACCTTCGTTTCTGTCGATGCCGATCTGCTGGCACCCAAGCCAAACAATCTAACCATGCGCGAGGCCGCCGCACTGCCGCTGGTGTTCATTACGGCCTGGGAAGGGCTGGTCGATCGCGCTGCCGTCCAGGCACGGCAAAAGGTGCTCGTACTCGGTGCTGGCGGCGTCGGTCATGTAGCAATCCAAATCGCACGCGCCTTCGGAGCTCAGGTCTTCGCCGTGGACAAAGCGTCGAAGCAGAGGCAGATCGAAGAGCTGTGTGCGACGGCGATAGACCGCCATCAGACTACCGTCGAGGAGTACGTGAAGGACCACACGGGGGGACGCGGCTTCGATGTCGTCTATGATACCGTCGGCGGGGCAGGGATTGATGCCGCATTCAACGCCGTGAGCAGATTCGGCCACGTGGTCAGTTGCCTTGGATGGGGCACCCACTCGCTCGGACCGCTCTCCTTCCGGGCCGCAAGCTACTCGGGCGTGTTCACGCTCCTGCCCATCCTGACCGGAGAAGGCCGCGCCCACCACGGCTCAATCCTGCGCGAGGCAAAACGCCTTGCCGAAGCCGGAAAGATCACTCCTCTCCTCGACCCACGCCGCTTCAGCTTCGAGACCGTTTCGGCAGCCTATGCCGAAGTCGAAAGTCGCACCGCCAGCGGAAAGATCGTCATCGACGTCGCCGACTAGGTGGGCGTCTCACACCAGCCAAGGAGAAAGCTATGCCATTCGTAAACGTAAAGCTCGTCGACGGCGTCTTCACGCCAGAGGAAAAACACGCCATGGCCAAGGCGCTGACCGATGTCATGGTCAAATTCGAAGGATCGGAAGCCTTCCGCGAGGTCGTCTGGGTACTGATCGAGGAACTGCACACGGATGGCTGGCACATCGGAGGAAGGCCGTTCGAGGGGCCGAAGTCCTTGATGACCACGCTTTCGAAATCGAAAGAAATCATCGAGACGATCGACGGTGATCCGACCACGCGCAAAGAGTGGGCTGCGGCCGCGCCAGTCGTTGGCTGACCGCCCTGCATTTGAGCCTGGGCAAACACAGAAAGCCGGACGGAAGACCTCCACCCGCACAGAGCCATCCGGCCGAAAAAGGGACAGGACCATGACTTCGAGAGAACATTTTCCGATACCCGCTGTGACAAGACGGGAGGTTTTGATGGGAACGGCCGCCACGGCACTGGTCGCGCTGCCGATGCAGGCACTTGCGGCCACGGCCTCTTCAAATCCGATCAATGCAAACATCGAAACCGGGAGTGAGATCATGAGCAGCATCACGACGAAAGACGGTGCGCAGATTTTCTACAAGGACTGGGGTTCCGGTCAGCCAATCGTATTCCATCATGGCTGGCCACTCAGCGCCGACGATTGGGACAACCAGATGCTGTTTTTCCTGGGTAAGGGGTTCCGTGTCATAGCACACGACCGCCGGGGCCATGGCCGCTCAAGCCAGACATCCGGTGGCAACGACATGGATACGTATGCGGCCGACGTCGCGGCTCTGGCCGATGCTCTCGATCTTCGCGACGCCATTCATATCGGCCATTCGACGGGCGGCGGCGAAGTCACAAGATATGTGGCAAGACATGGGAAGGGCCGGGTCGCGAAAGCGGTTCTCATTTCCGCAATCCCTCCGGTCATGGTCAAGTCGGACAAGAATCCGGGCGGGCTTCCGATCGAGGTGTTCGACGGCTACCGGGCGGCATTAGCCGCGAACCGCGCGCAGCTCTACCTCGATATCGCAAGCGGGCCGTTCTATGGCTTCAGTCGCCCCGGTGCGACCGTCTCGGAGGGTACCATCCGCAACTGGTGGCGTCAGGGCATGATGGGCGGCGCGAATGCACATTACGAGTGCATCAAGGTCTTCTCGGAGACCGACTTCACGGAGGACCTTAAGGTTATCGATGTGCCTGTGCTCGTGATGCACGGCAGCGACGACCAGGTGGTTCCCATCGCCGACTCCGCGGAGCTATCGGTGAAGTTGCTCAAGAACGGGAAGCTCAAAGTGTACGACGGCTACCCCCACGGAATGTTCACGACGCACGCCGACGTGATCAACGCTGATCTTTTGGCCTTCATCAAGGCCTGATGGCCGGGCGGGCCGTAGCGCCCGCCCTCGACCTCTCCAACTCCAGTTCGAAAGCTGTCGGCTCGTTCGAGACCGGCTGCGGAAAGGTATGTCATGAAATCCGAACACATGCTCTCGCGCCGTGGGTTTTGCCTCTGCTGCATTGGTGCGGCGGGATTTGCCGCAACGGGAGGATGGTTGAGCCCCCGCGATGCCTATGCGGAGGCGCGCGGCCTGGTAAGCCTCATAAAGGACAGCGCCGCCAAGTCCACCATCTCCACCCACAAGCTGAGGAATGGCATTACCATCCTCGAAGGGTCGGGTGGCAACATCGCCGTGTTGGGCGGCAAGGACGGCCTCGTCATGGTGGACGCCGGGATCAGTGTCTCGCAGAAACAGATGACCAAGGCGATATCCGACATCTCGCCGGATCCCGTGTCCCACTTGATCAACACGCATTGGCACTTCGATCACGCGGATGGAAACCCCTGGATAGGCTCCAGCGGTGCAAAGATCATCGCGCATGAGAACACCCGCAACTACCTTTCGCAGGTCCAACGCGTAGAGGACTGGGATTACAATTTTCTACCGCTGGCGCCAAGCGGCGTCCCCCAGCATGTGTTCTCGAAGGAGCATACGCTCAAACTCAATGGTAACACACTCGCTCTGAAATATTACGGCCCGGCCCACACCGACGGCGATATCTTCGTGATGTTCGGCGAGGCGGATGTCCTCCATGTGGGCGATACATACTGGAACGGCATCTATCCGTTCATCGATCACTCGACAGGCGGAAGTATCGACGGAATGATCGCTGCCTCTGAAGCGAACCTCGCCGCGTCCACCGAGAAGACCATCATCATTCCTGGACATGGAAACCCGGTGAGCAATCGCGCCGAGTTGCGTGACTTCCGTGACATGCTGGTTGCCATCCGCGAGAACGTGGCCAAGCTGAAACGGCAGGGACGGTCGCTTGATGAGACGGTCGAGGCAAAGCCCACGGCTGCGTTTGACGAGAAGTGGGGCCAGTTCGTGATTGATCCCGCCTTCTTCACGAGGCTCGTCTACGCCGGCGTCTAGGGTGCACCGATCTCACGAAACCCTTTCGGCGCGCTCCTCCCACCGCTCCCTCGCGCGCCTCCGGGGCACCGCCAGTTGGCGTCCCGGATCTATTCGCAACCATTACTCTCGAAGGAGACGAACATGCCGGATAAAAAAAGCGAGCTCGTAATCGATATCCCTGTCGAATTGCGAGAAGTGAAGTCAGTCCACAGCATCGGAGGCCTGGAGTTCGAGGGCGACCTGCCTGCGGCTCTGTTCCATCTCCAGTTGATCACGACCGATATAGCGAACTGGAAGGCTGCTTCTGAAGTGATCGTGGTGTTCCACACCAATGCCGGCCACGTCACGCTAGGCGATGAGGCCTACAATGCGTCGCGGAACATCGCCACTGGCAACCCCTACAAAAAGCTGGTCGCGGACCTCATCGACATCGGCGTCAAAGTCGAGCTTTGCGGAGCGACTGCGAAGGTGAACGGATGGGGCAACGCAGATCTTCTGCCCCGCATCAAGATCAATCTCGACGCCATGGCGCGGACGATCCAGCTCGTCCAGCAAGGATTCGTCAAGATCACCGAGTGACCTTCCGGTTCCCTGTCCTGCCAAGAAACGAACATCCAAGGACGGTGCCATGCTCCAACTGCCATTTGGTTTCCATTCAACGGCCTCGGATGTCGTGCAGGGCATTGATCTCCATGGAAAGACAATGATCGTGACCGGAGGCGCAAGCGGGATCGGCACCGAGACGACGGCAGCTCTTGCCGCCGCCGGTGCGTCCGTTGTCATCGCCGCGCGTCGTCCGGAGGCGGCCGAAGTCGTCGCCCGAGACCTCAGGATCAGGTCCGCGAACACCGATATCACGGTGCGGCCGCTGGATCTGTCCGATCTCCGTTCCGTAAGTCAGTTCGTCGACGGCTGGGAAGGTCCGATTGACGCGCTCATCAACAACGCGGGTATCATGGCGTTGCCGGAGCTTCAACGAACGGCCGAAGGATTGGAGATGCAGTTCGCTACGAACTTCCTCGGGCACTTCGCCCTGACGCTCGGCCTCCGCCGATCGCTCGCCATGGCCAAACACGCGCGGGTCGTGTCCGTGAGTTCCAGTGGCAGCTTGTTCGGCCCGGTATTCTGGGGCGACCCGCACTTCCGCTTCATCCCTTACGATCCACTGCTAGCCTACGCTCAGTCGAAAACCGCCTGCACCCTCCTGTCCGTTGGCATCGCCTATCAATTGGCCGACGACGGGATAGTTTCGAACGCGCTTAACCCCGGAGCTATTGCGACCAATCTACAGCGTCATACTGGCGGACTGCGAACACCCGAACATCTCCGCAAAACGCTCGAGGAAGGCGCGGCGACTTCCGTGCTCCTGGCAGCTTCCCCTTTGGTGGGGGGAACGAGCGGGCGATATTTCGAGGACTGCGCCGAGGCTCCCGTGGTTGAAAGTCGGCCGGAGCAGCGGTTGGAGGGCGTCGCCGGATATGCCCTCGACACAGCCAACGCTCAAAGGCTTTGGGATATGTCGCTTCGTCTCCTCGATCAAGGACGCTAGTCAGCGCGGCTCGCAGGTTCATTCACGCGCTTGAACATGCCCGGCGTATATCCGGTTACTCGCTTGAACACCTTATTGAATGCGGCATCAGATGCATATCCGGTCTTGTGGGCGATCTCCGATATCGGCGCTGGGGATGTGAGGAGAAGCGCCGAAGCGCAGTAGACACGCCATGAGGTCATGTACTCCAGCGGAGTTTGGCCAAGAACGTTTCTGAAACGCGCCGCGAAAGCGGACCGCGACATGCCTGCCGTTCTGGCAAGGGCATCGACGGTCCAGTCCTTTGCGGGATCGGCATGGATCGCCTCGATAGCGGATTTTAGCCGGACATCCGATGCAGCGGCCAACCAACCGCGCTTCTGGTGCCTGTCATCGCCCACGTAGGCGCGGAGCGCATGGATAAACAGAAGCTCGAATAGTCGGGCCACCGCTGCGTCTGCGCCCAGACCAGGAACGGAGGTTTCAAGTGCAAGCATGTTCAGGATGGTCGCGAAACCCTCCGTCCGTCCAACGCCTTTTGTTAGATGCAGAAACGGCGGAAGCACGTCGAGGACGTAATTGCGCCCGAGCGGCTCCATCTCGAAGGACCCGCTGATGAATGTCGTCGTGGCTCCGCCGCCGCCGAACTTAATACCGTCGCCCACGCGGGCTAGCTCGACGTCGACGCAATCGATGAGCACCGAACGTTCGTCGTCGAAAATCTGGTACGCGGCATCCGCCAGCAGGATGAAGACGTCACCGCTTTCCAACCGCGTGGGCAGGGCCTGGTCGGGCGTGGTCAATACAGCCGAGCCGCTCACGACATGTACGAACTTCACCACAGGCTCGCCGGGGGAAACTATCCCCCACGGTGCGCTGGCCTCCAGGCGAGTGAACTTCGCCCCTCTGATGCGGGGGGCAGTGAAGATTTTCGAAAGCGCGTCCATGTCACCTCGTCAGAGTTGGACGATCCGACAACAATCCGAGACTAACCGATCTCAAACGTCCGGAACCGACGACTTATGTAGACACCCTAACGGAGATTGCAAATGCAGAACGACACAGAGGTATTCGAAGAAATCGGGTTTCAGAAGGCCCGGTATTGCCGATACATCGACACCAAACGCTGGGATGAGTTCGGGAAGCTGTTCTCGACCGAGCCAGAAGTCCGGTTCATGGGCCCTGAAGGAAACACAGTCGGCGCGTTCAATTCTGTCGCCGATTTCGTCGCGGTAACCGCCCGCTTCCTTGAGGGCGCCCGTACGATCCACCAAGTCCACAACGCTGAACTGGAACGAGTGTCTGCCCACCAGGTCACGGCGATCTGGTCCATGGAGGATTACCTCGTCTTCCCGGTGGAAGACGAAACGCGTCCGGCCAGCATGCATGGCTACGGACACTACCACGAAACGTGGGAGCTGGCGGATGGACAGTGGCGCATTGCGAAGCTCGCCCTCCGTCGCACCATTCTTGAAATCAAGCCCAAGGAGCGCATCCAATGACCACCCAAGCATCAATCAGAGTTGGCATCATCGGGGTACACCCCGACCGTGGCTGGGCATCTACCGCCCATGTTCCCGCTCTTCAGGAACTGCCGCAGTTCAGGCTTTCGGTTCTAAGCCACAGCCGGACTGAAGTCGCACAGGCAGCGGCACAGAAGTTCGGGTTCGACCACGCTGTCTCATCAACCGAGGAGCTCGTGAACCACCCCGAAGTGGATCTCGTCGTCGTTACAGTCAGGGTCCCGGAACACCTCCAGCTTGTGACCGCCGCCCTGGATGCGGGGAAATCAGTGTTCTCCGAATGGCCTCTCGGCATGAACGTCAGCGATGCGGAAGCCATGAACGAGCTTGCCGCTGCCAGGGGTGTCTCGACGATGATCGGTCTCCAGACCCGCGCCAACCCGGCCATCAGGCACATTCGGCAGCTCGTCGGCGACGGGTATGTTGGCGAGGTTCTCTCGGCCTCCGTTATCGGCTCCGGGATCACCTGGGGCGAGGAAATCGAGGAAGCCTTCCGGTACACCCTGGATCCATCCAAGGGGGCGAGCATGCTGCACGTGCCGTTCGCGCATACAATGGACGCTCTTGGGTTCGCGCTGGGCTCTGAGTTCCTCAGCGTTTCAGGGACGCTCGCAACTCGGCGGCCCACCATCAGAATAGTGGAGGGTCGCGAGGTTGTTCCGCTCATTGTCGCAGACCAGATCGCCTTTAGCGGTAGGCTTGAATCGGGCGCTTTTGTGACAAGCCATTTCCGCGGTGGCCTGTCGCGCGCGACGAATTTCCATATGGAGATCAACGGAAGCAAAGGAGACTTGCTCCTGACCAGCCCGGTCGGCTACGTGGGCGTTGGCGGGTTCAACCTTTCTGGTGCGCAAGCGGGCGAGAACCTGCATCCAATACCCGTTCCAGGCGACTTCGGGCCGGATGAGAATGTCCTGATTGGCAACGTTAAGAAACTTTACGAACTCTTTGCCTCCGACAAAATGTCCGGCACGCGCCAAAGCCCGACGTTCGAAAGCGCCGTCAACCTGCATCGGCTGATCAATGCGGTCGAACAGAGCGGTGGGGGTTGGCGCGATGTTTGAGAAGATGCGTGCGTTGGTGCTGGACACCCCCGGCGGACCTGAAGTCTTGCAGGTGCGGGACATACCCAAGCCGAAAATCGAGAGACCTCAGGATGCTCTCATCAAAGTCGTCGCTGCCGGGATTAATCCGGCCGATTGGCAGAATAGAAAGAGTGGACAGAGGCCCGATCCAGATGCAGACGCCGGATCGCCGACGACCCTTGGCATCGACGGCGTTGGCGTCGTTGAGGATATCGGCGACGCTGTCGACAACGTGGCGATTGGAGACGAAGTTTGGTACATCGATGGCGGCTATCCTGGGAACCCGGGCAGCTACGCGGAGTACAAGGTGATACAGGGGGCTTACCTCTCGCGAAAGCCGAAGAACCTCGATTTCGTGCAGGCTGCCGCGCTCCCTGTGGTCGGCCTGACCGCGTGGGAAGCCGTCTTCGACAAGGGGTGTCAATCAGCACCGAACATTGACCCCTTTTGCTTATCCAATTTTGACCCCCCATATGCTGTAGATCAGCGCTTGGCCTGCCCGGCGCTGGCCGGGGTTGCAGAGGGTAGGCCAAGTGCGGGTGATGTCGTTCTTGGGCTTTAGCTTTGAGAGCGGTTCTTGAAGCGCCAGGATTCGTTTCCGGTCTCGACGATCTCGCAATGATGGGTCAGGCGGTCGAGGAGCGCCGTCGTCATCTTGGCATCGCCGAACACTGACGGCCATTCACCGAAGGCGAGGTTCGTCGTGACGATGATCGAGGTGCGCTCGTAGAGCCTACTGATCAGGTGGAACAGGAGTTGGCCTCCGGCTTGGGCGAAGGGCAGATAGCCGAGTTCATCGAGGATGATAAAGTCAAGGCGATTGAGATAGTCCGCCGTTCGTCCCTGCTTTCCGCTGCGCGTTTCCGTTTCCAGGCGGTTGACCAGATCGACGACATTGAAGAAGCGGCCGCGTGTTCCGTTGCGGATGAGAGCACGGGCAATCGCAATGGCCAGGTGGCTCTTACCTGTTCCAGTGCCGCCGACGAGAACGACATTGCGCTGATCGGCGACGAATGTGCCGGTAGCCAGCTCCCGCACCAGGGATTCATTCACAGGTGTATCGGTGAAGTCGAAGTCATCAATGTCCTTGGCAAGCGGCAGCTTGGCGATGCTGAGCTGGTAGCGAATGGAGCGTGCCTGCTTCTCGGCGATCTCCGACTGCAGGAGGTCACCGACGATGCGCGGCGGTTCGTGTTGCCGTTTGATGCCATTGCCCATGACCTCGTCGTAGGCACTACGCATGCCAAAGAGCTTGAGCGTGCTCATCAGTTCGAGAACCTGTGTGCGTTCCATCAGCTTGCCCTCCTGAGCCTGTCATAGCGGGCGCAGTCGGCGACCGGCTCATGGGTCAATCGAAGCGCATCCGGGGTTTGAAGAGTTGCCGCTGGAGCCGGATCACGGCTGCGGGCCAGAATGTTGATGATCACCGAGGCCGAGCAGACGCCGTGATCCAGCGCCTCTTGGCAGGCAGCATCGACAGCCACCAGACCATCGGTCGGAACGCATGCAAGGATAGTGACCATTTGCCGATCACCGTCATGGACTGACTTCAGGCGCTTGCGGACCTTCTCCATTGCCGCTGGCAACGCCCAGTCCCTGAACGGTGCGCCGTTACGAAGAGCACCGGGTTTACGAGCCAGAACAGGCACATAATGCCAAGGATTGTAGGCTGTCTCGCCCCGGCCAAAGCAACGCTGATGCTCTCCGACATTCACCCCGTCCTGCCGGATGACGATCCGGTCGGCATAGGCATGAACCTCGACAGGCCGGCCGACGGCAGTCGAGAGAACTGAGTATTTGTTGTTGTCGAAACGGACCGTGCAGGTCTTCGACACCGAGGCCGAGACGCTGTGGAAGCCGTCGAACGGCCCGACGTAATGCACGAGGCTGCCGCGTTCCTCCTCGAACACCTGCCAGATCATTCGCTCGGTCTGCTCGGGATGGCGGTGCGCCTTGGCGTAAGCGATACATTTGTCGAGCAGCCAGACATTCAGCTCCTCCAGGCTTTTGACCCGGAGGCGCGGTGTGAAGAAGCGCTCTCGAACCAAGCCGACCTGGTTCTCGACCTGTCCCTTCTCCCATCCGGATGCAGGCGTGCAGGCGACCGGCTGGACGAGATAGTGGCTGCACATCTGCAGGAAACGGCGGTTATATTGCCGCTCCTTGCCGACGAACACAGTCTCGACCGCGGTCTTCATGTTGTCGTAGATGCCGCGCGTGCAGGTGCCTCGGAAAAAGTCGAATGCCTTGTCGTGCGCATCGAACACCATCTCCTGGCTCTCACGCATATAGGCTCGTGCAAACATCATCCGGCTGTGGCAGAGCCGGACATGAGCGACCTTCACAGTCGTCGTCACCCCGTTGATCAGAATGATCTCGTGACTCCAGTCGAACTGGTAGGCCTCGCCTGGCGCGTAATAGAGCGGAACATAGGCCTCGGCCGTTACAGCTCCTCGCTTCCTTGCCCAGGCCTTGGCATAGCGGCGAACGGTATCGTAGCTGCCGTCGTAACCGAGTGCCCGGACCTCCTCGTAAATCCTGATCAGCGTCAGCCGTTCGCGCGACGCCTTGCCTTCGTTGGCGATGAGGAATTGTTCGACGTCACCCTTCCAGGCTCCCATTCTCGGCAACGGCTGATGTTCTCGCTTGTAGGCAAACTCCGTCGCATCAGAGCGCAGAATTTTGCGGACCGTATTGCGCGAAACGTTCAGCTCTCTGGTGATCTTCTTCACCGACCAGCCCTGAACATGGAAGGCTCGTCGGACACGGGCAATCGTATCCACTCTCTTCAACTCCCCACTCCATCCGCTGCCAAAAGCCGGATGGTCGGATGAAATCCAAGGGGGGTCAAAATTGGATAAGTATTACCCCGCCAGAGGGGTCAACATTCCATGCTTAAACACACTCAGCGGCGGTGACGAGTTTGAAATCAAATTGACAACTGCCGAACTACTTGGTTCCCGAAGCGACAACGGCCAGCCTGTTTTCTGGAGGAACAGGTGTGGAAAGGGTCTCATATACGTTCTTTGTGCTCCCTTAGAGGCAGAACTGGTCGCGCACCCGATGGAATTTTCAGATCAAAACCCCGTCTGGCAAATCTACAGAAAGCTGGGGGATCATCTGGTGCGCCGGCCTCTTGCAGCCATAGAGGAACCCAGGGTCGCGGTAACAGAACATTCGCTTCCGGATGGATCGACCATTATCGCCCTGTTAAATCACCACAGCGACGCGTTAAATGTCGAGGTGAAACTCAACGCACCGGCAACAATCCTCCCTCTCAGAGGCGCATTTTCTTCACAATCGACAACTGCATTTAGAACGGACATCGATGCTATGGATGGAGTGCTCTTTCACGTCAAAACTTGCATCGATTAATGGGAGCGATTAAAACGCTTAATTGCTGCAGCCGCTCGGTCACTGGCCTTATGGGCATTCAAGCACCTCTGTAACTGAACAGGCGGTGCAGTCGCGTTGAGACCGAGAAACTCAAACGGTCTGCATCTCATTATTTGTGGCCCGCAGCTGCCGAAGGGCAGCAAAACTTCACTTAGGTAGATAGCCTCTTGTTTCACACTCTCGCCAGCGTTAGTATGTTTATCAGATAAACTACTGGGTGTTGGATCATGTCTAATATTGTAAAGCCAATCTTTGGCGGTCGACGTAGTGAGAGCTTAGCCGGCGTCATCGAGGTAAGAGGCGTCTTGGGGGAGGCGGTCTCTGAACTTGGAACCCAAATCGTCGGCGGCACGTGGTTACCCGGCGAAGCCATCTCCAAAGAATCCGATCTTTGCGATGAGATGGGAGTTAGTAGATCGGTGATCCGCGAGGCATTTCGCATCCTGGGCGCAAAGGGTTTGATCCGTAGCCGTACTTCTGATGGAACAAGAGTCCAGCCCCGCAGCGAATGGCGCCTTCTCGATCCCGACGTCATGGACTGGCGGATCAAGGCGGGGGACACTAATTCTCTCTTGCATGACCTATTGAAGGTGCGGCTGGTTCTCGAACCAGGCGTGGTGCACGCGGCGACGTTGATGGCGTCGGAAGAAGCCAGAGTCCGGGTTCGTCGTGCATGGGAAGTGAAGGTGCATGTCTACACCACCCCCGATCCAGATTATGCCGAGCGTCGCCGACGCTTTATTCTCGCTGATCTCGAGTTCCACCGGGCCTTTTTGGCATCGGTGCAGTCCGACCTCTTGTCGCAGTTGTTCGCGGTGATCGAGGCGGCGCTCGGCCTTCTTCTGGACATGCAAATGAGTGCCCGGGGATACACGACCCAGATGATCGGTATGGAAGAAAGCCAAGCGTTGCACGAAGCAGTCTATGTCGAGTTCGAACGTCGCGACCCGGTGGCCGCTGAGGCGGCAATGCGCCGGCTCATCGAACGGGCAATCAGCGACGCGCATGATGGTTTCAAGCAAAGAGCCCCCTGAGGAAGATGAGATGAACGACGTAAAGCTGACCGACACCTTAATCGGTGCAGTCGCCGCACGCCTCGGCGCGCATGATTTTAAATGCTGGTTCTACGGCGATTCCGTAGGTTTCGAAGGGCTGATTGCCGCATCCGATATGCTGGGGAGCCCGGGTTGGTTCAACTTCAGCCACGGATTTTTCCGGGCGTGGGCAACGCGCATGTTGCCCTTCAGGCCTGACGATAACACGGCCCCTGGTCATGCGATGTGTGTTGTGGTGGAGCGCACCGGAGATGCTGTCTTGCGGGATGCCGTTATTGCCTTGGCCCGCGATTTGCGTGCGCGGCGCAAGGTGGGGTCCGTCTCGGTGACGTTCGAGGACTCTCTTCGATCTCTACGCCTCCCCTATGGTGGCGTGCAACTTTCGGAGGCGGAAGCTGAGCAGATGAAGTCTCCCGGACCAGGGATTTGGCTCGATTGCATGCATTTCGACCCGCCCTTCTTTGCGCATCTCGACAAAATCGATCCGGGTCAAGGTTGGTCCGAGACAGCGGTGTCGGAAATTCTTGGCTATCGCGATTTGCTGCTTGATCCTTCGACGGGTCTTTATAACCATTTTTGGCTTGAAAAGGCGCAGCACTCCTACACTCAAGGATGGGGTCGTGGGCAGGGCTGGGCCCTTCTAGGTCTGATCGACGTGGCAGAACACCTGCCAGAGGGAATCTCTGGGGCCACCGACGTTCGCGAAGAAGCTCTGCGCCTTGCACGTCGGATGCTGGATTACCAACTGCCAGACGGCAACTGGCACTGCATGGTGCACGAAGCCGAAAGTGGGCCTGAAAGCTCTACCGCCGCCTTCATGGCGACGGCTTTTTTTCGAGGTATGCGCCTTGGCCTGTTGCCGAGTGAGGAATTTACGAATGCGGCTGAACGCGCCTATCGCGCAATGGAGGCTAATCTGGATGCCGAGGGTAATTTGCTCGGGGTATCGGCGGCCGTGATGTCGGCATTGGTACAACAGCATTACTGGCACGTCCCTTTGGACCGGATCGTGCCATGGGGGCAAGGCCCCGCGCTGACGGCTGCGGCTGCTCGCCGGCGGTGGCAAGCGCAGAGCGACGGTTAGCCAGCCGAATTAGAGTGGGCGGGGTTATTCGTACATCCGGATGCTGACCCCGCCGTCTATCACGATATTCTCCCCGATCATGAACCGCGCCTCGTTAGATGCCAGAAGCACGGCGACAGCGGCCACCTCTTCAGGCTTGCAAAGCCTACCTGGTGGTTGTTTCGCCTCGGTCTCAGCCCGCGCTCTAGCCGGGTCTGGGTGGCGGTCAAAATCGTCCTGCGCAATCTGCGTGTCGGTATAGCCAGGTGAGATGGCATTCACAGAAATGCCCCGGTCTGCATATTGGAGCCCCAGTGATCGGGTCAGCCCTAGGAGGGCGTGCTTGGCGACCGGATAAGGGAAGGTGTCTTTGATAACCGTAAAGGCATGATTAGAAATGATATTGATGATGGCGCCGTCTCGATTTGTTAGCATGTCAGTCAGAACCGCTCGCGCGCAGTGCCAGGCGCCCTCCAAGTCCACGGACATGCACCGAGTCCAGTCGGCAGGGGTCATCTCAAGCGGCTCCCTGAACACTGCTATTCCGGCATTGTTGACCAAGACATTGGCGGGGCCGAGTTGGTTCCGGGTAGCGTCGACCATCGCCACCACGGACACTGGATCGGCAACGTCGCATCGATGTGCAATCACCTTCACCCCTGTCTTTTGCGCAATATCAAGAGCGGTTGCTCTGCCTTGACCTTCGTCCACGTCGGCGATCATCACTAATGCTCCTTCGCGTGCGAACCGAAGAGCAACAGCAGCGCCAATTCCTCTACCACCGCCGGTCACAATCGCGGTTTTTCCCTGCAGTCTACCCATTTTCCATCCTTTACGGCTCTTGCCTTTGTCTGATAAACAGTTTAAGTGACAATACTATAAACATTCTGAGGAGGAGGATGCAATGAACATTTCCAAAACATTCCTAGTTGCCACAACACTGGTTACCTTGCTCGCCAGTACCGCTTTTGGTGCCGACAAGCTCGTCGTTGCTATATATAAGAGCGGCACCCAACAGTACTTTATCGATCAAGCCGCTGGCTTCACCAAAGCCGCGGAGGCATTGGGCTATAAGGCTCAGATCATCAATGTTGAACTCGACGCCAACCTTGCAATCAGCGCGGTGTCTGATGCTATCGCCGCTGGTGCAAAAGGGATAGGACTGACGGCCCCGGATCAGGCAATGGGCGCTGCTGCTGCTGCTGCCGCCGCCAAGGCCGGCATTCCACTGATCGCTACCGACGACCCGCTTAAGGACGGTGACGGCAAGCCCGTTCCCTTTGCAGGCTTCGATGGCGCTGCCATGGGGACGAAAGTCGGCGAGAGAGCGGGCGAACTGCTGAAGCAGTCCGGCTGGGCGGGCGGCACGAAGTACGGCATCTTGAGCATCAACCTCGATACGCTTTCAGTTTGCAACGATCGCACAAATGCTGCGAAAGCGCAGCTGCTTGCTGCGGGTGCGACAGAGGCGAATGTCATCCCGGTCTCCTATGACGGAACCACTGATGTCGCGCTCTCCGCATCCGGCCCGGTGATTACAGCCAATCCGGAGGTGGCAAAGTGGGTTGTGGTGTCATGTAACGACGAGGGCGTTTTGGGCGGCGTCAACGCGCTGAAAAATGCCGGTTTTGCCGCATCTGACGTGATTGCGGTCGGACTTGGCGCGTATGAAGCATGCCGGCCCTGGAAGGAAGGCATCGAAACCGGATTCAAGGCCGCGCTCTATATTAGCGGAACTGATGTTGGCGATGCGGCTGCGCGTGCACTGATCAAGTCCATCGAGACAGGCGAACCGCTGCCGGAAAAGACTGTGGCTAATACGACCATAGTCGATCCGACAAGCTACGCAGATATTATGCCCTGCAAATAAATGTTCAGACCGGGCGGGTCGTTGCGGCGGCCCGTCCTTTTCTTTCGGAATTTGTAAACCATGACCATGCTCGAAATTAAAGCGGTGGGTAAGTCCTTCCCCGGTGTACGGGCGCTGTCCGGCCTTTCGATGACAGTAGCCGCGGGCGAGGTGGTGGCATTCGTCGGTGAAAACGGCGCGGGCAAATCCACGTTGCTGAAGATACTGTCCGGCGACTATCGTCTGGACCAGGGGCAGGTGTTGCTTGACGGGGTCGAAGTCTCGCACGCATCGCCATTGGAGGCGCGACGGGCGGGCTTTCGGCTGGTGCGCCAAGAGCCGGAAATCGTCCCAGATATATCCGTCGCCGAAAACGTGTTCATCGGCGAATATCCCTGCCGCAGTTTTGGCCGGGTTGATTTTGCCGCCGTGCGCGCGGCAGTGACGGCATTGCTCACCCGGTACGGTTTCGCTGGAATGATCGATATTGATGCCGATGGCCGTAGTCTTTCGCCCGCGCAAATGCACATCGTCGAGATCATGCGGGCGTTGAAGCCCGGCGTGAAAGTTGTGGCTTTCGACGAGCCGACGTCGTCCTTGACCTCGGACGAAGTCGATCGGCTTTTTGCCCTGATCCGGCAATTGAAGGCGGAGGGCCTTGGTATCATCTATGTTTCTCACCGTCTTCAAGAGGTCATGGCGATCTCCGACCGGGTGATCGTCTTGAAAGACGGCGTGCCGACAGGCGACCTTGTAACCAGCGAGACGACGGAAGACCGGATCGTAAGGTTGATGGTGGGACGTGAGCTCATTCACGGCTTCAAGCGCCTCGAGACAACGCGCGATGACGTTATCCTTGAGGTGGATGGTCTATCTAGCCGGTGGCACCGCGACATCAGGTTCAAGATCAGGGCGGGAGAGATTCTCGGGTTCGGCGGGTTGGTGGGTGCCGGGCGCACGGAACTCGCCAAGGTGATCTTTGGCGAATACCCCAGAACTACGGGCCGTGTTAGGCTGCTTGGCATCGACGTAGACATCCGCTCGCCTTCCGATGCGATCCGGGCGAGCATCGGGTTCGCGCCTGAGAACCGCAAGGCCGAGGGGCTTATTCTGGTCCGTTCGGTCATTGAGAACGCATCGATGGCGATCTATTCGCGTCTCGCCCGCTGGGGTGTCTTGCGCAATGCCTGGATGATCGAGGCGGTCGGGCCGGTCATACGGCAGCTCAATGTGAAGACGCCGTCGCTCAATCACGATGTCGGCAAACTGTCCGGCGGCAACCAGCAAAAGGTCGTATTGGCCCGCTGGTTGGCTGCTGGTCCTCGCTTGCTCATTCTGGACGAGCCGACGCGAGCCGTCGATGTGGGTGCCAAGGCCGAAATCTATCGGTTAATCGACGACCTGGCAAAACAGGGCATGGCGATCATGGTGATTTCTTCGGAGATGCCTGAACTTTTGGCATTGTCGGACCGGATCGTCGTGATGCGAGATGGCCGGTTATCGCCGCCAATTGAAAAGAAAGACGCGACAGAGGAAGTCATCGTCGCCTACGCGCTTGGTACGGGAGCTGCTGCATGACCACGGGAGAGTTACATATGAACAGCCGTCCATCCGAAAGTGTTGTGCTACGGGCGACGCGGTTTATCGGGGCAGAAAATCTGTCCTTGATCATTGCCCTGATCCTGCTGGTGGCGGCCGTCTCTAGCCAAACGGAATTCCTGTTTTCGTCGCGCAATCTGTTTAACATCGCGCAGAACATGGCAGTTGTAGGGTTGATCGCCGTC
Source organism: Pararhizobium sp. DWP3-4 (assembly GCF_049898205.1). Classification (NCBI taxonomy): domain Bacteria; kingdom Pseudomonadati; phylum Pseudomonadota; class Alphaproteobacteria; order Hyphomicrobiales; family Rhizobiaceae; genus Pararhizobium; species Pararhizobium sp. DWP3-4. The sequence continues at coordinate 17,866 of NZ_JAFCXF010000008.1, read as the reverse complement.
GGTATGACGCTGGTGATCGTGTCTGCCGGGCTCGATATTTCGGTTGGGTCCATTGCCGGCTGTGCCTCAGTGGTTTGTGCGATGCTTGTTGCAGGTACGGGCGCGGTATCAGGCGGCCTGGCTGGCGGCATCGCCATTGGCCTCGTACTTGGCGTCATTAACGCCATGATTATCAACTATTTGCGGGTGAATGCTGTGGTGGCAACTCTTGCCACGATGTCAGCCTTCCGCGGCGTCGCCTTTCTGATCGCTCCTGGCGGGCGTCCTGTCGGCGTGCTCGATCCGACGTTTGCCCTGCTGGGTTCCGGACGGTTTTTCGAACTCGGCGGATTTCCAGGATTTCCCATCGCCTTCGCCATACTTGTCGGTGTTGCGGTCGTCGCGCACTTTATCATGTCGTCCACGGTCTTCGGCCGGTCGATCTATTCGATGGGTGGCAACCCTGCCGCTGCACGCCTTGCAGGCATCGATCTCAACCGCATGCGACTCTGGATCTACGCCGTGTCGGGCGGACTTTCTGGACTGGCGGGGGTTATTGTCACTGCGCGCACGTCCTCGGGACAACCAGCGTCCGGAACGCAAGGATTGGAGCTTGAGGCGATCACGGCCGTGTTCCTTGGAGGCGCGCTGCTGGCTGGCGGGAAGGGAACTATCGTTGGCACGATGCTGGCGGTTCTGCTTTTGGCCGTGCTGTCGAACGGAATGAACCTCCTGGGTATTCCCACTTTCTACCAGCTCGTTGCCAAAGGTCTGCTTCTCGTCCTAGCGGTGGCGATCGGCCAATGGCGGATGGCTATGGCGGAAAAGCGTCAGGCCAAGCTCACCACGTCCGGGACGGCGTGATGACACTGACACTCGCCAACGATCGAATTCGTCTCACAATTGTTCCTGAGTATGGCGCGAGGGTGACGGAACTGTGGGATCGCTCTACCGGCCGGCAATGGCTGATACCGGGCGATCTTAGTCCTGACACAGGCGCGGACGCAATTTATGGAGCGGCCGAAGCGTGCGGTTGGGATGAATGCTTTCCCACCGTTGCGCCGTGCGAGCATCCGTCCTGGGGCAAGCTGCGCGACCACGGCCTTCTTTGGGGTAAGGCCTGGGAGGTGGTGGAGGCTGCAGTCGACCGCATCGAGACGCAGTATGTCTCTCCCGCATTTCGTTTCGTGCGCAAGCTCAGCCTGCAGGATGCAACTTTGACGGCGGATTATGCCGTGACAAACCGCGCTGCCGTGCCTTTTGCTTACCTCTGGAGTCAGCATTGCCTGCTGTCCACCACGCTCGAGGACAAGATCGTGCTTTCGGGCCTTGACGAGATGATCGCGAATTCAGCACCATTTGATTGGCCACATCATCATGCGCGCGATCTTAGCCTTATCGGTACGGCATGCGACGGGTTCGCGCTGAAATCGTACGCTATGACGCCAACCGTCGCGTCCGCAGAGATCGTCAATCCGGATGGCGGCATTCGGTTTTGCTGGGACGGTATTCCCGCTTTCGGTCTTTGGTTGTCCTACGGCGGCTGGCCTACGCATGATCCCGTTCATCAGGTAGCGCTGGAGCCGGCGACGGCTGCGGCGGATCACCTTGCAGCCGCCGAGGCAATCGGTCAGGCCAAAACTGTTGAGTCACACGTCACCCACCGCTGGTCCGTTCGCGTGACGCTGACCGGCCCCAATCGGAGAACCGACAATTGAGCGAAGATCACATCCTGTTTCGCGTCGAAGAGGGGATAGCCTTTATCACGCTGAACCGGCCGGCCAAGCACAACGCCATCACCGCCGCCATGGGCGGCGAGATAGCCAAACTGGCTCGCCGGATCGACACCGATGCCAGTATCAAGGTCCTCATCATCGAGGGTGCCGGCGGGCGGGCGTTTTCTGCGGGCTCGGACGTTAACGCTCTGGATGATCTCGGCACGCCATGGGACGGCCGCAACCGAGCCGACTACGACCGCGACTACATTGCGCCCCTTCTCGGCCTGCGCAAGCCTGCGATTGCCGCGATCGACGGCTATTGTCTCGGCGGAGGTCTCGAAGTGGCGATGTGCTGCGACATCCGTATCGCGACCCGCAACTCCTCTTTCGGCGCGCCCGAAGTCCAGCGGGGCTGGCATGCGGGCTCCGGCAACACCTCCATCCTGCCCCGGCTCATCGGCTACGGTAACGCGGCTTTGTGGATCCTGACGGGTGACCGTTTTGACGCTGCAGAGGCATATCGTGTCGGGCTGGTTCAAAGGATTGTTGATCCTAACGCACTGCTGTCCGAGGCGCGGAAGATCGCAGCGCGACTGGCCCTCAACCCGCCGATTGCGGTCCAGTCAGCCAAGCAAATTATCAAGCAAAGCCAAGGCACATCGATTGCGCAGGGGCTTGCTTGGGAAAACGACGGATACACGCTTTGCATGATGACGGAGGACGCACGTGAAGGCATGGCCGCCTTCAGCGAAAAGCGCGACCCCGTGTTTCGCGGGCGTTAGGCCAAACGGATTGAAGGACAAATGAAATGACCGAGAACAACGTTGAAAAAGGCCCCTTGACCGGACTTCGCGTTTTGGACCTAACGATCGCAATGGCAGGTCCGCTGTGCACGCAGCGACTGGCCGAAATGGGCGCCGACGTGATCAAGATCGAGGCACCGGGTGGCGGGGACTTCGCCCGTCATGCGCCGATGGCCGGCGTGACCCGATTTGGCGATGCCACCTGTTTCGTGACATTAAATCGCAACAAGCGCAGCCTCGTGCTCGATCTTAAATCGGAGGAAGGCCGCGATGTGCTGAACAAAATGGTTCTGGGCGCCGATGTTCTGGTCCAGAACTACCGCCCGCATGTGGCAAAAAAGCTGGGGATCGACTACGAGAGCCTATCAGCTCGCAATCCGCGTCTCGTATATGGCTCAATTACCGGCTATGGCGACGAAGGGCCGATGAAAGATCGTCCTGGACAGGATCTGCTGCTGCAGAGCTTCACGGGCTTGGCCTTCAATGGCGGAACCGCCGATGGACTGCCAGCAGCGTCGCCACTTTACATGGTTGATGTCACGGCCTCGCATATGGTGTGCGAAGGTGTACTGGCAGCACTTGTCGCGCGCGGTGTTTCCGGCAGAGGCCAGGAGGTTAAGGTCTCGATGATGGGGGCCATCATGGAAATGCAGTGCCAGGAAGTGACGAGCTTCCTAGCCGCCGATGCACCCCCAGTTCGCGGAACCCAGCCCCAGGTGTCGATTTATCAAGAACCGCCCTATGGGCTCTATAAGTGCGGGGAAGGCTTTTTCGCTATAGCGCAGGCCGATCTCGACGTGTTGGCACGGGCGCTTGACCTGCCCGCCCTTTCGACACTGAAGGCGACGCGTCCACCGCAGGGTGATGTCGCGGCGTTGACCACATGGCGCGATGAGATCGTCGGCACTGTTGCCGCCAAACTGGTTCACGCGCCGGCCGCCGAATGGGATGCGCTGCTTTCACCGCTTGGCGTCTGGTGCATGGTGGCCAACGACTACGCGTCTTTCCTTGCTCACCCGCAGGCGCGCGAAATGCTGATCGAGCTCGACCATCCCAAAGGCGGAACCTATACCACCGTCGCGCCCGGCATCCGCTTTCCCGCCGTCGGCCCGCAAAAAATGACGTCCGCACCCGCCTATGGTGCCCACAGCCGTGAAATCCTGCGGTCGGAAGGCTTTGGTGAAGTCCAGATCGACGGGCTCGTTGCCCGTGGCACTATTGTTGCCTTGGACGCCTGAAATGAAGATCACCGCGCTTAAAACGTTTCTGGTTGCTCCCCGCTGGCTCTTTCTGAAGGTGGAAACGGACGAAGGTATATCTGGTTGGGGCGAACCGGTCCTTGAAGGGCATGCTGAAACGCTCGCGGCTAAAATTGCCGAAATCGCTGATTTCGTCATCGGCCTTGATCCAAGACGCGTCGAGGATATCTGGCAGATGCTCTACCGCAACGGTTGCTATCGCGGTGGCCCCGTGCTGATGAGCGCGATTGCCGGCATCGATACTGCCCTTTGGGACATCAAGGGCAGGGCGCTGGGTGTGCCGATTTACGAGCTTCTCGGTGGGCCTGTGCGCGACCGCATCCGCAGCTATTGCTGGATTGGCGGAGACAGACCAGAACGTCTGATCGAAGGCGCACAGGCGATGCGAGAACGTGGTTTTGATGCGGTCAAGTTCAACATATGCGAGGAATTGCAGATCGTCGATACCTATGCTGCGGTCGACACGATTCTGAAACGGCTATTCGATCTACGCGCGTCCGTTGGCCCGACGATGGATCTCGCATTTGATTTTCACGGCCGCGTGCATCTACCGATGGCCCGTGTCCTTTTGAAGGAAATGGAGCCATTGCGGCCGCTCTTTGTTGAGGATGCGGTGGTTTCGGCTATGGTGGAATCGATGGCTGATCTGGCGCGTGCGACCTCAATTCCCCTGTGCATCGGAGAACGACTGCATTCGCGCTATGATTTTAAGCCGGTGTTCGAACGGCGGGCTGCGCAGGTTATAAACCCCGATCCTGCCCATGTCGGCGGGATATCGGAGACAATCCGCATCGGTCATTGGGCCGAGGCCTATGACGTGGCGCTCGCTCCGCATTGCCCTCTGGGGCCGATCGCGCTGGCTGCATGTCTGCAGGTCGACGCGGTGTGCCACAACGCCTTCATTCAGGAGCAAAGCCTTGGTATTCACTATAATCAAAAAGGCGACCTGGCTGACTATATGCTTCCGGAGCGTGGCTTTACATTGAAGGATGGTCACTTGCTCATACCCACCGGCCCGGGCCTCGGTATCGAAATCGATGAGTCTTGCGTTGTCGAAGCTGCCCAAACCGGCCATCGTTGGCGTGCTCCGGTCTGGCGGCATAAGGACGGGGCGGTGGCAGAGTGGTAGGCCGTCACAACGCCATCTCTTCGAAATTAAGACCACATATATTTCGATGCCCAAAAAGAAAGAACCAGCTCTGTGACGACGGACCGGCAAGACCGCATTCATAACGTTCTCTGTGAACTTGGTGCAGACTGGGCCGTGCTTAGCGGTCCGGATGCGGTCTGCTATGCTACCGGTCAGGTCATCCCGATTGAAACTGGCCCGTCGCCTTTTACAGGCGGACCCGCACTCGCTTTTGTTGGACGCCAAGGCGAAGTGGGCCTTGTTTGCTCGAATGTCGAGGCGGCAAACCTGCCGGACGCTCTACATGCGGAAGTATACACGGGCTTTGCAGGCGGTGTGGTCGATCAAGTCACCAGCTACCGAACGGCTGTCCAACGAATGATGCGACACTTGGATGTTGGTGGGTGTTTGGCAATCCAGTTAGGGACTCAGCCTGCTAGCCTTGACGATTTGATGCCCATGACAGTTCCCGTCGATCATCTGCTTCAACGGGCTCGCGCAATAAAGACCCCGTCCGAGCTTATCGCTCTACGCTCCGCGGCATCGGTCGCCAGCGCAGGGCAGATTGCCGCGCGCAGTTTGTCGCGTGTAGGCATGTCCGAGGTCGAGGTGCTCAACGCAATACGTGCCGTGATGGAGCAGGAGGCTGGGGGACGATGTGCACTTGCGGGGGAATTTCTCGGTGGCGTCAACCACACAGCCATGCTGGGGACAAACCCGGGGCCGCGTCGGCTCTTGGGGGGTGACCCCATCCTATGCGATCTGGCGCCTCGCGTTGCGGGATATTGGGGCGATAGTTGCAGCAGCTTCACACTGGGGGCGCCGTCCGAAGCGTGGTGCTCAATTTACAAAAGTGTACACGAGACGCTGATGCTCGCCATATCGACGTTGCGATCCGGGCTTACGGTCCACGCCTTTGATACGAGTCTTCGCGCCCACATGCGAAAAATGGGTCTGGAGTACCCTCATCATTCGGGGCACGGCATCGGAACATCAGTGCATGAATGGCCCCGTCTCGTACAGGGTGAGCACGGAACAATCGAAGAGGATATGGTGCTCATGGTCGAACCGGGCGCTTATGTCCCCGGCGTCGGCGGCGTGCGATGTGAACATATGCTGCGAGTGACGGCGACCGGCGTCGAAGTCCTTACCGATTTTCCTTTGGAGCAAAGCAGTTGAGAAACTCAATTCCACTCTGGCGCTAAAAAAGGCGAAAACCCGGAGACTTCGACCAGACATGCGAAACCGTCCCCACAGGTATGTGGGGCCAGCTTCTAACCGGTGGTCCCTGGCCAGATGGCCAGAGATCGTGAAGTGACGCGGCTACCTTAAAGAGTCCAAAAACAGTCGCGTTCGATATAAGAACTCATTGGGTTCTTCCGAAAATAGGAAATGGCCCGAATTTTCGAATTGAATAATCCTCGCTTCCGGAATCCCGCGAGCGATCGCGCGACTGGCTCTAGGTGGGCAGATCCAGTCGTACCTTCCAACCATGACAAGGGTTGGGACGTCTATTCTGCAAAGGTCAGCTAGAAGATCGTATCGCGGACCGATACTGACCATGAAGTGCTTCATTATATCAATATTTGCAGTTGTAAGTCGCAATATTTCGCTGACTATTTGCATGTGGGCGGGGCCGCCGTAGAAGGGACCGACTTTCCTTAAAAAGGCGGCAACGCTTTCTTCAGTGATATCTCCGGCAAATACCCGCGCCGCTGTCTCGACGACGTCTGAGCTGGCACGAGAGGCAAGTGGAGGGGGGTGTTCACCGCCATCCTCTTGCCCTGGCTTCATACTGGCCGAGCTCCCTGAGAGGATCATACCTTTGGGAAGGTGCGGATGTCGAAGTGCAATGTGCATCGAGACAAACCCACCAGCCGAATGTCCAAACAACACTGGCTTTTCGATGCCGAGGAAGAGGCACAAGCCCGCAATGTCATCGGCCATTTGTTCCAGTGTACATGTTTCGAGTGAAGGGCGATCAGAGCGACCTTGTCCCCGAAGATCTACATAGACCACCTGCGCGATTTCACTCAGTGCCGACAGGCCGGGGCGTAGATACCCGTGATCGAATCCTGGGCCGCCGTGAAGCGCTACCAGTGTCGGCTTAGCTGTTAATTCACCGTCAGAAGACGCGAGACCCGTCCCTTCGATATCGAAAAAAATCCGCGTTCCATTTATCTCCGCAAACATAATCAACTCCGGTTGACGGCTTAGTTTCATAACTTCGGAAAAATCGATGCCGATTGCGTACTACAGAAAAGGCAAGTCACTGGGGGTAGTACTAATCAATTGACCTGCACCTGAACGGCGACACCGGGCCGGCCTGGCGTACCCTGAACGATGACGAGGTAGCGACGCAGTGAGGGGCTGTCCGCTTCGACAATGGTGCGGATCCGGCCGGTTGCATTGACAATCGCGGCGCCCGCGGCGTTGGTAGTGAAGGCGGCAAGCGGCTCAAAACTTCCACTGCCATCGGGCTTCGACGTGAGACCGAGGACGTAGGGCGATTTCGGGGCGAGGCCGGTTACTCCTGCCTCAAGGACCTGCACCAATCCCTGATCGAAAAGGCTGACGCTAGTTGTTGGTGGGCTGGTTTTATCGCCGGAGGCGGCGAGCGCTATATGTTTCGCATTGCCGGCGATGCCAAGAGGCTCAAGGCTGGCTAAACCCGTTCCGGTCTGCACAGCGTTGGGTACATAGTTGACCGCCTGTGCTCCCTGCCCAATCGGAATGGTGGCCACGACCTGATTAGTGAGCGTGTCAATGGCAACCATGGCGTCGCCATTCTCGAGCCCAACATAGATGCGGCGGCCGTCACCGGACGGCCAGATGCCGTGCGGCAGCGCACCTACCGGGATTGTTGCGACCTTGGTGAAGTTATCACGCCGGAACACCTGCACCTCGTTCAGACCTCCAACGGTGATGTAGGCAAACTTGCCGTGCCGGTTGTCGACGAAGTTGACGTGGTTGGTGATCGGACCTGCATCGATGACCTTCAGGGTCGCGAACGGTGGCTTCGCATCAATGACAACGACCTTACCGACGTCCTTTAGTGTATACCAAACCTGCTTGCTATCGGGAGTGGCGGCGATATTTGGGCAGAATGGGCTTGGCTGCGCGACCCGACCGACTTCGGTGCGGCTCGTCACGTCGAATACGACGAGTTCAGGATTAAAGGACGAGCATACGTAGGCGAGGCGACCGTCGGGCGAGAAGATTGTCATCCCAGGGCCGCCCGGTGTCTTCACTCGCGCGATCTCTTTGTATGTTGCGCTGTCGAGGACCGCAACATAGTCCTCGCCGCGCACTGTTACCCAGACCTCCCGGCCATCAGGAGTGAAGAAGGCCTCATGTGGCGCGCGGCCGACATAGGTGGTTTGTTTCACTATGTTGGTCGCGGTATCAATGAAGCTCACTCCGTTAGATCCGATCGAGACAACCGCGATGGTCTTGCCATCCGGCGCGAACCCCATGCCATGCACCAGTACCTGTCCACGGTAGAGCGGGCTAAAGTTGGTGGGCTGCGGCTCGCCAAGACGAATCACCCCGAGCAAACGGTTGCTGGACGGGTCGATTACCGAGACGGTGTTAGAAAACTGCTCCGCAGCATAGACGCGATCGCGCGAACTAATGGGGACATCAAGGGCCGAGGCGGCGAACGGAGCTTGGCCAGAATAGACTGGAGTAGCTGCAAGCAACGACCCGATGGTGAGCGTCAACGCAATCTTCAAAGGGGTCATGGCCTTGACTCCGCGTGGTAGTGAATGGGGGCCGTCTGGAGTACCAATTGACGCCCCGGCAGCGGCGATGGCGACAGAAGCGGCCGGCCAAGTGCCAGTCGCATTGCGTCAATTTCTTGCCGCTGTTCAACGATGATCTCTTGCGCCAGCCGGAGCAATTTAGGATTGCGCCCATAGCGGAGCTGGAGGATCGCCATATCGATTGCGCCTTGATGATGCGGCTCCATCATGTTCACGAAGTCAGTGTCGACGTCCCCGCTAGACGGCAGGTGCATGGCTGTCATCATACGGTCCATCGCGATAGCGTTGCCTCGTGTGAAATGCTGTTCGGCGACGGGCAAACTCGCCTGTTCCGCGGTGGCGATGCCCGGCAATAGCAACGCCAAAGCGTAGATTACTCCGATTGCTTTCTGGCTCATTTTTTACTCCAATCAAGATGTTTAGTTGTCGAAATAGCGGACCGCACGACTTCGCGATCGAGAAAAATTGTGGAACAGTGGCGCTACGAAGTTGAGCTGGTCTTCAAATGAGAAATGATTGGTAAAATCCGTGCCCGATTTGGCCCTGGGGAGCTGACATGTCCGTTTGGCTCGGGCCTAGTTCTGATTTTACGTGAGGGTGATGGTAGCAGTCTTCGCAATTTTCGCTTGTAACGGGACGAAAGGTATAGGATTACGAACTGTGGCGTGCAGTATGGGTGTAAAAGCCGCTTGATAACCTGCTCGTGCGGTAACCCAACAAGCCGTCAACGGGCAGAATATTGAAGTCGAGAGCAGTCGTGTAAATGTCGTCGATCAGGCTTTCCCGCCAGCTTATCAGGGCCCTAGAACACAGCATCTGTTACCTCCGTCGTTACGGTTAGGCCTCGTAACACTAGACGCGGCAGTGGTCGGAATCCTCATCCCGATTGCAAATAAACCAGTGATGTTGACGCTTCTCAAGCATCTAGGGGAAACCAATCTCCGCTGGACCGCTCAGTGACATGGCGCGGTCCTGACCACTGATTGTGAACGCACGCTATCGCCGAGGCGATTCTGGGCGTAACTGCCAACGTAAGGCCGCGATCGCTAACTTGATCTCTTCAAGGTGTGGGGTTTCTGACCGGTTGCGTCTCTACTATTGACACAAGCCCTTCGCAGTTTGTGTCATCCGGACGAGACGACGTCGAGCCTCCCTCGGCGGTCGGCCGGACATGCAACGGACGGACAGCCTCTTCCCCCAGGGCCGTCCGTCCACCACGCCATGATTTAGGAGCAGCTATGTCGAGCACCATCCCCCTGTACCCACCATACGATGAGGCATCGTTGGTCAAGGTCCGAATGTCCAAAGATGAATGGACCAGCCGCGATCAGAATGGAGCGGCGGTCAAACGATCCAATTATCCCTCCAGTCGCAAAGCCATTGCGGCACTCATTATTCGCAAGCGAGGGCGTAAACTCCCTGGTGCTCTGAAGCCAAAGGGGGGGTTGATGATGCCCTTATGGATAGCAGCGGCGGCGACTTTCGCCTGTCCCGCAGTGGCCGCGCAGGTCGACGATGTGACTGCGGTTGCAATGGCAAAACCCCTAGAGTTGATTGTCGCGGCCGACATTTCCAAGGAACGCCGCGCTGCCTTACTCAAGCCGGTCGAGAATTTTTATGGCTTCTGGACTAATGGCAGCGGTACCTTGCTTTCGGCAGCGATTGACCGAGGATTTACGGACCACACATTGCCGCCGGGGCGTTCCCAAGGCCCGAACGGTCCCGCTGCTGCCGCCAAAACTCTCTTAGGTGCGGTGCCAGACCTGAATGTGGCTGTAGTCCAGCGCCTCGTGATCTCCGATCGCGTCGTCTCGCATTTGCGATTTACTGGAACATTTACTGGTATGTTCGAGGGTACTAGGGGTTTTGGTCAGCGTGTTGACTTCATTGCGACCGATATTGTACGCGTCCGAAATGGTCGCATCACTGACAACTGGCATCTTGAAGATAATCTGACATTTTTGACGCAAATCGGAAAGCTTCCAGGTGAGGAAGCCGATCGCCGCCCCTAACCGTCTGCCTTGCCCTCCGCGGCTCGAGATCGGAATTTGCGGCACAGTTGGAGGCTATCGTCGGCTGGCTAGTCACTTTCGACACTCAATGGCAGTCCAGATTCATTAACTTCCGGATACAACGCTCCAAAGCTCCAAAATGACCGTAGCCGTGAGCACTGCAGATTGCTATGGCGAGCTTTTGGCGAAATGCTAAAAATCGGCTGTTCACGTGTTTACGGCGCAGCGAGTATCCGCCGAGCAGCCACAAGGTCGGGTTGGTCAAAGCCTTCGCCGAATCGGTCGATCACTGACGCAAGGATTTGACGCGCAGCAACACCGCCTGAAGTCGTATCGCACACTTTAACTAAGCTTATTGCCGCCCTAAGCTCCCACACCAAAGCGCCTTGCGCGTTGGCAAGATTGAGAGCACTTTTGATTGAGGCCTCGACCTCGCTGGCTCGGACGTCTGGTATCTCCGCAAGTATCTCACCGCGCACTCTCAGCATCTCAGGCCTCGTTAACAGGTCTCCGCATAACTCAGTCCGGGCTAAGGCACGATCGATTGAAACTAGCGCTTCCTCGGCTCGATCAGTAGCCAACAGTCCCTCGGCAAGGGCTATCTCAAAATTAGGAAGCAGGAAGAGATACTCTTCCCGCTGCAAGGTATCGATGCAGTGGCGAAGAATATCGACTGCATTAGCTTCGCGTCCCGTTGCAACCGCAATAACCGCTTTTACGCCAAGCCAGTTTGCCTCGCCGCCCGCAAATGAGTGCCGTTGGATCATGTCCCAGAACAGATCGATATGATGCTCTGCTCGTTCCAGATCGCCAGACCAAAGGAATAACGACGACGTCCATCCGTTCGACATGCATATCGCGACGGGATGTTGCAATTCCGCAGCCTCTGAAAGCGCTTGCTCACTTACCCGCAAGGCTTCGTTTGTATAGCCGCTAATCCAAAGACTGCGGGCAAGGGCTAAACGCGCCCTGTTACGGTAATCCAGCAGAAAGTAAACGGCTTTGGCGCTCTGAGAACCCTCCGGCAACGCCAACGAGGCGCGGAGATCGCGAAGCGCCTGCTCGTTCAGACCCATGCTGTGCCGGGTTATACCAAGAAGCGAGAGGGCCAAATGTCGCGCCTCTTCGCCGAGCTGATCTGATAGAGCGAGACAACTTTCGGCATATGCAAGTGCTTTGTTGTAGCTGCCAATTCTCTGAAAATAGGAGTGCAAACCCCGAATTAACCACAGCCGATACTCGGGTCCCTCGATGCGCTCGGCAATGGAGAGCGCTCGATCGTTCGCGGCAAATAGTCGTTCGCTGCTGCTCTCCGTCCACATCAGTGACTGTCCCAGCGCGGCTTGCAGTTCCATTTCAAGTCGCGTCCCGAGGGCTTCTTGGTTCAAAGAGGCAATCGCCTCCTCCATCCAACGATTACATTCAGTAAGCAAGGCCATGAGTAGCAAAATCGGCGCCGCCGCCGCCGCCAAAGCAGCCCCAATAGTTGGTTCTCCCCCCTCTGCCAGACACCATTGAAGTGCTAGACGGGCGTCGTTGACAGACGAGCCATATCTAGCGAATGCCTCGCCCTGTGTTAGTCTGGCGGCGGCGTTCTTCTCACTGTTAAAGAAGCGAAGCAGGTAGCTGGCGTGTCTCCACCTTGCGGGGGTAGCATCGTCGCTAGAAAGTAATTTTTTCAGTAAATAAACACGCGTTGTATCCAAGAGCCGATACCTTCGTGTGGAGTCGCCAGCTACCCTCGTGATCAAAGATTTGGAAATGAGGCTAGCAATGGCTTCCAAGACGGCCGCATCAGCCAGGTCGCCGTCGATCGCGACTGCGGTTGCCGCGTCCAGATCGAATACTCCCGCGAAAACTGACAGTCGTATAAGGACCAGACGCTCGGTCTCCGCAAGCAACATATAACTCCAGTCCAACGCTGCTTCGAGCGTCTGGTGACGGGGTCGAGCAGTGCGTCGGCCCTGCCACTGTAAGTGAAACTGACGTTCAAGAAGCTGCGCAGTCATCGCGACGCCATATGATCCAGCACGACCTGCGGCGAACTCGATCGCCAACGCGATACCGTCAAGCCGTCGACAGATGGTGGCGACGATTGGCGCGTCCTCGTCACTAAGAACAAACCGACCTTCAGCGGCGTCAACGCGCTCAGCAAAAAGTCGGATCGAGGGGTATCGCATAGCGGCCGATGCGGTGAGGATCGCATCCTGCGCGGGAGTGGCAAGCGGCCGTAGCCAATGGACGTGCTCACCCATCACCCGAAGCGTCTCGCGGCTTGTTACAAGGATGTACGCCCGAGGTGCCTGCGCATGAATCGTTTCGATCAAAGGGGCAATCATGTCAACTACATGCTCGCAGCTGTCGAAGATAAGCAGTATGTGCTTGTCGCGAACAGCAGCGACGATGTTGTTCAGCAAATTATCGGTCTGCACGACCAGTCCAAGAGTCGTTGCTACAACACTTGTCACAAGGCGGGGGTCGCTCACCGACCCAAGCTCTACAAAGCGAACCAGGTCGCTGAAATTATAGCGTAACGTATGGCCAACCGCTACCGCCACGGTCGTTTTACCGATGCCTCCTGTGCCTACAATTGAAACAAAACGCTCGGACAGTAACTTTGCAGTCACCACAGCCAAGTCTTCGTCGCGACCAATGATCTGATCCAAAGATTGTGGGAGATTATCCCCCTCACTATAGTCGATCGGTAGAGCACCTTGATTCGCACCCCGTGCGACGGCGACGAAGCAGTATCCTCTCCCGGGCACCGTAGTAATGTAACGCGCGCCGTCAACGCCGTCTGCCAAGGCTCTGCGCAGCGCTGCGACTTGGTAGCGTAGGTTACACCCGTCTACCGTGAACCCGGCCCAGACCTCTTCCATCAATATGTCCTTGGTGACGACTGTCTGGGCGCGGCGGGTTAGGACGATGAGCAAGTCGAGTGCGCGAGATCCCAGAGGAACAGCTTGCCCGTCGCGCTCCAATCGTCTTTCCGTAACATGTAGCGTGAAAGGTCCAAATCGCAGAGTGTTGGGGTGTTGGATTCCCTCATGATTTTCCATCTCCTTTATCTCCTCACGAACGATGCAAAAGGGATACAAGACAACAACGGGGTGCGAATTACCGACATTTCATGTTTGAGCGTGGCGTGTAATCCGCTCGCGTTACATCGAGATTACAAACCAACGAAAACTCACAACTCACAACTCACCAATAACGGTGGTCCTTCGGCATAATGGTGCAAGAACCGGCAGTACTGGTTCTACGACCCACTGCAGGGAGACCCAAATGTTATCACAAAACTTTAGCTGTCACCCGTCACATACGAGTTCTTCAAAACGGGTTTGTGGCGACCTTCCAGAGCTTGCTGTCAGCACGCAAAGCATTACTCCAAAGCGACCTTACGACCGATCAATACAGCATGCTGCCGTAGAAAAAGCTGAACTCATTCAGGATGCTACATCCCGGCGAGACGCCTTAAGAGCATTCTTTAGGCGAAGGATATCTGACCAATGCGAGATAGACGACCTGGTCCAAGATGTTCTCCTACGTATCGTGTCCTGCAACTTCCCTGAAACAATTTCGAATACGGGCGGTTACCTTTATCGCATTGCTGGAAGTGTACTTACGGATCGACATCGTCGCCGTGTCGTCAGATGCGCTGCATTTCATACTTCATTTGAGCCCGACCTGCATGGTGGCTTAGATTGTTCATCCCATCAAATCTTGGAAGACAGGCAGTCCCTATCAGCAGCCCTCGCTGCGCTCGCGGCTTTGCCCGCGCGAACGCGAACGGTCTTCCTGCTGCGGCGCGTTGATGGGCTCTCCTACAAAGAGATCTCCCACCAATTTGGCATTTCCGTCAGTGCAGTCGAGAAACACGTCAATAAGGCTATATTGCATATGTCGTACCATCGCCAAGCTTGGGATGCGGAGTGAATAGCATATTGTGGTCCCAATCATGTCAACCGTGACCGAGTCGCAGTAGGCGCTTTTTCCATCGGGCCTGCCGCGCAAAAGTCCATGTCAGCCACGATGCTGAGGATGAGGCCGATCTATGCGGCCGTCACACCCGCCAATATCAACGACATTGCCGCTGCGAAAGAGATGCCGATACAGCTGGGCGGGACCCACGTCTATGATCTCGGCTATCTCACAATTTTTGGCTGGTAGGACAAGCTGGACAAGGCCGGGTGCCGAATCGTCACGCAGTTCAAGTCACATACGCCGCTTGCCGTGACGAGCACGCGGTCGCAAGAACCGGTCCCCATACTGTCAGATCGCGGCCTTCTGCCGACGCGCCAAGCTGAACGCCGCAGAAACCCGTTTTAACGATCCGTTGCGCGAGATCACCGCTCGAACGGATGCAGGCAAGTTGTTGCGCCTCCTGGCTAACGATCTCGACGCGCCAGCACAGTAGGTTGCCGATCTCTAAAACCGCTGCTGAGCGATTGAACTGTTCTTCTTTGAGTAAAGCAGACGTTGGGGATCTGCCATTTCCTGGGCACAACAACAATGCGGTCCGCACCCAGATTGGCGTCGCCTCGTCGCGTTCCTACTGTTGCGTATTGCGCAGGCCGATTAGAAAGCCGTCCAAAGCTTCTCGCCTTTCCCCTCGTCGCGCGAGCAAACCTCAAGTACCGCCGCCGAACAGACCACCTGTCAAAGCCACCGCCAGACCAGGCAGACGGCAGCCCACAGGTGGCGCTCAAATGGGAGTAAATTTCGACGGACACCGGTGGAAATGAGGGAGAAGAATCCGCGAGCAACCAAACTTGCCACAATGCCCGTCATGGCATTGTTGTAGCTTGCGGTGTTACCCGCTGCCGGCCGAACGGCGAATGATTGGGTCTTTCCGATTCTTCAAGGGCTCGGTTAGATCACCATGCCGCCGGAAACCTCGATCCGCTGGGCGTTGACCCACCGGTTGTCGTCGGATAATAGGGCAGCAATCATCGGGCCCACGTCATCGGGCTGCCCGGCACGTCCCAATGCGGTCATGGCCGACACCTGTCGGTTCAGCTCAGGATTGTCTCGTACGATGCCGCCGCTAAAGTCTGTCGCGATCGCGCCCGGGGCTACTGTGTTAACTGTGATCCCGCGCGGGCCCAGTTCCTTTGCGAGATAGCGAGTCAGGACCTCCACCGCACCTTTCATCGAGGCGTATGCGGAAATGCCCGGCGACGTAAACCGGGTCAGGCCCGACGAAATGTTGATAATCCGCCCACCGTCGTTCAATATCGGCAGAAGCTTCTGGATGAGAAAGAAGACCCCTTGAAAATGAACTCGGAACACGAGATCAAGATCATCGACGCTGGTCTGATCGAAGGGCTTGTGCAGTGACATTCCTGCATTGTTGACTAGGAAGTCAAGCCGTGTCGCATGCAGCATATCCAATGCCCCACGCAGGTCCTCGACAAACGCGTCAAATGAACCCACCTGGCCCATATCAAGTTGAAGAGCGACCGCACGGTGCCCGGCCAGCGCCGCTGATGCTACGACCTTGTCGGCTTCGGCTTTATTCGAATTGTAGGTGAAGATCGTTTGGACGTCACGTGCGGCCAAGCTGAGTACCGTGCTTCGGCCCATTCCACGACTGCCACCTGTTACTAAGGCAATCTTGGCATTTTTTCCGGCTGGCATAGTCACTGGCATTCTCCTTTGTCACACTTCTCATCAATATCGTTGTTGCGTTTGTCGAGCTACAAGGCGATAGACGCAGGCCTTCTCGAAACCCCCACCACCTGCCGTAGTGCTCTCGCTCCAATTTTTCAAAGAGTGGCGATTGTGAGCCATATGCAATGAGATAACTCGTCAGCGCTACTCGCGCAGCGGCCTTCGTTAGGTTTCACTTGCGTTATCATCCCCGGTCGGCGTGGTGAATGCAGCCCGGGAGCGGTTTCCCGTTCTGAATGGCTGAATGCATTCCGCCAGCGCCAACGGCGAGTCCAAGCGTTTCGACAGGCTATAACCGACCACTCTCCGTTGCAGGCGCCGAGAATGACAGCAAAATAGCAGAAGCCAGTGGTAATGCTGAGCCGAGTAAGTAGCGCGGATAAGCTATTCGTCCCCGAACTGTTCACCTCTCTTGGTCAGCATGTCTCCCTCGCTCATATGCTGGACGTCAGCGTATTGGTAAAATTTGAAGTCTGTTACCTTGCTTCCGCAAGTCGATTGGCGATGCAATGGTTTGGCTACATTCTCCGCATAACCAACCGCGCATCCCTACATCTGGGCTCGCGTTCGGATGCACGCCGACTTACGTGTCTGGCGACATCATCAGCATTTAGGCTGTTAAACCGTGTAGGTGACACGCAGACTTTCGACCGGTGCTCTCTCCGCCTTAGCCGGGAACCGCGGCCCACGACAACACCTGGCCATACACTGAGGCAGGTAACATGATCGCAGACAATTCACGAAAAACTCGTCGCACCGGACATGACAAGCTGTGTGTGCGATCGAAGAAAACCGCCAGCCGCTGCAAAATGCACGCGACATTCTTCGGACGTTGGCTTTGACCTTTGCGTGATCAAGTCTGCATCTATTGGGCGCCCAGCACTCGTGGACCGTGGCTCGTTACCTTATGAGTGGGTCAAAAACCATTGACTCAAGACCGTCGTAGCTCTCGGAACGCTGTCTTCGATTGTGGATGTCTTGAAAGTTTCCCTATCTGGGATTCACTCCATCGAGGCAATAAGCCCGCCGCGGCAGATGCGTCGCGAAGTCGTTGATCAGGGTGAAAGCGGCAGTCTCGGTCAACCGATGTGTAACTACCAAGTTTGCGAGATACGCCGCGTCCAGTCTTCTGGCCACATCATGGCGTGCGGGAATAGAAAAGAACGCGCGTGTGTCATCGACAAACCCGGCATATTTATAAAAGCCAGCTGTTTCGGTCGCCTGCTGACGGTACCGAAGAAATCCTTCAATGCTGTCGTGAAACCACCATGGGGACCCCAACCAGAGGGATGGGTACACGCCAGCCAAAGGACCAAGTTCTCTCGAGTAAGCCGTCTCGTCAAGCGTGAATAGGATAAGGTGGAAGTTAGGATCGTTGCCGAAGCGGTCGAGAAGGGGTTTCAATCCTTCTGTAATGGCCCCATAAATATCCGGACACGATCTCCCACTTAACAAGTGTGCGAGGTAATGTGCCCATTATGACTAGTCACAATCCGAAGATAGAAGTCCTGCCCGGTCCTGAGCGCCGC